>NZ_JBIAHS010000025.1:0-129973 GCF_042870755.1 Streptomyces sp. NPDC006365
AAGGCCATCCACGCGCCGCGCACCGGCAAGAACATCGAGATCGTCCCGCTGGACTCCATGCCGTTCTTCGCCGCCAGCAGGCCCTGAGCACCAACGCCCCCACCGCCCAAGGAACTTCAGTGACCGCACGCCCGGCTGTCCGTACCCTGCTCGCCATGGCGGGCGCTTCGATCGCCTCCCTGGTCCTCGCCGCCTGCGGAGGCGGCACTGTCGACACGGGCGCGGCGGCGGACACGTCGGAGTCCTCGGGGGCGCTGTCCCACGTCCACGGCCTGGGTGTAGACCCCGCTGACGGGAGTGTGTACGTCGCCACCCACAGCGGTCTGTACACCGTGGCCAAGGGCGAGAAGCCGAAGCTCGTCGGCGACCGCGAGGACGACTTCATGGGCTTCGCCATCACCGGTGAGAACACTTTCATCGCCAGCGGACATGGCGCCCCCGGTAGCGACCGTCCGGGCAATGTCGGTCTGATCGAGAGCAAGGACGCGGGCCGTACCTGGACGTCCCGGTCCTTGTCGGGGGAAGCCGACTTCCACTCCCTGGACTCGGCCCAGGGCACCGTCTATGGATACGAGGGCGGCCGGATCCGGACGAGCAGCGACCTGCAGAGCTGGGAGGACGGCGCGACGCTGGAAGCCCTCGACCTCGCGGTGAACCCCAGTGGCGGCAGGCTGCTGGCCAGCACCGCGGAGGGCGTCGTCGCAAGCACCGACGGCGGGCGCACCTTCGCCAAGGGCGCCGAGCCGGTGCAGGCGTTCCTGTCCTGGCCCACGGAGAAGTCCCTGTTCGGTATCGACCCGTCCGGGAAGCTGAACAGCAGCGCGGACGGCGGCAAGACCTGGAAGCAGCTCACGGCCGTGCCCGGCGGACAGCCCCAGGACCTGACGGCCGTCAACGCCGACCACATCCTCGCCGCGACACAGACGGGCGTGTACGAGTCCCGCGACGGCGGCAAGACCTTCACGGAACTCGCGCCGCTCGCGTCGTGACACCGCAGACGGGCGGGAGATCAACGCTTCTTGCCTGAAGGACAATCGCCGGACAGCCGGATACTCAGGACGAAGACACAGCCCCAGCACCTCCCGGAGCAGCACCAACTCCGCGGTACCGCTCAGCAGACCTTCGCAGTGCGGCCAGTGGATGAGAGCAGAGCCGTGACTGCTGGCATGGTGACCACAGGCCAGCCGCCCTTTTCGATTTTTCGAGTCGGCCGACCGCCGGGCGCACCTCTCCCGCCCCGGGCGCCCAATCACACATCGAGGTCCATCCTGCTAACTTACTTAGCACCTTAGGTCTACTGTTTCCCCATGACCGATCCGCACATCACGGGGCTGCCCTCAGCGCCGTGCCAGATACCTTTGCATGGCACGGTGCAGGGCCTTGTTGACGGCGCCCTCAAGCGCCAGCTCCCATTCACCGAGCGTCTCGACGACCTGCCCTCCTGTGCCGAGCTTCCAACGCATCAGGCCGAACGGCCGCTCCTGCGGATCCAGTACGTCGGGCACGCCCCGCATGTCGTACACCTCGGCACCGAGCGCGTGCGCGTCCCGGAGCATCCGCCACTGCAGGGCGTTGCTCGGTCGCACCTCGCGGCGGTGGTCCGCGGACGCCCCCGTCTGGTACCAGGCCCGGCGCCCCGCCACGATCAGTGTGTGCGCCGCGAGCACCTCCCCGTCGTGCCACGCCAGGTACAGCCGCATGCGGCCGGGCTCCTCCGCGTTGAGTTCCTGATACTGGCGCTGGAAGTAGTCGAGCGAGCGTCCGAGCCGGAAGCCGTCGCGCTGCTCGGTGAGCTGCAGCAGCCGGTAGAACTCCGGCAGATAGTCGGCCGTACCGATACAGGGCTCGACGTCGGCCTTCGCCGCCTTCTTTATGTTGCGTCGCCACTCCTGGTTCAGCCCTGCCCACAGGTCGTCGAGGCTGCGGCCGGCGAGCGGCACCTCGAAGAGGTAGCGGGGCTGTGCATCGCCGGAGTCCCCCTCCTCGCCGCAGCGCCGCCATCCGGCCGCCCGCAGCCGGTCCGCGACGGCCGCGCCTACCGGGTCGACGAGGTCCGGCAGTACGTCCCCGACGCGGCGACCGGGACCGACCGCCTCCTTGAGCGTCGCGGCATTCCAGCGGCGGTACGGCAGCGGCGGCCCCATCCGCACCGCGAAGGCGCCGGCCGACCGGAGATGGTCCAGCAGCGGCTGAAGCAGATGCGGCAGCCGCGGGTCCGCCCAGTCCACCACCGGCCCTTCCGGCAGGTAGGCGAAGTACCGGCGAGTTCCGGGCAGTTGCCGGTACAGCACCTGGGCCGCGCCGCACTGGCGTCCCGAGCTGTCGAACCAGCCGAGCCGTTCCGCCTTCCAGCCCGCCTTCACCGCGGCCCAGGACGGGTACTGGAGGAAGCTCGCCTGTCCGGGGAAAGAGTCCAGATATCCCAGGTGCTGCTCGGCGGTCGTGGTCAGCACCTCGTGGCTGCGGGTGTGTGTGGCTTCGGACATCTGCGCCTCTGTCACGGCCATGTGGCAGGTCTCCTCGATCCGTTCCGTACTCCTCCGCCGGGAGGGCGGCGGGACAGACCCGCCTGCCTCTTGCACGCCCGGCGGCCCCGGTCTGTGGCGGGGAATTTCACCGAGCTGCTCGAGCGGCGGGGAGGACACAGGGCGTGACGGCTCAGGAACAGGCGGAAGCCGCCACGGATTCGGTTCCGAAGTCCCGTCCGACGCCCCGGCTGCGCGGCGGCGCCGTGATGATGCTGGGCTCCCTGGTGTCGCGGGCCACGGGGTTCGTCCGCGGCGCAGTCGTGGTCGCCGCACTGGGTACGGCGCTGCTCGGCGATGCCTACAACGTCGCCAACACGGTGCCGAACATCGTCTACGTCCTGCTGATCGGCGGAGCACTCAACTCGGTGTTCGTGCCGGAGCTGGTGCGGGCGGCGAAGGAGCACGCGGACGGCGGGGCCGCGTACACCGACCGGTTGCTCACGCTCTGTCTGGCCGCGCTGACCGCGATCACGACGCTCGCTGTCCTCGCCGCGCCCTGGATCGTCTCCGCGTACACCGACTACACGGGCTCCCAGCGCGACCTCACCGTCGCGCTCGCCCGTTACTGCCTGCCACAGATCCTCTTCTACGGCGTGTTCACCGTGCTCGGCCAGGTCCTCAACGCCCGCGACCGGTTCGGGGCGATGATGTGGACTCCGGTCCTCAACAACGTCATCGTGATCGCGGTGTTCGGGCTGTACCTGGTGATCGCCCGTACCGCGAGCACGGCGGACCAGGTCACGGACGGCCAGCTGCTCCTGCTCGGCCTGGGCAGTACGGCGGGCATCGCCGTCCAGGCGCTGGCGCTGCTGCCGTCGCTGCGGGCGGCCGGGTTCCGGTGGCGGCCGCGGTTCGACTGGCGCGGATCGGGGCTCGGGCGACCGGTGCGGGCCGCCGTGTGGACCCTGCTGCTGGTCCTGGTGAACCAGGTCGCGTACTGGGTGGTGACCCGGCTGTCCACCTCTGCCGGGGTGCGTGCCGTCGCCGAGGGCGTCACGGAGGGCGTCGGCTATACGGCATACAACAGCGCCTATCAGCTGTGGGTGGTACCGCAGGGCATCATCACCGTCTCCCTGGTCACCGCACTGCTGCCGCGGATGAGCCGGGCCGCCTCCGACGGTGACCTGGCGCAGGTGAGCGCCGGCCTGTCCCGGACTCTGCGTACGACGGCCGTGGCGATCGTGCCCGCCGTGTTCCTCTTCGTGGTGCTCGCGCCCCAACTCGCCGGGCTCGCCTACCAGTACGGGCAGGTGAGCGAAGCCGATACCCGAGCGATCGGCTGGGTGCTGGCGGCGTTCGCGCCCGGGCTGGCGGCCTTCTCCGCGCAGTACGTGCTCTCGCGCGGCTTCTACGCGCTCGGCGACACCCGTACGCCGTTCCTGCTGACCCTGGTCATCGCTGGCGTCAACGCGGGGCTGTCCGTGGCCTCGTACGTCCTGCTGCCCGCGCGCTGGGCGGTCACCGGCATCGCGGCCGCGTACGCGATCGCCTGTACGGCGGGCCTGTGCTGCACCGCGCTGGTGCTGCGCCGCAGGCTGGGCCGCCCCGTGGAGCGGGTCCTCGGCACGCATCTGCGACTCGGCGTCGCGTGCCTGCCGGGGGCCGGCCTGGCATACGCGGTGAGCGGCTGGTCCACAGACCGACTGGGCGGCGGCCTGGCAGGGGACGCCTCCGGCCTGGTGCTCGGCGTCGCCGTCATCGGCCTGTCGGCCGTGGTGTTGGCGCGCCCGCTGCGCATCCCCGAGGTCGGCGAACTCGTTGCTCCGCTGACCCGCCGTTTTGGAGCGAGTGGCCGTCACAGGAGGGGGCGATGACGGACAGCCAGGGGCAACCACCGGACGCACGCAGGGACTTCGAGCGCTTCTACGTCGAGAGCGTCAAGCGGCTCGTCACCGTCGTGTACGCCGTGACGGGCGACCTCGGCGAGGCGGAGGACGCGGTCCAGGAGGCGTACGCCAGGGCCTGGCCGCGGTGGGAGCAGCTGGTCGCACAAGGGGATCCGACGCCGTGGGTGCGTACAGTCGCCCTGCGCCTAGCGGTCAGCTCGTGGCGCAGGACCCGCAACCGGATCCGCGCCCACTTCCGGCACGGTCCGCCGCCTGATCTACCGGGCCTCGCGCCCGACCACGTCGCTCTGGTCGCCGCGCTGCGTCGCCTCAACCCCGAACAGCGGCGCGCGGTGGTGCTGCACCACCTCCTCGACCTCCCGGTGGAGGAGGTCGCCCGCCAGACCGGGTCGACGAGCACGGCGGTACGCTCACGGCTCATGCGCGCCCGCCGCGTCCTCAGCGCCCATCTCACCGACTCGCCGGACACGCCGACGGCACGAGCAGGCCGCACGGCGACCGCCGCACGACCCCGGCAGGAGGTCCTCCCCCATGAGTGACGGAACCCGCCGTCCCTCGCAGGACGACCTCGGCACACTGTTCCACGGCTACGCCGCCGACGCCGAGCCTCTGATCACCGTGAGCGGGGGCGTCACCGACGTGCACGAGCGGGTGGGCCGCCACCGGACCCGCCGGCTGGCGGTCACCACGGCGGGTTGCGCCGCCCTGCTCTCCATCGGCCTGTGGGGCCTGACGTCTCTGCTCGGCAGCGCGCCGGCCGACCGTCCCGAGCGGACCAACCCCGGTCTGGTCTCGGCCGCCTCGATCCTGCCCTCACCGGGCAGCGGTGGTGGTCTCCCGCGTACGGATTTACTGTCCCCGTCCGCGCTGCCTTGGAACGCCGGGTATCACTGGCGCACCACAACCACAGGTAACGGTGCCACCACTCCCCTGCCCACCGGCGGGACGGGGGACTGCGCTCTGCAGTGGTTCGACGGGACCGGCACCGAGGACCAGATCGTTCGTGCGTACAGAGGAACCAGCGGAGCGACGGCACAGCACCGCATCGCGGCGTACGCGGACAACTCCGCCGCCCAGCACGCCGTAAGACAGCTGGCCGAAGCCCTGCACAGGTGCGGCTGGCACGAGACCCGAAGTCCCGATACGCAGGACCACGGCTCGACGGCGCCCGCGCTCTACGAATACGTCCTGACGAACGGGGCGGGAGCCCCGCTGCGCGTGACGCTGGTCCAGTCCGACCACCGGGTCGCCGTGCTCGTGCTCGCCACCCAACAGGCCGACGATCACGCACACGCCGATCCCCGGACAGAGCACTGCCTGGAGCAGACCCTGAACTCCGTGCAGCCGCATACTCCTTCCCCGTCGTCGACGGGACCTTGCTGATGCCGTGGTCAGCACCCTGAGCCGCGCGGGTCAACGGAACACGCCGCCCGGGGCCGAGGGCATCAGGTTCCTGACGCCACGCATCACGGCACACCGGGCGTCGGCCTGCGGCCATGTCCGGGCGGGTCGCTCAGACATCCTCGAATGCACTAATGAACTTAGCGGAGCTAAGGGCAGGTCTCCGCTGCGCGGCCCTCTCCGCTTCCGGCCGCGCTCGGAGTCATTCCGATTCCGGCGCTCGCCGGCATCCTCGTCCACTCGGGCTTCAAGCTGATCCCGGCCAAGGAGGTGAAGGCGCTGTGGCGGGAACACCGCGGTGAGGCACTGATCCTCGTCGTCACGGCAGTGTCGATCGTCGCGGTCGGCATGTTCGAGGGCGTACTCATCGGCCTAGCCCTCGCAGTAGTCAAGACGGCCTGGGATGCCTCGCACGTCCGGCTGGAGATCATCGACAAGGGCGCCGGGCCCATTCGGGCGCACCTGACGGGCAGCGCCACCTTCCTGCGGCTGCCGAAGATCCTCGACAGTCTGGAGGCGCTGCCCCAGAACCGCCCCGTCGAGGTCAACCTGTCCGGGGTGCACCACCTCGACCACGCCTGCCGCACGGCTCTGGAGAACTGGGCGGCACGGCACAGCGCCGACGGCACCGAGCCCGTGAAGGTCACGTCGGCCGTCTGACGGACCGAGGCCGCTGTGGTACCGGGATCGCTTCCGGTACCACAGCGGCCTCCACGCCCAGGGGTCCACGCCGCATGCCAGGTACTACGCTCGCATAGTTGTAACGTCCTGGAGAGGGTGTCGGCGGTGGTCCTGGGAGCACTTGAGAGCGAGGTCATGCGAGTGTGCTGGCACGTGGGGAACCCGGTCACGGTCCGACAAGTGCTGGAAGAGCTGAACTCGGACCGAGTCCAGCCGCTCGCGTACACGACGGTGATGACCGTGATGAGCAGGCTCGCCGAAAAAGGCATGCTCAACCGCACTCCACAGGGCCGCGGTTACACATACTCCCCCACCGCGCCGGACGAGGCCGCCCTCGCCGTCCGTGAGGTACTGCGCGCTCACGGAGACGCGGCAGTCGCGCACTTCGCCGCTGAGGCAGCCCTTGATCCCGGCCTCCGTGACCGGCTGCGACGCCTGCTGGAGGAGTCGCCGTGATCGGTGCGGTGGCGTTCGACCGCGGAAGTCGCGCTTTCTGGACCCTGGTCGCCGCATCGGTGGTCATCCGTGCCGCGGTGGTCTACGTCGCGTGCTGCCTGACCATGGCGCTCGCCTGGCAGGTCGGCCGTCGCGGCACGGGCGTTCTGCTGTCCGGCAGCACCTGGGCGGGCACCGTACTCCTGGCCCTTTCGGTCATCGGCGGCGTACGATCCGCCGTCCACCTCTGGAAAGGGCTGCGCGCCACACGAGCCCTGGGCCAAGAGGTGCGAGCCCGAGCCCGTGACGACGGCACTGCCGCAGACACTCACGAGGTCAGGCACGCGGCCGAGCGCGCAGGCTTGGCCGGCCGTGTCACGCTGGTCGGCTCCAAGGCTCCGTTCGCATTCACGTACGGCCTGTTCCGCCCCCATGTGGCGGTGAGCAGTGGCCTTGCGACGACCGCCACCGGGCACGAACTCGATGCGGTCCTGGCCCATGAGGCCGAGCACGTACGCGGCCACGACCCGCTCAGGGTGTTGATCACCGGCGTCCTGGCGGCGCGACACTTCACCCTTCCGCTGTTGGGTCACCTGCGGTACACCTTCGCCGCCGACCGCGAACTCACCGCCGATCGCAGAGCGGTCGCTCACTGCGGTACGCCCGCGGTTGCCGGGGCGCTGCTGAAGGTGTCCGGCATGCCCGGCTGGGCGCTCGCCGTACCCGCCAGCGCCATGGGGTCTGCCGAGTTGCTCGACGCGCGGATCACCCAGCTCGAAGCCGGGCACCCACCACGCCTGGCGCCACCGGCCCGAGGGCAGGTGGCTGTCTCCGTCGCCGGGGTAGCCGCCTATGCCTGGGCGCTGACAGGCTCCGCCGCGCTGATCGCCGCGACACCGTTGAGCTGCATACCTGCCTGACTCCCTCTCACCTACTACACAAAGGTAGTATCTACTACGTCAACGTAGTAGCGTAGCGGCGTCACTCACCACCAGGGAGATGCCGTCATGTCCATGGCCGCAGCCAAGCGCCCGAAGGTCAAGCACCCGTTCTTCGCGCGGATCTACCCGAGGATCAACGCGTTCGCGGAGGCCCACGGCGGCCTCGATCACCGAAGGGAACTCCTCGCGGACGCCGAGGGCCACGTCGTCGAGGTGGGTGCGGGGACCGGCGCGAACTTCGCCCACTACCCGGCGAAGGTGGAGGAAGTCATCGCCGTAGAGCCCGAACCACGGCTGCGCAAGCTGGCGATGGGGGCGGCGGCCGAGTCGCCCACGTCGGTCGACGTACGCGAGGGCCGCGCGGAGGCGCTGCCAGTGCCGGACGGCTCCGCCGACGGGGTCGTCGCATCCCTCGTCCTGTGCAGCATCACCGACGTGCCCGCGGCGCTGGCGGAAGCGGCGCGCGTCCTGCGGCCCGGTGGGCGGTTGTACTTCTACGAGCACATCCGCTCGACCGATCCCCGGTTCGCCAGGAAGCAGCGCAGGATCAATCTTGTGTGGCCCCTGCTGACCGGCGGCTGCAACCTCGACCGAGACACCGAACGGGCCATCGAGAACGCCGGTTTCGCCATCGAGCACGCGCGGCACTTCGACTTCCTCGTCAACGGCCGTACGACGCCCAGCTCCCCGTGTGTCATCGGCGTCGCGCGCAAGCCGGAGAGCTGAGAAGCCATCCGCACGCCGCGTCCGGACGGTGCGAGGTCAACGTCAGGCCGGATAGGCCACGTTCGCCATCATCCCGGCCTCACCGTGGTACGCGTTGTGGCAGTGCAGCATCCCTTCCGGCGCGTGCGGACCCACGCTTCATGACGACGATCGCACCCGCCGGTCCGTTCCCGCCCGTCAACCGTTTGTCCGCGGCATCCCACCAAAGGGCCTGCACGGCAAGCCGAGCAAGAAGCATCGACACCTGCCCGATCAGCCCGAAAAGCCGTTCTGCCGCCGCCCGGAGTTCGGCGCATCGACGCAACGACGTAGGGCGGTGCTGACCAGCAGCCGCACTCGCCCCTATGGCCCGCAGGCCACCCGGCTGCTGATCACCGCGGACGCGGGCGGCTCCAACAGCTACCGCTACCGGGCCTGGAAGCCCGAACTGGCCGCCCTGGCCGCCGAGACCGGCCTGGCGATCACGGCCTTTGACTTCCCTCCTGGAACATCGAAGTGGAACAAGCTCGAGCACGGGCGGACCTTCGCCGCGAGGGCTCGGCCGGGCGCCCGCAGCTTCGCAGATGACTCCAACTCCCCTTCATACGATGGCCGTTCACCTCCTCTGGTCGGGCATGCCCGTCACGTCGCGTCGGCGCGGCGAGGCCGGGCGCGGAGATGCTCCCGCAAGACCGTTGACGCCCCGCGAGCCAACAAGGGGCGATCGCGTCGTTGTTACCTCCACGTAAATACCCCTCGGGGGTACTTGACGCCTCTCTGCGGTAAGGCGCACTCTGCGGATGCGCCCCTAACCTCCGATCAGCCGCAGCCCTCCGCCCTGCCCCCACACGCGACTTGCCCGTCATCGAGGACGAGCCGGCTTCATGCCACCGCGTAAGGCCACGACTGCTGCGTAGGAAGGACCGCGATCGTGATCACCACTCCGACTTCCTCCCGACGTCGTCGACTTGCGGCGCTGCTCGTCTCCGGAACGGTGCTGACCGCCGGCTGCTCGGCCGGCTCCTCCGCCAACACCCTCGACACGGCACGCTCGAAGGGCACCCTGAGGGTCGCACTCACCGAGGCGAACCCACCGTGGAACTTCCTCGACGCCAACAAGCCCGCCGGCTATGACGTCGACGTGGCGTATGAGCTGGCCGAGCGACTCGGCATCGACAAGGTCGAGTTCATCGGATCGGACTTCGGTAACTTCATCGGCGGTGTGCAGGCCAACCGGTTCGACATCGTCATCTCGGGCCAGACGATCACCGACGAGCGCAAGAAGCAGGTCGACTTCTCCCGACCCTACGAAGTCAACGGTGTCTCCGTATTCGTGGGCGAGGACAACACGTCCCTCACCGGCCTTCCCTCCCTGCGCGGTAAACGCATCGCGGTAACGGAGGGCACCACCCAGGCCGACTACGCCCGTACGAAGATCCCGGACGCGCAGATCAAGACGTACAAGAACGCCACGCTCGCGCTCACGGACGTCGGGCGGGGCCGGGCCGACGCGGCGCTCGTCTCGAAGTTCCAGGGCGCCTATCTCGCCGACAAGAACAACCTGCCTGTCAAGGCCTCGGGAGCGCTGCTGGAGACCGAGGTCAACGGCATGACGTTCCGCAAGGGCCAGAAGGACTTCAAGCAGAAGGTCGACAAGGCCCTGGGCGAGATGATCGACGACGGCACTCTGTCGGCCATCTCGCGCCGCTGGCTCGGCGGCCTCGACATGGCCGAAGAGCTCCGCGACCTGCCCGCAGACCAAGCGGGCTGACGGAGGGAAGGAAAGAGACCATGGATCTGATTGCCCAGGACTTCCCCGAACTCCTCAGCGCCATGGGCATCACCCTGATGCTTGGAGTGGTGTCCTTCGTCCTCGGATTCGCCCTCGGCGCGCTGGTGGGACTGGCCAGGATCTCCCGGTTCCGGCTTCTGAAGGGGCTCGCCATCGCCTACGTGTCGGTATTCCGGGGGACACCACTGCTGATCCAGATCATGCTGGTCTACTACGGTCTCCCGCAGATCGGCATCATGATCGAGCCAGTCCCGTCGGCGATCCTCGCGCTCACGGTGTATGCCGCCGCCTACCTCAGTGAGAACTTCCGCGCCGGCATCATCGCCGTCGACCACGGACAGTGGGAGGCGGCCCACTCGATGGGCATGCCGTACTGGAGGATGCTTCGCCGGATCGTCGCCCCGCAAGCGGTGCGGGTCGCCCTGCCTCCCATCGGCAGCCGGTTCATCGCGCTGATGAAGGACACCTCGCTGGCCTCTGCGGTCACCGTCGTCGAGCTCACCAGGGCCGCGGAGAGCATCGGCAGCTCGACGTTCCGCTACATGGAGGCGTTTCTCGTGGCGGGTGCGGCCTACTGGCTGATCAACACCCTGCTGTCCGTGGGCCAGGGCGCTCTGGAGCGCCGGTTGGGGAGGGCGTACGCATGAATCGGACGGACCAGATAGACATACGCGGCCTGCACAAGCGGTTCGGAGCGCTCGAGGTGCTGAAGGGCGTCGACCTCACCGTGGCTCGCGGAGAGGTGGTCGTGGTGATGGGGCCCTCGGGCTCCGGCAAGACCACACTCATCCGCTGCATGAACCTGCTGGAGGAGCCCGACGCCGGCACAGTGGCCATCTGCGGCTGCTCCGTGGAGTGCGGCGGCGCGGTGCGCAGGCGGGAGCGCGTCCGGAAGGTGCGGACGATCCGGCACCGTACCGCCATGGTGTTCCAGCAGTTCAACCTGTTCCCTCACATGACAGCCCTGGGCAACGTCATCGAAGGACCGCTCTCCGTGCGGCGTATGCCCAAGGACACCGCCGTGGCGCTGGGCAGGGAACTGCTCGACCGGGTCGGACTCACCGACAAGGCCGCCGAGTACCCCTCCCGGCTGTCCGGCGGCCAGAAGCAGCGGGTCGCCATCGCCCGGGCGCTGGCCATGGAACCGGAAGTCGTCCTCTTCGACGAGCCGACCTCGGCACTCGACCCCGAGCTGCATGCGGAGGTCCTGGAAGTGATGCGCGAACTCGCACACGACGGCATGACCATGGTCGTCGTCACCCACGAAGTGGAGTTCGCCCGGGAGGTGGCCGACCGGGTGGTCTTCATGGACAGCGGTGTCGTCCTCGAATCAGGGCGCCCGCAGGATTTCCTGAACCATCCGGTCCACCCTCGCGCGAAGGCGTTCCTGCGCCTCGTCGCGCACGATGCGCCAGACCCGAAGGCCGTGGAGGAAGGGTCACAGAAGCCGACACGATGGGAGCACGCGAGTTGACGGCTACACGAAACGTGCGGCAGCCGGCGTGGAACAGGGACTACTCGCCGGAGGACGTCGCCCGGGCGCGCGCCGACACCCCGGGATGCACCAAGGTGGCACACTTCAACAACGCCGGCGCCGCACTGATGCCCCGGCAGGTCGTCGACGCGGCCACCCGCCACCTGCACTTGGAAGCGGACATGGGCGGCTACGAGGCAGCCGCTCACGCCTCCGAGAGCATCGAGTCGATATACGACTCCGCGGCTCGACTCCTCGGCTGCGACCGCGACGAGATCGCACTGGTCGACAACGCCACCCGCGCCTGGGACATGGCGTTCTACGGCATCCCGTTCCGCCGCGGAGACCGCGTCCTGACCAGCATGGCCGAGTACGGCAGCAACTTCATCGCGTATCTGCAGGTCGCCGAGCGGTACGGGGTCCAGGTGGACGTCATCCCCAATGACGAGTACGGACAGATCTCGGTCGACTCCCTGCGGGCGGCGGTGGACGAGCGGGTCCGGGTCATCTCGGTCACCCATGTCCCCACCAACGGGGGCCTGGTGAATCCCGCAGCCGAGGTCGGCAAGATCGCCCGCGCGGCGGGGGCGCTGTACCTCCTCGACGCCTGCCAGTCGGTGGGGCAACTCACCGTCGATGTCGGGAAGATCGGCTGCGACCTACTCTCCACCACCGGTCGCAAGTATCTGCGCGGACCGCGCGGGACCGGGCTGCTCTATGTGCGCCGGGCAGTGCTCGACCAGCTTGTCCCGCCGGTTCTCGATCTGCATGCCGCCACCTGGACGGCCCGTGACCGGTACGAAATGCGGTCGGACGCACGCAGGTTCGAGACCTGGGAGGCCAACTACGCCGCTCAGCTCGGCCTGGGCGCCGCCATCGACCACGCCCTCGGGTGGGGACTGCCCCGGATCCAGACGCGTGTCACCGCACTCGCGGAGTCACTGCGGGGGCAGCTCGCGGAGATCCCCGGCGTGCGCGTCAGAGACCTGGGTGTCCAGCGTTGCGGCATCACCACCTTCACGGTGGACGGCGCCGACGCGGATCGGGTGAAGTCGTCCCTGGCCGGGCAGGGAATCAACATCAGCGTGTCCCGGACGCCCTCCACCCGCCTGGACATGGACGACCGCGGCCTCAAGGAGGTCCTCAGGGCATCGGTCCACTACTACAACACCGAGGACGAGATCGGCGCCCTCGTCCGAGCCGTCCGCACCTGTACCTGTACCTGACCAAGGCTGCCACCTACGGCTTCGTGTGAACGAGAGGCCAAGTGACGCCGTGCGAGCACGGGCCAAGTGCTCATGCACGGCGTCACTCCGTGTCCCTCGCCGAGCCCTTCGCATACTTCGTCACCGGTACGCTTCGTCCAATCCAGTGCCGGAATGCATGGTGTGACTCTCCCTATGCCTTCCTCCGCGCCCTCCTTCGTGCCCGACCTTCGACCACGAAGCCGTCGACGCGCTCATCCGCCGGTGGCGGGACGACTCCGGCGGTACCACAGCACCCTGATCGTCTCAACGCCGTCGGCCGCACGTGGTGACTCCAGCAACCGCATCAGGTCAAACTGGGACAAGGTCATCGTGCACCCCCTTGGTCGAACTGCCCGTTCGCCAGGGAGACTTACGACGCTGTCGGCTATTGGGGATCGCGACCATGGCCGTGACGTGTAGGTGGCCGCACGGGTTCTTCGAGTGTGACCAGGAAGTGGGCCCGTGCGGCCTTGTCCCATCCTGCCTTCACGGGCATCTCGCGCGCACATCTCGGCGGTTTGATCGAAGAGTTGGCCGGCCCATGGCAGGCGAGGCGGGAGTCCGTGCTGCGCCAGCGCCGGGGCGCAGAGCGCCGGCGTCAGGCCGCGGCCGGGCGCAAGCCCGTGCTGGTGTTCACCGACCGGGTGCTGGTCGCCCTCGTCCATCTACGCAGCCAGCTCCCGCATGCCGCGCTCGCCGAGCTGTACGGCGTGGGCCGTTCCACCGTCACCGAGGCCATCGGCGAGATCCGGCCCTTGCTCGCCGACCGCGGCTTCGCCGTCCCCGACCGCCTGGCCTGCGGCTGCGCACCCTCGCGGATGTCTTCGCCTATGCCGCCGCCGAAGGTGGTGGCCGCGACCTGGGTCAGGACGTCGATGCAGGCATGTTGACTGAACTAACTTAGAGGTCGCGCGGATAGGTGTGGGTTCATGACTCGGCCCTTGCCCTACGGGCTGGGGGGTTGCATCGCCGAGCGGGCGAGGCGGATGAGGCCGGCTCGGATCCGTTGTTCGCCGAGTTCCGGCAGGAGTGCGGCCACGTGTTCGGCGGCCAGCGCGGCGAGCAGGGCGTGAGCGGTGTGTTCGGGGTCGGGTGTGGTGCCCAGCAGGATCGCTGTGTGGCGGTGCCAGAACCGGTAGGCCCCGATCCGGTACCGGGCGCCGACCGCGGCGGTCTCCGAGGTGCGGATGAGAGCCAGGTTCTCCAGCAGGTAGTCGACATAGGCGTCGACGAACGCGGTGAGCCGCTCCTCTGCGGCGGCTCCAGGGCCAAGCGGTGGCGGTCCGTGCAGGATCGCCTCTTGCAGCACGCGTTCTCGGGCGTCGAGGAGTGCGGCGGCGAGCCCGGACTTGTCGCCGAAGCGGCGGTACAGGGTGCCCTTGCCGACACCGGCGGCCTCGGCCACCTGGTCCATGGAGACCGCTTCCACCCCGTGCTCGGCGAACAGCCGCGCGGCCGCCTCCAGCACGGCGGCACGGTTGCGTGCCGAGCGTGCCTGCTCTTTGGGCGGCGGGGTGCGCAGGAGCTCCAGCAGCATTGCAGAATCGGACTGCGGTCCGTTATCGTCGTGAGCCACGACCGGACTATAGTCCGATTCTTGAAAGGCAGGGGCATGACCGCACTCATCACACGAGACAAGCTCAAGGCAGCCATGGACGCGGACAGCGTGACCGTCGTCGACACTCTGGGCGGCGAGTACTACGCCAAGCAGCACCTGCCCGGTGCACTCGAACTGGTCCTGGCCGACGTCGACGCCCAGGCGTCCGCCCTGCTCCCCGACCGCGACGCCGCGATCGTCACCTACTGCTCCAACCCGGCGTGCCCCAACAGTGGACAGGTCGCCGACCGGCTCACCGCTCTCGGATACACCAATGTCCGCAAGTACCGTGAGGGCATCCAGGACTGGGTGGAGGCGGGCCTTCCCACCGAGTCCGCCTGACCCCACCCCGGGGGAGCGCAGCCCGAGAAGCCCTGCCCTCCCCCGGACAGCCACGCATCCATGCACATACCTCTCCCACCCCGCGACGCAGCCATGGAACCTGGGGCAGTGGATTCAGGACACCATCCAGGCGTGGTCAGAGGTGTGCTGGGACGAACTTGACCTCGACGCGGACGAGGACCCCCGGCTGCTCTTCGGCCTCAAGGAACTCACCTTCGGTACCCGAGACGGGCTGTGGCCGATCGCAAGCACCGACCGCGGCGAGACCATCTTCCTCCTCCCCGGATCTGCCACCCCGCGGCTCCTGGTCGAGGACGGAGAGATCGGCTGGGCGGAATACCGCATGAGTTTCGCCGAGTGGCTGTACCGCTATCTGATCGGCGAGGACATGGGCGGCCCCAACAGCTCCGCCTTCTACCCAGGCCCCGTAAAGCTCGAAGACCTTCCTATGACCGCCAACGAACGTCCTGAGCCCCAGTACGGCCCAGACCGCGGGATGTGATGCGCCAACCGCACGGGCAAGAAATGACAGCCCCAAACGAGATGACCTCTTAGAAGAGCCTGTATGAGACCGCGTTATGGGGCAGCCGCGCATCGCATACTTCGGCCGTACTCTCGCCTTACAGCAAAGCATTCTTTCACTCCGGCCGACGCTGGCGTATCACTTCACGGGCACTTTCATTCTGAACAGTTTCTCTGCATTTCGGAATGCAATCTTTTCCTTGTCTTCGCGTGGCAAATCGACTCCGCGGAACCAGTCGGTCTGCTCCTTTATGTCCGCGAACGGGTAGTCGGTTGCGAACATCACTCGATCCACGCTTATGTACTTCAGCAGGAGATCGAGCAGTTCGGTCTGGGGGAATGCGCTGGTTGTGACCCAGAAGTTGTCCTGGAAGTATTGCCCGATGGGCTTCTCGAGCGAGTCTTTGGTCGGCTCGCCCATGTCATTGACGATCCGCTCGTAGTAGAAGGGAAGACCTTCGCCCATGTGGCCGATGATGATTTTCAGTTTGGGGAATCTGTCGAAAACCCCGTACGCGATCATCCGAATGCATTGGGTCAGCACCTCCTGGTGCCAGCCATATCCAGACCCACTGAAAATGTAGTCTTGGTACTCTTCCGTGTATTTAGACCGTGTGGTGCTGTAGTAGATCTTGAAGACCTCGTCAGCTGGATAGCCGGGATGCAGGTAGATCGGCACATCGAGAGCAACGGCACGTGCCAGCACAGGCTCGAAATCGGGATGATCGAGATACTTCTTCGCGATGTGTCCGTTGGTCAGTGCGCCCAAGAAGCCATCTTCCCGAACCGAGCGTTCCAGTTCGTCCGCCGCCGCCTCCGGGCTCTGCAAGGGCAAGGTGGCGAAAGCCTTGAAGCGGTCCGGATATTTGGCGATTGGCCCGTCTACAAGTTGCCGGTTAAGACGATAGGCAAGGTCGATGCCCCTCTGCCCAGGGACACTTTGTACGGAGGGTGTATGAGCAGAGAGGATTTGAACGTTGAGTCCCCCCGCATCCATATCGCCGATGCGGCGTTGGCCTAGATCCGAAAGACCAATCTCCTCAAGGAACGCTATGTGATCCTGATTGATGGAGTTCAGCTTCAACAACGTGGGAGTCGAAAAGGTCTCCTCCGTGCCGATGAAGGGCAGGTCCTGGTCCCGCCGTGAAATGTCCGAAGTCTTGTCCGAAGTCTCGTTCTCGCTCGCTTCCGAGAGAATGGCGTGCGTGGACAAGCCGGCACCAATGCCAAGTGCCGTGCTGGCGGTGAGAAAGCCGCGGCGTCCCATGGGCTTCATGTCAGTCCCTCTCTTCAGGCGTTTGTGTGGTGATGTATCCGTACGACATCCGTCTGCGAGATGCTTCAGGGGTCTTCGCGTCCTGCTCGCGCACCGCGGCAGCGCTCAGGTCGAGGAACCGCTCGCCGGTGCGCAGCGGCTGTGGTGGAGTTGACGACCGCCCGCGTGCGCGCTGTGCGGACCGGCCGCGGCGGGCCCCGCACTGTTGTCGGCGTGTGACCCGCATGCGGCGACAGAGAACGTCGTCGCCAGCGCCCTGGTGGCCGCCTCGAACCGCAACCGGCCGGGCTGCGCTTTCCCCGATGGTGCTGCGTCGACTGCCATCACTAGCCTTCTACATACGAGTTGAATCGCTTATCCGCATGCCTACTTCCTACCGAGCGAACCTGAGACGAACGTTAAAGAGCTGCTCACGCGCTCTGCTAAATGATCAGTTGTGGGAGCTTCTCGAGCCGTTGCTTCCGCCGTGGCCCGATGAAGGCGCCCGGTCCGCGGCCGGTGCCGGATCGGCAGTGCCTGCAGGGCATCTTGTACGTGCTGCATACCGGGATCGGCTGGGAAGACCTTCCGCAGGAACTCGGCTTCAGGTCAGGCATGACGTGCTGGCGGCGGATCAAGCGGTGGATCAACGCCGGGGTGTTCGACGATCTGCATCGGATCCTGCTTGCCCAGCTGAACGCGGCAAACGAGATCGACTGGTCCCGGGCGGTGATCGACGGCAGCCACATCGACACGAAAAAGGGGGTCCCGGACCTTGAGTTCGCCCCCATTTCTATCCCCCACGTGAGCGGAGTCGAGGACCACGCGCGAGACGTCAATGAGGCCGGCGTCATCGAGTCGGTGCAGCACCGTCTCGTGCGGCCGGCCCCACACCCCGGCCCGCGACCAGATCAGGAACCGGCGGTGCGCGGTCGACTTCGATATCCCGAAACACGGCGGCAGACCCCGCCAGGCACAACCGCTGACCAGCACGTAGATGATCGCCGCGAACAGCGTCTCATCAGGCGTGTCCTGCGTTCCGCCGCGCTGTAGCCGCACCTTCGACGGTGGGATCAGCGACTCGGCAATCTCCCACAGCCCGTCCGGAACAATTCAACTCCACGTACCCCGCCCCATGAACAACCCAGCGAGCGATCACCACATAGGACACCGTAGCTGGTCGCACCGTTGCTGCCGTCGTTCAACTCCCGTCCGCAGGGCGGCGGGACCGCTCCGTGTGACGAGCGGGCCGTGTTCACGGCGGTCGTGTATGTGCTGACCAGCGGGTGCGCCTGGCGGCATCTGCCGGAGACGTTCGGCGTCTCGCCCGCGACCGCGCATCGCCGGTCCACGTGCGAGCGGCTCGGCCGGCACCGCTGGAAGATCGAGCGGTCGAACGTCTGGCTGTTCGGCTTCCGCCGGCTCACCGTCCGGTACGAGCGAAAGGGATCTCACTTCCTCGCCCTCCTCGGCCTCGCAGCCGCCCTCACCTGCTACAAGAAGCTCGCGAAACTCGCCACGTGAGACATCCCCTAAAGACAATGCCGTTGGGCTGTACATCTTCGAGTACAAGGGTCACTGAGTTGATCTGAGCCCGGCGGGGCCCACACCGCATCAGAGCCGCAACTGGGGCCCCGCCGACGCCTGCTTGCACCTCAAAGAGCATGGCCCGACCCAGCGACCCCGGCCAGTCCGACAGCGCGAGAGCTTCCGCCCGCCACGTCAGCCGATGGTCCTGGAACAGTCACCGGACACGACGAGCCGCAGCCTCAGACACAGCCCCAACACCCGCTTGAGCAGGACGACTTCGACAGATCCCACCCCGCACAGCGACCGGCAGGGGTGGCTCGAGGTTGCCAGCGGCATCTCTCCGATACGCATACACCGGAGCATACCCCCTAGGCGTATATCGAGAGGAAGGAAAACCTCATGTCAACCGTCAGCCCCCGGCGCTGGTGGGACAGGCTGCGGGCGCGGGCGCGGCCGCTCTGCTGCTCGCCGCGTGCGGCACGAGTACGACTTCCGGCTCGTCGGACACCGAGAAGGCGGCCGCCTCCAGCACCCAGGAGGGACTGACCGAGTACTTGACAGGCAAACGGCCAATGGTTCCCACGCTCAGCGGCGAGACGATCATCGGCGACCAGTTGGACCTGGCCGATCTGCGCGGCAACGTGATCGTGCTCAACGTGTGGGGATCTTGGTGCGCTCCGTGCCGGGCCGAGGCACCCGACCTGAAGAAGGTGTCCGAGGAGACCCGTGACGTCGGCGTGCGGTTCGTCGGCATCAACACACGGGACAACGACGCGGCGGCGACGGCCTTCGAGCGGAACTACGGCATCACGTACCCCAGCTTCCGCGACCCGGACGGCAAGCTCCTCCTGGGATTCAACGGACGCATCCCGCTGTCCGCGGTTCCCAGCTCCGTGATCATCGACCGTGACGGACGCATCGCCGCCCGCATCATCGGCCGGACCACGTACACGACGCTGAGCGAGCTGGTGACGGATCTCGCCACGGAGAAGAACGGCGGAGGTACGGACGAGTGACGTTGGCCGCCGGTGTCGGCGAAACGGTCCTGGCGGGCCCTCTCGTCCTCACCCTCCTCCTGGCCCTCGCCGCCGGAACGCTCTCCTTCTTCTCGCCCTGCTGCCTGCCCCTGATCCCTGGCTATCTCTCGTACGTCGCCGGGCTGCTCGACAAGCTGCCGCTGGCCGGTTTCAGCCGGCGACCCTCCTTCCGGCCCGGTACGGGCCTCGCGGGCGCGCCGCTGCTCGGCGCCCTCTTCGCGATCGGCTGGACGGCGTGCATCGGCCCCACCCTCGCGGCCGTCCTTTCCCTGGCGGCGGACAGTGCGAGCGCCGGGCGCGGGGCCGTCCTTTCGTTCACGTACAGCCTGGGCCTCGGGCTTCCCTTCCTGCTCGCGGCCGCGTCGTTCGACGGTGTGATGCGGCGCTTCACCTGGGCACGGCGGCACGCGCGGGCCGTGATGTGAGTCGGTGGAGTACTGCTGCCGGCGGTGGGAGTCATGCAGGTGACCGGCTGGTGGGGGCAGCTCATCGCTCAGCTTCAGACACCGATCGCAGGTTTCCAACTCCCACTCTGAGTCCGCCCGTGGCACTGGGAGTGGGCAGGTTCGCCGTTCCGGATACGAGCCCGCGCGGGCGAACTGTCCCTCCCCAGCCTGTACGGGCAGCACTCGAAGCGACCTCGCCGAGGCGGCGCAACTCTGGCCCGCACAGCCGCGGCACAAGCGGCGTGTCCCGTAAGCGGCGGATGCGATGCGCCCGGCCGACGGAGGCCGAGAGGAGGCCGAGGCCGGGAAATCACACTCACGGCGCCTGGTCGCGGAGGGCCGGGCTCGGAAACGGATCCGCCGGCTGCGGAGCCTCCCGTTGGAGCAGGCGTATCATCCTCCGCGCCAGGAGGGGGTCCACCGGCAGCGCGTGCGCCGCGAACCAGCGGGCCGCTTCAGGCGCCGGGGACGGCTCCACGAACTCGGGTCCGGCGAAGTCGTCCAAGGGCGGGTCGTACAGGTACCCGATCACGACACCGCACCGCTCCAGACGTGCCACCAGCTTGTCCCGGTCGCGCACCATCAGGGGCACACGGAACAGCGGCGGCACGTGGCGATCCTGCACTCCCTCCGCGACCGCGTCCCGCACGCCTGCAGCAGCCCAGACGGTGCCGCCCAGCAGCCTCGCCCCCTCACGCCGCCGAGACAGGTCCGCGTCCAGGCCACTCATCCGCCGCCTCAGCGTGCGCTGCAGAACGCGTCCGTGTTCCCTGCGGTATCCGTGCAGATCGACTCGCACCCAGCGGTCGAAGGCTCCCAGGTCCGGACTGCGGCCCACCCCCTCCCGCAAGTGCCGTTCCTGGAGCTCCATACGAAAGCGTTCGCGTTCCAACAGCCCCAGGGTCCGCATGGTCTTCCACACGGGTCGGACCAGATGGAGCCGCTGTACCGCAGCGCGCGCGACAGGGCGCAGCGTGTACGCCAAGTCCCGATGCAGCTGCCGCGGCGCCAACAGCTCATCACGCAGTTGTTCCAGCGCCTTGCGGTCCGCTGGATCCTCCAGCGCCAGGAACCCGCCACCGGTCGCCCCCGCATGCTTGCCCAGGCTGAAAGCCGCAGCTGTTCCGAAGGCGCCGATCGGGCGGTCTCCCACCGTCGTACCGATCGCGTGTGCCGCGTCCTCAAGGAGGGGGATGCCCATGCGGTCGCACCGAGTGCGCAGTTCGTCCGCGTCGTCCGGCATGCCGTAGACGTTGGTCGTCAGCACCGCGCCCACGCTGCGCCAGGTCGATTCCGGCACCGCGCGGATGTCGATGTTCCCGTCCCGAGAGGACACCGGCGCCATAACGGGACGCAGCCCGGCTGCCAGCACGACGAACACCATGACGTCGTCGTTGACCGGCGACATCAGCACGCTTCCACCTGGAGCGCACCAGCGGCGTAGCGCCAGGTACACGGCCAGTCTGCACGACGGGACATACACGCACTCACGGCCGAGCCGCTCACGCATCAGATCCTCGAGGGCACCGCCGACCGACGGCGATGGATGTGGAGACTCTCCTGACCGCACGGCTCTCCCTATCCATTCGATGCGGTCACCCGAGACTTTCGGAGACAAGGAGAGTCGTGCGGGATGACCAGCTCCCAACCGGTGACCGGTGGCGTTCTTTGAGGGCGGGATCACAGCGGGCGGAAAGAAGGCGGCCGCTGGAGATCGAGTGTCGGCTACCGAATGAGACACTAAGCTCATTAGTAAATAAAGGCAAGCGCATCGCCTCCGGCCTGCACGCGCACACCCGACCATCGACCTCGCCGACCGCGCCGCAGCCAACCAGGCCCACCCCCACCCAGAGACACCCTCAGTAACAGGTCTGCCACACACTGCGACCGAGTGCGCCCGGACTGGCGTCAACGTTCCCGTTTACCTAAACTACTTAGTAGCTAGAGCGGGTTCGATGAGCGCCCCGCAGCCCACCGGGAGGGCCTCATGCCTCAGTTTCTGTATCCACTGCTCCTCCTGGCCTGCCCGATCGGCATGGGCCTGATGATGTGGTTCATGACGCGCGGGGGGCTGCGCGTATCACGGCGAGGCACCTCGATCGACTCACCCGCGGCACACTCCGAGCTGAACGAGCTGCGCAAGGAAGTCGCCGCGCTGCGCGCCGCACAGAAGGACACACGCGGAACCTTGTGAACTGGGCCGTGGCCCCATGGCCGCGATAGCGATACTGATCGGCGGCCTGCTTCTCGCCGCGATCTATTACGACATAGCCCGGCTGGTCAGCACACACCAGAGCCGGTGCCCTCCCCTGGCCCGCGTCAGGGGAAGGCGCGCGGCGCTCGAGGACGAGGAGCGGTGGCGCGCCGACCTGCCGCTGCACGGACGGATCGACACGCGCTCCCACCAGCGACGCATGAGCGGCCTTGCCCGCAGCCGACGCGTCGTCGAACCCCGCCCTCGCCACTGATCAAGCCCTTCATTGTTACTAAGTCAATTAGTGGCTTAACATGGCTGCCAGCCGCCGACCGGAGGCCGTTGTCAGGCTCCCCGGTTTGACGTGCCGCCCGGTCGGCGGCCCGATCCCGAGGAGCAGCCTCATGCGCACCTGGCCCGCCCGCAGATGGCTCCTGGCAGCAGCGGTCACGGTGATCGCCGCACTCGTCATCGGCGTCCCGACGGGCGTGGTACCGACCCCCTTCTACACGCGGATGACCCCCGTGCTCTGGTGGAACTACCCGGTGTGGCTGGTCAGCTCCGTACTGGAGGGCCTCCTCGTGGCCACTTACGTCCGCATCGGCCCAGCCGAAGCCCCCGAGGCCGCGCTGCCCGAGCGTCCCCGCACCGCTCGCGCCCTCGGTGCGGGTCTACTGTCCGTCTTCGCGGTCGGCTGCCCGATCTGCAACAAGCTCGTGGTGCTGGCCATCGGCGTCAGCGGCGCCCTGTCGTACTTCGCTCCGCTGCAACCGGTACTCGCCGCCGTCTCGGTGGCGCTGCTGGTCCACGTGCTCGTACGACGACTGCGCACCGCGAACGTCTGCCCAGTACCTTCGTGAGGGCCGGACCACCGCGCGTGACCCGCCGCCCCACTGCGGCCACGCTCCGGTCCTGGGCAGCCGCCTGCGCTGGTGGACTGCTGCTCTACGCCTCATTCCCGCCGGTCGGATGGTGGTTCCTGGCCGCGCTCGGCCCGGCTTTGCTGATCCTGGCGGTGCGCGGACGGCGCCCCCGGTCCGCCTTCGCCTCGGGCGGGATCTTCGGTATCGCCTTCCTCGCCCCGCTGATCGTCTGGCTGGCGAACCTCGGTCTGGTTCCGTGGCTCGCCCTCACGGCGGTCCAGGCCCTGGTCTTCGCGCTCGTCGCGATGCCGCTGCCCCGTTTGATCGCGCTGCCGGGCTGGCCTATGTACACCGCTGCGTGGTGGGTGGCCTTGGAGGCGGTACGTGGCCGGGTTCCGCTCGGCGGCTTCCCCTGGGGTCGGCTGGCCTTCGGTCAGGCGGACGCACCCCATGCCGCCTGGGTCGCTATCGGCGGCGGCCCGGCCCTTTCCTTCGCTGTCGCGTTCCTGGGATCGCTGCTGGTGTACGGCCTGACGGCGTGGCGCAACGGCCATCGGCAGCCAGCGCGGCCGTATGCCTCGGCGCGGTCGCCCTGATCGCGACACCGCTCGCCCTCCCAGCCCCGGGGACATCCGGGCCGAGCGCCGTGGTCGCCGTCGTCCAGGGCAACGTCGAACGCAAGCGCACGCTGGAGGAGCAGGCTGGCCCGGGTGCGCAACGTCGCACAGAACCACGCCCGCGAGACCAAGGCCCTGGCCGACGCCGTACGCCGAGGCGAAGTCCCTCGACCGGACATCGTCCTGTGGCCGGAGAACTCCCTCGACGGCGACCCGGGGCGCAATCCGGAGCTCGGCTCCCTCGTCGCCGACTCGGTCCGGGAGCTGGACAGCCCCCTCCTCATCGGCGCCATGCTGGAAGCCCCCGGCGAGCGGGCGTACAACGCCGGCCAGCTGTGGCTGCCCGGCCAGGGCCCGGCTTCCTGGTACGCCAAGCGCCAGCTCGTACCCTTCGGCGAGTACATCCCTGCACGTTCGCTCCTCGGCGGCCTCAGCGCGCTCCAGCTCATCCCCCGCGACCTCCTGCCGGGCACCTCGACAGCCCCGCTGGATGCGGGGCGGGTGCGGCTCGGTGACGTGATCTGCTACGAGATCGCGTACGACGACCGGGTCCGCGACACCGTCCGGGCGGGCGCCGACCTCCTCGTGGTCCAGACGAACAACGCGACGTACGAGCGCGGTATCCAGGCCGGGCAGTCCGAGCAGCAGCTGGCGATGGCCCGCATCCGCGCAATCGAGTACGGACGGGCCGTCGCCCTTGCCTCGACGAGCGGGGTGAGCGCCATCGTCGGACCGGACGGACAGGTCATGGACTGGCTGGGGACCTGGCGTGGCGGCCACCTAGTGGAGCGGGCGCCGCTTGCTTCGGGGCTCACCCTCTCCGAGTGGCTGGGCGTGTGGCCCGAGGTGCTGCTGGGAGCGCCCGCTCTCGTCGGCCTGGCGCTCTCGCTGCGTCGCTCGCGGCGCAGCGGAGCCGCAGCTCATACACCTGCTTCCACGGCACGGGCCTGATCAACTACTCACTAAGCTACTCAGCTGAATCTCCTATGGTGCAGGTATGGAACTCGCCGCACTGCCCAGCCCTTCGACCGGAGTCCTGCACCTGGGCCCCGTCCCCCTGAGGGCCTACGTCTTCTGCATCATCCCGGGCGCCTCCATCGCCGTCTGGCTCGGCACGCGCCGCTCGGTGGCTCGCGGCGGCAACAAGGAGACGATCGCGGACATCGCCATCTGAGCGGTGCCCTTCGGGCTCGTCGGCGGCCGCCTATACCACGTGATCACCAGCCCGGACGCATACTTCGGTGCGGGCGGCGAGCCCATCAAGGCCCTGTACATCCGGGAGGGCGGCCTCGGCATCTGGGGCGCCATCGCGCTGGGCGGCCTGGGTGCCTGGATCGGGTGCCGTCGGCACGGGGGTCCGTTCCCCGCGTACGCGGACGTTGTCGCACCCGGCATCGCGCTCGCGCAGGCCATCGGGCGGTGGGGTAACTGGTTCAACCAGGAGCTCTTCGGGCGCCCGACCTCCCTCCCCTGGGGACTGGAGATCTCTCCCGACGAGCAGCCCGAAGGCTACGCGGACATCGCGACGTTCCATCCCACCTCTACGAGTCACTGTGGCGGCGTCGCGGTACTGGCCGTCTGGGCGAGCGCGCGCTTCGCGCTCGGGCACGAGCGGACCTTCGCGCTCTACGTGGCCGCGTACACCGTCGGCCGGTTCTGGATCGAGTACCTGCGGATCGACGAGGCGCACCAGTTCCTGGGCCTGCGGCTGAACGACTGGACCTCGATCGTGGTGTTCGTCGGCGCCGATCTTGGGCTACGAATATATTTCGTAGTAGTGCGCCATCTTCTTGATCTCGAGGGCCGCAACCATTCGGTCGAGTCGGCGCCACAGGGGGCCACCTGAATCACGAGCCCCGACAGCGGGAACCGAGCACCCCCGGCACTCGTCTACTAAATCACTTAGCTACATCTTGGATGGAGAATGACTGTGCAAGACAGCCGACGGGAGCACATGGCGCCCGCAGAGCGACGGCCTCGGCGCAGGCGGCTGGGATTCGCGGCGCTCGCCCTGGCCGGGGTCGTGACTCTGGCCGCCTGCAGCCAGACCGCCAATGGCGCCTCGAAGGAATCACCGGCCTCGGATTCGAAGCCCGGGGCAGAGGTGGGCGCGGATTCCGGCAAGAACGGGTCGGCTGCCGTCACGGTTTCTCCCGCCACCGACGACAAGGACGTCATACCCGGTGAGCCGCTCACGGTGAAGGCGAGCGACGGGAAGCTGGCGTCGGTCACGGTCACCGCCGGCGACGGCAAGACCCTCGACGGCGCACTGTCCTCCGACGGCACCTCCTGGACCTCGTCCCACGCCACCGGATACGGCACCGCCTACACACTCAAGGCCCAACTCGCCGCCCCCGACGGCGAAAAGACGACCCGCACCAGCAGCTTCACGACGCTCAGCAAGGACGAGATCTTCGTCGGCACCTATAACGTCAACAAGGGCGCCACCGTCGGCGTCGCCCTCCCGGTCTCGATCGTCTTCAACAAGGCGATCCACGACAAGGCGGCGGTGGAGCGCAAGCTCAGCGTCACCTCTTCCCCGGCCGTCGAGGGCGCGTGGAGCTGGATGAAGGACCGGGACGGCAAGGACCGGGTCGACTACCGGCCCAAGGAGTACTGGAAGTCCGGCACGAAGGTGAAGCTGCGGATGGACCTGGTCGGCGTGAAGAACGGCGACCTGGTCGGCACGCAGAAGCGCGAGATCGACTTCACCATCGGCAAGTCCGTCGTCAGCACGGTGGACGTGGTCAAGAAGACGATGACCGTGGCCGAGAACGGCAAGGTCGTGAAGACCCTTCCGGTCTCCACGGGCAAGAAGACCTTCGAGACGTGGAACGGCACCATGGTGGTACTGAGTAAGGTCCCGACGATCCGGATGAACTCCGCCACGGTCGGCATCTTCGGCCCCGAGGCGTATGACCTGGGCGCCGTCAAGTGGGACGTCCAGCTCACCCCCTCGGGCACCTACGCCCACGCCGCCCCGTGGAACGAGGGCAAGTTCGGCAAGGTCAACGCCAGCCACGGCTGCATCGGCCTGAGCACCGCCAACGCCAAGTGGTTCTACGACCGGGTGAACTACGGCGACCCTGTGACCGTCGTCAAGTCCACGGACACCGTGGACGTGAACAACGGCTACGGCGCCTGGAACGTCGACTGGGAGTCCTGGAAGAAGGGCAGTGCGCTGGCCTGACCACCACGCACCCGACGAGAGCCCTGCCCGACGGCCGTGTGCCGTCGGGCAAGGCTTTGTGATGTGAGGCGTCCGTGGCTGAACAGTCCACTGAGATCCGACGTACTAAGTGAGTAAGTAGAAACAGGGCTCAGTGAAGGGAACCTCCGTGATCCGGCAACGTGTTGTCCTGGCCGCAGCTGCAGGCGTCACCTCCGCACTCCTCCTGGCCGCATGCGGCAGCTCGGGGGACAGTTCCTCCAGTACGGACTCCGGCGCCGCCGGGCCCGCGTCCTCCGCCCCGGCCGGCAGCGGTGATGCGGACGGCATGGGCATGCCCACCACCTCCATGCTGATGACCGAGGAGATGGAGGGCATGGGCACCTTCGTCACCGACGACAAGGGGATGACCCTCTATCGCTACGAGATGGACCAGGCGTCCCCGTCCAAGTCGATGTGTACCGGCGACTGTGCAAAGACCTGGATGCCGGTCATGGCACAGGACTCTGTGAAGGCGATGGGCGTAGAGCAGAACCTCGTCGGCTCGGTGGACCGCTCGGACGGAATGAAGCAGCTCACCCTCGCCGGTCGGCCGCTGTACCGCTACATGGGCGATGCCAAGGCTGGCGAGATGAAGGGCCAAGCCAAGGACAGCAAGTGGTACGCGGTCACGCCCGGCGGTGAGAAGGCCGCGATGTCCTCGGACGGCTCCGGTTCGTCCGACGGCACATCGGGTGGGTCCGGTTCGTCCGGCGACACGGAGGGCATGCCAGGTATGTCCTGACGCTCAGCAGTGCTGCGCCGGATCCGTCGGCCGGGCCGTGGCACCGTCGCCGAGCAGCACGTGGTCCAGGCACTGATTGGTACGGCTGTCCGGATGCGCGTGGTCGTACGCGGCTGCGGTGGAGACCGCGAGGACGGCAACCCAGCTGTCGGACCGGGCGAGGAGTAGCCGCTTGTCGGCGCCCGGGCCGTCGGTCAGTACGTACTCGTGGAGGTCTTCTGGAATCGCGGACAGGTCGTCGACAGCCCCGCAGTGATCTTGTCCAGGTCCAGCAGCGGCATCCTCGCAAACCTCCGAGTAAAGGCGCCTATGAGCGGCATGCTCAACCTCGAAGCCCGAATGCGACCCATACGAAAAGGGCCCCCACAGGCTCTCGCCTGCGAAGACCCTTCGCACTGTCGGGACGACAGGATTTGAACCTGCGACCCCTTGACCCCCAGTCAAGTGCGCTACCAAGCTGCGCCACGTCCCGATGCGACCGTCGCGGTGAACCGCGTGATCGCGCGTAGAGCACTTTACCTCACGTCGCGGCGTGCTCCGAAGTGGGCGTGGGACGGGGGACAATCGGGGTATGGATAGTGCTTCTGACGACGGACGGGACCGAGATGCCGAGGGGCGGGCGCGCAGTGCGCGGCCGCGGGACGGGCTCGGGCGGCCGTTGCCGTACGGGGCCGACGGGGTGGAGCGGCAGCCTGAAGGGGTCGTACGTACGCCCGAGGAGACCGTCGACGAGGCGCAGGCGCTGTTGGAGGCGGGGAAGCCGTTCCATGCGCACGAGGTCTTCGAGGACGCCTGGAAGTCGGGACCGGAGGAGGAACGGGCCCTGTGGCGCGGACTGGCCCAGCTCGCGGTGGGGCTCACGCATGCGGCTCGCGGGAACCTCACGGGTGGGGCACGGCTGTTGCGGCGGGGGGCCGAGGCGGTCGAGGAGTGGGGCGTGGAGGCCGGGCAGGAGCGGCCGTACGGAATGGAACTGCCGGAACTCATCGCCTGGGCACGTGAGTTGGCCGGGGTCGTGGAGCGGGACGAGGCCGCGGTGGACGCGGAGGCGTGGGCTCCTCGGCTGCGCGGGAGCAAGGCGTAGCGGCGCAGGCCTGAAGGCCTGCCGGCCGTTCCGGTCGGGTGCGGTGATCCGAGTGTCAGTGGCGTGGGGCAGACTCGGGGTGTGCGAAAGATTCATGTCATCGGCATTGGGGCAGGCGACCCCGACCAATTGACCCTTCAGGCGGTCAAGGCCCTGCGGAGCACGGACGTGTTCTTCATCCTGGACAAGGGCGAGGTGAAGTCGGACCTCGTTCAGCTGCGCCGTGACATTCTCGACGCGCACATACCGGAGGGGACGTACCGGCTGGCGGAGGCCCGCGATCCGGAGCGGGACCGGGCCGCCGGTGGCGCGGGCTACTCCCCCGCTGTCGGGGACTGGCGCCGGGCTCGCGCCGACATCTACGAGCGCTTGATCGGCGAGGAGTTGGGCGAGGAGGAAAGCGGGGCGTTCCTGGTCTGGGGCGATCCCGCGTTGTACGACAGCACACTTGGGATCCTGGAGGAGATCCTCGAGCGGGGCGCGGTGGCCTTCGACTACGACGTCGTACCCGGCATCAGCAGCGTCTCCGCCCTCGTCGCCCGCCATCGCACGGGCCTCAATCGGGTCGCAGGACCAGTGCAGATCACGACGGGCCGACGCCTTGCCGAAGGCTTCCCCGAGGGCGTCGACGATGTCGTCGTCATGCTCGACGCCCACCAGACCTTCCAGCGGTACGCCGACCAGGACATCGACATCTACTGGGGCGCCTACATAGGCACCCCGGACGAGATCCTCGCCTCGGGCCCGCTCGCGGACACGGCGCCTCGCATCACCGAGCTCCGCTCGGAGGCTCGTGAGCGAAAGGGCTGGATCATGGACACGTACTTGCTGCGCAGGCGGCCGCGGGGGTAGGGCGGGACGGTCGCACCGGGCCCCGCCACGTGTCCCCGTCTCCCCTGTCCCATCCCCTGGGCCGGCAACAACTCACCGCACCGGCACCCCATCAGGGCCCCGTCCCCGGAAGGCCGCCCTCCAGCCAAGCCAGCACCTCGGCGACACCGGCGGCAGGCACCACCCCCTCCGGCAGCGGAGGGCGGCGTACCACCACGACCGGGACGGCCAGGGCGCGGGCGGCCGTCAGCTTGGCTGACGTCGAGGCGCCGCCGCTGTCTTTCGTCACCAGGACGTCGATTGCGTGCTCGCGTAGGAGGGTCGACTCGTCTTCCACCGTGAACGGGCCGCGGGCCAGCAGGACTTCCGTGTGGCGTGGCAGCGGCGGCTCGGGAGGCTCCACCGAGCGTACGAGGAAGTGGAGTTCGGAGAGCGGGGCGAAGGCTGCCAGGCCCAGGCGGCCCGTTGTGAGGAAGACGCGGCGGCCCAGCGACGGGAGCAGGTCGGCGGCTTCTGCGAGGGAGGTCGTCGAGTGCCAGCGGTCGCCGGGCCCTGCCTGCCAGCCGGGGCGGCGCAGGACTACGGCCGGGACACCCTCGGCCCTCGCGGCCTGCGCCGCGTTCGCCGTGATGCCCGAGGCGAAGGGATGCGTGGCGTCGACCAGTGCGTCCACGCGCTCCGCACGCAGCCACCAGGCGAGCCCTTCCGCCCCGCCGAATCCCCCGACGCGTACGTCCCCTTCGAGGGCCCCCGGCCGAGACACCCGGCCCGCGAGCGAGGTGGTCACGCGCACGCCGGGCCGGGCGGCGAGGGCCGCGGCGAGTTCGCGGGCCTCGGCCGTGCCACCCAGGACCAGGACATGGGCGCGGGCACGGGCATCCGGGGACATGCCGCCGAGCGTACGGGCCACACGAATCAGCCGAGCGTACGGGGCACAGGAATCAACGAGGAACCAGCCGGCCACAGGGATCGGCAAAACACCAGGCTCAGCGAAGCAGCAGCTGCGCCCCGCCCACCACCGTCGCCGCGATCACCAACTGCTCGAAGAGCCGCTGGTTGATGCGGTCCACAGCGAGCTTGCCGATCACGGCACCGGGGATGACGAAGGCGGCGAGGGCGGCGTCCAGCAGCAGTGAGCGGCCGTCGATCAGGCCGAGGCCCACGCTGAAGGGCACCTTGGACACGTTGACGATCAGGAAGAAGAAGGCCGAGGTCCCCAGGAAGCCGAGTTTGCGGAAGCCCGCCGAGAGGAGATACATCGACATGACGGGACCGCCCGCATTGGCGACCATCGTCGTGAAGCCGCCGAGCACACCGTACGAACGCGCCTTGATCCGGCCCGCCGGCGAGGTCACCGCCTCCGGTTCCTCCTCCGCCGTGGCCTTCCGGCGGCGCCATACCGTGACCCCGGCCATCAGCAGCAGAATCGCGCCGATCGACATCCGTACGACCTGGTCGTCCGCCCACATCAGGAACACCGTGCCGATCACCACGCCGCCCGCCACCGCCGGGAAGAGCCGCCACAGCGTGGGCCAGTGGGCGTGCCGGCGATAGGTGAGCACGGCGAGTACGTCCCCGACGATGAGCACGGGCAGCAGTACGCCGGTGGAGGCGCGGGCGGGCAGGACGGCGGCGAAGATCGCGAGGCTGACCGTGTTGGCCCCGCTCACGGCGGTCTTCGAGAAGCCGACGAGCATGGCCGCGGCGGCGAGTGCGGCGAACTCCCAGACAGAGATGTGCCAGAGCGTCATCGTGTTCATGCGGAGACTGATGCTATGCGCAGCCATCTCTCCGTGTCAGAACCGTCTCGCCAGGTGGCCCCTTGCCCGTAAGAGGCACCTCGCCAGGTGACGCCGCTGGTATCGCGCTGTGGACCGCCGCCCCGCTGCCTGGGAAGATCATCCGGAACCTTCGCCGACGTCGATGGAGGAGCGAGCCATGGCCGACTCCCGCGAGTACACCCTCACCGGCACCAGGGGCAGCATCACCACACGCGAGTGGCCACGGGAGGGGCCGCGGTATGTCGCGCTCCTGGTCCATGGCTACGGGGAGCACATCGGCCGGTACGAGTACGTGGCGGACGTACTGAACGGGCATGGCGCCGCGGTCTTCGGGCCGGACCACATGGGCCACGGGAAGTCGGCGGGCGAGCCGGTGCTGATCGAGGACTTCGAGGACGTGGTGACCGACGTCCACGCGGTGGAGCGGCTGGCCCGCGCCGCGCACCCCGGCGTGCCCGTCGTGCTGATCGGCCACTCCATGGGCGGGCTCATCGCGGCGCGGTACGCACAGCGGTACGGCGACGGTCTGGCCGCGCTCGTGCTGTCCGGGCCGGTGATCGGTGACTGGGGCGTTCCCCGGCAGCTGCTGGCGCACGACCCGATCCCCGAGGTCCCCATCGACCCGGCGACGCTTTCGCGCGACCCGGCGGTGGGCGAGGCGTACGCGGAGGATCCCCTCGTCTGGCACGGCCCGTTCAAGCGCCCGACGCTGGAAGCCTTCGTCCGCACGCTGGAGACCGTCTCCAAGAGCGGCGGCGTCGGCCCACTCCCGCTGCTGTGGCTGCACGGCGACGACGACCGCCTCGTGCCACTGCCGGCCAGCCGCGCGGGTGTCGAGGAACTGCGCGGAGCCGACTGGACCGAGCGCGTCTACCCGGGCGCACAGCACGAGGTCTTCAACGAGACGGACAAGGCCGCGGTCCTCGCGGACGTGACCGGCTTCGTGGACCGCGTGCTCGGGAACTGACCGGACGGTCGATTCGGGAAACGGACCCATCCGCGTACCCGGGAGAACGGCGAGCTGACCGGACCGCGAGCTCGGGAAGCGGGGACCCGAAAGGCACGTGTTTCCGCAGATCCGCCTTGGGCACTCGCGCCCGCATGGAGTGGTTGCTCAGAGCAGCCTGCGCGGATGAGGACCCCGAACTGTTCTTCCCCGTGGGCACGACCGGCCCGGCCCTGCAGGATGTCGAGGCCGCCAAGGAGGTCTGTGCCCGCTGCCCGGTGTCCTACCAGTGCCTGGCCTGGGCGCTCGAAACCGGACAGACCTCGGGTGTGTGGGGCGGAACGTGTGAGGAGGAACGCGCGGGACTGCTTCGTCTTGTCCGACGTCAGACCACAAGCGCCGAAGCCACGAGCCGCGAAACCAGAAGCCGCGAAACCACGAGGAGAAACGCGTCATGACTGTGGTGAAGAGCACCCTTCCCGACCCCGCACGTCAGGTGGTCGCGGACGCCCTGCAGGGCACTCTGGTGGACCTGCTGGGGCTGTCACTCATCGGCAAACAGGTCCACTGGAACATCGTGGGCCCCCGGTTCCGCACGATTCACTTCCAGCTCGACGAGGTCGTCGCCACGGCACGTTCGTACGCCGACACCGTGGCCGAACGCGCCGCGGCACTCGGCATCCCGCCCGACGGGCGGCCCGAGACCATCGCCGCGACCTGCGCCCACCAGAGCCCGAAAGAAGGCTGGGTGCAGGACACCGAGGTCGTCGGCCTGCTCATCGAGTCCCTGAACACGACCATCGGGCAGCTTCGGGAGCGGATCAACGCGACGGACGAAGCCGACCCCGTGACCCAGGACCTGCTGATCTCCCTCACGGCCGAACTCGAGAAGCACCGCTGGATGTTCCAGGCCGAGGACTGGCCACGCGACTGACCACCGCCCAGTGCATGGCCGCATACCAGCGTACGAACGAAAGGGGTACGCAATGGCCGACGCCCTCGAACTCGACGTGCTGTGGGACGAGTTCCACCGCGTGGTGAACATGACCTCGCAGGAACTGGCCGCCTGGCTGAAGGTCAGTGACGCCGACGAGGAGACCGAACCGCTGCCGGAGCACGCGGGTTCGCCCACCGGCCAGCACGTCCTGGCCATCCTCCAGAAGCGTCGCACGGACCTCACCGAGGACGACATCAGCGTGATGTACGAGGTCGTGGACACGGTCGAGGCCGAGACGGACCCCTCGCTGGAGCCCACGGCGGGGGAAGCCGCGACCCGGGAGACCGAACGCCGTCACCGGCTGATGACGCTCGGCCATGACCCGCTCAGGCCGTAGTCATGGCCAGACGAACAGACCAGGACAGCCGGGTCCTCGAGACGCTGATCGCCGAACACGGCCGTACGTTCGCCGAGGAGGCGGGCATCAAACTGCGGAACACACCGCAGCCGCTGTACCGCACCCTGGTCTTGGCCTGTCTCCTCAGCGCGCGGATCCGCGGCTCCGTCGCCCTCGCGGCCACCCGCGCCCTGTACGAGGCGGGGATGCGCGATCCGCGCCGGATGGCCGACGCGAGCTGGCAGCAGCGGGTCGACGCACTGGGCGAGGGCGGCTATCGGCGCTACGACGAGCGCACGGCGACGATGCTCGGTGAGGGCGCCGAGCTGCTGCTGGAGCGTTGGGGCGGCGATCTGCGGCGTATGCGGGACGAGGCGGACGGCGATCTCGACGAACTGCGTTCCCTGCTGCGGGAGATACCGGCTCTCGGTCCGGCCGGCGTGGACATCTTCCTGCGGGAGGTGCAGCTGGTCTGGCCCGAGGCCGCGCCCTGGCTCGACGCGAAGGCGCTCCAGGGCGCGGAGCGGCTCGGGCTGCCCAAGGAGCCGGACCACCTGGTGAAGCTCGCCGGTCACACCGAACCGGCCGTGCTGGCAGCCGCGTTGGTGCGGGCCGCGCTCGACAAGAAGGTCGTGGACGACGTTCTGCGGCGCGCGGAGAAACGGGCGAAGGACGAGGGCTGAAAGCCTGGCCCAGTTCCTCGTCGACCGGGTGGTTGTCCTTGCCGCCCAGGAATCAGTCGAGCTGAATGCCTGGGGGACCCCAGGTCAGCCACCTGGGCGGGCATCCGGCAGTTCCTCGACATCGGCACCGGCATCCCGACCGGGCCCAACCTCCACCCAGCTCGCGGCTCAGCCCCTCCTGACGAACGCAACGCGCACCGTCAACGCAGCAGCCACCCGCCGTCGACGCTCAGGTCGACCCCGTTGACCGACCGGTTGCCGAGCAGGAAGTCCACTGCGTCCACCACGTCCCGCATGGTTGCCAGCCGGCCCGTGGGCGTCCTGGTGATCAGGGCGTCGAGCGGCTTGCCCGACCAGAAGGGGCTGTCGCCGACGACCCCGGGGTGCACCGCATTGACGCGGATCGGGGCGAGCTCGGTGGCGAGGGTGCGTACGAGGCCGGTGACGCCCGCGTTGACGGTGGCGACCGTGGTCGCGCCCGGGTAGGGCCGCTCCTTGGCCTGCCCTCCGAACAGCACGATGGCACTGTCGTCGTGCAGCCTTGGCCGCAGCGTGTGCACGACCTCCGTGTAGCCGACGAGCTTGAGCGTGATCAGGCGGGTGGCTGCGTCGATGTCGTACTCCGTGACGCTGTTGTTGTCACGGGAGATCCCGACGAGGACGAGGTGGTCGACACGCCCGATATCGGTCAGCGCCGCGGCGATCTCGTGCGGCCGGGACAGGTCGAGGGCGAGGCCGAGGGACGCGCCGGTCTCCTTGGCGACGGTGGCGGCCCGGCCGGCGTCGCGCCCGGTGAGTACGACCTCGTCGCCGCTCGCCGCGCGGTGCCGGGCGAACTCCCGGCCGATCCCGGACGTACCGCCGATGACGACCACGCTGCTCATGGCTTCTCTCCCAAGGTCGAGCGCAGATAGTCCCAGTCCCTGGTGAACCGGTAGGAGTGCCGCGACGGCGGTTGCGGCGCCTGTGTCTCCAGCCAACGCACCGGTCCCGTACCGGCGTTGGCGAAGCTGTGCACACAACCGGCGCCCGCCCAGGCGGCGTCGCCCACGCCGAGCCGGTGGCGCTCGCCGTCGAAGGTGGCGTCCACGGTGCCCTCGACGATCAGATACGTCTCCTCGAAGGGGTGGTCGTGGCTGCCGGCGACGCCGTCGGGCGCGTACTGCACCATGAACATCGTCGAGGCGACCGCGCCCAGATCGCTGTCCACCATCATCTTCACGGTGATGCCGCTGTAGACGAGCAGCGCCGTCCGCATGCTGGCCGACACGGCCAGGAGGTCCTGGGACTGCTTGCCGGGGTCCATCTGGACGGCCTCGAAGTGGCCGAACGAGCGGGTGCGCGGATCGCGTACGTCGATGCGGACCGGCTCACGCGCCGGCAGCACCGGGAGCGCGGGTACCGCCTGGGTGTCGTACCCATAGCGGGCCCGCGGCACCGGCGCGAGCATGTCCGCCCAGCGCGCCACCGTGTCCCCGGCACCGCGCCAGGCGTGCGGCACGCCCGTCGGGAGCAGTCCGTAGTCGCCTTCTTCGAGCAGGTACGTGCCCTCCGGCACATCGAGGATCAGCCTTCCCGACAGCACGTGGAAGGACTCCTCGTACGCGTGCACGTGCGCGCCGATCGCTCCGTCGGGGGACAGCTCGCAGACGCCGAAACCGGTGTGCACGGCGCCGTCCGCCTCGTCGACGACCGTCCGCCGCCGGAATCCCGTACTGCTGTAAGGCAGTCGAGGCGGGACGGCGAACGTGGCGTCCGCCGCCCGCCGTACCACGAAGTGGGTCATGTCTGCCGCCACCTCCGCGTCAACTCCCCTACGCCGACTGCCTCTTCCGGTCCTCGACCGCCACGGCGAGGCGGTCGCGGGATTCCTCGACAAGGCGCCGTGCCCGCGCGGTGTCGGCGAGCAGCTTGCCGTCGCGCTTGCGGACCGTGCCGTCGACGATGACCGTGTCCACGTTGGACACGTCCGCGCACAGGGTCACCGCGGCGACCGGGTCGATGAGGGGCGCGATGTTGAGGGCCGTCGCGTCGATGGCGACGATGTCGGCGCGTTTGCCGGGGGTCAGTGAGCCGGTGCGGTGCTCGAGTCCCGCGACATGTGCGCCGTTGACGGTGGCGATCTCCAGCATCTGGCGTGCTGTCAGCATCGTTGCGGGAACGGGTGTGTCGGCCTCCCAGCACTCGGCGTTCACCCGGGCGCGCTCGCCGCCGAAGGCCGCGCGGATCTGGGTGAACATGTCGCCGGGCACGGTGGTGACCACGTCGATGCTCAGGCTCGGCCGCAGCCCGTACTCGATCGCCTTCATGACGGGCGGCCAGCCGTGCCCCATCTGCTGCTCCACCTGCGGCGCGATGGAGACCGTGCCGCCGCTGTCGGCGACCATCCGCCACTCCTCCTCGCTGAAGTAGCAGCAGTGGATGTAGGTGGTGTCGGAGCCGAGCAGCCCGAGGTCGTGCAGCTGCTTGACCATCCCGAAGCGGCCGGCCAGCCGGCCCATGCCGACGTGCACGGTGATCGGGATGTCCAGCTCGCGCGCGAGCAGCCACTCGGCCTCGACGACGTCGTTGATGCAGAATCCCGGGCCGCGGGTCGCGAGCGCCATGGTCAACAGGCCGTCATCCGACGCGAAGTGACGCTCCCTCACCCGCCGTACGTCGTCCGCCGGTATGGCGATCTTGCTGTCGAACCAGTAGTCGGCGAGCGAGGTGTTGGCGCTGCCGTACGCGTACTGGGCGCGGATCCCGGTCTCGCTCAACGCCCGTACGGCGGCGTCGGGATGCTCGGGTGTGTTGTTGATGTGCGACCAGTCGACGAGCGTGGTGATCCCGGCGTTCAGGCACTCGAGGGAGCCCGCGAGATTGCCCGCGTACACGTCCTCGGGGCCGTAGACGGGTGCGAAGGTGTCGAGGACTTCGACGAAGTAGTCGTCGAGCGTGGCGTTGGGCGCGCAGCCGCGGATCGACGCCTCCCAGGTGTGGCGGTGGGTGTCGACGAAGCCCGGCACGACGATGCGGCCGGTCATGTCCAGGACTTCGGCGTCGACTTCGGCGTCTATCTGCGCCGCGACCGCCGCGATCTTCCCGTCCTCGATCAGTACATCGCCCTCGGGCAGGTCCCCGATGCCGGGGTCCATCGAGATCACGTGGCCCGAGCGCAGAAGCATCCGACTGGTCATCGGCCTTCCTCCCTTGGTGTGTTCAGTACGCGGCGAGCCGCCGGACCGCCGTCACGACCTTGTCGACGGTGGGGATGACCTGCTCTTCGAGCGCGTCCGCGAAGGGCAGCGGCACGCACTCGGCCGCGACCCGGCGTACGGGCGCGTCGAGGAGGCCGAATCCCTCATCGGCCACGACCGATACGAGGGTGCCTCCCCATCCGCCCTGGTAGGGGTTCTCCTCGACGGTCACGAGCCGCGAGGTCTTCGCAAGGGAACCGAGCACCGTGCGCGTGTCCAGCGGCACCAGGCAGCGCAGATCGATCACCTCGGCATCGATGTCCTCCTCGGCCAGCCGTTCGGCGGCCGTCAGCGCCACGGGCACCATCGAGGCGAGGGCGACGAGCGTGACGTCGGCGCCTTCGCGTACGACGGCGGCCTGCCCCAGCTCGACGATGTGGTCAGGTGGCGCGGGCGGCCCCTTGGCCGCGAACAGTCCCTTGTGCTCGAAGAAGACCACCGGGTCGTCGCTGCGGACGGCGGCGGCCATCATGCCGATCACGTCGGCGGGCGTGGCGGGTGCCGCGATCTTCAGTCCGGGAACGGTGAACGCCCAGTTCTCGGTGGCCTGGGAGTGCTGGGCGCCGAAGCCGAGACCGCCGCCGTTGGCCGTGCGGACGACGAGCGGCACGGTGACCTGACCACCCGTCATGTACCGCACCTTGGGTATCTCGTTGGCGAGGTAGTCCCAGCAACAGGCCAGGAAGTCGGAGAACATGATCTCCGCGACGGGCCGCATCCCGGTCATCGCGGCGCCCATCGCCGCCCCGACGATGGCCTGTTCGGAGATCGGCGTGTCCCACACCCGCTCGGGCCCGAACTCCTTGTGCAGCCCGACGGTCGTCTTGAACACCCCGCCCGCCGCGCCGATGTCCTCCCCCAGGCAGACAACCGCGGGATCACGCCGCATCTCGCGTGCGATGCCCTCGGCGACCGCCTCACGGTAGGTGATCACGTCCGCCACGCCGCACCTCCGTCGGCCCATACGTCGGTCAGCGCCTCCCGCGGATCGGCCGCGGGCGCCTGCTTCGCGGCATCGACTGCCTGCTGTACGAGGTCCGTTGCGCGAGCGTCGGCCTCCGTGACCGCTTCCTCGGGCACGCCCAGTTCGGCGAGCCGCCCGCGGGCGAGATCCAGCGGGTCGTGCTTCAGCCAGCGCTCCACCTCCTCGGCCGGTCGGTAGGTGGCCGGGTCGGAGCGGCTGTGGCCGAAGTGCCGGTAGGTCTGCGCCTCCAGCAGGCTGGGCCCGTCTCCCGCACGGGCCCGGTCCGCCAGCCGTCCCACCGCCTCCTGGACGAGGACCACGTCGTTGCCGTCGACGACCTCGCCGGGGATGCCGTACGCGGGCGCACGGTCCGCCGCGGGGTTCGCCACCGCGGTGACGTCGGCGATCGGCGTGTACTCCATGTACAAGTTGTTCTCGCAGACGAACAGCACGGGCAGCTTCCATACGGCGGCCAGGTTCAGCGACTCGTGGAAGGCTCCGATGTTGGTCGCGCCGTCGCCGAAGAACGCCACGGCGATCTGTCCCGTGCCGCGCAGCCGTGCCGACCAGGCGGCGCCGACCGCCATGGGCAGGTGGGCGCCGACGATGGCGTACGAGCCGAGCATGTTGTGCGACGCCTTGGTGAGGTGCATCGAGCCGCCCTTGGCCTTGCACAGGCCGGTGGCGCGGCTCATCAGTTCGGCGAGGCATTCCTCGGGGGTGGCGCCGCGGGCCAGCGCGTGGTGGTGGCCGCGATAGGTCGCGAAGACGTAGTCGTCGTCCCGGAGGGCCGCGCTCGCGCCGACCGCGATCGCCTCGTGGCCGGAGGCGAGGTGGGTGGTGCCCTTGACGAGGCCGGCCAGGAACAGGTCGTGGGCGGCCTTCTCCGTACGCCGGATCACGGCCATCTGCTCGTAGAGCGCGAGGAGTTGACCCGCATTCGTCGAGGCGGCGCCGGTCATGACTCGCCCCTGCCCTCGGGGGTGTTGAGGTGGGACTGAGCCTCACGCCGGGTGTTGAGTGCGCCGCCGACCGTCCAGTACTTGCGGCCCGCCACGAGCAGTTCCTCCGCGGGGAACTTGGTGATCACCTCGCAGCCGTCGGCGGTGACGACGACCTCCTCCTCGATCCGCGCCGCCGACCAGCCGTCGGCGGCCGGCCAGTACGTCTCCAGCGCGAACACCATGCCCTCTTCGAGGACTTCGGGATGGTCGAGCGAGACGAGGCGGCTGAAGATGGGCTTCTCCCAGATGGACAGGCCCACCCCGTGCCCGTACTGCAAGGCGAACGCGGCCGTCTCGTCGGGGAAGCCGAACTCCTCGGCGCGCGGCCAGACCTGGACGATGTCGGCGGTGGTGGCGCCCGGCCGGACCAGGGCGATGGCCTCGTCCATGTAGGCGCGGCAGCGGACGTACGCGTCGCGCTGTGCGGCGGAGGCGCTGCCGACGGCGAACGTGCGGTAGTAGCAGGTGCGGTAGCCGAGGTGGCTGTGCAGGATGTCGAAGAAGGCCGGGTCGCCGGGGCGGATCAGACGGTCGCTGTAGACGTGCGGGTGGGGTGAACAGCGCTCCCCCGAGATGGCGTTGACGCCTTCCACGTACTCGCTACCCAGGTCGTAGAGGACCTTACTGACGAGTCCGACGCACTCGTTCTCGCGCACGCCCGGCCGCAGATAGCCGTACAACTCCTCGTACGCCGCGTCGACCATCGAGCAGGCCTGGGTGAGCAGGGAGATCTCGTCGCCGGTCTTGATGCGGCGGGCCTCCAGGAAGACCTGCTGGCCGTCGACGACGTCGATGCCCTCCTCCTTGAGGGCGTGCAGTACGGGCATTTCGGCCAGGTCGACACCCAACGGCTCACCCGCCAGGCCGTGTTCGCGCAGCATCTGGGCGATCTTGGCGGCGACGTCCTCGGCGATCCCGGCGTCCGGATGGAAGGCGCCCCTGAGGGTGGAGATACCGGCGCGGGCGCCGGTGGGCGGGCCGCCCTTGCCGTCGCTGTAGTCGAGCCAGGGGTTGTAGAGCTGGTGGTGGCGGGCTGCGGAGCCGAAGTCCCAGACGACCGGTTCGCCGCCGCGGACGAGCAGCGCGAAACGGATCAGCTTGTCCATCGCCCAGGTGCCGATATGGGTGGACGACATATAGCGGATGTTGGAGAAGTCGAAGCTGAGCAGGGCGCCCAGTTCGGAACGGTTCAGCGCGGCGTTCAGCCGGGCAAGGCGCTCCTTGCGCAGCCGGTCGAGGTCGACGCGCTCTTCCCAGTCGACGGCGTTGGGGCCGAACGTACGGATCGCCATGGCGAACCTCCCCTTCGAGTGAACGACCGCCCGAGGAGAGTGTCAAGGCATACTGAACACGAACCAGACGCCGACGGCCGGTTCGTCGCCGTCGTTGCGATAGCGGTGCGGCGTCGTGGACTCGAAGGAGACCGCGTCGCCCGGGCGGAGCGTGTACTCCTCGAAGCCGAGGGTGAGCACCAGCTCGCCGGAGACCAGGTAGCCGTACTCCGTGCCCGGGTGCCGCATAAGCCCGCCCGTGCCGGAGGAGGCGCCGCCGGGCCGGTAGGTCACCAGCAGGAAGTCGACGTCCGCGCCCGGAACACGGCCGAGCCGCTCCCATACGACACCCGAGTCGAGCTCCAGCACGTCCCGCTCCTCGGCCCTGACCAGCGGTCCGATCCGGTGGCCCGGGTCGGCGGCGAAGGCGGCGAGCGCGTGCAGGACGGTGCCGGGCGGACCGGCGGCGGGTGAGGCGGGAGCCGACACCGGCGCGGTCTCCTCCCCGTCGAAGCCGTCGAAGCCGTCGAAGCCGTCGAAAAGCGACTCGACGGGGATGGAGAGCGCGGTGGTGATCGCGTACAGCGTGCTGACCGACGGCTGGCTCTTCCCGGTCTCGATCTGCGAGATCAGGCTCGCGGACACGCCGATCTCCCGCGCCAGACCGCGCAGGCTCATGCCCCGCGCGGTGCGCGCCTGCCGGATGCGCGCACCGACGGGCGGCACGACCACTGGGGACATGGACGGCTCCTCTCGCGGGCATCGTTCGCTGCTATTGAACAGTTCCTATTGAACAGCGGGATCGAGCCGATCGGAGGGCCTGGCCGAGAACTGTCGAATCCGTCCTACGACGCGCTGGGCGTCCAGTCGCCCAGCCAGTCACCGATCTCCTGGTCGGCAGCCTGGGCATCGGTGAGCTGGGGCCGGTCGCCACTCGCGGAGCCGGAGCCGGGGCCGGTGTTCTTGTACTCGGCGAAGCGGTCGTCCTTCCACGAGAAGCCGCTCATGTCGGTCCACGGAGCGGACTTGATGGCGCTGCTCAGGGATGTGTTGCGGACCGTGGTCTGCGGATCGAGGGCGGCGTCACCGCCCGCGTGCCAGGGGCGGCCGAGGTGGAAGCCGGACGCGGACACATCGCCGTTGACCGTGCTGTTGGCGATCAGGAAGCCTTTGCGGTTGGCCGCCGTGCTGGGCGCCGTGACGTACCCTGCCGAGTCGCCGTTCCACCGCTTCTTCAGCGTGATCACCGACTTGTTGATCACCGCGCTGGCCCGGCCGAAGATGAAGTCGACGTTTCCGACGATGTAGGAGTTGTTGACGTAGACCCGGCCGAGCTTGTCCTTGGCCGCCGTGTCCAGCAGCAGCGTGTCCTGGTCGCCGGTGACGATGACCCCGTCGAGGAAGACCTTGTCGGCGTTGGTGCGCAGGGCGACGGCCTGGTGTCCGTTCAGGCTCTGGTTCCTCGCCTCGTCGAAGTCGTTGGAGATGGTGAGGTTACGGGCCTGGAAGTTGTCGGCCTCGACCGCGACGGTCGCGCTGCCGCTGGTGCCGTAGTTCCCCGAACCGTCCGGCTTCGGCGTCCCCGCGGCGTTGTTGAAGACGATCACGGTGTCCTTGCGGCTGGCACCCGTGCCCTGGAACGTCACATGCTGCTTGTCGCGCGGGACCTTGACCAGCTCGCGGTAGGTGCCGGGCTTGATGGAGATGACGACCCGTGAAGTGTTGTTCGCCGGTACGGCGTTGACGGCGGCCTGGACGCTGCTGAACTGTCCGCTGCCGTCCTTGGCGACGGTGAGCGCGGTCGCGGCGGCGTTCGTCCTCGTGCTCGCACTCGCCGTCGTACCGATGGAAGTCCGGGGACCCGCACCGGACTTGAGGAGCGCCGGGACGTCGGCCGCCTTGTCGAGGGTGTACTTGTAGAAGCTCTTCGGGTCGAAGGCTGTGCCACCGCTCTCGTTACGGCCGCTGGTGCCGGTGAAGACATTGCCGCGCTGGACCACCGCCGCGGTGCTGTCCTTGGTGACGGGGTTCTTGAGCCCCTCGAAGACGCTGTTCTCCAGCACCATCTTCGTCTTGCCGCGCGCGTAGTTGCCGTAGGACGTGGTGATGTCCGTGTTCGGCACGTCCTGCAGGTAGTTGTTGTAGAGATGCGCGTGGGCCACGTTGTCGGTGGAGGGGTTGCGCTGCTCGGTCTCGCGGAACCAGTTGTGGTGGATCGTGAGGTCGGCCGTGGTGTTCTCGGTCCAGCCGATGCCGAACGTCTTGTTGTTGTCGCTCAGCTTGTTCCAGGACACCGTCACGTTGGTGGTGTCCTTGCGGCTGTCGATCAGGCCGTCGGCCATGTGCCGCAGATCGTTGTGGTCGATCCAGACGTGGTGCGCGCCGTCCATCTGGATGGCGTCGAAGTCGTGATCCTTGTCGTTCCACTCACCGGCGTACGAATCCCGGATCGTCAGGTTCCGGATGATGACGTTGTGTACACCCTGGCCGAGGAAGAAACCGCCGCCGACGATCTGCCCGGAGGTCCCCGCCCCCACGATCGTCTTGTCCGAGGCGACCTTGATCTCCTTGCCCTTGGGGTCCATGTTGATCGTGCCGGCCACGACGATGACGTACGGCTCCTTGGCCGTCGCGTACTTCTCCAGATCGGCAAGGGTCTTCACAGTGACGGTCTTGCCGTCCCGGCCGCCGTAAGTGCCGTTCTGCCCCTGCGAGTTGACCGACGCGAAGCCGTCGGCGACGTCATCGGCCCACGCTGGGGCCGCGGTCGCCGCCGAGGCGCTGCGCTGGGCGTCCTCGCCGAACACACCCAGATCCGTGCCGTACGCCATACCCGCCGCCGCGGCCACCGCCACCGGGATCCCGATCGACAGACCGACCCTGCGCCTGCGGTGCCGCGCCTTCTGCTGCTTCGCTTCCATTATCTCAACCGCCCTGGTGACATGAAGTCGTGCATTGCCGCCAGGCAGTTGCCGCTCCGGGCGAAAGGGTTGCCGCATTTCTTGCCGCGAAATTTTCGACGGAACGGAGGGAGTCAGCGCCCTGTCGGCGCACCGTGAGAGGCCACTCGCTCTCCGGTGCCGACGGCGCTGAGCTCAGTTCTCGCTGACGCCGGCCCAGAACCGTTCCAACACGGCAGCCGCGGTGCCGGGATCCTCCAGCATCCACCAATGGCCCACTCCCTCGAGCCGCTCGGTGCGGGCGCCGAGGCGAGCAGCCATCTCATCGGAGGCCGCAGCGTCGTCGAAGGGGTCGAGCAGGGCCTGGAGCACCAGCCCCGGTGCGGAAGCATGGCCGGAGAGCCGGGCCGCCGCGCGGGCATACGGGTTGGGCGTCGCCGAGCGGTAGAGGGCCAGGATGCACGCGGCCATGGTGGCGTCCAGCCTCTCGCCCAAGGCTTCGGCATCCTCGGCGGGCACACCGGCCCTCTTGAGCTGCGCCGCGGGACTCTCCGGGCTTCCCGGAGCGGCCTCGACCGCGGCCTTCGCCCACTGTTCCCCCGCTCCCGGCGTCTGCCAGAGCTGGGCGATCTCGTGCCAGACGTAGTCCGGGTGCAGGATGCCGGCCACGTCCATGGCCCAACTCCGCACGGGAACAGCGGAGTTCGTGGCCACACGGGCCACGAACAGTGCGCCCCAGTCGTGCCCGACCAGGTCGACCGGTCCGTCGACCTCCCGTAACTCCCTCTCCAGCCACTGGCTGTACTCGTCCATGGTCGCGCCGAAACCGTCGGGAACCGGCACGCCGAACCCGGGCAGGTCCAAGGCGATCGAGTCGGTCGAGAGGCGAGCCCGGAGCCGGTCCCACAACTGACCGGTCTCGGGAACGCCATGGACGAACACCGCGGTCATTTCGAAACACCTCTCCCCCGGTCCACCGTCTCGTACGGGGACCACAACGGCACACCGTAGGCGCACACATGCGGTCGCGACCGGCGCATGTGGAGGGACGGCCGGATGAGCACCGTACATAAACCCATCCTGGACGTGTAGTCTAGGCACTGGACCAAAAATCCAGGTCCCAACATCCAGACCCTGGAGCACGCGATGTCGAGCGACACCGACGAACAGGATGCGATCATCGCCGCGCTCACCCCCGTCGTCGACGGCATCGCGGCGACGCTGGGCTCGTTCTGCGAGGTGGTCGTGCACGACTTCCGGCGACCGGAGAAATCCGTGGTCGCCATCGCGGGCTCGGTCACCGGGCGCGCGGTCGGCGGGTCGATGAGCGAGATCGGGATGGGCATCCTCGCCCGTGGTGACGAGGCGGGCGACGAGCTGAACTACCTCACCCGCACCCGGACGGGGAAGATCGTCAAGTCGTCGACGATGGTCCTGCGCGACTCCTCCGGCACGGTGTTCGGAGCCCTGTGCGTCAATCTCGACATCACCGCCGTCAACCAGGCCCACGCCCTGATCGGCGAGATCGCGGGGGTCGCCGTCGGACCGGCCGCCGTGCCGACCACGACGTTCGGCAACGACATCGGTTCCGTGGTGGACGCCATCGTCGACAGTCATCAGCTGCGGCAGAACAAGACCTGGTCGGAACTCGACCGAGCCGGGCGTCTCGAGTTGTTCCGGAACCTGGACGAGCGCGGCGTCTTCGCCGTTCGACGCGCGGTCGAGCAGGTCGCCGCCCGGCTCGGCATCTCCCGCGCCTCCGCCTACAACTACCTGTCCGATGCCAGGGCGACGCTCCACGCCTCCACGAGAGACAGCACCCAGCCCGGCATCACCCACCCCGACGGAGCCCAGCCATGACGCACACTCCCCTGGTCACCCTCGACGACGTCCGCGACGCGGCCGCGCAGATCAAGGGCGTGGCCCACCGCACCCCCGTACTGCGTTCGCGCACCCTGGACGCGCTCGTCGGCGCCCAGGTCTTCCTGAAGTGCGAGAACTTCCAGCGCATCGGCGCTTTCAAGTTCCGCGGCGCCTACAACACCGCCTCCCGCCTGTCACCGGAGCAGTTGGCCAAGGGCATCGCCGCCTACTCCTCGGGCAACCACGCCCAGGCCGTCGCCCTCGCCGCACGGGAACTGGGCACCACCGCGGTGATCCTCATGCCCGAGGACACCCCGCAGTCGAAGATGGACGCCACCGCGGGTTACGGCGCGGAGATCGTCACGTACGACCGCTACACCGGTAACCGCGTCGCCATCGGCGAGGCCCTCGCCGCCGACCGCGGCCTTGCGCTCATCCCGCCGTACGAGCATCCGCATGTGATCGCGGGACAGGGCACCGCGGCCCTCGAACTGATCGAGGAGGCCGGGGAGTTGGATGCCCTGGTCACGCCGGTCGGCGGTGGCGGGCTGATCGCGGGCAGTGCCACCGCGGCCAAGGGCCTGCTCAGCGGGATCCGGGTGATCGGCATCGAGCCGGAGGCCGGAGACGACACCAAGCGGTCCCTCGAGGCCGGCCGGCGCGTCTCCATCCCGGTGCCGCGCACGATCGCCGACGGGCAGGCGGCGGACATTCCCGGCGAGCTGACGTTCTCCGTCAACCAGCGTCTGGTGGACGACATCTTCCTGGTCACCGACGACGAGATCCGCGTCGCGATGCGGTTCGCCTTCGAACGACTGAAGGTCATCGTCGAGCCCAGCGGCGCCACCGCACTGGCCGCCCTGCTGGCCGGTCACGTCGAGCGGCTCCCCTCCCGCGTCGGCGTGATCATCTCCGGCGGCAACATCGATGTCCGACGCTTCGCAGAACTGTGCGGGAGCGGAAGCTGAGTGGCGGAAAGTATGATCAGCGAATGTCTGACATGACCGAAACCACGCCCGGCTGGCTGAGTCCCGACGAACTCGAGTATGCGCGCGACCGCATGCCGATCCTGTACGTCGAGGCCGTACCCGTGAGAGTCGACGACAGCGGCGAAGTCACCAGCATCGGGCTCCTGCTGCGCATCGGGTCGGACGGAACGGTCAGCCGCAACCTCGTCTCCGGCCGCGTACTGCACCACGAACGCGTCCGGGACGCCCTGCTGCGCCACCTGGAGAAGGACCTCGGCCCGATGGCACTGCCCCAGGTGCCTGCCTCCCTGCAACCCTTCACGGTCGCCGAGTACTTCCCGACGCAGGGGATCACACCGTTCCACGACCCCCGCCAGCACGCGGTCGCGCTCGCCTATATCGTCCCGGTGACCGGCGACTGCCGTCCCCGCCAGGACGCTCTGGACCTGGTCTGGTTCAGCCCTCAGGAAGCCTCTGAGGCACTGGTCCTGAGCGAGATGCCGGGCGGGCAGGGAGTCCTCCTCAGGCAGGCCCTCGCGCATGTCGGCTGCCTGTCCTGAAGGACCCCGTGACACTCACGGGGACGCCGAGTTCTTGGTCCTCCCCGGCCGGGCGAGGCAGGAGGACTCGACGGCGTCCAGGTTCTCGCGGAGCTCCCGGGGGTGCCGGTCATCTCCATTGCTCCGGCGCAGCACGTACACCCGGTCAGCGATGTCCAGCACCCTGCGTACGTGCTGCTCGACCAGCAGCGCCCCGAGGCCCCGGTCAGCCGCTTCGCGGACCGCGCGCAGCAGGCGCTCGACCGCCAACAGGGCGAGCCCGAGCGACAGTTCGTCGGCGAGGAGCAGCCGCGGCGACCGGCCCAGGGCGCGCGCCGGTGAGAGCATCAACTGCTCGCCGCCGGAGAGCATGCCCGCCCCGGTCCTGAGCCGCGGCCGAGGCGCCATCGTCCTGCCCCGTCCGGCCCGCTTCGCCATCGACAGCCGGCGGCTTCGTGCGCTCCCGGAGCACGCGCGTCGAGACCGGCCCTGACGTCACGCCTCGCCCGGTCGCTCAGTGGTAGCGACCGGGTGGAGCCCGGTGAGTGTCGAGAGGATGGCGGGCGGCCCCTGGACGGCGGTGCGCTGCATGTGATGCAGCACGCTGCGGATGCCGCCGAGTTCCTCGCCGCCGCCCGCCCGGCCGGGGCCGCCGTGCACGGTGTGCGGGAGCGGCGAGCCGTGGCCGGTGGACTCCCCGGCGTCGGTGCGGTCGAGGAGCAGCAGGCGACCGTGCCAGGGGGCGGCCCCGAGAACGGCCTCGCGGGCGAAGCCGGGGTCGTGGGTGACGACCGAGCCGACGAGGCTGCCCTCGCCGCGCGCTGCCAGCGCGACCGCATGGGCGGCGGTCCCGTCGTACGGCAGGAGGGTGGTGACAGGGCCGAACGCCTCGACCTCGTGCGGCTCGGCCCGGTCGGGGTCGTCGCAGCGCAGAAGCAGCGGCGGGAGGAAGGCGCCGCGTTCCCGGTCACCGTCCAGGACTTCGAACCGGTCGGGGTCGCCGTGGACGAGGCGGGCCGCCGCCGTGAGCGCCTTGAGCGCGCGCAGCACCTCCTCCCGCTGCCCGAGTCCTGCCAGCGGGCCCATGGCGACCGCGGGATCGGCGGGATTGCCGACGCGCAGGTCGGCCAGCTTGGCGCAGACCGCTTCCTGTACGTCGTCGACAAGGCCGGCGGGCACCAGAGCGCGGCGGATGGCGGTGCACTTCTGTCCGGCCTTGACGGTCATCTCGGTGACCAGGGTCTGCGTGAACAGGTCGAACTCGGGGGTGCCGGGCCCGGCGTCCGGGCCGAGAACCGCGCAGTTCAGCGAGTCGGCCTCGGCGTTGAAGCGGACGGCGCGGCCGGCGACGGCCGGGTGGCTGCGCAGGGTGCGCGCGGTCGCAGCGGACCCGGTGACGCTGAGCACGTCCTGTCCCGTGAGCGCGTCGAGGATGCCGTCCGGCGGGGCGCAGATCAGTTGGACGGCGCCTTCGGGGAGGATGCCGGACTCGATGATGCGGCGGAACACCAGCTCCGTCAGGTAGGCCGTCTGGCTCGCGGGTTTCACCACGGACGGCAGGCCCGCCAGCAGAGCCGGCGCGAGCTTCTCCAGCATGCCCCACACGGGGAAGTTGAACGCGTTGATCTGTACGGCCGCGCCCTGCCGCGGCACATGGACGTGGCGTATCGCGAAGGTGCCCTGTTTGCCGATCGGTTCCATGTCGCCGTCGGGCAGGACATACCCGTCGGGCAGCTCTTTGGTGCCCTTGCTGCCGTAGACGAAGAGCACCGCGATGCCGCCGTCGACGTCGAGCGCGGAGTCGCGGCGGGTCGCTCCGGTGCGGGTGGACAGTGCGTGGAACTCGTCCGTGTGCGCGGCCAGGTGCTTGCCCAACGACTTGATCAGGCCGGCCCGCTGGTGGAAGGTAAGCTCGCGCAGTGCCGGGCCGCCCACCTCACGCGCGTGGCGCAATACGGCCGCGGCGTCGACGGCTCGCTCCGAGAGCCGGGCCACCTCGGCGCCGGTCGCCGCGTCCCGCAGGGGACGCCCCTCGTCGGATGCCTCATACCAGTCACCGGCGAGGTAGCTGTGCAGTTTCGCGGCCACGGCGGGCCCACCTTTCGTGCTCTCAGCGGTCGTTTGGGCTCTCAACGGTCGATGCGCCGGAGATCACGCCGATAGCGCGCGCCGGCGTCCCCGTAGGTGCGTACGGCGTACTCCACCCAGGAGGGATCGACCGGTGTCCCGCGCAGCCGTACCGGGACGCCGAGCGCCATGGTCCTGGGCGGTACCTCGAAGTCCTCGGGGACCAGTGCGGCGGCGCCGACCACCGCGCCCTCGCGCACGGTGGCCCGGTTCAGGACGATGGAACCGGAACCGATCAGGCAGTGGCGCTCCACGGTGCAGCCTTCCAGGTGGGCGTTGTGGCCGACCACGCACTCGGGTCCGATCACGGTCGGCCACTGCTCGGTGGTGTGCAGCACGGTTCCGTCCTGGATGCTGGTGCGGGCGCCGATCTCGATACGACCGCCGTGGTCTCCGCGCAGGACCGCTCCGGGCCAGACGCTGGCCTCCGCGCCGATCGACACGCACCCGATCACGACGGCGTCCGGGTGGACGAAGGCGCTGGGATCGATGTCCGGCTCGTCGGGTCCGAGGGCGTAGACCGGCATGGCTGCCACCTCGCTCGTTCTGGTCGGCGGCCCGCCGACGCGACTGACACTCTACTGATATTTTCCGTAACGACAAGATATTGTGTAGGAAGGAGCGGGCTCCCCTGTGGGGAGGGCTTGGCTCCGGGCTCTCGTGCCGGAGCGCCCTGGATACGCTGATGACGTCGATGTCACGCGACGGCGTGATACATCGGATCGGCGAGCAACAAGGGAAGTGAAGGACCATGGTGGATCGTGCGTCGCGCGGACCGGGCCGGAGGGAGCGTGCCGACCGGGCCGCAGCGGGGAGCGCACGGCCGGTGGTCAGCCGGCGCCGGGAGGTCGGTGACGTCAGCGCCCGGTCGCTGCTGATGACCATGCTCGGCGAGTACGTACTGCCCAAGGGCACGCCGGTGTGGACCTCGGCCCTGGTGGACGCGCTGGCGATGTTCGGTGTCGAGGAGAAGTCGGCCCGCCAGTCGCTCGCCCGGACCGCGGCAGAGGGCTGGCTGGCCTCCGAGCGGATGGGACGACGCGTCCGCTGGACGCTCACCCCGCCGGGGCGGCGGCTGCTGACCGAAGGCGCGCAGCGCATTTACGACTTCGGCAGCGGGGAGCGCCCCTGGGACGGCACCTGGCTGGTGGTGCTGGTCTCGGTGCCGGAGTCCAAGCGGGATCTGCGGCACCGGGTGCGTACCCGGCTCACCTGGGCGGGCTTCGGCTCTCCGGAGCCCGGGGTGTGGATCACGCCCCACGCCGACCGTGAGGCGGAGGCGCTCGGCGTCCTGAAGGAACTCGGGCTCTCCGATGACGCGATGTCCTTCACCGCCACGTACGGTGCTGTGGGCAGCGAGGCGGCCATGGTGGCCCGAGCCTGGGACCTCAGCGAGGTGGAGGACCGCTACGAGGCGTTCATCGACGAGTTCACCGGGCTGCGCCCCGCCGACGGCGCCGCCGTCCTGCATGCGCAGACCATGCTGGTGCACGAGTGGCGCCGCTTCCCCTTCCTCGATCCGCGGCTTCCGTCGAAGCTGCTGCCAGCGGGCTGGAGCGGCGCCAAGGCGGCCGAACTCTTCCACAGCAGGCACGCCGAGTGGAATCCGGTGGCGCTGCGGCGCTGGGAGGAGCTGGCCGAGGGGCACGGCGAGAGGTGAGATCGCGGGGCGCACCGCACCGTACCGAACCGCCCGGCTTACGGCTGACCCGTCGTCATGTCCTTACACTCCGAGGCCCGGGAAGACCTTGGCCGCGTTGCCGGACAGCACGGCACGCACGGTGTCGCCGGGCAGGTCCAGCGCACGCAGCGCGGCGATGTTGCGGGAGGCGCCGGGCACCCCCGGCCAGTCGGTGCCGAAGATCCACCGGGTGGCCAGCCTCGCCAGGCCGAACCGGGCGTAGTACTCGGGCAGTTTCCGCGGGGGCAGTCCGGCGAGGTCCAGCCAGACGTTGGGCCTGGCCAGGGCGAGGAACGCCGCGGTGTCGTACCACCAGCCCCGCCCGCCGTGGGCGAAGACGAACTGCACGTCCGGGAAGTCCTCCACGGCGTCGAGCAGGAGCTGCGGATCACCGTACCGGGCACGGGCGCCCGGGAAGCTGGAGGTGCCCGAGTGCACGACGACCGGGACGCCGCGCTCGGCGCACAGCGCGTACAGCGGGTAGAACTCCTTGTCGGCCGGGTCGAATCCGCCGTGTACGGGGTGCAGTTTGAGCGCGACCGCGCCCAGATCCAGCTGGCGTTCGGCCTCTGCCACCAGCGGGTGGTGCAGGTGCGGATTGACGTTTGCCACCAGGCGGAAGCGGACCGGGTTGTACGCGACGATCGGCAGTAGGTCCTCGATCGGCTGGATCCCGGTGGCGCGTGGGCTGTACTCGCAGAACAGCAGCGCACGGTCCACGCCCTCGGACTCCAGCAGGGCATCCAGCCGCTCGGGAACGGGGTCGCCCCGCTCGTCGTAGGCGTCGCGCCACGGGTGGTCGCCGGAGAACGTGTCCGCCCACTCGAACCAGGCCGGTTTGAGTGTGGACAGCCTCGGGGCGTGGACGTGCGCGTCGACCACGGTCTCGCCGTCGATCACTGCGCCTCCTCGGGATGTGCCGATGGGTCAGCCGCGCGGGTCGTACCCGGCGACGAGTTCGGTGTCCGCGCCGACCGGGCCGTGGCCGACGGCGCCGCCCGGCAGGCCGATCGGCTCGTCGCGGCCCGGCAGGGACTCGGTGAAGAACCGCTTGTTGTCGGCGACGAAGTCCTTCAGCTCCGGTGGCACCCGGCGGTCCTGGGAGATCGCCTGGACCGGGCAGACGGGCTCACAGTTGCCACAGTCGATGCATTCCATCGGGTTGATGTAGAGCTTGCGGTCGCCTTCGTAGATGCAGTCGACGGGGCACTCCTCCATACAGGAGCGGTCCATGATGTCAATGCACGCCTCGGCTATGACGTAGGGCATGGGCTGTCTCGGTTCTCTTCGGTGCTAGGCGACGGCGGGGGCCGCCGTGGAGACGTCGGTGGAGTGGCCGGGGAACACCGGCTGCTCGGGGTCGATGTGGTGCGCGGCGTTGTTGACGGCGGTCGCCGCCTCCCCGAAGCCGACCGCGATCAGCCGCACCTTGCCGGGGTAGTCGTTGATGTCTCCGGCCGCGTAGACCCCCTGGAGCGAGGTCCGCATGGCCGAATCGACCGGGATGTGGCGCCGGTGGGCGATGTCGATGCCCCAGCTGAGCAGCGGGCCGAGGTTGGCGGTGAAGCCGAGGGCGGCGATGATCCCCCGGCAGGGCAGGCGGTGCGTCTGCCCGTCGCGCCGGGTGATCTCCACGGCCTCGATGTCCCCGCCGTCGCCGATGACCTTCGACAGCTCGGCTTCGGTGAGGATCTCCACGCCTGCGGCCCGTACGGCGGCCACGGTGGCCGGGTGCGCGCGGAAGGTGTCGCGGCGGTGGACCAGGGTCACGGAGGCGGCCAGTGGGTGCAGGGTGAGTGCCCAGTCGAAGGCGCTGTCACCGCCCCCGACGATCACCACGTCCCGGCCCGCGTAGTCGTCCGGCCTGCGCACGAAGTACGCCGGCCCGGCTCCCTCGTACGCGGCGGCGGCCGGCAGAGGGCGGGGCGTGAAGGTGCCGATGCCGCCGGTGATGAGCACGGCCCTGGCCCGCACCCGCGCCCCTTGATGCGTAGTCACGGTGAAGGTGTCCGGCCCGCCACCGGCCCCGGGGATCCGCTCCATCGTCTCGGCCCGGTGGCCGAGCAGATAGCACGGGTCGTACGGCGCGGCCTGCTCCAGGAGCCGGTCCACGAGTTCGCGCCCCCGTACCGCCGGGAGTCCGGCGATGTCGAAGATCTGCTTCTCGGGGTACATGGCGTTGATCTGTCCGCCCGGCTCGGGCAGCGAGTCCAGAACGGTGACGGACAGCCCACGGAAACCGGCGTAGTAGGCCGCGAACAACCCGGTGGGACCGGCTCCCACGATGAGCAGATCCGTACGGTGATCCGCGGGGGGCGGGGGCGGGGACATGCACGTCCTCCTTGTCACATGTTGGCAGCGCCCCGTCAGGGCTCGGGGCTGTATCGATGTGCGGCTCCGCCGCGTGGACGCGACCAGCCACAACCGGCGCCCCGTCAGGGACGCGGGGAACTGCGACCAGCCACGGACGGCCCGCAGTCCAAACACAACCCCGGGGGTCCAGGGGCGGAGCCCTCTGGCGGGGTCGAAGGGGCAGAGCCCCTGGAGGATGGGACGGGTAGGGGGCGAAGCCCCCGGAGTCAGCCCGGCGGCACCGACGATGAGGGCGCCTCCGCCCAGGAACCGTCGCGGACCATGGCGCGCAGCACGTTGCGGCGGATCTTGCCGGTGGGCGTACGGGGCAACTCGGGCAGCCCGATCACCCCGCGCGGGCGTTTGAAGGCGGCCAGGCCTTCCCGGCACCAGGCGACGAGGGCCTCCGGGTCGACCTCACGCCCGGGCCTGGGCACCACGCAGGCAACGGGTTTGTCCAGGCCGTCCGCGTCCGGTACGCCGACCACGGCGACCTCGGCGACGTCCGGATGGGAGAGGAGGCGCTCCTCCACCTCGGCGGGCGCGACCCAGATGCCGCCCGCCTTGAGCAGGTCGTTGGTGCGGCCCATACACGTGTAGGTGCCGTCGGCGTTGCGGATGTAGGTGTCGCCGGTGCGCACCCAGTCGCCGAGGAAGACCTGACGTGTGGTCTCGGCCCGGCACCAGTAGCCGGTGGCCGCGGACTCACCGCGGACGTGGAGCTCGCCCGGTGTGCCGTCGCCCTCCACCACGCCGCCGTCGACGTCGCGCAGCTCGACCTTGTACCCGGGAACGGGTTCGCCGGAGGAGCCCGGGTGGACCTGGCCCGAACGGTTGGAGATGAAGATGTGCAGCATCTCGGTGGACCCGATGCCGTCGAGCACCTCCACACCGAACTGTTCCAGCATCCCCTCGTACATCCGCGCGGGCAGCGCTTCCCCGGCCGAGACGCCCACCCGCACCGTCGCGAAGGCGTCGTCCGGGATGTCGGCGCTCGCGAGCAGCGGCCCGAAGAAGCTGGGTGTGCCGAACAGGACCGTGGCCCGGTCGCCGGCCGCCCGCTTCGCGAACAGCGCGGGAGACGGCCTGGAAGGTTCCAGCAGCGCCGTCCCGCCCGCCGCCAGCGGGAAGAACAGCGAGTTGCCGATTCCGTACGCGAAGAACAGCTTCGCGACCGACAGGCAGCGGTCCTCCGGGCCGATGCCCAGCACCCGCTGCCCGTAGTTCTCGGATACGAACTTGATGTCGACGTGGCGGTGCATGGCCGCCTTGGGCGTGCCCGTGGTGCCCGACGTGTACAGCCACAGGGCGGGCGAGTCCGGCCAGGTCGGATACGGCCCGTCGTCCGCACCGGCGCCGACGTCCAGCAGCTGCTGCCAGGTGCGGCCCTGGACGTGGCCGGGCAGTCCCGCGCTGTCTTCTCCGGTCAGGACGGTGTGCTCGACCTCCGGCGCCTGCTGGAGCGCCGCCCGTACGACCGGCGCGAACTCGGCGGAGCCCAGCACCACCCGGCAGCGCGCGTCGGCCACCAGCTTGCCCAGTTCCGGACCGGTGAGCATGGTCGAGGCGGGGACGGCCACCGCGCCGATGTGGAAGGCGGCGAGGATGCCGGTGAAGAGCTCGATGTCGTCCACCATGCACAGCAGGACGCGCTCCTCCGGACGTACGCCGAGGGCCCGCAGTCCGGCCGCCACGCGGCGGACCTCCGCCGACAGCTGCTCGTAGGTCAGCGTCCGCGTGGGAGTGACGAGGGCCGTGCGGGCGCCGTTGCCCTCCCGCACGTGCCGGTCGACCAGGTAGTCCGCCGTGTTGAACGCCTCAGACATCCGGCTCACCTCACACCAGTTGGACGTACTCGTAGTCGAACGGTTTGCCGTTGATGCCATTGACCGGTGGCGCGACCCAGCTCGCGATCCTGCCGCGTTCGTACACAGGCTGCATCAGCGACCGTACGAACGCCAGGTCCTCGGCGGTGGGCAGCCAGTGGCGTCGGCCGGCCTCCCACGTCTGCTCGTCGACGATCGTGCCGTCGGGGGTGACGTGGTGGCCGGCGGCGAGGCCGACGTTCCGGTTGAAGCCAGGGTGCGGCAGCCTCAGCCGGAAACCGATCCCGTGCTCCTCAAGGATCCGGTTCCAGCGCTTGAGGCCGTTCTCGCAGTCGGAGATGTACTCGTCGCGCAGGTCCAGGTTGAGGGCGAGCAGCGCGGGGACCTCGTCCTGCGACCAGGTGCCGTCTGCCTGCGGCTTGTCCAGGAAGGCGCTGTGGTCGGTGAGCCGGTGGTCGTCCTTGCGGCGCTCCTCCTGCCAGCGGCCCTTGAGCCCGGCGGTGTAGTAGTTCGCCGCGTTGGTGGAGGTCTCGCTGCCGAAGAGGTCCAGGGAGACCGTGTAGTGAAAGTTGATGTACTTCTGGATGATGTCCAGTGGGATGCCGCCGCAGGCGGCGATGTCCAACGTGTCGTGCTCGCGGACCAGTTGGGCGCTGCGGGTCACCACGCGGTCGACGCCGGTCGTGCCGACCATCATGTGGTGGGCCTCCTCCTTCAGCATGAAGGTGCAGGTCCGCGACAGCGGGTCGAAGGCGCTCTCCTTCAGCGAGCCGAGTTGGTACTTGCCGTCCCGGTCGGTGAAGTACGTGAACATGAAGAAGGCCAGCCAGTCGGCGGTCTCCTCGTTGAACGCGCCCAGGATGCGCGGCGAGTCGGGGCTGCCGGAGTTGCGGTGGAGCAGCGCCTCGGCCTCCTCGCGGCCCTCCCGTCCGAAGTAGGCGTGCAGCAGGTAGACCATCGCCCACAGGTGCCGGCCCTCCTCCACATTGACCTGGAAGAGGTTGCGCAGGTCGTACAGGCTCGGGGCGGTCAGGCCGAGGAGGCGCTGCTGCTCGACGGAGGCCGGCTCGGTGTCGCCCTGGATGACGATCAGCCGTTGCAGGTCGGCGCGGTACTCGCCGGGCACCTGCTGCCAGACAGGCTGCCCCTTGTGCTCGCCGAAGGCGACGCGGCGGTCGGGGTCGCGCTCGGCGAGGAAGATGCCCCAGCGGTAGTCGGGCACGTTGACGTGGTCGAAGTGGGCCCAGCCGTCGCGACCGACCGACACGGCGGTACGCAGGTAGACGCCTCGGTTCTCCAACTCCGGGCCCATTTCGCCCCACCAGTTGAGGAACTTGGGCTGCCAGCCCTCCAGCGCCCGCTGCAGACGGCGGTCCTCGGCGAGAGCGACGTTGTTGGGGATCTTGGAGTCGTAGTCGATCTTCGTGGGCATCGGGTCACACTCGCTTCCGGTCGTAGACCGCTTTCTGGCCGGTGCCGTAGCGGCGCAGCGCGCCCTCGGGGCCGGCGGCGTTCGGGCGTATGAAGATCCAGTTCTGCCAGGCGGTGAGCCGTCCGAAGATCTTGGTCTCGATGGTCTCCGGGCCGACGAACCGGTGGTTGGCCTCCATGCCGGTCAGGGCGTCCGGGCTCAGCGCCGCCCGGCTCTCCAGGACGATGCGGATCTCGTCCTCCCAGTCGATGTCGTCGGGCGCGTCGGTGACGAGGCCGAGTTCGCGGGCCTGGGCGGCGCTCAGCGGCTGCCCGGCCTCGCGGCGCAGCCACTCGAGGTGGTCGTCCTCCTGGTAGAAGCGGGACTGGAGGCGGGACAGCCCGTTGCCCATGGGGAAGGTGCCGAAGTTCGCCTCGGAGAGGGTGAGCCCGGCGCGCTCGTCGCTGTCCGGGTCCTCGATGGGCGGGCCGTCCAGCATGTACTGCAGGTCGCAGGCCAGGGCCAGTTCCAGCAGCAGACCCGCGAAGCAACTGCCCGGCTCGATGAGCGCCACCAGGCTGCGGCTGGTGACGTCGAGCCGCTTCAGGGTCCGCTTGTAGTAGTGAACGATCTCGTTGCTGAGCCAGTCGCCCTCGGCGGCGGCGCCCAGCACCGCCTGCTCATGGGCCAGTACGAGCGCGGAATCGCCCTCCGTGCGGAGCACCCAGGTGCCCAGCTCGGTCTCGTTCGCCCGCAGCCGCAGGATCAGGTCGTCGAGCTCGCGGGTGACGGCCAGCAGCCACCCGTCGGCGCCCTCGTCGTGGATCGCGCCCGCGTCGGCGGGGGCGTCCTCGACGGGGCCCCGTACGGTGATGCGGACCAGGCCGAGCGGACGGTCGTACTCGGCGCGCACGTACGGGTACGTGATGCCGTCCTCGGTGACATCCCGCTCCAGCGGTGTCAGGTCGATGCCCTCGGCGTCCGTCGGCCGGGTGCTGTGCTCGGCCGCTTCCACGGCGCGCTGTTCAACGACCGTACGGAAGTCCCGGCGCGGGACGACCTCGTCGACCAGCCGCCAGTCCACCGCCGTCTTGCCTCGTACGCCGTCGCTGCGGGTGGCGAAGAGATCGGCCAGATCCTTGCGTACGCGGCGCTTGTCGGTGACCCTCGTCAGCCCGCCGGTCCCGGGCAGCACGCCCAGGAGCGGGACCTCGGGCAGGGCCACCGACGAGGAGTTGTCGTCGACCAGCAGGATCCGGTCGCAGGCCAGCGCGAGTTCGTAACCGCCGCCCGCACAAGAGCCGTTGACCGCGGCGATGAAGGTCAGCCCCGAGTGCTGAGAGGCGTCCTCCATGCTGTTGCGGGTCTCGTTGGTGAACTTGCAGAAGTTCACCTTCCAGTGGTGCGGAGAGGCCGCCAGCATCCGGATGTTCGCCCCGGCGCAGAAGACCCTGTCCTTGGCGCTCGTCACCACCACGGACCGCACTCGGGGGTGCTCGAACCGAAGCCGCTGCAGCGCGTCGTACAGCTCGATGTCCACACCCAGGTCATAGGAGTTGAGCTTCAGCTCGTACCCCGGGACCAGGCCGCCCTGCTCGTCGACGTCCATCTCCAGCCACGCGACCGTCCCGTCGATGCGCAGCTTCCAGTGCCGGTACCTGTCCGGGCTCCGGTCGAAGGTCACCACCACCGTGCCTGTGGACTCCGGCGCTCCGTTCGCGACTTCGACCACGTCCGGCTTGCTTGCCACCACCATGACGAGCGCCTCCTCGCGCTAGCGCAGGTACCGATAGAGGAATCTTCTACAGAAGCACCGCAGTGCGTCAAGGTTCTGTAGAACATGGGTCTGTACGAGTTCCCCGTTCCGGCCTGGCAGGATCAGCCCACACCGAGAAGGCTGTGGGCCCGGGCCCGGTCCTTGCGGAAGTCGGCGGTCGAACTCCTGTGAACGATGCGTCCCTTCTGCATCACCGCCACCTCGTCGGCGAGACGGAAGGCCAGGTGCAGGTCCTGTTCGACCAGCACGGCCGCGATGCCCTCGCCGCGCAGGCCCTCCAGCAACTCGGCGATCAAGTCGATGACCGCCGGGGCGAGGCCGTCCGACGGCTCGTCCAGGAGCAACAGCCGCGGGTTCCTCAGCAGCGCCCGGCCGATGGCCAGCATCTGCTGCTCTCCGCCGGAGAGTTGATCGCCCCGGTTGGCGCGCCGCTCGGCGAGGCGGGGCATCAGCTCGTAGACGCGCTCCGGGGTCCAGGGACCGCCTCCGCCCCTGGACGCCTTGGACGCTCGGGCCGCGATGCGCAGGTTCTCCTCGACCGTGAGGGGCGCGAACACGCGGCGGCCCTGGGGCACGATCGCGACGCCGCTGCGGGCAACGGTGTGCGCCGCCGCTCCGGCGAGTTCGCGTCCGTCCACGCGGATGCTGCCGGAGTACGGCTTGAGCATGCCCATCACCGTGTGGACGAACGTGGACTTGCCGACGCCGTTGCGGCCGAGCAGCGCCACCACGGCACCGGCGGGGACAGTGAAATCGACGCCGTCGAGCACGGTGGTACCCGCGTAGCCGGCGCGCAGGTCCCGCACGCTGAGCAGGTCGGTGCCGGTCGTCCCGGCGGCCGCCGTCATCCCTGTCGTTTCGGTCATCGAGTGCCTCCGGAATCCGCGAACAGGTCCTCGGTCCTGGCGGAACCGAGATACGCCCGCTGTACGGCCTCGTCGGCCCGTATCGCCTCCGGAGACCCGGAGGCGAGGACCTTGCCCAGGTGCAGCACGGTGACCAGGTCGGCGAGGCGGAACACCACATCCAGGTCGTGCTCGACGATGAGTACGGTGAGCTCCTCGGGCAGGCGCTCCATGAGGGCCACGAACCGCTCGGTCTCGGCCGCGGACATGCCCGCAGTCGGCTCGTCGAACATCACCAGAGCGGGTTCGGTGGCGAGCACCATCGCGACTTCGAGCTGACGCCGTTCGCCGTGGGACAGTGCGGCCACCTTGTCCCGCGCACGTCCGCACAGTCCGACCGAGTCGAGGTGGCGGCGCGCCTCGGCGTCGGTGTGCCGGAAGCGTCGTGCCGCCCGGTCGAACCGGTGGGCCACCCTGTGGACGCGCTGGACGGCGAGCGCGACGTTGTCCAGGACGGAGCAGTCGAGGAAGAGGCTGGAGTGCTGATACGTGCGCACCATGCCGCGCCGGGCCCGGTCCGCTTCCGGCAGTGACGTGACGTCCTGCCCGGACAGCAGGACGCTCCCGCCCGAAGCCCGCAGCGTCCCGGCCACGGTTGCGAACAGCGTTGACTTTCCCGCCCCGTTGGGCCCGATCAGCGCGTGCCGCTCGCCGCGGGCGATCGCGAGGTCTACATCGTCGACGGCGGTGAGCGAGCCGTAGGAGCGGGTGAGCCCCCGCAGTTCCAGAAGCGTCACGAGGGGTTCGGTCACGAGGAGTTCTCCTTTCGGCGGCGCGCACTGGTGAGGTTTCGCAGGCGGGCACGAGTACCGGTGAGGCCCGCCAAGCCGCGCGGCATCAGGAAGACGACGGCGATGAACACCGCGCCCAGCACCAGCGGGCCGTGGCCGCCGATCGACGCGGAGAGGTTGTCGCGTACGAGCAGCACGAGCGCCGCACCCAGACAGGGTCCCCACAGACTGCCCGCACCCCCGATGACCACGCTGAGCAGAGCCAGCGCCGCCACTTCGAACCCCATGTCACCGGGCGAGAAGAACCGGGCCTGCTGCGCCCACAGGGCACCCCCGACCCCCGCGACGGCCCCCGCCAGGCAGAAGACGCCGTAGCGGGCGAGTGCCGGGCGGTAGCCGAGCGCCCGCATCCGGGCCTCGTTGTCGCGGATGCCCCGTAGCGTCCGGCCGTAGGGGGAACGGACGACCAGCGCGACCGCCGCGAACACCAGGACCGCCACGGCGAGCACCCACCAGTACACGAACCCCGCGGCGAGCAGCGCCGGACCGCCGAACAGGCTGATCGGGGGCATCCCGGCCAGCCCGTTGCTGCCGCCCACGGCCGACCAGGTGTCGGCCACCTGGTGCACCGACTCGCCGATGGCGAGCGTCAGCATGAGGAACACGATGCCGCGGGCGCGCACGGCCACCCATCCGGTGACCGCGGCCGCCACCAGGCCCATGACCAGGCCCGCCAGCGCCTGCACCATCGCGTCCGGGGTGATGTGGACCCCGACCAGCACCGCCGTGTAGGCACCGACACCGAAATAGGCCGCCTGCCCCAGCGAGGGCAGCCCTGTGATCCCGGTCAGCAGGTCGACGCCGATCACCAGCACCGCGAACGCCAGCATCCGGGTCATGGCCGACACCGGATAGGGGCTGAGCACCAGCGGGGCGGCCGCCAGCAGCGCGACGACCGCGACGGCGACCGCGGCCCGGCGGCGCCCGGGGAGGTCCGCGCCGCCGGGCCCGCTCCGCAGCGGTTCGAGAACGGGCGTCGTCGTGTCCTGCGGTGCGCCCGTGTCACCGTGCATCGCCGCTGCCTCCGCCTCCGCCTTCATGCGTGCACCCCCGTCCGCGCCGGGAGCAGACCCGCCGGCCGCAGCAGCAGGACCAGGGCCATCGCCGCGAAGACGAGGAAGGACGCGTACTCCGGGAGCAGCGCGGTCCCGAGCGCCTGCACCTGCCCGATCAGTACGGCGCCGAGCAGCGCGCCGCGCACCGAGCCCAGACCGCCGATCACCACCACGACCAGCGCGAGCAGCAGCACCTTTTCGTCCAGGCCGGGCTGGGCCCCCAGGATCGGACCGGCCAGAACTCCGCCGACCGCGGCCAGCGCCGCGCCCGCGGCGAAGACCCCGACCAGTACCCGGCCGGTGTTGATGCCCAGCGCCGCCACCATCGCCCGGTCGGCGACGGTGGCGCGGATGACCGAGCCCAGCGGGCTGCGCTCCACCAGGACGTAGACGGCCACCGCCAGCACGACGCCGAACCCGATGACGAGCAGCCGGTAGACCGGGTACGTCTCGCCGAGCACCGTGACCCCGCCTCCGACCGGCTCGGGAGCGGCGATGGAGTGCACGTCGTTGCCGAAGGCCAGCGACAGCGCTTCGGCGACCACCAGGGCCACACCGAGCGTGAGCAGGGCCTGATCGAGGTGGTGGGTGGTGGCGCGCGTCAAGGCGGCCAGCAGTGCCCCGAGGACGGCTCCGGCCGCGGCGGCCGCCAGGACAGCCAGGACGAAGGCGGCCACGCCCGCGCCGTCCGAAACGAGCGCCACCGCCACGTAGGCGCCGACCAGGTAGACCGCGCCGTGGGCGAGGTTCAGCACGTCCATCATGCCGAACACCAGGGACAGTCCCAGCGCGATGGCGAAGAGCAGGGAGCCCATCGCCAGCCCGTTGAGGACGCTCACCAGATGGGTTGCCATGCCGTACCCGCTCAGTCCAGCTCGCCGACGACCGCGTTGACGGCCGCCCCGCCACTGGACTTGACCTCGCGCAGGTAGAACTGCTGCTCCGCGTTCTGGTCGGCGTCGAACTTCCAGGCGCCCCGGGGACTGTCGATGGAACCGACCTTGGCCAGTGCCTTCACCAGGGCGTCACCGCTGTCGCCGCTCGCCTCGGCCAGCGCCTTGTCGAGGACGGCGGCGGTGTCGTAGCCCTGCACGGCGTAGACCGTCGGCGGCTTCTTCGCCGCCTTCTGGTAGGTGTCCACGAACTTCTTGTTGGCCTCGTTGTCCAGTTCGGTCGAGTAGTGCAGGGACGTCTTCACACCGACCGCGGCCGTGCCCTGCGCGGCGAGCGCCCCGCCCTCGGTGAGGAAGCCTGTGCCGTACAGCTGTGTCTTCCCCGCGAGCCCGAACTGCTTGTACTGCTTGACGAAGTTGACCGCCTCGGCGCCCGCGTAGAAGGCGAAGACGGAGTCGGCGCCGGACTTGCGGATCGCCGAGAGGTAGGGCTGGAAGTCCTGCGTCTTGCCGAAGGGCGTGTACTTCTCGCCCGCGACCTTGCCGCCGGCCGCCTCGAAGGTCTTGCGGAACCCCGCGACCATCTCCTTGCCCGCGGCGTAGTCGGCGGCGATGAGGTAGACCTTGCCCTTGACCTCCCCGGCGACGGCCGGTCCCAGGGCGGCGGACACGTCACCGTTGCTGAAACTCGTCCGCCACACGTACTCCGACTTGCGGGCCCCGGTGATGTCGTCGGCTCCGGCGTTGGCGATCAGCAGCGGTTTCTTGGATTCGTCGAAGAAGTCGCGCAGTCCCAGCGCCGTGGCCGAGTTGACCACTCCGGCGACCGCACTGACCTGGTCCTGGGTGACGAGCTTCTGGGCGGCGGGTACGCCGGTCTGCGGGCCCTCGCCCTCGTCAGCGGTCACGAGGTCGACCTTGCGCTGTCCGAGTTTGCCGTTGTGCTGGTCGAGGTAGAGCTGGAAGCCTGCGCGTAGGTCTTCGCCGATCGGCGCGTAGACCCCGGACAGCGGCACCAGGAGCCCGATCTTGACGGCGCCGCCGGATTGGCCCCCTTCGGCTTTGCTCCCGCTGGACTCGTCGAGGCTCGACCCGCAGCCCGTCAGTGCCAGGGCGGCCAGAGCGAGGCCGGCGATGGTTCTGGACAGAGAGAAGACAGAGACAGCACCCATGACAGCTCCTGAGGTGGGCCGGGGTGAGAAGGATGCCGCCAGAATCTACAACTCTCCGTCGTAACGTCAATAGTCTGTAATAGATGGGTCGAGCATCGGGTCTGATTCCGGCTCCGGCTCCAGCTCAGGCCCGCTGCTGCTCTGGCGTCGTGAGTGTGCCGGGCGGTGAGAACCGCCCGGCACACTCATGACCGCACAGTGGTCAGACGCCGAAGTGCGTACGTTCGACAGCGGCTCCGGGCTAGAAGGGGAAGGCGTGCGCCTGCTCGCGGAAGGTGACCCACTGCCACTGGGTGAATTCGTCCCAGCTGCTCTGGGAGCCGAACCGGCTGCCGTTGCCGGAGGCGCCCGTACCGCCGAAAGGTGCGTACGCGTCGTTGTTCAGAGTCTGGTCGTTGATGTGGACGATGCCGGTCCGCAGCCGTCGCGCCAGATCGCGGCCACGGTCCGGGGAGCCCGTCTGCACCGCGGCGACCAGCCCGTACTCGGTGTTGTTGGCGACCGCGACCGCCTCGTCCTCGTCGCGCACGACGACGACCGGCGCCACGGGTCCGAAGATCTCCTCGCGGAACGCGGGCATCGACGTGGTCACGCCGGCCAGCACGGTGGGCTGGTAGAACAGCCCGTCGTACGTGCCGCCGGCCCTGACCTCGGCCCCCGCACCGACGGTCTCCTCCACGATCCGGTGCACATTGTCCCGCTGCCGCTCGTTGATCAGCGGCCCGAGGGCCACCTGCCCGGTGAACGGATCGCCCACCGGAAGTCCCTGCGCCCGCTTGGCCAGCCGGTCGAGGTATTCGTCGGCGACGGATTCGAGCACGATGTGCCGGCCCGCCGTCATACAGACCTGGCCCTGATGCAGGAACGCGCCCCAGGCTCCCGCCGAACTGGCGATCTCCAGGTCGGCGTCGTCGAGCACGATCAGGGCGTTGTTGCCGCCGAGTTCGAGCGAGACCCGCTTCAGCGTGCGCCCGGCGGTGGCGCCGACCTCACGGCCGACCGCCGTCGAGCCGGTGAAGGCGATCATGGCGACGTTCGGGTCCTCGGCCAGTGCCGCGCCGGGCCCGGCGCCCCCGGGCAGCACATGCAGCAACCCGTCGGGCAGGCCGGCGGCCTCGAAGAGCCGCGCGACCAGCGTGCCTCCTGACACCGCCGTCTGTACGTCCGGCTTCAGCACGACCGCGTTGCCCAGCGCCAGCGCCGGCGCGACGGCCCGGACGGAGAGGATCAGCGGGAAGTTCCACGGACTGATCACACCGACCACGCCGAGCGGCACCCGGCGGGCGACGCTCTCCCGGCCGGGCTCACTGGCCGGCAGCAGGTGCCCCCAGGGCTGTGTGGGCAGCGCCGCCGCCTCCCACAACTCCCCCAGCACCAGGTCGACTTCGAACGCCGCCTTGCCGGGCACCGCGCCGCCCTCGCGGACGAGCCAGCGCTCGAACTCCGCACGGTTGTCGGCGAGGACGGCAGCGGCCTTGCGGATCACGGCGGCGCGGGACGGGCCGGTGGCCGCGGCCCAGTCGGCCTGTGCCTGGGCGGCTCGGGCGGTCGCGGCCGCCACGTCGTCGGCATCGGCCAGGCCGACCTGGGCCAGGACGGCACCCGTCGCCGGTTCGGTACTGTCCAGCACACCGCCGTGGGCGGTGGTCCAGCCATTGCCGTAGATCTTGCCCTGCCAGGAAACGTCATCGAGAAGTTCGGTCATCGCGGGGTTCTCCTCAGCATCACTTGAGCTCGGGTTGTCAGGCGCCGGGCCGGCGGATGAGGTCCGCTGCCTTCTCGCCGATCATGATCGTGGCGGCGTTGGTGTTGACGCAGACGAGCCTCGGCATGACCGAGGCGTCGGCCACACGCAGGCCCTCCAGACCGTGCACCCGCAGATCGGGCCCCACGACGGCCTCCGGCCCGACGCCCATCGCGCAAGTGCCGACCGGGTGGTAGTAGGTTCCGGTGCCCCGGGCGACGAACTCCCGCAGACCGGCCTCGTCCGTGACGTCGAGTCCGGGAAGCACCTCGCGGGCACGCCAGGGAGCGAACGGTTCGGAGGCGGCGATCTCCCGGGCGACCTCGATGCCCTGCAGCAGTCGGCGCACGTCGGACTCCGCGCCCAGATAGTTCGGATCGATCATTGGCGGCGTCTGCGGATCGGGCCCTGCGATCCGGATCGAGCCGCGTGCCTCGGGCACCGTGGCGACGCCGAAGGTGAAGCTGTTCTCCGGGGCCTGAAGCGTCGGCGGGTGGAACGGCAGGTGGATGAACATCAGCTGCATGTCCGGGCCCGCGAGGGCCTGGTCGCTGCGCCACAGCATCGACACCTCGGCATGGTTGGCGAGCCCGGCAGGGATGGGCCGGCTCGCCTCGTACACCACCCCGCACAGCGGATGGTCGTGCAGGTTGCGGCCGACACCGGGCAGGTCGTGCACGACCGCGACATCCGCCTGCTCCAACTCGTCGGCTGCGCCCACACCGGAGAGAAGCAGCAGCCGAGGCGAGTCGACCGCGCCGGCGCTGACCACCACCTCCGCATCTGCGTACGCGGTGACGAGCTCGCCGCGGCGCTCGTACTCGACACCGGTGCAGCGTGTGCCGTCGAACAGCAGCCTGTGGGCACGGGACTCCGTCGCAACTGTGAGATTCGGACGGCTGTCACGGACCGGGTGCAGATAGGCCGCCGCGGTGCTCTGGCGGTGCCCATCCGTGATCGACAGGTCGTGCCAGCCGGCACCCTCCTGCACCGCTCCGTTGAAGTCGTCCGTCAGCGGATGACCGGTCGCCGCCGCCGCGTCGAGGAAGACCTGCGACAGCGGATTCGGCCGCGCCGACGGAGCCGGACGCATCGGGCCGCCCTCACCCCGGTACTGCGGATCCCGGCCACTGACGGTCTCCATACGACGGAAGTAGGGCAGCACGGAGGCGTAGTCCCAGCCGTCGCAGCCCGCCTTGGCCCACTCGTCGAAGTCCGCGCCGTGCCCACGCAGGTACACCATCGCGTTGATGCTGCTCGACCCGCCGAGCGTGCGCCCCCGAGGCCAGTTGTGGACCACCCCGCCAGTGCCGGGCTGGGGAACGGTGTCGTAGGAGTAGTCGATCTCCGTGCCCCACAGCGCGGGCCACGCGGGTGGCACGGCAATCTCGGGCGCGTCGTCGGCAGGACCGGATTCGAGCAGGAGAACCCGGGTGTCGCGATCTTCCGACAGCCGCGCGGCCAGAACGCAGCCGGCCGACCCGGCACCGATCACCACGTAGTCGTAACGAGAAGCCATGGCCAAGCCCACCTCTGATTCGGCGGTCCGGCGGGCCCCGTCGCCCGCGCGGTGAAAAACCTGCTACAGATTCTTGTCAGTCACGTTGCAGAGTTGTTGACTGATTCCGCCTCGGCCTTTGTCGTGCAAGGCCAAGTCTTGGTGGGAGGGCGCACACAATGATGTCGTCGACCGCAGGGACCGAACAGTCAAGCTCTCTCCCGGCCGAACTCTGGCGAGAGCAGTTGGGCAGTGCTTTCGGCCGGCTCGTCCCAGAGGCCATCGGGGCGCGGGCCGCCCATGGGCAGATGGCCGGCACTCAGCTCGGGACGATCGCGGCCTACCGGGTGAGCGGCACTCCGCAGGTCGTCCGGCGCACCCCCAGGGCAGTACGGCAGACACCGATCGACCTGCTCAAGATCTGCGTACAGCTGAGCGGCCACGCCACCGTGTGCCAGGACGATCGCGAGATCGCGATCGCGCCCGGGCACATGGCGATCTACGACACCGGCAGGCCCTACCATCTGCGTCTGGAGCGCCAGTGGTCGTGCGCGGTCATGGCCTTTCCCCGGGGCGCGTTGAGCCTGCCCGAGCGCATGGTCGTCACGTCGATGAACCATGCCTATCCACTCGCGGACGGTCCTGGCGCGGTGCTTGCCGGATTCGTATCGTCCGCGGTGTCGCAGCGAGATTCGATCCCCCGGACATCCGCCGATCGGCTCGGCGAAGCGGGGCTGCATCTGGTGGCGGCGGCATTGAGCGCCGCCACCACCTGTGGTAACGACGGCGCAGCGGACGCATTGCGGCTGCAGATCCTGAACTACATCCGAGCGCACCTTGCCGAACTGGATCTGACACATGCGCGGGTTGCCGCCGTGCACCACATGAGCACGCGCACACTGCACCGACTGTTCGAGCACGAGCCATGCACCGTCACCGACTACATCCGGTCTTGCCGCCTCGAAGCGGCGATGCGTGACCTGGCCGATCCCCTGCTCGCCAATCGCAGCATCGCGGCGATTGCGTCCCACTGGGGCTTCGTCTGCCAGGCGCACTTCACTCGCGCCTTCCACGCCAAGTACGGCGTGAACCCCTCGGCTGCCCGTCGCGACGCCGGGTAGTCGCCGGACCTCACGAGGCGGCGCCGCCCCGCGGTTCCGGATACGGCTGACGGGCCGTCCTCCGGCCGGCTGGCCGAGAGGTCAGAGACCCAGACGGGTGAACGTCACATGCGTGACTCCGCTGGGCGAGGAGGTGGCCTCGACCTCGTAGTCCTTCTCGAGGCCCTCCAGCCCGTCCCAGAGGCGTACGCCTCGGCCGAGCAGGACCGGGACCACCACGATGTGCATGTGGTCGATGAGCCCGGCGGCAAAGAAGTCGCGGATCACGGTGGGACCCCCGCCGATGCGTACGTCCTGGCCGCCCGCGGCCTCGCGGGCCGTCTCGAGCGCCTTGGCGGGGGAAGTGTCGAGGAAGTGGAACGTCGTGCCGCCCTCCATCTCGATCGACGGGCGCGGGTGATGGGTGAGGATGAAGGTCGGTGTGTGGAACGGCGGGTTGGGCCCCCACCATCCCTTCCACTCCGGGTCCTCGTGCCATCCGGGCGGGCCGAACTTCCCGGCGCCCATGATCTCGGCACCGATCCCGGGCGTGGTCTGCCGCCCGAAGGCGTCGTCGATGCTGCGGGTGCCGCCGGACTGGCCGGTCAACTGGTGCCAGAACCGGGTGGAGAACATCCACTCGTGCAGCCCCTCCCCGGCGTGACCGAACGGCGCGTCACGGCTCTGACCCTCACCGGTGCCGAAGCCGTCGAGCGAGATGGAGAAGTTGTGGACGCGGGCGAGTGACATGGCCGGCGACTCCTTTCCTTCTGCTGATCGAGGTTCATCGGGTCAGCTCGGTCATGAAGCGATGATGGTCGCTCGATGTCATGACGTCCAATGCCAGTTCTTCCCAGATCTCATAGATAAACTTGATCCATGCTGAACCTGACCCAGCTCAAGGTGCTGGAGGCCGTAGCCCGCCATGGATCGGTGACCGAAGCGGCGAAGGAACTGCATTACTCCCAGCCGTCGGTCAGCCACCACCTGGGGCGGCTCGAAGCCGCCACCGGAGCCAGGCTCATCCAACGAGTCGGCCGCGGTATCCGACTCACCCCCGAAGGCGAACTCCTGGCGCAGCGGGCCACAGAGATCCTGGGGCGAGTGGACGCCGCATCTGTCGAGTTGGCCGCCCGCGTGGGACTTCGTGCCGGACGGGTACGACTCGCCGGCTTCCAAACGGTCCTCAGCACCCTCGTACCGAAGGCTGCCACCGAGTTGTCCCGGACGCACCCGGGAGTCGAGCTGAACCTCGTCGACGCACACCCGGTCGAGGGCCTGCAGATGCTGCGTTCGGGGCATGTAGACATCGCCTTGATCTTCCGGCACGCCGACACTCCGCTGGAGGAGGAAGGATTCCGACTCACCCACCTGCTGGACGACCCCCTGTACTTGGTCAGTGACCAACCCCAACAGCGCCTCGAAGACCACCGTGACTCCGCCTGGGTCGGCGGCTGCGAACGCTGCCGAGCCGCCACGATCACGGCCTGCGAACGCGCCGGCTTCTCCCCACGCATCGCCTACTCCTGCGACGACACGGTCGTCTCCCAGGCGCTGGTGGCCGCCGGGATGGGTGTCGCCATACTCAACGGACTCGCGTTGCAGGCCCACCGGGCGCCGGGCATCCACGCCACACAGCTCACCGGCAACGCCCGGCGGATCTACGCCGCCACATACGGCGACCCGCCAGACCCACCCGCCACGACCGCGCTGATCGAGATCCTGGCATCACAGCCCCGAGTACCGAACCGGGACGAGGCAGGAGAGCCGACACTGGTCAGCAGATCCAGCACGAGTGCAGATCGGCGCTGAGGAGGCAGCAGCTCGGCCGTACCACGTGACTGTCGAGGTGATCGCGGCGTGGGACGCGCGCAAAAAAACTCCTGTGCGCCGGCTCGCACACCTCTGCGATCATCCCCGAATGGCGCAAAGTTTCGAATCGCTGGTCATCCGGCACGCCCACCGCCTTCCCTCCCCCAAAGGCTCCGCCGGGGAAGGAGCCACCGCCGCGCGGCAGTTCGACGCGGCGCTGGCATCCGTGGGCTTCAAACTCTCGGCGGAGCTGCTGGCGCGGCTGTCGGGGCTGTCCGAGGCCGCGGTCGTGCACACCGCCAAGCGGACGCTGCGCACTGTGAGCGAGATGGTGGGCGACCACGTCCGGCACAACTCGTACTTCATCGACTTTCCGGCCAACGTGCCGAACACCGAAGAGTTCTGGATGCGGTGTGTGGCGCATGCGCTCAGCGACGACAAGGCGCGTGAGAACGTGCTGACACAGCTGGCACACGGGGTGCTGGACCTGCTCAGCCTCCCCACATACGGCCGCTACCAGCACACCTACGAAGAGATGCTCGCGGCGCAGGACGAGCTGATCGCCTCGGCGGGCGACCGGGTGACCGTCCTGCACCTCGGGCGGGACCTGGACGACGAACTCACGGACCTGTACCTGGCCCTGGCGGGCAGCACGACGCCACTGGGCGAGGACCACCTGCGCGACCTCAAGACCCTCGCCGAGCGGTGCGCGCCGGGCCCCCAGCCGGAGTCGATCCCGGTCCGGGAGAACCGGGCGGTCGTCAACGAGGCCCGTCTCGCTGTCGGCGCGGACCTCCTGGTGGACACCGTCACTGATGTCCTGCGGCTGGCCTGTGCGCTGTCTGGCGGCGATGTGACGCTGCGGGAACCGACCCTGTTTCGGGCTCTCTCACGGCGGGCCCGCCGTGCGCTGCTCGCGGGCCTCGATGCCGTGGTCGCGGCGAACCCCGCCAAGCTGGCCGATGTGCACGCGCACCGCGAGCCTTTCAAGCGGCTCGGTGAGCGTCTCCACCCGCACGAGTACCCGCGCTGGCCGCACGCCGCCGATGTGTTCGCGGTAGCGCGGGGCGAGAAGGAGGCGCGGTCCTTCGACAGCCGTGTCGAGAAGCTGCTCGACGAGTTCGACGTTCTCGGTGCGGTGCAGCTGCTGAAGTCCGCTCCCGGCAAGCTGTTCCGCGCCCTGGACCTCCTGCTGCGCATCGCCGCCGAACAGGAGGAGCGGGACGCGGTGGTGGCCGCCGCGGTGCGGGTCGCTCCCGAGGTCTCCGGCCGGGTCGTGCTCTCGGTGCGCGAGCACTTCCACAACCGGGAGCGGGAGACCGACGAGCTCCGCATCTTCGTCAACCGCCGGGGCCGCGCCTGGGTGACCCCCGACTTCCGGCCGCCGGTACCGGCGGCCGACCGCGACCGGCTGATCGCCGCCCTCGACGCCGAACTGCGCCGTCGGCTCCCGACGCCGGGCCGTCTGCTGCTCGACCCCGACATCCTGCACGTGGCGCTCCCGCTCAGCGGCCGGGCGACCGCGGCCGGCCTTGGCGTGCTGCCGCGCGGGTCGGTCTCAGCCGTCGACGGTGAGCGGCTGCGCTTCTTCGTGTACTGGAAGGAGACCGAGGACCGGACCGACTACGACCTCTCGGCGCTGCTTCTCCACAGCGACTACAGCACCGACTCCTGGCTCTCCTACACCTCTCTCACGGCTGTCGGGGGCCGGCACTCGGGCGATGTCACCGAGGCGCCCGACGGGGCCTCGGAGTTCATCGACCTGTCTCTGGACCGGGTACGCAGCTCGTTCGTCGTTCCGCAGGTCAACATCTACGCGGGCGAGGGCTTCGAGGAGGTCGAGGAGTCGTTCTTCGGTTTCATGCTGCGCGACAGTGAGCAGAAGGGCCGGCCGTTCGAGCCGCGCACAGTGCGGATGAAGTCGGAGCTTCGCGGGGTGGGTCGAGTGGCGCTGCCGCTGGTGTTCCGGCGCGAGGACGACGGCCGGTGGAGCGCGAAGTGGCTGCACCTGTACCTGAAGGGCATCTCGTCGGCCAACCGGGTCGAGGAGAACCAGGTGTCGGTGTCCAAGGTGGTGCGCGCCCTGGTGGAGCGGGAGCAGCTGACGGTGCGATACCTGATCGACCTGATGTCCGGCGACACCACGGCCATGGACCTGTGGGACGGCGAGGCGGTCCCGGACGAGCCCGTGATGTACATCGGTCTCGAACGTCCCGAGGGGCTGCACCCGGACTCCCGGGTCATCACCCTCGAAAATCTGCGCGACTTGATCCCGGGCTGAGTGCTAGCGTTGCCCACGGCGAGGCCATGAAGGGGCTTCCTTCTCATTCACTCCTAATGAACTCAAGTCCTTTCGCTTTCCTCGCCCTTGAGGTCGCTCCGGGCGGCGCCCGCGCTCACCGCGCGAGCGCCGCCTGAGCCGTTTTCAGGGCCTGTTCCGCGTAGCCACGGCCGAGAACACGGCGTGCACCAGCAGCGGGAAGAGCCGGCAGCAGCCGCGCGGCGGCGTCGCGGCTCTCCACAAGGGTCCTCGTCCGGTCGTCGGCGAGCTGTCGCTTGATGAGGGACATCGCGTACGGGCCGGCCGAGCGGGCCATGGCCGGTCACCGGGCGCGCCCGTCTGGGACTCACTCCGGCTCGGAGTTGCGGGAGGCCGAGTCCGGGTCCTGAGTACGTCTCGCCGGGGCGCGGCCCGCCAGTGCCTCCAGCAAGAGGTCGACCGCCTCCTCGAAGGAGCTGTTTCCCATGGTGTGCAGTTCCTGGCGCGCGGAGGTCAGCGCGGGATATGCCGCTGGGTCCAGCCCTTGGTAGACATCGCGCCACGCCCGGTGGTCGGCCTCGCGCTGTTGTCGCGGGAGTGCCTGGAACGCGCTGCAGATGCTGTGGGCCGCCCACGAGCCGCAGATGGACGAACTGACCCTGCCCTTCCTGGGCCCCGAACGCGGCGCCCGGCAGTATCCGTTCGGAGGTCTGCTGCGCGCGGGGGCAACGCTCGCCGCGGGAAGCGACTGGCCGGTCAGTAGCCCCGACCCGCTGCAGGCCATCCATGTCGCCGTCAACCGCGTCTCCCCGAAAGCGCCCGAGGGCACCCCCGAGTTCCTGCCCGAACAACGCCTCGACCTGGGCGCCGCCATCGCCGCGTACACGGCGGGCAGCGCCTACGTGAACCACCTCGACGCCATCACCGGCAGCATCACCGCCGGCAAGGCGGCCGACCTGGTCGTCCTCGACCGCGACCCGTTCACGGGCCCGCCCGAGGAGATCGCGGCCACCCGGGTCCTGGAGACGTTCGTGGAGGGAGCACGCGTCCACGCGGCCCCCGATGCCTGAGCTTGTTCCTCAACCTCCGTCTGCTTCGTATGGCGCTGATGGTTGGTTCCAGACGGCGTCGAACCGGCTGATGATCTCGCGGAGTTCGCGGGCGCTTCGAGGTGACATGGCCTGCATCACGGTGTCGAGGAGAGCGCGGGCTTCGAGGGGATCGGCGCAGCAGTGCCAGTGCACGTCGCCCCACTCGTAGTCGTGCCACAGCCGGCGCTCGGGACGGTGGACGTAGTCCTTCCACAAGCGCACGCCCGCACTGACGTCTCCTGGCTGCAGATAGTTGCGGGTGCGCTCGAGACGGAAGATCTCGGACAGTGCACGGGAGGACAAGCCGTCGATGACTGGCTTTGCGTCTGGTGTCCGGTGGCGGGAGATGCCGGCCCGGATGTGTCCTGGCCGTCTACGCGGCATGGACCTTTCGGTTCGTCGTCATGCCGTACATGGTCCCACGATCTCGAACGATCTCTCGAAAGGATTCACTCGGGCCCGGTGACACCACTCCCGGGTCATCCCCATCGACAGGAAACACCGCGTGCTCATGCGCCTGTTCTCGGCTGTTGGCGGGGACCGGCACGATCACCAGGTGCCGTACCTCCGCGTCCGGCCACGGCGTCAGGTCGGGCAGCCCCGTCTCCTCTCGTCCCTCCCGTAGGGCGATGGCGAGCGGATTGCGCTCGCCCGGATCGGCGTGCCCGCCGACCAGCAGCCATGACTGATGTCGTTGGTGCCAGCGCAGCAGTCGGATGCTGTCTTCGGCCGGTAGCTGGTGAGGACGTTGATGACTGCCTGGTGGGCTGCGACCATGCATCCGACCTTGACGACGGGTGTCGAGACGGCGGCTACTGAACTGAGTTCGGTGACACGGAGCGTCAACGCATTGCGCCACCTCGGAAGTCCATTTCGTCGGTAGTCCCAGACAGGGCGTGGGTGCCGGCTCCGCTCTATTGCCTGTGAGCCAGAGCCGTGACCGGGCGACGCCTCATCGACGAGGGCGAGACGCGCGGCTGGTCGAGGAGCGCGGAACCCAAGGTGTGACGATCACGCCGGCATCGAACTTCCGTAGCTGCCAATGCGGGACGGCCAGCCGCCCGTCAGGGTGGCTGGCCGTCGAGGCAGGCAGCGGTAGATGTCAGCCGGCCTTGGGGAGCGTATCGAGTCATGATCAAGCTGCGAGATTCGCTCTCACGGCGGGGTCTGGTCCGGTAGATCTTCTTACGTGACGCGAGTGCAACTGACGGACGCAGAGCGGGAGTTCATTGAGCCGTACCTGCCGATCGGCTGGCTCCACGGGATGCCGGACGGTCGATCCGCGGGCCTCACCCCGTCCCCTGCCGGACGGAGGGGCGCTCCATGGCGTTGTCCAGATGCGTGATGACGGCCGGCACGTCATCACTCTCGGTGCTCCGGATCAGCTGCAGGGCCGGCCGGACGAGGCCGCCCGGTCGCGCCGTCAACCTTGCGAGCACGGCGGCTCGGATGTCGAGCCGCTCGATGGTGGCCTCACGCTCCTCTTCGTTCTGGCCGGCAAGCAGGACTGCGTTGTACCACGCCTCCTTGCGGGATTGACGGACACTGAAGTCGAGGATCCGCTCGTCGGTACGGGCTCCGATCTGATCCAGCAGCGACATGAGTGGCGACAGGGCGCCGACCGAGTCCTGCACCGCCAGCGCCACCCGCGCAAGGATGTCGTTGATCAGCAGAAAGTCGCGCCGCAACGCGTGGATGGCCTCGCCCGGACTGGTCCGCGCGGCGGCGATGGCCAGGTCGAGGTTGATGTGCGCGTTCACGCCGAGTATCAGGTGCTGGACGATGACGGTATCGGCGTCGTCGAGCAGCCCGAACGCCTCGCGCCAACAACGCGGCCCGCTCTGGTCACGACGCCAGGCGTCGTACGCGTCGAAGTAGCGGTTGCCGAAGTGCGTGTCGAAACGGTCCATTCGGGCGCCGTCGTCGAACAGCCCACCGTGAATGGCCGTACGGACCTCAACGGTCACCTGTCGGTACAGCGCCGAGAAGTACCCGACTCGGTCACCGGCGCGCACGGCCTCCCGCACGATCCCGGCAAGCCCGTCCACGACATCGTCGATGTTCTCTGCCGCCATGCCCAACTCCCTCTCGCGGTACGCACGTTCGGCCCGCGCTCTGGCTGCTGTCCGCAGTTGCCCATTACAGCCCCGTCCTACCACCGCACACCGCGGAGGGTCCCCGCTCTACGGAAACCGGGACGGGAGCCCCCCTCGTCTCCCCGCCATGGCCACGGCCGCGGTGAACACCGGGGAACGGGACTGCGTTTACGGCTGAACATCGCGGGCGGCTGAAGCCGACGATGGAGGCGTTCCGCCCGGTGCCGGCATGCGTGCGGCGGGGCGAGGTCTGCCCCGATCGCGCACTAGCACTCACAGAGCGGCGGACGGGATGATGGCCACCCAGAGTCCGAGGGGGTAGTCATGAGGTCTCGCCTGCAGTGGATCCACGGCCGCGGAGAGCATGTCACCGTCGAACGCAAACAGACGTACGCGGCCGAGATCTTCGTCAAATTCTTTGTCCTGGTCGGCCTGCTGTATATGCCGGTCCTCATCTTCCATTGGGGTGAGTGGATCCCGTTCGCCGGAGCCAGCATCTACCTGCTCTGGGAACTCGGCCGCATCAACAGCGCACTTGGCGAGCTCGCCGACCTCTGGAACGAGCAGTACCAGCAGCGGCAGGAGTCGACTCGAACCGACTCTTTCCAGTGACACAGCCGGTCGGCGACTGCATGATGATCCCGCCGTCGGCCCAGGGCACTTGCCTCCGGAGCGCTGCCGGGCCACGGGGCGGCCCTGCCTGTCCAGGCCGCCGAGGAGTGGGTCCTCATCGAGCCGGCCAACGGCGCCCTCGGTCTGCGGCACCTCCCGTTCAGCGCAGGCTCGCGGGCGCCAGCCGGAGCCGGTCCTGATACGCACCGGCGGGGCGCTGCCGCGGCCGGTACTGGTTGGGCAACCGGCCGCAGCGCCAGCTGCAGGACCCGACCTACTACGTGCGCCGCGAACTGCCCCCGGGCGCCCCTCCGTTGCACGCCCGTTCCGACGGACGCGCGCTCGCCCTGTAGTTCCGTAACCGCCGCGTCCGGTCCCACCCCGCCCGCGCGTCCCGCCTGCAAGGAGGCACACCCGAGATGTCCCAGTGATCGCGGCACCTGGCACATCATGGCCGGTCTGCCGTATCCCGTCCGGGTGGCAGGGTTCGGTCTCCGTCGGCCGAAGTGCCCCAACCCGGGCCGCAGTTTCGCGGGAACGGTCGAGGCCGTCGGCAGCGATGTGACCGGATTCAAACCGGGTGACGAGGTGTTCGGCATCTGCGATGCCTCGTTCGCCCAGTACGCGCGCGTCCGAACCGACAAGCTCGCCCCGAAGCCGGCGGAGCCTCTCGTTCGATCTTCGAGGGGCGGACCTGCGGCAAGCTCGTGATCACCACCTAGCGGTTCGGCAAAGAAGCCGGGCAACACCATGTGGCTGGCGTAGGCGCCTCAGCACGGTGGGCGGTACCTGTGCTGAGTGAAGTACTGGCGCCATTCGGCACGGGTGATCCCGGGAGTAGCGGTGTCGCAGATCCGGGACGCCACGCGCTGGACGCCGGGGTCCCACAGCAATGCGGTCCAGTCCTCGCTGCCGGTGGCCAGGGTCCGGCCGTCGGGACTGAAGGCGAGGGTGTCCACCGCTTTGGTGTGGCCCGTCAGCAGCGCCAGTTCCCGGGCGCCACCGCGATCGGTCAGACCGTACATCCGCACGGTGTTGTCGGAACTCGCGGCGGCCAGCGTCCGCCCGCCCGGGGCGAAGGCGACGGACATGACGCCGTCGGTGTAGCCGGTCAGCCGGTCCCGTGAGACCGGACGGTGCGGATCGGTGAGATCCCACAGCCGTACGGTGCGGTCTTCGCTACCGGTGGCCAGCGCCCGGCTGTCGGGACTGAACGCCACCGATTTCACCGCGTCGGTGTGACCGGCGAGGACGGCCAGGCGTTCGGGATGCTGTCGACCGGCCACGTTCCACAGAATGGCCGTACGGTTTCGGGCCGCAACCGCCAGGGTGCGGCCGTCGGGGGCGAATGCCACGGAGTCGACCGGGCTGTTTCCGCGCAGAGCAGCCAGAAGACGCGGACGCCGCATGTCTGTTGTGTCCCACAGCCGCACGCTGCCCTTCTCTCCGCCGGTGGCCAGGGTGCGGCCGTCGGAGCTGAACGCCACCGCGTTGACGTGGCCGATACGACCTTGAACGGCACTCAGCGGATGGGGACGGCGAGATGTTCCCACGCTCCACAGCCGCAGCCTGCCATCGGCGCTGCCACTGGCCAGTACGCGCCCGTCCGGCCGGAAGGCCACCGAGTTGACGGCCCCCGTGTGGCCGGTGAGCCGCGCCAGTTCCCGGGGGCGGCGGACGTTCGCGAGGTTCCATAAGCGCACGGTGCGGTCGTAGCTGCCGGTGGCCAGCAGGCGTCCGTTGGGGCTGAAGGCGACGGAGTAGATCGAGCTGGTGTGGCCGGTCATGGCCGGCCCTGGTAGATCCCACAGACGTGTGGTCTGGTCCTCGCTGCCGGTGGCCAGGGTGCGGCCGTCGGGGCTGAAGGCCAGCGATCCGACGCTTCCGGTATGTCCCGTGAGGACGACCGGTTCACCGACGGGACCGGGCCCGGTCAGCTCCCAGCGGCGTACCTTGCCGTCGACGCCCGCGGAGGCCAGGGTGCGGCCGTCGGGACTGAAACCCACGGCGTTGACCGCGTCGGTGTGCCCGGAGAGCACCTCCGTCGCGCGGGGTTGGCGTCGCCCGGCCACGTCCCACAGCCTCACTGTGAAGTCGGCGCTGCCGGTCGCGAGCGTGCGGCCGTCCGGGGCGAACGCGAGTGCTTTGACCTCACCGCCGTGGCCGGCCGCGGGCGGCAGCTTCCGCAGCCGCCCGCCCGACGCGGTCACCTCCCACAGCCGCACCGTACGGTCGGAATGGCCCGTGGCCAGCATGCTCCCGTCCCGTTGGAACGCCATCGCGGTCACGGCGGCGGGCACACGGACCGCGGCAAGGGGACGCGGCCGGCGGGGATCCGACAGCTGCCACAGCCGAAGCTCGCCGCGGGAGGCTGTCGCCAGGGTCCGCCCACCGGGAGCGAAACCCAGTCCGACGACCGAGGCCGAACCGGCCGGCAAGCGTGCGGCGAGCCGGGGGCGCCGTGCGTCGCCGATGTCCCACACCTCGGCCGTCCCGAGGTCGTCTCCTGCGGCCAGAAGACGGCCGTCGGGGCTGACGGCGACCGTGCGAACAGGGCCCGCCAGGCGGGGCAGCGTGCTCAGCTCGCGCGGCCGGTGGGCATCCGAGACCCACCACAACCGCACGGTCCGGTCGCTGTCGCCGGTGGTCAGCACCCGGCCGTCGGCACTGAACGCCAGCGTCGTGACCGCGCTCGCCTGACCGGGCAACTGCGTGGCGTACGGGGTGGCGAAGGTGCTGAGCAGACTGCCGCGGGCCTCGGGGGTGGGCGACAGACGGTAGGCGGCCAGGCTCAACTGGGCGGCCAGAGCGGGGTTGGCCGCCCGCAGTGCCGCCGCCTTCTCGGCCGCCCGCTGCGAACTGGCGGCGTCGCGCTGCCGGTCCGCCGCCCGCTGCGCCCGCACGGCGAAGACAGCGGTCGTGCTCGCCAGCACCAGAAGGACGGTCAGCAGCGCCACCGCCCCGTGCCGGAACCGGGCGCGTCGCCGCACCGCCGCATGTTCGGCCGCCCGGCCCGCCAGGCTCGCGTCGAGGAACTCCCGCTCCCGCACGGACAAGGACGCGCGCCCCAGGGAGGTGGCCATGTCGAGGCGGGTGCCGCGATACAGCGCACCGGGATCCCGGCCCAACGCCTCCCAGGCCTGGGCCGCGTCGGTGAGCTGGCGCAGGGTCCGTGCGGCCTCACGGTCCTCGGTCAGCCATCCGTGCAGCCTGGGCCAGCACCGGATCAGAGCCTCATGGGCCAGCTCCACCCGCTCGTGGTCCAGCGTCAGCAGCCGCGCTGCGGCCGCACGATCCAGTACGGCACCGACGCCACCGGCGTCGGCCTCGGCCAGCCCGTCCAGCTCCTCCAGGCGCGTCGGCCGCCGGGTGTCCTCCGTACCCTCTCCCAGCGCGGTCAGCCGCATGAACACACCCCTGGCCAGCTTCCGCTGCTCCGTGTCCAGCCGCTGGTAGAACTCCTCGGCGGTGCGCGCCAGGCCGCCCTCGAGCCCGCCCGCCGCGTCGAACGCCCCCAGCGTCAGCGCGTTGCCGCGTCGCCGCCGCCAGGTCTGCAGCAGTGCGTGCGACAGCAGCGGCAGTACTCCGGCCTGGCCGTGCGCCTGCGCCGTGAGCGACGCCAACAGCGCACCCTCGACGGTCAGTCCGGCCTGCTGGGCCGGCTTCACCACCGCCCGGCGAAGCTCCTCCAGGCTCATCGGTCCGACCGGCACCTGCGCGTCGCGCATCGCCTCCACCAGCAGCGCGTGGTGGGTGCAGTGCGCGTAGAAGTCGGCGCGTACGCCCACTGCCACCCGGCACCGGCCGGCCTCGGCCGAGGCGGCGGTGACCAGTGCCTCGATGAAGCGGTCCCGCTCGGCATCGTCCGGACACAGCGTGAAGGCTTCCTCGAACTGATCGACGACCAGGACCAGGCCGCCGTCACCAGCTCCGGAACGGGCGGCGACCTGACGCACAACTCGGCCCAGGTTCGCCGGATCCTCCCTCAACTCCTCGTAGAGTCCGCCCGGCGTGACTCCCGCCAGCGCACCCAGCCGCACGGCGCACTCCTCCAGCGGCCGCGGCCCCGGCGTCAGCACCACAGTGGTCGCCGAGGGTCGCAGACGCGGCACCAAACCCGCCCTCAACAGGGACGACTTGCCCGAACCCGAGGCCCCGATCACCACCACGAACCGCTGTCGCTCCAGCCGTTCGGCCAGCTCCTCCACCAGCCGCTCCCGGCCGAAGAACCACTCCGCGTCCTGCTCACGGAACGAGCGCAGACCCGCGTACGGCGGGGGTGTGCCGGACTCCTGCTCCTCCTCCGCAGGGCAGAGGGCCGAATCCCCTTCGCCGAGTTGTTCCGCCGCTTCCCGCCAACGGCGCTCCCACTCCTCCACGTCCCCGTCACAGACGCGCACGTAGGCCAGCGTCACCGCCAGCGTGGGCAGCCGCTGCCCGGACGCCGCGGAGGACAGGGTCGAGATCGAGTAGTGCGCCCGCTCCGCCAGTTTCCGGTAGGGCGGATTGCCGGCCTTCTGCCGCAGTTGCCGTAGCCCCGCGGCCAGTTCCAGTAACGGACCGTCCCCCGCGTCCAGCGGTCGCTCCCTGCGCGGCATCGCCGTACCTCCCCCGTGTCGTTTCCCCCGTGTCGCAGTGGTCGCTGCGCCGTCACATTTTTCAGGACTTGTTTGTTCGACACCAGTGACCGAACGCGAACAACGCGTCGGCCGCTACACCTTGGGGCGAACGGCCCGGTGGCACTCCGCACCGGGCCCGGGCTCCATGGGAGGAGAGAACACATGAGGCGAAACAGGCTCGTACTCGCGGCGGCGGGGGGCGCGCTCGCGCTGAGCGGTGCGCTGGGCACGCAGGCCACGGCGGCGGACGCGGGAGGGGTCACCGTGCTTGCCCCGCAGACGTACAAAAACGAGGCCACGGGCCGCTGTATGGACGACAGCGACCGCGGACTGCGCGCCGTGGGGTGTCACGGCGGCACGACCCAGCAGTGGAACGTGGGCGGGAGCACCGGCGCCCGCCAGCTGAAGAACGTCGCCACGGGCCGCTGCCTGGACGACAGCGACCGCGGGTTCCGCACCGTGGGGTGTCACGGCGGCACGACCCAACAGTGGAACGTGCACCGGTGGAACGACGGCACCCTCCAGTTCAAGAACCGCGGCACCGGCCGTTGCGCGGACGACAGCAGCGCCGGCCTGCGTACCTGGACCTGCTGGCCGGGCTCGGACTCCAGGTCCCAGAACCAGAGTTGGTACTGAGACTTTCCGAGGGGGAAACGAATGCGACCGAACGCCCTGGCGCGGTCACTCGTCGGTGTCACCACCGCCGTCGGGACCGCCGCCGGGAGCCTGGCGGGTGCGGGTGCCGGCTTCGCGGCGTCCGCGCCGGTCGCGAAACCAGCGGTGAACTCCGAGGCCGCCGCCCCGCTCGCGGTCGTCAACCTCGGCCTGAGTACGGCGCAGGCCCAGGACGTCCGGCGCCGGCCGGCGCGGTACTGGGGGTACACCGGCGCGATCGACGGAATCGCCGGATCGGGGGCCCAGGCCGCGTTCAAGGCGTTCGCCGACGGCATCTGGCCCTGAGCCGGGTGGCCGCCTCCTGAGCGACACCCAGCTACGCCCGCACCCTCGCCGAACACAGCGCGGCGAGGGTGCGGGTGACAGCCGGTCCTGATCCGTACAGGAAACGGTGCAGCGGAGCGGACTCGGCCAGGAGCACGATGGGTCAGTGTTCGGCCGTCGTCGAGACCCCGTACGGGGCGCTGCCTGGCATGCGGCGGATGCTCCAGTCGAAGTTGCCCCGGCACACCGGCGTGCCCTCCGTGTCGGTGACCCCTGCTCGGGTGGAGAGGCGTGCTCTGTCTGTCTCGCCGGACAGGAGTCGGCGCAGGGTGTGGTGGGCCTCGTCGCCCAAGCGGCAAGTGGCCAGTAGACGGCCTCGTGCGGGGGCCAGGAACTCCAGGGACGCCGCCGCGCCCAAGGGGACTACGTCCTCCATCTCCTCGTTCCGCTCGCTCGTGGCGATGATCGCGGCCAGGCCGACCGCGTCGATCAGGGCGATGAGGCCGCTGGAATGCAGTGAGCCGATGACGTTCGTCAGCTCCTTGGGTGTCTCCAGCGCGACCTCGGCGATGCCGTCGGCGGCCCGGAGCACCTCGATGCCGGCCGTGCGATGGGCCGGGATGGGCTCGAGCAGCGTACGGGCCAGTGCCGTCATGTCCATCGCCACAGGATCGCGACGCGGGTTGACGGCCGGGTGACGTCCAGGACAAGGGACGGCGTCGGCGGCGAAGGCGATCGCGGCCTCCCTGTTCCGCTGCCCGGCCTCCGCGGCCTGGTGGGCCTGCGCCGCCTCGTCCCAACGGCCGTAGGAGAACGGTGCGATGGCCTGCCAGCTCTCGCTGGTGGCGCGGCCCGCCACGATCGTCTCCAGAGCCGCGAACGCCGCCGCGAACCACGGCTCGTCCCGGCGAAGGCTCGCGATCTCGAGCCGGGTGGCGCCGGTGATCGTAAGGCCGACGGCCATGACGCTCGGGGCGATCAACGCGAGCTTGCCGACCCGTTCCTGATGACGGGTCACATACTGCGTCGCCAGATTGGCGCCGCCGGAATGCGCGAGCAGGTCCATCCGATCCAGGCCGAGGTGCTCGCGCAGCACCTCCACGTCATCGACGAGCCGGTCTCAGCGGCAGGAGGCGGTGTCCTGGGGTGTCGCCGAATGGCCGGTGCCCCGGAGGTCCAGCCTGATCAACTGCCGGTGCGCGGACAGTCCACCGAGGTCACCGAGATACACCGAGTCCTGCATCCCTCCGGGCAGGCAGATCACCGGCGGGCCGTCTCCGAGCACGTGGTAGGCAAGCTGAGTTCCGTCGTGCGCGGAGAAGGCAGTCATGGCCGCGACCCTGTCAGCGGCGTCCGGAGAGAGCAACTGGGTTTCCCCGGCACGGTCAGGACTGTGCGCTCGGACCGTCTCACCCGTTTGATCGATTGATCGCTATCATGGGCACATCGCGCGAATCGATCGCGCAAGCCGCCGCGCGGTCGCCCGGCGGCGCGACTGACGCGGACGAGAGCGGTGAGGACATGCGGGAGTCGGCGCAGAAGCGGCAGGCCCGGATCGCGGAGGTGGTGCGGGACCGGGGTGTCGCGCGCATCACCGATCTCGCCGACGAGCTCGGCGTCTCCGTCGTCACGGTGCGCCGGGACGTCGAGGATCTGGCCCGGCGTGGGGAAGTGCGGCGCGGGCATGGGGTGGCGCGTTCGCTGCGGCCGGTGCCCGAGGAGACCACCGCCGGGGGTGACGCCGTTGCCATGATCGTTCCCGAGCGCAACACCTACCTCACCGAGGCTGTGCAGGCCGCGCGGGAGGCCGCGGAGAAAGCCGGACTGCGGCTCGCCCTGCACATCGCCGACGACGCCGGGGCGGAGCGCGAGGCCGTGCGCCAAGCGCTGGACGCCGGGGCGCGCGGACTGCTGCTCTCGCCGCACTGGCGTACGCAGGCGGAGGCCGACGCCGACCACTCGTGGCTCTCCGACCTGGACGTCCCCACGGTACTGGTGGAGCGGCGTCCCGCCCGGACCAGCGCGATCTACCCGCTGGACTGCGTGCGCTCGGACCATGCGTACGGCGTGCACCTGGCGCTCGGGCACCTGGTCGGTCTCGGACACCGGCGGATCGTGCTGGCGGCACGCGACGACAGCCCCACCGCACGGGTCATCCGCGCCGAGTTCGCCCAGCAGACCGCTGCCCGGGGGCTCGTCGAGGGGTGCCGCACGATCCTCAGCTCGCTTACCGCGGGTCCCGACCCGCGCGCCGCCGACCCGCGGGCGGCGGACCTGGTCGAGGTGGTGGGGCGGAGCGGCGCGACGGCGGTGCTGATCCACAGCGACATGGACGCGCTGGTGCTGGTGCAGCGGCTGCAGGCGGCCGGGATCGACGTGCCCGGGCAGTGTTCGGTGGTGGCGTACAACGACGTGGTCGCCGACATGGGCCCGGTCCCCCTGACGGCCGTCGCCCCGCCCAAGACGGAGCTCGGCCGGGTCGGTGTCGACCTGTTGCTGCGTCGGCTCGACATGGCGCGCGAGGGGCTGCGCCCGGGTGCCACCCGTCATCTGGAGCTGCTGCCGGCGCTCGTGATCAGAGAGTCCACGGCCCCGCCGCCGGCCTGATCTCGGCCATGTTCGGGTCACTGTCCGACTGACGATTGTTCGTTTGACCGTTTTAGTTTCTTCTGTTCGATCTATTGACGCCTTTTTCATCTGCCGCTCAAGATGCCCGTAATCCATGCAAGGACGCGGGAGGGCTCATGCGATGGACCCGCAGGGCTGGGGCGGCGCTGCTCACGATCTTCGCCATGCTGCTGGCGGGCTGCTCCGCCGGCGACAGCGGTGACACTGCCGGCAGCGGGCCGGTGCGCATCACCTTCTGGTCCGCCCTCCGCGGCAGCCAGGAGGTCGTGGACGAGTACAACCGCACCCACACCAAGATCAAGGTCGACTTCGAGCAGGTGCCCGCGGGCGATCAGGGCGGCTGGGCCAAGCTCAGCAACGCGGCCCGCGCCGGAAACGCCCCCGACGTCGCCACCATCGAGTACCCACAGCTGCCCAGCTACGCCATCGACGGCGTGCCCCGGGACATCACGACGATGCTGCCCGACTCGGTGCGCCGCAAGATACTGCCGCAGGCGATGGACCTCACCACCTTCGAAGGACGCACCTACGCCCTGCCGGTCGACATCGAGCCCACGGTCTTCCTGTACCGCAAGGACCTGTTCACCAAGCATGGCATTCCCGTACCCAAGACCTGGGCGGAGTTCGAGAGTTCGGCCCGCAAGCTGAAGAAGGCCGACCCCAGTTCCCGTATCGCCAGTCTCTTCACCACCGGCGGCACTCTCGCCATGGCCGGACTGGCCTGGCAGGCCGGCGGCCAGTGGTACGACACCACCGGCGAGACCTGGCGCGTCTCCATGGACGACGCCCCCACCCGCAAGGTCGCCACGTACTGGCAGCGCCTGCTCGACGACGACCTGGTGCGTGTCGAGCCCTCGTCCAGCCAGCAGTGGCGGGCGCATCTGCAAAGCGGTGAGACGGCCGGCTGGCTGGCCGGCGCCTGGGCGGCAGGCTCGATGATGGCCTCCACGCCGGGCGGCAAGGGCAAATGGGCCATCGCGCCCTTCCCGCAGTGGGACCTGAAGAAGCCGTCCCTGGGCACACAGGGCGGATCGACCTTCATGGTCACCAAGGACAGCAACCATCCCAAGGAGGCGCTGGAGTTCATCTCCTGGATGGTCACCAGCCCCGACGCGCTGAAGGCCAAGCTCTCCAGCGGCATCAGCAGCGCGTATCCGACCGTGCCCGACCTGGTCCCGGTCGCCCGCAAGGAAATGGACACCAGCTACTACTCGGGCCAGGACATCTTTTCCCTCTTCGAGAGGGAAGCCAAACTGATCAACCCCCGATGGAAGTGGGGGCCGCGCATGGTGTCCACGATCAGCTCCGGTGACGACGGACTCGCGCGGGCCGGTGCCGGCAGCGGCAGCATCCTGGACGCCCTCCGCGAAGCGCAACGCAAGACGATGCCCGACCTGAAGAGCCTCGGCCTGTCGGTCACCGAGCGCTGACGCTCCCCTGCCCGTCCGCCGCACCCCGGGACGGCGCACCCCCGAACCCCAGCCGCACCTCACGTCCTTGGAGCCGTGTCCACCGTGAGCACAGTGACCTCCTCGACAAGAGCGACGGCGTCCTCCGCCGCCGCGCCCGCGAAACCACTCCGCAAAGCGGGACAACGGCAGCAGAAGCTCGCCGCGTTCGCCCTGCTGGCGCCCTTCACAGCCCTGCTCGTCGCCGTGTTCCTCGTACCCGTCGGCTACGCCATCAGCCTCAGCTTCTTCTCCGAGGACCACGACGGCCTCGGCTTCGGGGGCGGGGAGACCGTCTTCACCGGACTGCGCAGCTACCTCGCGGTCCTGAGCGACCCGAGCTTCGTCTCAGGGTTCGGCGCCATCCTCCTCTACTGCGTGATCTTCGTCCCCGCCGTGGTCGTCGGAGCGCTCGCGCTCGCCCTGCTGCTCGACTCGGGCCTGGTGCGGCTGCGACGTACCGCGCAGATGCTGCTCTACCTGCCGCACGCCGTGCCCGGCATCATCGCGGCGGTCATCTGGCTGTACCTCTACACCCCGGGGCTCAGCCCGGTCATCAAGCTCTTCGCCCAGGCCGACATCACCATCGACTTCCTGGGGCTGAACACCGTGCTCCCGTCGATCGTCAACATCGCCCTCTGGAGCGGCCTCGGTTACAACATGGTGATCTTCTACGCCGCACTCCAGGCCCTGCCGCGCGAGGTGATCGAGGCGGCGCGGATCGACGGAGCGGGCGGCATGCGCACCGCGCTCATGGTCAAGGTGCCGATCATCAGGGGTTCCGTCGTGATGGTGTGCATGTTCTCGCTGATCGGGGCGCTCCAACTGTTCACCGAGCCCATGCTGATGAACCAGGCCACACCGATGGTCAACTCCCGCTTCACACCGAACATGTACATCTTCGACGCGGCCTTCCGCCGCAACAACTACGGACTGGCCTCCGCGGCCTCCGTCATCCTCCTCGTCGTCACCTGTGCCCTGTCGTACGCCGTGACGCGCTGGGCCGGCCGCAGGGAACGGAGCGCGCGATGACCACCATGACCCCCACCACGCCCCGCGCGACCCCACAAGAGCCCGCGGGCAAGCCGCTCGGCAGACCTTTCGGCAGCTCAAGGCTGACCAGCCGGGGCGTCGCGAACGCAGTGGTCCTGATCGCGGCCCTCTACACCATGCTGCCCACGGTCTGGCTACTGCTCGCCTCCACCAAGAACGCCGACGCCCTCTTCGGCAGCGACATCCTTTCCCTGAGCGACTTCTCCTTCGTCAGCAACCTCTCCGACCTGTTCGCCATGGACGGCGGGCTCTACCGCGAGTGGTATCTCAACAGCCTGCTGTATGCCGTCGTCGGCGCCCTGGTCGGCTCCCTCATCAGCGTCTCCGCCGGATACGCCTTCGACAAGTACGAGTTCCGGCACAAGGAGAAGCTGTTCGGCCTCGTCCTCACCGGTGTCATGGTCCCGCAGACCGTGCTGGCCCTCCCGCTCTACCTGGTGGCCTCCGGCATCGGCCTGGTCAACACCTTCTGGGCGGTCTTCATCCCCGTCCTGTTCAACCCTTTCGGGGTCTACCTCGCCCGCATCCTCAGCAACGGCTACGTACCCAACGAGGTACTGGAGGCGTCGCGGGTCGACGGCGCGGGCGAACTGCAGACCTACGTGCGCGTCAGCCTGCGCATGCTCGGCCCCGGATTCGTCACCGTCTTCCTCTTCCAGCTCACCGCCATCTGGAACAACTTCTTCCTGCCCATGGTGATGCTCTCCGACCAGCACCTGTATCCGCTCAGCCTCGGGCTGTACACCTGGAACAGCTCCGCCACCGTCTCCCCCGAGTACTACCCGCTCGTCGTCATCGGCTCGCTGCTCGCCGTCGTCCCGTTGATCGTCGCGTTCATCACTCTGCAGCGTTACTGGAAGTCCGGTTTGACCGCAGGAAGCGTCAAGTGACCAACATGGAGCGCCAGTTGCCCCGTACGGAGCATGCATTGACCGACCTCGACCACCGGCCCCGCCCGCGCGCCGTGCTGGCCATGGCGAAGAAGACCGCGGAGCAGGTCCTCGACGCCGACGTACGGGCCCGGCTGACCGCCCTCACCGACATCGACCCGGACCTCGTCCTCGACGACCTCACCACCCCCACCGCGCACCGCGCGCTGGCCGATGCCGAGCTGCTCGTCACCGGCTGGGGCTGCCCGCCCATCGACGCGGCGGCCCTGGACGCCGCGCCCCGGCTGCGCGCGGTCGTGCACACCGCCGGGACCGTGCGCCACCACATCACCCCCGCGTGCTGGGAGCGCGGCCTCGCGGTGTCCTCCGCCGCCGCGGCCAACGCCGTGCCGGTCGCCGAGTACACCCTCGCCATGATCCTGCTCGCCAACAAGCGGGTCCTGGAGACCGCCCGCGTCTACCGCACCGAGCGCCGCCGCATCGACTGGAACGAGCGTCATCCCGACGCGGGCAACTACCGTAAGACCGTGGGCATCCTGAGCGCCTCGATCATCGGACGCCGCGTCATCGACCTGCTCCGTCCGCACGACCTGACGGTGCTGCTCCACGACCCCTACGTCACACCCAGCGAGGCACGCGCTCTCGGCGCGCACCCGGTCCCGCTTCCGGACCTGTTCGAGCAGAGTGACGTCGTCAGCGTGCACACGCCGCTGCTGCCCGAGACCCGCGGCCTGATCGGCCGCGACCTGCTGGCGCGGCTGCGCACGGGCGGCACGCTGATCAACACCGCGCGCGGCGCCGTCGTCGACCAGGTCGCGCTCACCGACGAGGTGGTGTCCGGGCGGCTGCACGCGATCCTGGACGTCACCGAGCCGGAGGTGCTGCCCGCCGACTCACCGCTGTTCGACTGCCCCAATGTCCTCGTCACCCCGCACATCGCCGGTTCGAAGGGCAGCGAACTCCGCCGCCTCGCGGACCTGGCGCTGACCGAGGTCGAGTCGTACGCCCTCGGCCGCCCCTTCGCCCATCCCGTACGGCCCGAACATCTGGCCCGCCTCGCCTGAGCCCATCCGCCGGAACAAACACCGGAACGAACAGGAGACGTGGCCCTCCATGCCCGCGCATCCCTTCCCCGCCTCCCTTCCCGCGGAAGACCGCGGCCTCAGCCCACACACCGGCTACACCCGCGCCCACTGGGAAACCGCCGCCGACCGACTGCTCACGGCCGCCCTCCGCTACGCCACCCCCGGCCAGGCCCTGATCGACCTGCCCGGCCCACCCTCCAAGTCCGGGGTGCGCTCGGACGGTCTGGAGGGGTTCGCCCGTACGTTCCTGCTCGCCGCGTTCCGTACGGCCGGAGCGTCCGGCAAGGACCCGCACGGCTTCCTGGAGCGCTACACCGCAGGCCTCGCGCGCGGCACCCGCACCCCCGGCCGCGACGACGCCGAGTCCTGGCCGGAGATCGGCCACCACAACATCCAGGGCCAGCCCATGGTGGAGTCCGCCTCCGTGGCGCTGGCCCTGCGGCTGACCGCGCCGTGGACCTGGGACACGCTGCCCGCCGACGACCAGGACCGCGTGGAGCAGTGGCTGCGCGGCGCGCTGAGGCACACGCCCGCCCCCAACAACTGGTACCTCTTCCCACTGACCGTCGCGGGCTTCCTGGAGTCCGCCGGGCGGGGCGACGCCGAGACGCGCCGCGCGATCGAGCGCGGACTCGGCCTGTTGGACGGCTGGTACCAGGGGCAGGGCTGGTACTCCGACGGCGACGGCCGGTCATTCGACCACTACAACGGCTGGGCCCTGCACATGTACCCGCTGCTCCACGCCCACGTCGCCGGGGACCAGTCATTGCTCGACCAACTCGGCCCGCGGCTGCGGGAGTTCCTCGAAGGCTTCGCGCTGCTTTTCGACGCGAACGGCGCCCCCATCCACCACGGGCGCTCCCTGACCTACCGGTTCGCGGCGGTGGCCGCCGTGGCCCTCGGCGCCCTCACCGGCGAGACGCCGCTCGCCCCCGGCGTCACCCGCCGCATCCTCAGCGGGGCGCTGCGCCACTTCCTCGACCGCGGCGCGCTCGCCGCGGACGGCGTCCTCAGCCTGGGCTGGTACGGGCCGCACGAGGCGACGCTCCAGCGCTACTCGGGGCCCGGCTCCCCGTACTGGGCCTCCAAGGGCTTTCTCGCGCTGCTCCTCCCGCCCGAGGACCCGGTGTGGACGGCCGCCGAGGAGCGCGCGCCCTCCGAAGGCCATGACCGGGTACTCACCCTGTCTGCTCCCGGACTGCTCATCCAGACCACAGGCCGGGACGGTCTCGCGCGCCTGCACAACCACGGCAGCTACAAGCTCGACTCGCGCGAGCCGGAGCGAGCCCCCGGCAACCCGCTGTACGCCCGCCTCGCGTACTCCACTCGTACCGGCCCGACCAGCGCCGCCAACGCCCCGGACAACCACATCGCCCTGACGGTCCGCGGCACCCGCAGTGCCCGTATCCGCATCAACCCCCTTGCCGCAGGCCCCGACTGGCTCGCTTCCTGGCACCGGCCGGTCTTCCCCGAGGACGGCCCGGTCCTGCCCTCGGCCCGGATCGAGAGTCTGACGCTGGCGCGCGGAAGGCTCGAACTGCGCGTCCACCGCACCGTCGGCGTACCGGCCGGGACGCCGATCCACCACACCGGCTGGGCCGTCGCCCTTTCGCCGGAGTCTGCCGCCGAAACAGAAGCCGAACAGATCACGGAGATGCGTCTCGACGGACCGGAGGTGACCAGCCAACTGCTCGGCCTGCACGGCTGGCAGGCGCAACGCACTCTCCGCGCCCCGCAGGGCACGGCATACGGCCCTTGGGCCCTCGTCCCCGAACTCACCGGAAGGGTCGGCGAGGACCCGGCGGACACGGTGTTCGCCGCGCTCGCCTCCCTCACCGGCGAAGGCGACCCGGCCCCGCTCGCAGGGCAGGCCACCGCCGAGGTGAACGGCCTGACCGTCACCGTCCGTTGGGCCGACGCGACCCGTACGGTCGTGGACTTCGGCGACGGCGTCCTCACTCTCCCCACGGTCACCGAGGTGCCGGCGTGACGCCGCGCCTGGCGTGAAAGTGCGGCGTGTGACGGCAACCGACGTCGCCGGCCCGCGAAGCGGTCAGGCCGCCCAGTCGGTCTCGCAGGCGGCGAGCAGCGCGCGGACCGCCTCGACGGCGGCACCGGTCACGGAGGGGTCGGCGCCACGCCGGGGGCGCGCACTGAGCCGGAGCGGGGGAAGGGCGGGCAGGGGGGTCTTGGAACAACCACGCGGGCGCGGCTCTCCATCTCCCGCTCGACGCCCTCTACTTGGGCGTGGCCCAGCGGTACTTCCACCGGTTCGCCCACGAGCAAGTACCCGCCGACCTCGGCCACCCCGTGGCCCGTACGGAACGCTTCCGGCGGACGGCGGGAGAGAGCGCCCTGAGGTCGAGCCGCCGATCGGCGTGCCGGGCGATCAGCCACGCCGCACGTGGGGCTTCCTCGCCAACTGAACGCGGCACCCAGGTCACGTGCTTCAGTCGGCCGTGGCCGATGCGTACTGCGGCCTCCCGGTGGGCCGGTAGACGTGGATCGTCACTCCCTTCGAAGTGGACTGCGAGTCGACCAGTTCAAGTGCTGTGTCCGGGCCGGTGGCGGGGAACAGCCGCGTGCCCTGGCCGACGACCACGGGATAGGTGAGCAGGATGAGCTCGTCGACCAGGTGGTTGTCGAGCAGCCAGCGGACCAGGGCGCCGCTGCCGTGCACCTGCAGCTCACCCGCCGGCTTGGCTTTCAGCTCGCCGATGGCCGCCGCGACGTCACCGGAGAGGACGGTCGTGTCCGCCCATTGCGGGTCGGTGAGCGTGGTCGATGCCACGTACTTGGGCCGCGTGTTCAACGCCGCCGCGATGGGGTTGGCCGGATCTGCGATTGCTCCCCAGTAGCCGGCAAAGATCTCGTAGGTCCGCCGGCCGAACAGGAACGCGTCGGCGCGCTGGTAGACCTGGCCCAGAAACGTCTCGGCCTCGTCGTCGAAGAGCGGCAGAGCCCATCCGCCGCGCTCGAATCCGTCCCCGCGGTCCTCGTCCGGCCCGCCGAGTCCCTGCATCACTCCGTCGACGGAGACGTTCGTGATGGTCGTCAGCTTCATGGGTTCGTCTCTTCTCTCGGGACGGTCTTTCTCGTTATGACCGCACCGAGGCGCGGATCTCATCGGCGGAGCGTGGCTCCGTGCTGCAAGCTCTCACACGAGACGGATCGGTTCACGGGGTCTCAACTGTCGGCGAGCGTCAGAGCCGCCATAGACTTGAAGGCCTGGTTCGGGGACGCGGGGGCTGGGAGTTCGGGGTCCGGACTGGGGCCGGGGGGATGGCCACCCCAGGAGGACGCGATGTTGCGGTACACCAGACTGGCCGGGGAATCAGCGGACCACCTCGCCGCCCGCGAAGAGCTGCGCCAGGCCGAGATCGAGCTCATGCGCCACCGCGAGCAGGTCGCGGCCCAGCGACGGGCGCTCCCGCAGGGGCCGCCCGTCGACGACTACGTCTTCATCGAGGGCCCCACCGACCTCGACGCCGGCGACACACCGGTCCGCGAGGTCACCCTGAGCGGGCTGTTCACCACCCCGGACCGCCCGCTGATCGTCTACCAGTTCATGTACGGCAAGCTGCAGACCGATCCCTGCCCGATGTGCACCCTGTGGATCGACGGCTTCAACGGCATCGCCCACCACATCGCCCAGAACGCCGACTTCGTCATCGCCGCGGCCGCCGAACCGTCCGCCCTGCGGCAGCACGCCCGCAACCGCGGCTGGCACCGGCTACGGCTCCTGAGCTGCGGCGACAGCACGTTCAAGTACGACCTGGGCAGCGAGGACAAGGACGGCGAACAGGAATCCACGGTCTCCGTCTTCACCCGCGACGGCGACGGCACAGTCCGCCATTTCTACTCCGCCCACCCACGTATGGCCGACGACATCGACGAGCGCGGCATCGACCTCCTGGCCCCCGTCTGGCACATCCTCGACCTGACACCGCAGGGCCGCGACGACTGGGACGCGAGCTTGGACTACTGACTCCCGTACAGCCGCCAGGGCGGAAACGATGGGCTGACAGCAGGTGTCGGCGGCCCGGGTACTCGTCGTACGGCACCGGAACGGTGATCACCGTGTGCTCGTCGACATGTGGTCCACTGGTTGCGCCAACACCCGCAGGGGCTCGGGCAGTTCGGCGTAGGCGGCGGCCGTGTTGGCCCCCAGGGTGTTGTCCGCCCTACGGGAGGACAACCTCGGCGCGCAGAATGGAGAAGGCCGGGAACGCGGGCTGACCCGGGCGCTGCGCGAAGCGGCGGCGGCGTTCGAAATAGCTGGTGGCTAGGGATTGGTCCAGGCCCGGGGGTCCTCGGCAAGGCCCACGACCTCCTCGGGCAGCTTGGCCGCGGCCACATCTGCCAGGGTGACCTCGCCGAGGATCTTCCGAACGTTGGCGCGTACCGCGATCCACAGCGGCAGCAGGGATTCCGCGGGGCCGCAGTAGGAGAGCTCGGGCGGGCGCACGCCCCGTACCGACACCAGGGGTCCGTCCGCCACCCGGATCACGTCCGCGATGGCGATCGAGTCCGCCGGGCGGGCCAGCCGGTAACCGCCTTTCCCACCCCGCTGACTGACCACAAGGCCGCCTCGGCGCAGGTCGCCCAGAATGCCCTCCAGGAACTTGTGCGGGATGCCCTGCGCCACAGCGATCGCCTCGGCCTTGACCGACGTGTCCTCACCTGCCGCCGCCAGCTCCAACGCCGCCCGTACCGCATAGTCCGCCTTCGCCGAGATCCGCATGCCGCGATTATCCGCCACTGCGGCGTACGACGGTCCACTGTCACCGGATCGGTGCGCGGTCACGAGGGGAGGGTGAACGGTGGGTGGGCTCCATTGAGGAAGTAGTTCCCGACCTCGCGGAGTCTGTCGCCGACGGGCTCGCGCAGGGTGTGCGTCCGGGCGTTGCGCCAGAAACGGTCGAATCCGTGCCGCGAGGAGGCGGCGCGGGCGCCGATGGCGTCCAGGGCACGCGTGGTGATCTCCTGCGGGGCCCGAGAAGCGGCGGTCTCTGCCGCGCCCGCGAGGACGGCGATCTCCGCGCACTCGTCGTCGTTCAGGTCCTCGCCTCGTGCGAGGCCACGTATCGGGACGTCCACCGCCTGGTCGGCGAGAGCGGATGCGCCATGTGCGGCGACGGCGAGTTCACCGTAAGCCGTCAGCACGTACGGGTCCTGCGGCGGACGGCCCGGCCAGGACTGCCGCGAGGCCGGCGGCCAGGAGGAGTCCACGGTCCTGCCCTACTCGCGGGCTTCGGCGAGCAGCCCCTCGGCGACACCGAGACAGAACTGCGCGCAAACCAGCCGTGAGGTCGGCGCGGCCGGGCCGGCGAAGGGTGACAGGGCGCCCTCGTCCGAGGAAAGGGAGCCGAACACGTCGTCAGCCGTGATCGGCACGGAACCGAATCTTCGACGCCAAGGTCGACTGAACCGCGGGCCCGATTTGCGATCTTCAGTGGTTCATCCTTCGCTGGAAGGGTCCGTCGGTTCCTGGAGAGGATCGCTTGATCTCCGTCATCAGCCGTGGCCCGAGGTGCAGGCGGCACCGCGCACACGGTCGGCCTGTGGACGTCTGCTCCTGATTTCCGCCCTGTGGGGGCGTGGGTCGCGGCAGCCGCCGTGTGGGCGTGTGGCCTCGTGGTCCGAGGTGGCGCATCCGCGACCGGACACTGGTGAGCACCCGCCCGTTCCGCGACGTCGAGCGAAAGCCGTCGAGGCCGTCTGTCGGAAGTCCTGGCCCGCCTTGTGGTCGGGCATCACATGTGGAGGCGGACGTATGGAGCCCACAGACCCGTCGAGACAGTACGCGGCAGACGACGAGGAGCGGTTTCGGCTGCTGGCGAAGAACTCTCCGGACATGGTCTTCCGCCGGACGCTCGACGGCGTCTACCAGGAGGTGTCCGCCGCGGGGCAGGCATTGCTCGGCCGACCGGTCGAGGAGCTCGTGGGGACGTCGGTGGAGTCCTGGGTGCACCCGGGCGATCTGGAGGACTTCGAGGGGGCGGAGCGGGATCTGCACCGCGGCGGGCGGGTGGTGGTGTGTCTGCGTCTACGGCATCCCGACCGGCACTGGCTGTGGACGGAGACCACGTCCTGGGTGGTGCGGGACGCGGCAGGCGAGCCGCTCGAAGTGCGCGGGTTCCTCCGCGAGGCGGAGGGACAGCGGCGCCGGGAGGAAGCGCTGCGGCTGCTGCAGGATCAGGCACGATCGGTCATCGATACAGCCCGGGACGCCTTCGTCTCCATCGACGAGGACGGCCTGGTCATCGACTGGAACCCGAGCGCGGAGAGGCTGTTCGGGTTCAGCCACCGCGAGGCGATGGGCCGGCCGCTGACGGAGACGATCATCCCTGAGCGATACCGCGCCGCGCACCCGGCCGGCCTGCGGCGGGTACTGGCCGGCGGGGAGGCTCATGTGCTGGGCCGCCGGGTCGAACTCGAAGCTCTGCACCGGGACGGCCACGAGATACCGGTCGAACTGGAGGTGTGGCCGCTGAAGTCGGCGAAGGCGCGCTGCTTCAACGCCTTCGTCCGCGACATCAGCGAGCGCAAGCAGGCCGGAGCAGCCCTGGCGGAGGCCCGCGACCAGGCCATCGCCGCGTCTCAGGCGAAGTCGCAGTTCGTCGCCTCCATGAGCCATGAGATCCGTACCCCCATGAACGGGGTCATCGGGCTGAGCAACCTGTTGCTGGACACCGCGCTGGATGCCGAGCAGCGCCGCTACGCGGAGGGCATTCAGGCCGCCGGCTCGGCACTGCTGTCACTGATCAACGACATTCTGGACTTCTCCAAGCTGGAGGCCGGCAAGCTCGAACTGGACGAGGTCGCCTTCAGCCCCCAGTCGCTGGTGGAGGAGGTCGCCTCGCTCATGGCGCAGACTCCCCAGGCCAAGGGGCTGGAACTGCTCAGCGACTGCCATCCCGACCTGCCCGCGACCGTGCTCGGGGATGCCGGGCGGCTGCGGCAGGTCCTGCTCAATCTGGCGTCCAACGCGGTGAAGTTCACCGAATCCGGCGAGGTCGTCCTGCGTGCGCGCCCGGCTGCCGACCGGCCCTCCGCGGCGAGCACGCCGTTGCTGCGCTTCGAGGTGTCCGACACCGGAATCGGCATCGCCGAGGCCGACCAGGAGCGAATGTTCGACGCTTTCTCCCAGGCGGACGCCTCCACCACCCGCCGCTACGGAGGCACCGGTCTCGGGCTGGCCATCTGCCGCAGGCTCACCGAGACCATGGGCGGCTCCATCGGCGTCACCAGCCGACTCGGACAGGGCAGCACCTTCTACTTCACCGTGCCGGCTCGGACACCCGACAGGCCCCAGCAACCCGCAGTGCCTGTCCAGCCCGTCGTGCTGCGCGGGCTGCGGGTGCTGGTCGTCGATGACAACGACACCAACCGGCTGATCCTCGACGCCCAGCTGCGCAGGTGGCACATGCACCCGACCTCGGTCGCCGGCGCCCCCCAGGCCCTGGTGGCCCTGCACGAGGCGGCAGCCGCAGGCCGCGCCTTCGACCTGGCCCTGCTGGACATGCAGATGCCCGACATGGACGGCCTGGAACTTGCCCGCCGGATCACCACGGACCGGAGCCTGTGCCGGGTACGGCTGCTGATGCTCAGCTCCAGCGCACCGCTGCCTGCCGCCGAACTGACCGCGGCCGGCATCGCCCGGTGTCTGCCCAAGCCCGTCTCGCAGTCGCAGCTCGTGGACGCCATGGTCGAACTCATCACCCAGAGGCCGTCGGTAGCCATTTCAGCACCGGCACCGACACCGGCACCGGCCCCTTCCGCAGCCCCGCAGGCCAACCGCGGCCATCTGCTGCTGGTGGAGGACAACGAGATCAACCAGATGGTGGCGCAAGGCATCCTCACCGGCCTCGGCTACAGCGCCGACATCGCCTCCGACGGCGTCCAGGCACTGCAACTGACCGAGGCACACGCGGAACCTCGCTACCAGGCCGTACTGATGGACTGCCAGATGCCTCGGATGGACGGCTACACCGCCACCCGGGAGCTGCGCCGCCGGGAACGGGCCAGCGACCGTCACCTGCCGGTGATCGCCATGACCGCCAGCGCCATGTCCGAGGACCGGGACCGCTGTCTGGCCGCGGGCATGGACGACTACATCTCCAAACCCGTCAGCGCCGAAGAGCTGGAACAGACTCTCGCCCGCTGGGCACACCCCGCCCGCCCGCCGGCAGACAGTGAGGACCTGCGCGCCTCCGTCGAGGAGCGGCTGAACGAACTGCGAGGCGGCGGCACCCCCGCCGAGCATGAACTGGTGGACCGGATGGTGGACCGCTTCCTCGCCCGGGCACCCGACATGACCAGCGCACTCTTCCACGCGTTGGACCGCAACGACACCTCGGAGATCGCCGAGCAGGCCCACAGCCTCAAAGGCGCTGCCGGCAACATGGGAGCCCACAGCCTCGCCGCCTGCTGCGCAGAGCTGGAGGAGCACGCCGAGGCCGGGGACCCGGCCCCACTGGCCCGGACCGCACCCCGACTCCAGGACGAACTTGACCGCACTTGCCGCACCCTTGCGACACTCCGCTCCCAACCTCCCGGCCACGCACCGCAATGAGGCCCAACCGCTTTCCGCCTCCCGGTGGCAGCGGGGAAGGAGGGACTGTGGACAAGGTTCACCCCCTGCCGCTCTCCCGCCGCGATGCGGTGCCCTGGGCGTATGCGGCAGCAGGGACCGCGGCGATCGTCACCTATCTGGTCACCTCCTCCCCGGCGCGCTACATGCTGGCTGCGCTGGTGTCCGCCTCGGTCGTCCCTGCGATCGCAGTGGGAGTGGCCAGGAACAAGCCGTCGTCGGCCCTTCCGTGGTACCTGTTCGCCGCGGGTATGGCACCGTACGCGGCGGCAGACGTGATCTGGGGTCTCTACCAGGTCCGCGGCGAAGAGGTTCCGTTCCCGGGCGTGGCCGACATGCTCTTCCTGGGCAGCTACCTGCTGCTCGCCGCGGGTCTGGTGATGCTGGCCCGGCAGCAGGCCGGCCGCCTTCACTGGGCCGGCCTGCTGGACGCGGGAATCGTCACGCTGGGGTTCGCCATCCTGTCCTGGGCGTTCATCATCGGCCCCTACCTGCGCAGCGAGCTGTCCTCATGGCCGCTCGCCGTCTCCATCGCCTATCCCGCCACCGACCTGATGCTGCTGTCCATGGCCGCACGACTGATGCTCACCATCAGCACGCCCACACCGTCGCTTCTTCTGTGCGTCGGATGGTTGGTGATCCTGCTCGCCGCCGACGGCTTCTACTACGGGACCCAGGCGACGACCGGAACCGCGATCGCGGAGGACCTGTCCGAGATGGGATGGATGCTCTCCTCCCTCCTGTTGGGGGCCGCGGCGCTGCACTCGTCCGTCGCCCAGCCCGCGCTCCCGGCGAAGAGCCAGGAGAGACTGCCCCGGCGGCGTCTGTCGATCCTGATCGCGCTCATCCTGATGGGGCCACTCATCGTGCTGGCCAATGTCGGCGGCATCCGGAGCCAGCCCGTGAACGTCACAGTGATCGTGGGCATGATGGCGGGCCTGTCACTGCTGCTGGTGCTGCGCGTCGCGTTCCTCGCTCAGTACGCCCAGGGCAGGGCCATTGCCCTCGCCGCCTCACTGCGGGAACAGACAGATCTCCAAAAACAGCTGAGCCATCAGGCGACCCACGACCCGTTGACGGGTCTGGCCAACCGAGCGCTGCTCAATGAGCGCCTGGAGTCCGTTCTCGGCAGGTGCTCCGCCAATTCCTCCGCCGGACTGGTGATGCTCGATCTCGACGGCTTCAAAGACGTCAACGACACGCTGGGACACCCGGCGGGCGACGAACTGCTGGTCGACGTCGCCGGGCGGCTGACGGGCAGGGTGCGCGACCAGGACCTCGTGGCCAGGCTCGGCGGAGACGAATTCGCACTCCTCGTGGAAGGCGTGGACGCGAGGACACTGCACGACTACACCACGCGGCTCCTCGACGCCTTCACAGACCCGTTCGTCCTCACCCACGGCTGTTCGATCCAAGTGACCACCAGTATCGGAGCACGCAGCGTCACCGAGCCGACCACGCCCACGGAAGCGCTGCGGGACGCCGACACCGCCTTGTACAGAGCCAAAACCGCAGGCAAGAACCAGGCCGCTTTCTTCGAATCCCCGCACTAGGTTTGACGACAGGCCTAGCGCCGCGCCCCGTGGCGCGTACCGTGCAGGGCGAAAGCGGTGTTGACGAGGCCGACGTGGCTGAATGCCTGTGGAGTGTTGCCGAGTTGGCGGTGCGCGACCGGGTCCCACTCCTCCGAGAGCAGGCCGACGTCGTTGCGGGCGTCCAGTACACGCTCGAACACCTCGTCCGCCTCCTCTCGGCGGCCGATCGCCATGAGGGCGTCGGCGAACCACAAGGAGCAGACGAGGAAGGCTCCTTCCCGGCCGCCGTCGGTGTAGCGCCGCAGGAAGCCGTGGTCGCCGAGCGTGCGGGCCACGGCCGACAGCGTGCCGTGGACCCGGGGGTCGTCCGGAGGCAGGAAGCCGAGCTTGGGCAGCAGCAGTGCGGACGCGTCGATGCGACTCGAGCCGTACGACTGCACAAAGCTGTGCTGCTCGGCGTCCCAGCCCTCGCGGCACACCTCGTCGTGGATCGCCTGGCGCATCACCCGCCACCGCTCCGCCGAACTCCGCAGTCCCGCGATCCGCGCCATCCTCAGCGCCCGGTCCGCGGCGACCCACGACATGATCCGGGAGTGCACGAAGTGCCGTGTCGGGCCGCGCACTTCCCAGAGTCCCACGTCGGGCTCCTGCCAGTGCTGCTCCAGGTGGTCCATGAGCGAACGGACGACGCGCCACATGTGGTGGTCGATGGGTACGCCCGCGCGCACCGCGGCGTACATGGTGTTCAGCACTTCGCCGTAGACGTCGAGTTGGAGGTGATCGGCGGCTGCGTTGCCGAGGCGGACGGGCCGGGAGCCCTCGTATCCGTCGAGCCAGCCGGCCGGCTTCTCGGGCAGCCTCCGCTGGCCCGACACCCCGTACATCGGCTGGAGGTCGTCGGGTTCGCCGGCCACGGCACGAGCCAGCCAGTTCCGCCACGCGACGGCCTCGTCGCGGTAGCCGGTGCGCAGGAGGCAGGACAGTGTGAAGGTGGAGTCACGGAGCCAGCAGAACCGGTAGTCCCAATTCTGTTCTCCTCCGAGGCATTCGGGCAGTGAGGTGGTGACGGCGGCCACCATTCCTCCCGTGGGTGCGTAAATCAGTGCCTTCAGTGTGATGAGGGACCGGATCACCGTTTCCCGCCGAGGACCTTGATAGGTGCACTTCGCCGTCCACTGTTCCCAGAATTCCTGCGTCTCGGCCAGCAGTCCGGTGGTGTCCCCGCGCGGATTCGACGGCAAGTGAGAGGGGCTCCAGTCGAGGACGAATGCCCTTCGCTGTCCGGCCGAGAGCGTGAACTGCGAGCGAATGCAGGAATTGCTGACGGAGAAACATGCGCCATCGTCGTCGCACAGCGAAAATCCGTCGCAACTCAAGAGTACGGAGTCCGGTCCGGCGACCGCGGCCACCGTGCGCGGGTCCACGCCCCGACTCCATGGCAGCACACGCCCGTTGAGGAACCGCAGCCGCAGTTCCCCGCACATCTCGACCCGGCCCGCCAGCCCTTCCAGCAGGCGTACGACACGGGGAATCTCCTGGCGGGGAGGCATGAAGTCGGTCACGCGCACGGCACCGTCCGCCGTGTGCCAGACCGTGTCCAGGACCAGCGTGTCACCGCGGTATGCCCGGTGATCACACAACCGCGAGGAACCGCCGGCCGGGGCGATCCGCCACCGGCCGTTTTCCTCATCGCCGAGGAGAGCGGCGAAACAGGCGGGAGAGTCGAAACGGGGCAGGCACATCCAGTCGATCGCCCCGTCCCTGCCGACCAGAGCGGCCGTCTCAAGGTCTCCGATGAGGGCGTAGTCCTCGATTCGCCCTGCCATGACAAGAATTCTAGGTGACGAGATGCGGAAGCGGAAAAACTTGAATGGGAACGCTTTGGGGAGCGCTTTCATTGACTGGCCCAGGGGGCTGTGTTAAGGCTGGATAGTAGGGCATTCAGTTCTTCGACAGGACGTATCGATGTCCGTCTTGGTGCGCCGATTTCCGGCACGTGTGGCCCCGCACCCGCTACGGCGTGCGACGGACCGGCCTGCCGCGCACGGCTCGCGGCATCGCGGTTCGCCCTGTGGCGTCCACCCGCTGCGCCGTGCCTCGGACCGCATCGCGCGCGCCCCGGTGCGCCGGGCGGCGCGGTGCCGGGTCCGGACCGCTCCGCGGCGCAGGCGTTCGCGTACGGCCTCCTCCCGCACGGTCGACGATCGCGGCGGGAGCGACGCGGGAGACGGAGCGGGCGACCGGGACGTGTCTTCCGCGGGAGGCTGCCATGGCAGCTGACGCCCGCAGCCCCCGCGTACTGCTCCTCACCAGTGGCCCGCTCGATGTCGGGGACGGAGAAGAGGCCGAACTGGCCCTGAGCCTCGCCCAGGCCATGCCGGAGGTGGACCACTTCTGGTTCAAGCGCGGACGGAATGGCCCGGCCGCCGCCTGGCGCGGACGCTCGGTGCCGAAAGTGTCGCGGAACGGTGCTCCCGGCCTGCCGGAACGACTCCAATTGGCCGCGGTCGGCGCCCGGTTGGCGCGGCGGGCCGATCTCGTGCACGCCGTGCTGTCCATCAGTCCCGGCTTCCCCGCGTTCTCCCGCCTGTGGCTCCCGCTGCTCCACGGACGGCCGGTCCTGCACACTGTCCCCGGCGTCTCGGACCCGGCCCTGCTCGCGCGGTCCCGGCCGCTCGGCCCCACCGTGGCGCTGTCCGAGGTGACGGCCCGGGCTCTCGGCGCGGCAGGGTTCGGCAAGGTGCCGGTCATCGGTCCCATGATCGAGCCGGACGAGTGGCAGCTGCGGCCCCGGTCGGTCAGGGAACCGCCGATCGTCCTGGCCACGGCCCATCACGACCCGGGCGGCGGTGCGTACGAGGCTATCGGCGCGGCGGCGGTCGCCGCTCGCGCGGGCGCCCGTTTCCAGCTGATCCTTGCCGTCCAGGGCCGCCCCGGACAGCGGGTCGACCCTCTGGAGCAGGCGCTGCGCGCCCGTGCGGCCCAGGAGGGACTGCACGCCAGCGAGGTGCTCGGCAGCGTCGAGGACCTGCCCGGACTGCTGGCCGTCTCGGACATCGTGCTGCATCTCCCGCGAGCCCTCGGCGGCCGGCCGGACGTGCCCTTCACCGTCCTCAAAGCGCTCGCGACCGGACGTCCCGTCATTCTCAGCGACCTCCCCCAGTTCGCTCCACTGAAGGACGCCGTCGTGCGTGCCGCCGCCGCGGACGCCCACCGCACCGGCCATCTGCTGCTCCAGCTCCTGGACCGGCCCTGGTGGTGGGAGAAGCTCGCGGAGCATGGCCGCGCCACGGTCGAGGAGCGCTTCGGTCCCGAGCAGTTCAGGTCGGGCTATGCGGCGCTGTACCGAAGCCTTCTGGCATGAGCCGGGGCCAGGGTCAGGGTCGGGCGGCCTTGGCGAAGTCCGGTGCGGCACGCGCCCCGAAAGGGGCGCGGGTCTGTGACATATGCGGCTCCGCCGCGGGGCGAACCAGTCCCCACCGGCCCGCAGCTTCATCACCGTGCCACCGGCGGAGCGCTTACGCCGCCTTTCGCCGTACGGCCCGCAGCAGCACCATGCCGGTGTCCCCGTAGTCGGGCAGCGTGGGATCCTTGCGTACGCGCGTGATGCGCAGGTTCTCCGTGTACGGGGCGAAGACGTCGTGGACGGTGCCCGCACCCACCGGGCAGGCCGGCCAGCGCGTCCCGGAGGCGATGCGGTAACTGGGCATGTTCTCCATGAAGGCGGCGACGAGCCGTCCGCCCGGGCGGACGGAGCGGATGAACGCACGGCACAGGGCGGCGAATTCGCCCAGGTCCTCGGTGACGCTTTCGGCCACGAAGTTCATCGACGCCAGGTCGTACAGGCCGTCCCGCAGGGTGCGGGCGCTGCCCGGCACGACCCGTACTCGTGCCAGAGCGTCGGAGAGCCGGGCGGGCAAGGCCGGGTCGAGGTCCCGGCACAGGGCGTAGAAGGCCGCCCAGTGGGGGTCCGGGCCGTCGCGCAACTGCCGGGTGAGATAGGAGATGTTGCTGGCTCCGGGCTCGACGGCCTCGATACGGCGGCTGGCCGCGGCGGCCTGCATGAGGGGGTAGAGGTTGGGTCCGGCACCGCACTCCAGGGAACGGGCGACGCTTCCCGGCGCCAGCGTCCGGTACAGACCGGCGTGGTGCCGGATGACCGCCGCGTCGGAGGGGTGGATCCTGCGGTAGTTCTCGTCGAGGTAGGCGTCCACGGGCCAGCGGTCCCAGTCGGCGTCCGCGTTGCGCCGGTGCGTGGGTGTGCCGGGTGCACCTTGCCCGTGGGCCCTCACGCTCATGGCGGGCCCCCGGCCGCGGCGGTCCGCTTCACGGGGAACCGCTCGGCCACCGAGGTCAGTACGTCGTTGAGGCGGTCGATCTCGTCATCGGTGTTCCGCGCGGTGATCTGGACCCGGAAGCCGACCTGGTCGCGCGGCACCAGCGGATATGCGGCGAGCGTGACGTAGACGCCGTTGTCCCACAGATACTCGCCGACGGCCGTGAGGTCGGCTTCCTCGTCGAGCGGGATCTCGATGATGGGCAGTCCGTCGGTGTTCGGAGTGGCCAGGTCCAGGCCATGAGCGTGGTCCAGGACCCGGGCGGTCTTGCGGTGCAGATCGGCCCGGATGGCGTCGCCCCGGCGCTCGTTGACGTCAAGACCCGCGAGCGCGGTGGCGAGCGAGGCGGTCGGCGAGGGCCCGGAGTAGAGGTAGGGGCCGGCGGCGACCTTCAGGTGCGCCTTCAGGGCGGGCGGCGCGGTGACGAAGGCCAGCAGGGACGAGTAGGCCTTGGAGAAGCCGCCGACCAGGACGATGTCGTCGTACGACTCACCGAAGTGCCGTACGACGCAGTTGCCGCGCATGCCGTACGGGGACGTCTCGGCGGCGCCGCGCTCCCCGATCACTCCGAATCCGTGGGCGTCGTCGACGTAGAGCAGCGCGCCCTCGCGGCGACAGATGCGGAGCAGCTCCGGGAGGTCGGGGAGGTTGCCGGTCATGCTGTTGACACCGTCGACGCAGACCAGTCTGGGGACGCCGACGGGGGCCGCGCGCAGCAGCCGGGTCAGCTCGTCGGGAGCGTCCGCGTGGAAGCGGCGTACCGTCGCTCCTTGTTCCTGGGCCACCAGACAGCCGTCGTACATGGTGCGGTGAGCCCGCGCCTCGACGAAGACATGGCCTCCGCCGCGCCGGCCGGCCGCGAGCACCGGGATCACCGACGCGTGGATCAAGGTGATCGTCGGAAGGAGAAGCGCGTCGGGGGCGCCCAGCAGCTCGGCCAGCCGTGCCTCGATCTGCGGATACAGGCGGGGGTTGCCGATCAGCCGCGACCAGCTGGGGTGAGTGCCCCAACGGCGGACGTGCGGCTCGATGGCGTCCATGATCTCGGGGTCGAGGTCGAAGCCCAGGTAGTTGCAGGAGGCGAAGTCGGTCAGCCAGTGGTCGCCGCTGCGGATGCGCCGTCCGCGTACCTCGTCGATCACCGCGTCGCACATCCGGCTGTCCCTGCGCAGCTGCGCGAGTTCGTCCCAGTGTTGCGTCCGACGGGCCGCGGCCACGGGCCGGGAAAGGCGGCGGCTGCGGCGTGGCACGGACGAGGAGTGCCGTCCGGCGAACTGCCGTTCTTCGCTCACCATCAGGAACCGCTGTGCCTCGGCCCCCGCCATCGGCCGGGCGAACAGAAAGCCCTGCCCGTAGCGGCAGCCCATGGCGCCGAGCAGATCGCACTGCCCGTCGTTCTCGATGCCCTCGGCGATCACCTGGAGACCGAGTACCTCGGCGATGCGCACGATGCCCTCGACCAATGCGACCTGCTGGCCGTCGGTGACGATGTCGTCGATGAAGGACTTGTCCACCTTGAGTACGTCGATGGGGAACTCGCGCAGATAGCTGAGAGAGGAGAATCCGGTGCCGAAGTCGTCGATGGCGAGGGAGACCCCGAGCTCCTTCAGGGTGCCCATCGCGGCCCGGATCTGTTCGTCGCGCCGTACGAGCACCGACTCGGTGAGTTCCAGGACCAGCGATCCCGGGGCCAGACCCGAGCGGTCGAGGACCCGGCGGACCTCGTCCACGAACCGGGCGTCCCGGAACTGACGGGCCGACACATTGACGTTCAGACGGAGGGGTTCGGGCCTTGGCCGCAGCTGCTGCCAGCGGGCGACGTCGGTGGCGGCGCGCTCCAGCACCCAGGCGCCGAGCGGCATGATCTGCCCGGTCTCCTCGGCCAGGTTGATGAACTGGTCCGGCGGCACCAGTCCGCGCCTGCTGTGCGGCCAGCGGATCAGAGCCTCGAATCCGACGACGTTGCCGGTGACGATCTCCACGATCGGCTGGTAGCGCATGGCGAAGGAATGCTTGGTGATCGCGCCGGCCAGAGAGGCCCGGAGTTCGTGGCGTTCGGCCATGCCGGTGTGCAGGTCGGGACGGTAGCGCTGCCACTGGCGCTTGCCCGCGGTCTTGGCCGCGTACAGGGCGAGGTCGGCGTGGCCGAGGAGTTCCTCGGCCTCGTCGCCGGGGCGCGCGATCGCCACGCCGACGCAGGCGGAGACGCTGGTGGATCCGCTGACGAGCCGGAACGGGCGGCCCAGGGCCCCTACGATCTGCTCGGCGAGCGCCTCTGCGTCGGCCGGATCCCTGGCGCCCTCCATGAGAATGGCGAACTCGTCGCCCCCCAGCCGGGCCGCGGTGTCGCTGAGCCGCAGCGCGGCGGTCAGCCGCTGTGCCACGGCGACCAGCAGTTCGTCGCCGACCGAGTGGCCCATCATGTCGTTGACGACCTTGAAGTCGTCGAGGTCGACGAAGAGCACGCAGGTGAGGCCGGCGTCCCGGCGGCCGCGCAGCAGAGCACGCTCGATGCGCTCCAGCAACAGGACCCGGTTGGGCAGTCCGGTCAGCGAGTCGTGGAAGGCCCGGTGGACGAGTTCGCGTTCGAGCTGGCGTTGCTCGGTCACGTCCCGCAGGGTGAGGACGACACCGTGCACGGTCTCCTCGTGACGCAGGTTCCGGCACCGGACCTCGACGTCGAGGCGTCCCTCCTCACCTCGTACGACCTGCCAGTCGTCGCGGAGGTCCTGGCCGCTGTCCAGACTGTCCCCGCCCCGGGCGCGCTCCAGTGTGTGCACAGCGCGCTGGTGGTCCCGCGGGGCCACCAGCTGGGCCAGTGGGGTACTCACGTGCAGGTCACGCCCGAACATCTCGAATGCCGAAGGGCTGGCGTACCGAACGGTGTTGTCGTCGTCGACGATCAGGATGACGTCGGAGGTGTTGTGCACCAGGGTGCGGAAGTACGCCTCGCTCCTACGGCGGTTGATCTCCTCGTTGAGTCCGACCCGGGCGAGCGCCAGGGCGGCTTGGGCGGCCAGCGACTCGGCCGGGCCCGACAGCTCCTTGAGTCTCTTCACAGGGCCCGCCAGGAGCAGCGCGCCGATCAACGGCTCCTGCGCGCCGGACGCCTCGAGCCGCAGCGGGCACAGGAGCGCGGCGGAGGACGGTGCGAGGGCATCGGCGACATCGGGGCCGAGATCGCCGACGTCGATGAGACGGGTCCCCCGGGACAGCAGCTCCGAAGGGCTCTCCCCCAGACGGCCGCCGTCGAGGGACCAGGTGGAGCGGGGTTCGGGGCCACCCACGGGAAGCAGCGAGGACCGGTCATTGTCGAGAACCAGCAGCACCGCCGCGTGGACGGCCTCCTGTCGTTGTCCGAAGAGGGTGGCTGCCGCCGCCCTGACGGCGCCGGCCACTTCCTCGGGGCTGACGGCCGCGACCAGTGACACCGCCGCCACGCGCAGACTCCGTTCGCGGGCGACGGCCTTGCGGTGTTCGTCGACCAGACCCCACAGCCGGGCCAGCACGAACAGGAACATCACTCCGGAGAAGACCGCGGTGACCGCCACGTCACGGACACTTCCGCGCAGGGACTGGGCCAGCAGCATGGCGGGCGCGATCAACGAGGCACAGGCGAGGGCGGCGAGCCGCCACTTGGCGATACCGGGCCGGGGCTGGGCCATCGGCTCGGTCAGCCGCACCATGGACGGGTGCAGGGCCGATAGCCCCCAGGCGGTGAAGAAGACCACCCAGCCCAGGTCCATGGGCGTACCGACCTGCCAGGTGCCCTGCAACTGGAGCACCCCGTACAGCACATCGGACACCAGAATGCCGACCGTCCCGACCGCCAGCAGCTGCACCGAACGTTCACGGATGCCGCCGAGGCTGACCAGCCCCACGAGCATGGCCAGAATCAGCACATCGCCCAGCGGATAGGCCACCGAGATCCCCCGCTCCAGCCACGTCTGCCCCTCGGTTTGTGCGATCGGGTTGATCAGATGCACCCAGGAGAGGAGCGCGAGGCCCGAGGTGAGGATCAGCGCGTCCAGCAGCCCGGCGCGCTCACGGGCCGGGAAGCGGAAGTGAATGATGCCGAAGATCCCGGCGGCGAACAGTGGATAGGTGGAGAGGTAGAAGACGTCCGCCAGCGAGGGGAATGGGTTCTCCTCGTTGAACGCGGCTTCGAGGATGTTGTAGGTGGTGTCGCCGGCGGTGAAGGCGAGATTGGCGGCGGCGAGGAGGAGCCAGGGCCAGCGGTGGACGGGGCGGTTTCGATGGACGCCCAGGAGGATTGCGGCTACTGAGCCGAGGCCGATCAGGGCCCAGCTGGTGGTGTGGCGGGAGGGGACGGTGAGGTAGACGACGGTGGGGGGGATGACGCAGAGGACGTACGTGACCATTAGGCGGACGTGGGGGCCGCTGGCTGTCGAGGGCTCCGAGGCGCGTGTCGTGGGTCTCGGCTCCGGCGCGGGTGCTTCGGCCGGCACCGCCGCGGTTGTCGTGGCCGTGGTCCGCTGTCCGCCGGATGGTGGCGGCCGCCTCCGCGGAACGCGCTGACCGATGCGCTGGAAGGGGCGTTCGCGACCTCGAAACCGTTGCGCCATATCTACCACTTTGTCCTGATGGCGTGGCACGGTCAAACGAGGACTCTTCCGCCGAGGGGAAGGCGCGGAGTCCAGGTGCCACAGTGCCGATGAGGGGCGGGCCGGGCATCGAGGACGGACGACAGGATCTCCCGCCCTCCACACCGAGCCCCTTCGCGGCCTTCCGCCATCTTCCCGATCCCACCTTCTTGATGCGCGCTCAAATAAAATGAAAGCGTATGTATGCACTGTAAACGTACGCTGCATGGATGTAACGTAAACTTGGCAAAGGCGTCGTTCCAACTGTGATGGAGGTTCCGGGACATCTACTCCGCCGCAGCGCCTGGGAGAAAACCCAGGAGCCGCTCGCCCCAGCCTCGGCTCCTCTCCAAACCCCGGCCGACGCCGAGACCACCGCATGACCCGCTGAGTCCCGTCACTTATTCGACATACCGCAGTTCGACATATCCCTAATGTCGTGATCACATGCTGACAACAGGCTCCTCATATCCGAAGGCCGCAAAATCCGGCGGCTCGCCTGGCCACGAGCTGCACGTGGCGGTCGTGCTCGACACCGGGCCCGAAGCCATCAGGATGGCACCGCTCCTCAGGACCATGGAGAACTCGCCGCTGTTCTCGCCCGTCCTGATCAGTACCGGCCAACACCGGGCGATGCTCAAACAAATGCTGCGCAGGCTCCGGCTCACCGTGACCCATGACCTTGCCGTGATGCGGGAGCACCAGCAACCGTCCGCGCTCACCGCCCGTCTGACCAGTGGACTGGGTGAGGTGATCCGCGAAGAGCGACCCGATCTCGTCATGGTGCAGGGCGACACGAGCAGCACGCTGTGCGCGACCCTCGCGGCCTTCAACGAACAAATTCCGGTGGCCCATGTAGAAGCGGGACTGCACAGCGGCGTCCTGGGAGCCCCCGTCCCCGGGGAGCTGAACCGGCGACTGGTCACCCCGATGACAGAGTGGCACTTCGCACCCACGCCACGTGCTGCCGCCGCACTGACCGCCGAGTCTGTTCCGGCCTCGCGGGTCACGGTGACCGGCAGCACGGTCATCGACAATCTCTTGTGGGCCCGCCACACAGGGGAAGGGCGATCGGCTTTCCGCAGCGACCGGCGAGGGGTGCTGGTGACCCTGCGCCGACAGGAGAACCAGAGGGCGACGATGCGGTCGATCGCTGTGGCACTGGTGCGTCTTGCGGAGCGCCGGGACATCGAGGTACTGGTACCGGTCCACAAGAGCCCCACCGTCCGCGACGCGCTCCTTCCCGTTCTGGGAAGCCATCCGCGGATCACCCTGACCGAACCGCTGGACTACTTCGACTTCAACTCCACTCTGGCCGCCTGCGAACTCGTTCTCACTGACTCCGGCGAAGTCCAGGCAGAGGCGCGCAGCCTCGACAAGCCGATTCTGGTGCTGCGGAACACGACCGAACACCCCGAAGTGGTCCAGGCGGGTGCCGCCCAGCTTGTCGGTACCGACCCCCGCTCGGTGCACACGGCGGTCACCTCGCTGCTGAACGATTCAGAGCTCTACGGGCGCATGGCAGACGCACCGAGCCCCTTCGGGGACGGTCATGCCTCCGACCGGATACTCGACCGACTGGCCCGCGATTTCGGCAGGACTCCGGCTCCGGCTTCTGCTCTGGAGGTCGCGGCCGTGAGCGTCCGCGCTGCCCGGTGGGCCGCTTGGTGAAGCGGATGCTGTTGCCGAAGGAAGGGGCCGTGAAGGCCGCAATCGATGCCGTACTCGCACTCGGCGGGTTCCTCAACAGCCCCGACCCCGCAGCGTCTCGTGCACCTTGCGGCAGTCGTCCGTACTGGAGATGACCGGGGGCGGTCCTGGGCCTGTCACAGGCGGCGGAGAACCGTGGTGCGTTCCGCCGCGCGCTCCGCACTTGACTCAATGCCCGAAATGCCCAAATATGTACGTATACGCTATAAACATATGCCGTCTATGTGAGAGCGCTCCACCACGTCGTGGACCGCGCCCCCGCAGATGTCACACGGTCGACGGGCGAAGCCCTCTGGCAGAACCGACCCCTCGACCCAGGCAGCGGCGCATTGTCCGGCCACTCACAACTCATCCGGACACCCACCGAATCGATCCCTGGAGACACCGGCACCATGAACAACGCCCCTCAGCTGAACGATCACCCCGTCCTCGCCCATCAGCCCGACGGCGGCGGCCCTGCGGGACACCCGGCTCGCCGGTCCACAGCCCCCTCCCCCCACCCCCTGCGCCGGGCGGAGGACCGCCCCCCGCCCCGCGCCACCGTGAGCCTCGTCGTGCCCGCCCGCAACGAAGCACGCAACATCCCGTGGGTCCTCGAACAGATCCCTGACTGCGTCGACGAGGTCATCCTGGTCGACGGCGACTCAAGCGACGCGACCGTCCCCATGGCGACCCACTGCCTGCCCACGGTCAGGAACATCCAGCAGAGCGGGCCCGGCAAGGGCAACGCCCAACGCGCCGGATTCCGCGCAGCAACCGGCGACTACGTGGTGATGATGGACGCCGATGGAAGCATGTCGCCCGGCGAGATCCCCCACTACGTGCACTTCCTTGACAATGGCTTTGACCTCGTCAAGGGCTCGCGGTTCATCGCGGGCGGCGGCTCCCTGGACATCACGCCCTTCAGGCAACTGGGCAACCGCGTACTGCTGGCAGCGTTCAACCAGCTCTACGGCACCAATCTGACCGATCTGTGCTACGGATTCCTCGCTTTCCGACGCTCCTTCCTGGACCTGCTCGACCCGCGGGCCGATGGCTTCGAGATGGAGACCGAGATGCTCGCCCACGCGCTGAAAGCCGGACTGCGGATTACCGAGGTCCCCAGCCTCGAACTCCCCCGCCGCAGCGGCAGCTCCAACCTGCACGCCATATCCGACGGCAGCCGGGTACTGCACACCCTCTTCTCGGAGCGACCGGGCGCGCAGTCGACACACCCCGGAAGGAACTCGGAATGAACACCACACAGCGACTGCCGACCAATGGTCGTCCGGCAGCAGACACGGTGCCCCCACAAGTCAAGAAGGCTCTCATCACCGGCATCACCGGCCAGGACGGCTCCTATCTCGCGGAGCTTCTCCTTGCGAAGGGATACCAGGTCCACGGCGTCGTTCGCCGCTCGTCCATGATCAACACTCAGCGCATCGACCACCTTCACCAGGATCTGCAAACCTCCGAGTCGCGGTTGTCCCTGCATTACGGCGATCTCGCCGACGGCACCCGACTGGCCAGCCTGTTGGAGAGGGTGGAGCCCGACGAGGTCTACCATCTGGCCGCGCAATCCCATGTTCAGGTGTCTTTCGACGAGCCGGAGCTCACCGGAAACACCACAGGCCTAGGCACCATCCGCCTTCTCGAAGCCATCCGCAACACCGGCCTGCCCTGCCGCTTCTACCAGGCATCCAGTTCGGAGATGTTCGGCGCCTCAGCGCCACCCCAGCACGAAGAAACTCCCTTCCACCCCCGCTCTCCCTATGGGGTCGCCAAGGTCTACGCCTATTGGGCAACCCGCAACTGCCGCGAGGCCTACGGCATGTACGCCGTCAACGGCATCCTCTTCAACCACGAATCTCCACGCCGCGGCCCCAACTTCGTTACCCGCAAGATCGCCACCGCCGCCGCACGCATCAAAGCCGGCCTGCAGGACTCCGTCTACCTCGGCAACCTCGACGCCCGGCGCGACTGGGGCTTCGCCGCCGAGTACGTCGAAGCCATGTGGCTCATGCTCCAACAAGACGAACCCGACGACTACGTCATCGCCACCGGCATCAGCCATAGCGTCCGCGACTTCGCCGAACAGTGCTTCTCCCACGTCGGCCTCAACTGGCGCGAACACGTCCGCTTCGACGACCGCTACGTACGCCCCTCTGAAGTCGACCATCTGATCGGTGACGCCTCCAAGGCCAGCCGCGCCTTCGGGTGGCAAGCCACCACCCACGCCCCCGAACTCGCACGTCTCATGGTCGACGCCGAGCTCAACCCGATCATGGCTCCGGAGCAGGCTCAGAGGGCCGCGTAGTCACGGGCCAGGCAGCGGTGGCACATCCGTCAACCCGCTCAGGGGCCCTTCGACGGTGGCCAGCCAGATCATGTCCCACTGCGTCCGGAACGACACGACCTATGCCCTCGGCTGAGTGAAGCGGATGCTGTTGCCCTCGTGAATTCAGCACCCTGGGCCCGGCAGCCTTTCCTACGTCTTGCGGGAGCAGTCCGCGCCCTGGCAGGTGTCACACGGTCGACGGGCGAAATCCCCCTCGCAAAACCGCCCCCTCGGCCCAATCAGCGGCGCACAGTCCGGCCACTCACAGCTCATCCGGACACCCGCCGAATCGATCCCCGGAGACATTGCACGATGAACAACGCTCCTCACCAGACCGAACACCCCGTCCTCACTCATCAGCCCGAGGGCGGCGGCCCTCCGGGCCATCCGGCCCGCACGTCCACGGACCGCCCCACCCATCCCCTGCGGCGCTCGGAGGAGGACCGCCCCCCGCCCGCCGCCACCGTGAGCCTCGTCGTGCCCATCCGGCGCTCCTTGAGATTCGAGGTCGAGAGCGAGATGGGCGCGCACGTACTCCGCTCCAGTCTGTGCGTCGCCGAGGTACCCAGCCTCAAGCTGCCAGGCCGCAGCGGTCGTTCGAATCTGCTCGCCATATCCGAGGCCAACCGGGTCCTGCGGACGCTCATCTCCGAGCGGCCGAGCGCGGGGTCCGCTGCACACACTGGACGGAGCCTGGTATGAGTGGCGCCCGGCTGCCGGTGACCAGTGCCCGCGCGGGGCACGCCGACGCCTCGTACACCCCCGCCCGGGTCGTCGACGTCGATTTGGCGCGGCCGTACGAGTTCCGTCCGCCCGGTGGTCTCGGATTGATCCAGCCGGTAGCACCGGTCCTGGCCTTGGTGCGGCTGCGTGGGCACCCCCTGGGGATGGTTGCGACATCCGGTGACACGACGACGACTGGCGGCCCCGACGGGCTGTGGCTGTCCGTAGCCGAGTCGGCCTGCCGACAGTTCGCCGTCCGTGTCGCCCGGCATCCGGCCGCCCGCGAAGTGGCCGAACCTCCGTCCGCGGGTCTTCCCGGAATGCGACTGCCTCTCCCCCGATACACGCCGCGTCCCAGAGCACTCGCCCGCACTCCCTTCGTCAGCGTGATCGTCGCCACGCACAATCGTCCCGAGCTACTGCGGGACTGCCTGAATTCCCTGCTGCGCATGAATTACCCACGGTTCGAAGTGATCGTCGTGGACAACGCACCCGCCGATGACGCCAGCGAGCGACTGATCCGGGAGGAGTATGGGCGGCGGCTCCGCTACATCAGGGAGCCGACGGCCGGCCTGGCACGCGCCCACAACCGCGGTCTGGCCGCTGCCCACGGCCGCATCGCCGCTTTCACCGACGACGACACCCTTGTCGATCCGGATTGGTTGTCTGCCGTCGTCGAAAGCTTTGCGCAGGACCCCGCCATCAGTTGTGTCACCGGCCTCATCGTGCCGGCCGAACTGGAGACGGCGGCCCAAGCGGCCCTGGAACGTCACGGTCAGTTCGCCAAGGGATACGTCCGCCGCACGTGGTCTCTCCACGACCCACCGGAGGACCCGTTGTTCCCCTTCACGGCCGGTCGCTTCGGTTCCGGCACCAACATGGCCTTCCTCGTCGAGCCCCTGCGCGGACGGCTCGGATTCGACCCCGCGACGGGTACCGGCACCCCGGCCTACGGCGGAGACGACCTGCTCGCCTTCTTCCGCGTACTGACTGCGGGCCACACCATCGCCTACCAGCCGGACGCGATCGTCTGGCACCGCCACCGCCGCGCACCGGAGGCCCTGGACAATCAGGCGTTCGGCTACGGCGCCGGGCTCGGGGCATACCTCACCGGCGCCCTGCTCCATGAACCCCGCATGATCCCGGCCCTGCTGCGCAGGCTGCCCCGGGGCATCCGGTACGCCACGAGCAGGGCTCACGGCCGGGCGCAACTGGACACCGCATGGTCCCGACGGCTTGCGCTGCTGGAGCTTCGCGGCCTGCTGTACGGACCGTTCGGCTATCTGCGCAGTCACCGCCTGAACCGCACCACCAGCGGCCGGTGCTGAGGAGAGTCCGTGTACACCTCACAGGAACTCGGCAACTCAGGAACAGCCGACATGCTGGACAGCTCACACACCTCGGGCAGTAGGCGGCCGGTGACCACAGCGCTCCGAGCCGGGATCGCCCGCGTTCTGCCCAGCGAGCCGCTGGTGCGCAACGGCCATCTGCTGGCGATCAGTTCCCTGATCAACGCCGGGGTCGGCTCCCTTTTCTGGTTGCTCGCCGCACACTGGTACGACGACGAAGCAGTGGGACTGGGTTACTCGGCCCTCTCCGCCTCTCTGCTCCTGGCCAACGTCGGCCAGTTGAACCTCAACGACTTCCTGATCCGCTTCCTGCCGTGTTCCGGACGGCGTACCCGCAGACTGGTGCTTACCTGCTACTCCGTGAGCGCCTCGTGGAGCGCCGTGGTCGCCGTCGCGTTCCTCGCTCTCGTCCCCGTACTCGCGCCCGGTCTGGACTTCCTGCGCGACCCCACGGTCGGTATCTGTTTCGTCGCGGCGACCGCCGCATACACCATCTTCGTCCTGCAGGACGGTGCGCTGACGGCGCTGAGTCGTCCCGGCTGGGTCATAGCGGAGAACTCGGTCTTCGCCTCCGCCAAAATCCTGCTCCTCGCCGGCGGAGCCGCGCTGGCCCTGCAGTCGGGGATCCTCCTGTCGTGGGCCGGAGCTCTTCTCATCTCCCTTGTCGTGGCCAACTACCTTCTGATGCAGCGAGCGGTACCACATCACGAGCGGGAGAACCCGCAGATTGAACGCCCACCGCGTCTGCTGAGCTACGCGGCGGCCGACTACGTCGGCTCGCTGTTCCGGATGGCCGCGTACACCCTCGTACCGCTGCTGGTGCTGAACACCCTGGGAGCAGCCCAAAGCGCCTACTTCTCGCTCGCCTGGATCATCGGCTACGTGTTGTTCCTGGTGGTGCGCAACATGGGCAGCTCGCTGGTGGTGGAGGCGGTGCGCCGACCCGAACAGCTCGTCGAGCACGGGCTACGGGTGCTGCGCCACTCCGGGTGGCTGCTGGCCGGCGGCGTCGTCGTGATCGTGGCGGGGGCCCCGTGGATACTCACTCTCTTCGGAGCCGGCTACGCCGAGCACGGCACCACTCTGCTCCGCCTGCTCGCCCTGTCCGCGCTGCCCAACCTGGTCTTGAGCGTGGCCGTGGATGTGCTCCGGGCCCGCAGGCGCCTGCGTCTGCTGGTCGGGCTGCAGGTCGCATTGTGCGTCCTGGTGCTGGGGCTGACCAGGTTCCTGCTGCCGGTGCTGGGTGTGACGGGGGCGGGTGTCGCCTGGCTTGCGGCGGAGTGCCTCATCGCCGCGCCGCTGCTGATCTGGCGGTCTCGTTGGCTGGTTACCACCTCTAGGAGAACCTCATGATCATGAACACCGAACCGAGCCTCTCGGTCGTCGTGTGCGCCTATACGCTCGACCGCTGGGACGATCTCCAGGCCGCCATCACCTCGGTACAGTCCCAGCGCCGTCCCGCGGACGACATCGTGCTCGTCGTCGACCACTGCCCGGGCCTCTACCGACTCGCCCGCTACTGGCTGCCCGGCGTCCGAGTCGTGCCCAACCAGTACCAGAAGGGGCTGTCCGGCGCCCGCAACACAGGTGTGGAGGCAGCGGTCGGAGACGTGGTGGCCTTCCTCGACGACGACGCGACCGCCCACCCCTCATGGACCGACCGCCTCCTGACCCGCTACGACGACCCCGCCGTCGTGGGCGTCGGAGGGCTCATCGTTCCCTGGTGGCAGACCGGCCGGCCAGCCTGGTTCCCGCCGGAGTTCGACTGGGTGGTCGGCTGCTCGTACCGCGGTCTGCCCGAAGAGCCCTCCCCGGTACGCAACTTCATCGGAGCCAACATGTCCTTCCGAAAGGACGCGCTACTGGCAGTCGGCGGCTTCCGCACCGACCTCGGACGCGTGGGAACCCGGCCTCTGGGCTGTGAGGAGACCGAACTCTGTCTGCGGATCTCGGCCCGCCGCCCGGGCACTGTGCTCCTGTACGAGCCCTCGGCGACGGTGCGGCACCGGGTTCCCGAGACGCGGGCCCGCTGGGCGTACTTCGAGCAGCGTTGCTATGCAGAAGGGCTCTCCAAGGCTCTCGTCGTGCAGCACAGCACGAGCAAGACGGCCCTGGCCAGTGAACGGACCTACCTCCGCTCGACCATCCCACGTGCCTTCGCCCGTACCCTTCGGCCGGGCCGGCCTGCCTCCCTGCGCACTCTGGTGGCGCTGTCCGCCGGTGTCAGCGCCACAGTCGCGGGCTATACCGTGGGCCGCATCCGCTCCCTGCGTTCCACCGACGCTCCGCAGCCCCGCGTCCGCGCCCTTCACCATCGCCGCCGCGCGGACTCACATGCGCGGGACCGTGTCAGGAGGGCTTCACCATGACCCAGGCAGCCGTACCGGTCTTCCTGTACCACTCGGTGCAGGTGAACCCGCCCCCGTGGATCGCGCCTTTCACCGTGCCTCCGCGGACCTTCGCCGAGCAACTCGACCTCCTCACCGACAGCGGTCACGTGGTCGTCCCCCTGCGACAACTGGTCGCAGCACTGTACGGTGGCCCACCGCTGCCGCCCCGGTCGGCGGTGCTGACGTTCGACGACGGTTTCGCCGACTTCCATACGACGGTGGCCCCGCTGCTCGCTGATCGAGGACTGCCTGCCACGCTGTACGTCACCACTGGCGCCCTGAGGGGTCCCGGCCCATCGGTCCGGGAAAGCCTGTTCCCGCCCGCCGCGATGCTGACATGGCGCCAGGTCGGCCAACTGGACGCGCTCGGCATCGAGATCGGCGGGCACACCAGGACGCATCCGCAGCTGGATACCCTGACGAGGCGTGGCGCACAGGAGGAGATCGAGGGCTGCAAGCACCAGCTCCAGGACGCCCTCGGACATCCCGTCCACTCCTTCGCCTTCCCGCACGGGTACTCCTGCCGCACGGTGCGGCGCCAGGTACGTGAGGCGGGCTGGTCTTCGGCCGCCGCCGTCCGCTGCGCCTTCAGCTCGGGCGGGGACGACCCCCTGCGCATCGCCAGGCTCATGGTGCGGGCCGATACCGACCGGAAGCAGTTCCGCGCATGGATCCGGGGCGCGGGGGCTCCGGTGGCACCCTTCGCGGACGGTGTCCGCACGCCGACCTGGCGCGCCTACCGCCGCCTGCGGGCCGGCATCGGCCGACCGTACGCGGCCCTGCCCGGGCGGTCCGGCGCATGAGGCTGCTCTCTACTGCCCGGTGCGTTCGCCTGCCGCAGGATCGGGGCCTCACTTCTCACGGCTGCCAGACCCGTACCGAGTCGACCTTCATTTCCGCCGAGTTCACGGAGGGGGGTGGCGACTTCGGAACCCCGACGGCCAGATTGATCAGGAGCTCCATGGGGACATGGGGGACGCGTTCCGGCGCGGTCACCTGGAACCGTTTCACATCGTCCACGTACCAGGTCAGTACGTCGGCTTTCCAGAGAAGTGCGAACGTGTGATATTCGGCCGGGTAGTCAACGGGACCGTGGTGTCCCGCCTGCTGCTCATCGGCGCCGTCGCGGCCACGCCAGTGGGTGTACATGTCCACCCTCTGCGTGTTTCCGAAGAATTCCATGATGTCCAGTTCTGGGGGCGTGTACCGCGACGCGGGCATCATCCAGAAGGCTGGGAACATGCCTTCCTGTGGTGCGATCCGGATCGACGCCTCGAAGTAGCCGTACGTGAAGGTCCGTCGGGGGTGGGCGTCCCAGTGGTCCCTGCCGGTGGAGATCATGCCCGACACCCACGGGTAGGTCTTGCCGTCGTACGCCCGCACGGACCGCCGCTCGGCGGTCAACACCGCTGCGCCGTCCCGCACCGAGACCTGGCCTGGGAGGTACCACTGCTGCTCCGGGTTGCCGCTGTTGGTGCATCCCTCCACGTTCCAGTCGTAGCAGGTGGTCCAACGGTCGGCGTCGAGACGCGAGCCGTCGAAGTCGTCGTGGAAGACCAACCGCCAGTTGCTCGGAACAGGCGACTTGGGCTCGTCGGACTCGCTGCTGGTGCAGGACGTCGCCAACACCAGCGCGATGGCGGCCAGCGCACGCCCCGTAGGCACTGCTAGCGCCGATGCCCTGCTGCGGAGTCCGCGCCGGACACCCCGCAGCACCCCGGACGTGCGGGGTGGGAATCGCGGTACACCTGAGCGCGCCGACCCATGCCTGACGATCGGTCGCCTGTTGCGCGGCATGGCCGGGCCTCCTCCGTCGTCGAACGGGGCATTCACTCCGGCGATCCCGCCGCCTCCGGCCGACTCTTCTCGGACCGCCGACCGGCCCGGCCGCTTATGCCAGCTCGCGGTACGAGCGCCAGCACGGAGGTCAGCACTGCGAGGATCAGCAACGCACGGACGAGGGTGAAGACGTCACCCAGGAACAGTGCCTCGGCCACGAGAACCGACGCCGCCAGGCTGAGCACCACGGCTAGCACGCAGGACTCCAGGGCGGCGAGGCGGGCCGGGTCCCTCACTACACCTGTCGGCCGGACCCATCGCAGAGCTGCCAGTCCCGGGCAGACGAGCAGAAAAGCGGGGACGACGAGTACGCGCGGAAACACCCCGGACGGCAAGGCGGTTGCCGCTACAGCCACCCAGCCGGACAGAGCGAGCCCCAGACGCAGGAAGATCATCACAACCCCCTGTCCAGCGGAGGGTCGTAGCGGTAGACCACCGCGTCATCGTTGCGGTAGACGAGGGTGAAGCGCGGCATCTTGGGAAGCACTGCCCTCAGTCGGCTGATGGTCTCGGCGGGGAACAACCCGTTGAGGTAGTTGTCGGCCAGTGATGCCTTGTTGAGGATCACGAACGTGGGCGCGGTTGCGTTGCTCTCGACCACCTCCAAAAGAGCCGATCGCAGGTCCCTGGCCTGCCTCTGGTCCTTGAAGGAGCCCTGGAGGTTGATCCGCTGTGTCCTGTAATGCTGGTCGTAGTGCATGTCCAGACCCGGGACCGCTCCGCCGAGAGACACGAACTGCGATCCCGGCGGGGCAGTGGCGACCGCGTAACGGCACGCAGCGACCTCCTGGGAGGTGAACTGGTTCATCGCCTCTTTGCCGTAGTAGGCGAAGACCAGACTCCCGAGCATGACCAGCAGCAGCGGGTACACGGCGAGTGTGCGCAGGCGGAGCCGTTTGCCCCGCCCGAAGATCAGGGTGGCGACCAGGAAGGCAGCGGCAGGCAGAGCGAAGAGATAGGCCCGGAAGATCATCTCGCCGCCGTACGCGTTCGCGGCGAGGAGCAGGAACGGCGAGAACGCGAGCAGGGCAAGCCCCGTGCGGCGGGTCCATCGGACACACACGAACGCGATCGCTGCAAGCAGGAGGACGACCCCGGTCTGAGTCCGGTCCACCCAGGCGATGAAAACCTGTGCCGGCGCGGCGGTACCAACCCTGTAGAGCCCTGATGTGACGTTGGCCTCCGGATTGATCAGTTCCCGCAACATGCCTGTGATGTTCTCCGCCAGGTAGGGCCGGGCCACGGTGGAATCCCATGCGACCGTGATCGCGACCGTCCCCACCAGGACCGGCACTGTCACTCTTCGGTTGCGGCGCGGCACCGAAAGGGCCGCCAGAACAGTGATCAGCATGACCGGGGTGAGCTGGTGCGACGAGGCGATCACGGCCACCATCGCGAACACCGCGATCAGCCGACCCGGCGGCCAACTCCGCTCACCCGGTCCCGGATGAGGAAGCGCGGACGTCGGCAACTGCCGCAGAACCAGGGCGATCACGGTCATGAACATCAGAAAGGCGAAGGCCTGGGGGGCGAAGTAGTCCTGCGCCACCCAGGAGCAGGAGTAGTAGACCCAGACGCCCCCCCAGATAAGCCTGCGGTCTCGGGTCACGGACCGGTAGATCAACAGCAGCGGACCGAGCAGCGCGACATTGAAGGAGGGCTGGGCCCACTCCGCGTAGCCGAGGGGGGACTCGAGACTGGTGGCATGCAGGAACAGGACGTTGAGCTGGAGGAAACCCGGCCACTGGTCGTAGATGTCGAACTCGGGCGCGTACGGCACATGGCCGTTGTGCCGCAACATCGCGTCCACGACCGCCACGTGCTTCCAGGCCCAGGCGTAGCGTAGCTCCGGATACAGCAGTGAGGGGGTGGCGTGGACCATCCCGATCAGCCCCAGCACGTAGGCCAGGAACCAGCCGTTGCCGGCCCGCCGGTCACCGAGGGCCAGACAGAAGCCGAGGGTGAGCAGCCCCAGGGCGACCCAGAAGAGCACGGGAAGTACCTGCAGCAGCCCCAGGTCGCTCATTCCGCGGAGGTTTACCCGGCGCAACGACAACAGCCAAAGGCCGATCGCCGCCGGCAGTGCGAGGCGGATCGCCCAGCGGGCGGTGGACAACCGCCACCCACCGGCCCCCGGCGACCTGGCTGACGCGGACCGGGCCGAGCCCTCGGCCCAGGCGCGCGCACGCCCTGCCGTCACCGCCGCGCGATCGCCCATCGCAACACCCCCTTCGCCACAACGCCGACGGCGTATATCCACCAATATCGTGTTACTACAGGATAGAAGTGGTGCAGTCGTTTCCGCTCGTTCGAGCGAGTCCACCTGAGGAGAGCCGTGACGTCGCACATGAAGGGAACCCGGCACGGCCCGAGACGCCACACGAGGCGGAGATCCGCCGCATTGCTGGCCGTGCTTGCCGCCCTCCTGCCGACGGCGAGTTGCGGCATCGCAGGCGCCCACACCCCCCGGCCGGACCACATCGTGGTGGTGATCGAGGAGAACCACGGATACGCCGACATCATCGGAAATCCGCGGGCTCCCTACATCAACGACCTGGCAAGGCGAGGCGCCTCGCTCACCGACTTCTACGGCATCACCCACCCGAGCCAGCCGAACTACCTAGGCCTGTTCTCCGGCAACTCCCAGGACGTCGTCCGGGACTCGTGCCCGCATAACTTCTGGCAGCGCCCCAACCTCGCGTCCAAACTGCTCGAAGCCGACCTGACATTCGTGGGCTATGCGCAGAGCCTGCCTGATGTCGGCTTCACGGGATGCAGGCACGGTGCCTACGTGCGCCGACACAATCCATGGGTCAACTTCGAACCCCTGCCCTCGTCGATCAACCGCCCATGGACATCGTTCCCACGGGACTTCACCAAACTGCCGACCGTCTCGTTCGTCGTGCCGGACCTGGAGCACAACATGCATGACGGTTCCGTGGAGAAGGCCGACACCTGGCTGCGCGACAACCTCAACTCCTACGCGCGGTGGGCCGTGACCCACAACAGCGTGCTGGTGGTCACCTGGGATGAGGCCCGCGAGGACCGTCAGGCCAATCGCATCCCGACCGTTCTCGTCGGCGAGCAGGTCGAACCGGGCAACCACGAGCAGCCGAACAACCTATACGGACTCCTGCGGACGCTGCTGGACGCCTACGACTTGGATCCCATCGGTCACAGTGAGGAAGCCGAGCCCATCGACGTCTGGAAGGACGACAGTTAGCCGCGTGACGACGGCCCCCGGTGAGCCGTTCGCCTGGGCGCCAGGTTCGTCAGCGTCGGACGCTTGGACAGAGTCGGCCACGACGTAGGGCTCGCCAGCCAAGAACTCCAGGGACCGCACGCAGCCTCTCTACGGCGATTCCCGAGTTATGGCAAAGAGCGCTCGGTCCGTCGGGAACCCGGCTGCGTCGAAGGCGCGATGGCGGCCGAGGTGTTCGATTCGCGCCCCGGCGCAGTTCTTCTGCAGGTACGCCTCGAGCCAGGCGTCCGGCGTCGGCACCATGCGAGGAAGCCCGAACGACTCGGGCATCTCGCCCTCACCGCTGTCGAAGAACATCACCTTTCCGGTCCGGGCCCACAGCTCCCGAAGCAAGTGTGTGGCCGTGTCGAGGCCCTGCCCTCGCACCAGGTGATGCCAGAGGGACAGCAGGAGGGTGCAGTCGGTTTTCGGCAGGAGGCCGACCGTTTCGGGTCGAAGCTCGAGCGCCATCACCGCCACGTTGCCCAGCTGGTTTCGTCGCACGGCTGTCGTCGTTGTGCGAACGTTTTTCGGATCCGATTCGAGCGCGACCGCGGGGATCCCACGGCTGGCGAGCTTGATCGGGAAATAGCCGGCATTTGCGCCGACATCCATCGCGCTCTTCACGCCCAGCCGCTCGATGACCGGCTCCATCGCCGCCCATCGCGACCCGGTGCCGACCGCTCGCTTCGCCTTCCGTACTGGTAGACCCGGGACCGGCTGATAGACGCCGTCGGGCAGGGCGTCGAGCCTCAGGCGGATCAGATCGATCGCGTCGTCGAGCATGCGACGCGCGCGCCGCATCAGTCGAAGCGACGGGATGCTCTGGCGGAGGCGCACCACGCGCGTGGAGGCCTGAGTTCCCTCCAATTGGTCCACGGGACACCACCCATCATTTTTCGAGAATAGGATCTTTTATCCTCTTCGGATACCGAAGGGGGAGTCTCCGACTAGGTCCGTGCCCACAGAGACGTCAGGCATCCTGGAAACGGATCACACGTTTGACCGCCGTCCGCAGCCGGTGCTCAACCGCGGAAACGGGCAGCCGCTCACGCAAGTAGCGGGGGGACGAGTAGGTGTCCGCTCCGAAGCCCGCCTTGAAGTGCGCCAGGGAAGATCCCGGGGCGGACTCCCCCATGTCGTAGCACCGACAGCCCGCCTCACACGCCTCCTCGATCGCCAGCCGCATCAGCAGGGGACTGGCCCGTACCGGATGGGCCAGCTCGCGGTTCATCGCCGCGCGCCAGAGCTTGGCGTGATGGCCGTGCCGCAGGACGACGGCCGCCGCGGCGGGCTCCCCGGCGTGCCAGGCCACCCAGATCGCGCAGGCTTCGCCGAACCGGGCGGCCACCTCAGCGAGCCGCCGGCTGGGGAACTCCCTCCTCCTACGCCACCGGGCCAGCGCCAACGGCTCGTGCTGCTGCCCGGCCCAGCGTTCGATCGACTGCTCGTACAAGTGGTGGAAGACGGGGACGAGCCGGCCGGTGCGGTCCACTTCCACGTCGAGGTGCGCGCTCTCGGCACGGCGGACGTCGCGCCGCACCCGCGTATGGAAGCGGCGCTGCCATACAGTGCCGAAACCGCCGTCGAGGTTCACCACCTGTGTCATGTGGGGCTCCATCCTGAAGCCCGTCGGGACGGCTTTCTCCCACGCCTCGGCGTCTCCTGGTCGCAAACGCACGCCGATTTGGAGGACGGGTCGCCGCGCCAGGTCGCCGAAGACCGCCCGTGCCTTCTCCGGGCCGACGTGGCCCGCGACCACCGGCCCTCCGATCCCCCAGTCCGCCGGCCAGGACTCCTCTGCGTCCAGCCACTGGGGACGGCGTCTTCTGCTGACGAGCGGGAGCACGATGCGGCTGCCGTCGTCGAACTCGTAAAGTCGGCTGCCGTCCTGGTACGGCCCTGTGCCGCATAGACAGTCGAGCCAGGTGGGCGTCTGGGTGACGTGGCAGGCGGCGTCCTGTGCGGCTAGTTCCCACCAGGTTTCGCGGGGTGCCGGAGTCGTGATGTGCGCGGGGCACACGGCGGAATCGGTCAGGAGTTCAGCGGGTTTGTTCACAGCCTCTCCTGCGGGGGCGTGAGGTCCGCAAGGACGACGATCACGGAGCGAAGGCCCACGCGCCTCCTCCCACCGATCGTAAGCGAGGCGTGCCGACCGGGCATGTCGAACGGCTGGCCCCCCGGAAGGCCGGCCTCCGACCACCCACCACCTGCCGTTCCAGGACCTCGCCCCGTCGCCTTCTCCGTGACCCGGCAACGGGCTCCCGGCCTCCGAGCCCGCTACGAATGTTGTCGCCTGACGCGCCGTCGGCTGCCAGGTCGCCCACCCGCTCGGCGTGAGCCTTCGGTCATGGCGTCTGGTGCGCCATCACCTCGCTGAGCACAGGCACGATGTTATCGGCGACCCAACGGTGGCTGCGCCCGTACCGGGCGGATTTCTCCACGTTCCCCGCAACATGCCACAGCCAGGTCAGCAAAGTGAACGCGATCTCTCCCCTGGAGTCGGGAGCAAGTGCCGTTGCTTCGGCAAGCAGCCGCCGGTCTTCGGGCAAGAGCGAAGCGGTCCGCACCACATCGGCGACGACCTGTCCGAACTGCCGCCTTCCAAGTTGATGCCGCATGGTCAGCACAAAGGTGTGGCAGTCGAGTAGGGACGGCCCGTCGGGGATGGCGCCAGCCCAGTCGATCACCCCGCACAGCGCCCCTTGCTCCTCCGTCAGCAGCACATTCCCGGGGTGGAAGTCGCCATGCGTCCAGGCGACGAGCAGGCTGCGGCCGATCAGTTCGCGCACAACTTGTTCGCGCAGCACCGTCAGGGCCTCCGCACCCATGCCTCGGCTGCACCAGCGGACCTCCTCGGCGAGGAGGTCCAGCCGGGGATCGACCCAGTCGGCCACCCTGGCCGTCACCTCCTCCGTTCGTCCGGTGGCGAGGTGCAGTTCGTGGATCGCCCTGAGAGCGGACACCGTGACCCGACGGGCCATCTGCGGGGAGTGCTGCAACAGCACATCGGCTTCGACACCGGGCAAACGGCTTTCCACCACCAGCGGCAGCGGTCCTTCCAGTCGGCGCCGTTCCACCACGGGCAGCAGCCGCCGCCACGGGCCGAGGCGCTCGTCACCAGCCAGCCGTCGCACAGCGTCGCATTCGTGCGCCAGCGATGCGGTCGCGCGTGCACTGCGGGGGTGCTTGACCACGGCGGGCTGTGTGCTGTCGCCGTCAAGATTGAACACCAAGAGATCGGAGAATGTCCGCCGCATCCTTCGGGGGGTGCGGCGGCGGACATCGTCGGTGCTGAGCGAGTATGCCAACTTGTGTGCGGCCAGCGCGTCGGCGGGAAGAGTCAGGAGACCGGCGGGGCGCAACGGTATGAGGCCCCGAATCTGCTCTGTGAACGTCATCCGGCCCTCCTTTCAGCCAGATGTTCACAAATCATCCAAGATCTTCCTCCCTTCATCGTCGCTGCTGCTCAGCCGAGGTGCGACTTGGCAACGCGCTCCCGGTCGCACCGGTCGGACTTCCGGAGATCGAGTGGCAATGCAGGACGCCGCAGCCGATCCTGTATGTATACGTTGTACAGCGGTGCGCGCTCCATGTGGTCGCACGCTGAGGAGGCAGGCAATGGCGAACGACGCTCAGACAGGCCAGGCGCGCCGCGCCAGCGACCGCGGCCATTACGGCAGGCTCAGTCGGGAACGTGTGCTGGCCGCCGCCCTGGAACTGGTCGATCGCGAAGGGCTCTCAGCGTTGAGCATGCGCCGTCTCGGCTCCGAGCTCGGCGTGGAGGCGATGGCGCTCTACCGGTACGCGGCGAGCAAGGACGCCCTCCTGGACGGCCTGGTGGAAGCCCTGTACCTGGAGCTGGAGGAGCGCCTGGAGGCCGAGCCCGGCCCCGGCGCGGCCGACGCAGCCGCCTGGCGCGCCGAGCTCCACCGGATCGCCCGGACGACGTACGACATCTGCCTCGCCCACCCCGAGGCCGTTCCGCTGCTCGCCACCCGCATGCTGGCCGTCCCGCTGGCGCGGCGGCCGCTCGCCGTGTTGCGGGACCACGAGAGGGTGCTGGCGCTGCTGCGGCAGGCCGGCCTCGATGAAGCCCGCGCCTCCGCGGTCTTCCGGGCGTTCACCGCCTGGCTCCTCGGCTACGTGTCCGTGGAACTGCAGCCCATGGTCGACAACCCGGACGAGCAGGAGCCGGCGTTCCGGCTCGGGCTGCACCGTATGCCGTCGCAGGAACTGCCCCGGCTCCGGGAGACCGCCGCCGCGCTCGCCGAACGCGGTGGGCCGGAGGGACTGGCCGCCGGGCTGGACGCACTGCTCGACCAATTCGTCGCAGCAGAGTGATTAGCGGGCGAACGGTCCCTCCAGTGCCGCCCACTGCAGCAGCATGATGGTCTTCGCGTCGGCGATCTCCCCCGTGCGGATCATCTCCAGTGCCTGGCGGAAGGGTAGTTCGAGGATCTCGATGTCCTCGCCCTCCTCGTCCAGGCCGCCGCCTTCGTGGGTGTGGGTCGAGGGGCCGTAGGCGGCGGCGTAGAAGCTGACGCGTTCCGTGACCGAGCCGGGGCTCATGTAGACGTCGAAGACGTGTTGGACGTCGCCGATGGTGTGGCCGGTCTCCTCCACCACCTCTCGGCGTACGGCGAGTTCCGGGTGTTCGTCCTCGTCGTCGAGCAGTCCGCCGGGGGTTTCGACCAGCATGCCGTCAGAGTGGCCGTTGACGTAGACCGGGAAACGGAACTGGCGGGTGAGCAGGACGGTTTCACGTTCGGCGTCGTACAGGAGCATCGTGGCGCCGTTGCCGCGGTCGTGCGTTTCGCGCTCCTGGGTGGTCCAGGTGCCGTCGGCGTGCTGGAAGTCGAAGGTCGTGGTGCGTTCGACGTACCAGTGGCTGGACAGGAGTTTCACGTCCCGGACCCTGACGCGGGGGTTGCCGGTGAGGTCACGGCCGGTTCGGTCGAGTCCGGTGCGGCCGCGGCGGTCCGGGGTGTCGATGCCGGCGGTCATCGGGCACCGTTCCGGCGGCGGGGACGAAGGGCATGCGAGTTGGTCATGCCTGCTTTTATCACTTCCCCCGCCGCCGGTGGGCGGGAGGGCGTCCCGCCCACCGGCGACTCGCCAACACCAGCCCGGCCCCGTCAGAAGAAGCCAACCCCCTGCGCAAGCGCCGGCTCAGTGTCGGCGGGAACAGTTCACGGCGGGCGACAAAGGCTTCCAGGCGGGCACGCAAGTCGGCGTCGAAGTCTGCGACAGGCGCGCCGCGAACGCGGCTCGCCTGTCACTGGCTGATCGTTGACATGGCCCGGGCCTTTCGATCGGAGTTCACACCACGTGGACTTCGGGGCGGATCTCGGCGCCGTGGCGGAACCGGTCCGCGCTGAGCGGGGAGATGTCGGTGAATGGCTCGCGTTCCAGGTACAGGTCGCGTACGACCTCGCCGACGGCGGGCGCCTGGAGGAAGCCGTGGCCCGAAAACCCGGCTGCGTAGAGGAAGTTGGACAGTTCGCCGGAGCGGCCGATCAGCGCGTTGTGGTCCGGTGTGATCTCGTACAGGCCGGCCCAGCCGCCGACGGTCCTCATGTCGGCCAGCGCGGGGGCCCGGTCGCGGGCGACGCCGCGGAACAGCTCGAGCCACTGAGGGGTCCAGGTGGTGTCGAAGCCGTCCTTCTCGTCGGGGTCGGCTAGGCCGAACAGCAGGCCGTCGTCGCTGTTGTGGAAGTAGGCCGACGACGAGAAGTCGATGGTGAACGGGATGCGCGGCGCGGGCGGAGTGAGCGGTGCGGTGAACGCCAACTGCCGCCGTACGGGCCGGACCGGGAGGTTGACGCCGGCCATGGCGCCGAGCTGTGCCGACCAAGCCCCTGCCGCGCAGATGACGGTGCCACAGGCGATACGGCCCTGGCTGGTGCGTACGCCGACGACCTGGTCCCCAGCGATGTCGATGCCCGTGACCGTGGTGTGCGTGGCGATGGTGACGCCGGCGCGGGCCGCGGCCTGGGCGTATCCGTCGACGACCAGCCCCGGGCGGCAGTGTCCGTCGGCGGGCGAGTACGCGGCGGCCACCAGACCGTCGGTGTTGATGTAGGGACACAGCTTCTGCGCCTCGTCGGGTCCGATCATGCGGCTCGGCACGCCCAGGCTGTTCTGGATGCCGACGCTGGTCTCGAAGTCGGCAGCCTGCTGTTCGCTGGTGAGCAGGAAGAGGTAGCCGACCGTGTCGAGTTTGATGTCGGCGCCGGGCCGGTGGGGGAATTCCTGGTAGGCGCGCAGGCTGCGGTTGCCCAGTTCGATGTTGAGGGGGTCGGAGAACTGGGCGCGGATGCCGCCGATCGGCTTGCCCGAGCTGCCACGGCCGAGATCGTCGCGTTCGACGACGACGATGTTGTGCACGCCGGCCTCGGCGAGGTGGAACGCGATGCTCGCACCCATCACGCCGCCACCGATGATCACCACATCGGCGGAGGTCGGAACGATGTGGAAGGCGGAGGAGGACAAACGGACCACACTCCCATCTATGGGCCGCACGGCGGACGCGGACGGGTCCGCCCCGCCGGCGGCGGGGTTGTCGATACGGGGGCGCGCTGCTGGGTCTTGTGCGGCGGGCAGGTGTACGCAGATCGTGACGGGGCGGCGAAGTCGAGCGTGACCATCTGACCATGAGGGAGCTACCGCAGTGAAGGCGACAGTGCAGAGTCCGGAGCGTCTCGACGCGGCGGCCGTGACCGAGGCACTCGCCGAGGGCGACTGCGGCGAAGTGCAGGGGGATGCCGGACGCCGGGCCCAGTACTCGGCCGACGCCTCCAACTACCGCCGGATTCCCCTGGCCGTGGTCTTCCCCCGCGAGCGCCGGCATGTGCTCAACGCACTGGCCGTGTGCCGCCGCCTCGGCGTGCCGATCACCTCGCGCGGCGGGGGCACCAGCACCTCGGGGCAGGCCGTCGGTTCCGGCGTGGTCCTGGACTTCTCGCGCTACTTCAACCGTCTGCTCGCGCTGGATCCTGTCGCGCGTACGGCGACGGTGCAGCCCGGCATCGTTCTGGACGACTTGCAACGGGCCGCCGGCGAACACGGGTTGCTCTTCGGCGCGGATCCCTCGACCCACAGCCGCTGCACGCTCGGCGGCATGATCGGCAACAATGCGTGCGGCTCGCACTCCGTCGCCTGGGGACGCACCGCGGAGAACGTACTGGAACTCGAGGTGGTCACCTACCGCGGGACCGTCCTGCGCCTCGGCGAGATGACCCCTTCCGAGATCGAGGAAGCCGTCTCCGCCGGGGGCGAACGCGGCCGGCTCATCGCGTCCCTGCACCGGCTGACCGAGCGCAACCTGGCATCCCTGCGCACCGAGTTGGGCCGGTTCCCCCGGCAGGTCTCCGGCTACGCCCTCGAACACCTGCTGCCGGAGCGGCGGTTCAACCTCGCCCGCGCCCTGGTCGGCAGCGAAGGCACGCTGGCTGTCATCCTCTCCGCCACCGTCCGCCTCGTAACTCCCCCTCCCGCGCGGGCCCTTGTCGTACTCGGCTACCAGGACGCCTGTACCGCGGCCGACGCGGTACCCGCCCTCCTCAAGCACCAACTGCTGGCACTGGAAGGACTCGACCAGGCCCTGACCGACATCGTCACCCGCGCCGAGACCCGACAGACGATCGACACCCTGCCACGCGCGCGGGCCTGGCTGTTCGCCGAGTTCGGCGGACAGGAGGGCGAACTCCCCAAGTTGGCCGAGGAGTTCACCGCAGAAGCCGCCCGGACCGCGGGGTTCACCGGCCATGAGGTCGTCACCGATCCCGTACGCGCCCGGCAGCTGTGGCGGATCCGCGAAGACGGAGCCGGTCTGGCCACACGTACCCCCGACGGGGCAGAAGCCTGGCCCGGCTGGGAGGACGCCGCCGTACCACCCGGCCAACTCGGCTCCTACCTAAGGCAGTTCACCGAACTGCTCAGCCGCCACGAACTCCGTGGCCCCGTGTACGGGCACTTCGGCGAGGGCTGCCTGCACGTGCGCATCGACTTCGACTTCACCACCGAGCACGGCAGCGCCGTCTTCCGTGCCTTCATCACCGAGGCCGCCGAACTCGTCGCCGCCCACGGCGGCTCCCTCTCCGGCGAACACGGCGACGGCCAGGCACGCTCCGAGCTGCTGCCGTTGATGTACGGGCCCGAAGTCATTGACATGTTCGAACAGTTCAAAGGCGTCTGGGATCCCGACAACGGACTGAATCCCGGAATGATCGTCGAACCGCTGCGCATCGACGGCAATCTCCGGGTCAGCCCGCACCGCACCCCGCTGCCCCTGACCACCGTCTTCCCCTTCCACTCCGACGGCGGCGACTTCGCCAAGGCCACCCGTCGCTGCGTCGGCGTCGGTAAGTGCCGAAGCGCCACCCCTCGGGACGGTGTCATGTGCCCCAGCTACCGAGTCACCCTCGACGAGAAGGACTCCACCAGGGGCCGGGCCCGCCTGCTGTATGAGATGACCCAGGGCGAGGTCATCACGGACGGCTGGCGGTCCGCCGAGGTGCGCGACGCGCTCGACCTGTGCCTGTCGTGCAAGGGGTGCAGCGTCGACTGCCCGGTGGAGGTCGACATGGCCACGTACAAGTCCGAATTCCTGCACCACCACTACCGACGGCGCCTGCGGCCCGCCTCCCACTACTCCATGGGCTGGCTGCCCCTGCTGTCCCGCCTGGCCGCTCGTATGCCCCGGCTGGTCAACGGGCTCACCACGTCGCGTCTCGCGCCGGTCGTCAAGCGGCTGGGCGGTATCGCCGCCGAACGCGAGGTTCCCCGCTTCGCGACACGGACCTTCCTGAACTGGTTCCGCACGCGCACTCCCGAAGGCGATGGACACCGCGGGCCGGTCATGCTCTGGGTGGACTCCTTCAACAACCACTTCACGCCCGAAGTCCTCAAGGCCGGCGTGGCGGTTCTGGAGCATGCCGGATACCGGGTCCAGGTCCCGGACGGCACCCAGTGCTGCGGGCTGACCTGGATCACCACCGGCCAGCTGGGCATGGCCCGCCGTATTGCACGCCGCACCGCCACCGCGCTGGCACCAGCGACACGCGAAGGCGTACCGGTCGTAGGCCTGGAGCCGAGCTGTACCGCGGCGCTCAGAACCGATCTGCCCGAACTCCTCGACGGCGATCCCGACGCGTGGGCCCTCTCCCAGTCCACGCTCACCCTTGCCGAACTCCTCCTCCACCGCACCGAGGGCTGGCAGCCGCCACGGATCGACGTCGGCTCCATCAGCCAGACCCACTGTCACCAGCACGCCACCAGCGGCTTCAGTGACGACAGCGCACTGCTGGAAGCCATGGGCGTCGACAACAGCGTGCTGAACTCCGGCTGCTGCGGACTGGCGGGCAACTTCGGCTTCGAGCGCGGTCACTACGAGGTCTCCGTGGCGGCCGGTGAGCAGGTCCTGCTGCCGGCGGTACGCGCGGCCGACCCGGACACCGTCGTCCTGGCCGACGGCTTCAGCTGCCGTACCCAGATCGCCCAGCAGACCGAACGCAGCGGTACTCACCTCGCCGAGCTGATCGCCGGTGCGCTGCGTTACTGAGCCCTTCGGATTGTTGTCGGGGGGTGGTGACGTGTGGTGATCCCTGCGGTAGGCCGGTGGTATGCGGTACGCGCAGGGTGGCGGCCTG
>NZ_JBIAHS010000026.1:0-129841 GCF_042870755.1 Streptomyces sp. NPDC006365
CCGTGGCGAAGGGGTTCCGCGCAACGGGACCGGCGTTCTTCAGGGCGAGCAGGATGAACCCGGCCGCGCCCGCCTGCAGCGTGCCGTACACGTACCCGTACCCGTACCCGTACCCGTACCCGTACCCGTACCCGTACGCGTACGGGTACGCGTCGAGGCCGAAGGCCGTCACGATGACCACACGCAGCGGACCGGCGCCCCCGGCCCGTACGGGTCAGGGCCCGGCAGGGCCCCGGGTGTGCGGGCCGGGCGGAGACCGGCCGGGTGCGCCTCGGGGCGGACGCCCGGCAGAGCGTCACGTGAGTTCGAGCGTCCACGTCGAATGCGTGAGCACCTGCGTGATCATGGCCGGCACCGCCACACCCGGAAGCAGATAACGCCACATGCGCTCCACCAGGACCGGGAGGTCGCTCCGGCGTGTGGTGGCGGCGGTGTACATCTGCATCCCGGTGCACGCCTCAAGGATGAACTCCGCCAGCTCCCGGGGCTCGACCCCGGGCTGCAGCTCGCCCGCGCGCTGCGCCTCCTCCAGGTCGTCACCGAGGATCGACACCCAGGACTCGTACGGCGAACCCAGGTGGGCCTGATAGGTGCCCCGCTCGCTCGTGAGACGGACCCCGGCGCGCAGCAGGGAATCGGTCTGGAGCTGGTGCGCCCAGACGATGGTGGCGTCGACCACGCGCTGCAGGCGCTGTGACTCGAGGCGCGGGAGGATGGTGCGCGACTGGGCCTCCATCACGGCGTCGGCCAGCGCTTCCTTCGACTTGAAGTGGAAGTAGACCGCGCCCGGAGTGGTCCCGCACCGCTCCACGATCTTGGCGATGCTCGATCCGCTGTAGCCGAGCTCGTCGAAGACCTGGGCCGCGGCCTGCACGATGGACTCCCGGGTCCGCAGCGCCCGGGGTTGCTTCACTCTGCGCGTTGCCACGGGTACCTCCATAAAAAACCAAACATTCACTATCTTCCCCCGCGGGGGCGCGGCCGAATCCTCGGTGGCCGCATGCCGTTCCGGCGTACCTGCTGATTCCGCGTGGAGTTGAGGCTGCGCTCGCAGATCGTGCCTGGTCGGCGCAGAAATCATATGGATCATGGTCAAAACCCTCGACAGAGAAACAGAACGCCCCTTATTTTTTCTTGGCGCCCACTTGGGCTTCCTCTCTCCTGGAGTGATCATGCTCAGATCCGCCGAACGCGCCGGCGAGGCTCCACCAGCGGTCCTGACCACCACCGTCCCCAAGGAATACGTGCACCGCGCCGCGGTCTCCGAGGTGTTTTTAACCGGTTGGCAGCGGACCGGGGCCGACGACTTCACCGCCACCGCCCAATGGCCGCGCAGCCACAGTTTCTACCGGACCAGCCGCACCCGGTACGACCCGCTGCTGCTGTGCGAAACGGTCCGGCAGGCGCCCGCGCTGCTGATGCACGCCGCCTATCTCGTCCCGTTCGGCCACCAGATGATCTGGACGCGCTTTCGGTTCACCGCCAACCCGCACGCCCTGCGCATCGAACGCCGGCCCGCGGAACTGCAGTTGTACGTCACCTGCTCCGAGATGCGGCGGATACGGGGTGTGCCGGCCGCCGTCACCATGGAGTTCCAGGTCATGCGCGGCTCCGAGCCGCTCGGGTCCGCCGCCACCAGCTTCACCTGCCACTCCCCGGCCGTCTACCGCCGGATGCGCGGGGACCGGGGTGATGCGGCCCGGATCTTCGACGAGGCGTCCGAACCCGCGTCGCCGCTGCCGCCGGGCGAGGTCGGGCGCCTGATCCCCGAGGACGTCGTCCTGTCCCCGTCCGCCCCTCCGGGCCGGCCCGGACCGTGGACGCTGCGCGTGGACACCAGCCACCCGGTCCTGTTCGACCACCCCGTCGACCACGTGCCCGGCATGCTGCTGCTGGAGGCGGTACGGCAGGCGACGCACGCACTCGACTCCAAGAATGACATGGGCATACCCATCGGGATGGATGTCGAGTTCCACCGCTACGTGGAGTTCGACTCCCCCTGCACCATCACGGCGGAGCCGCAGCCGCCCCGCTCCGCGGACGCCCGGCGCACGGTCCGCATCAAGGGCGTGCAGGGCGAGGCGACCGCCTTCACCGCGACCGCGGAAGTGGGCGGCGGCCATTGAGACAGCGACGGGCCGGCGCCGGAATTCCCACGGCGCCGCGTCAGGACCGGTATCTGTGCACCCCTCGGACAGAGGAGAGATCATGCGGCTGGACCATCTGCGGGTGGCGGCGGTCAACATCGACGGGGTGCTCCTGAACGACACGTTCAGCCCCGTGATCCACGACTTCGTGGTCAGCCGCGGCGGCGCGTACACCCAGGCCGTCGAACAGAGCGTCTTCTCGCAGAACCCCAGGACGGCGGCCCGCGCGCTGGCCCGCGCCGCCGGTGTCGCCATGGAGCCCGACGAGGTGCTGGAGACCTACTTCGCCGCACGCGAGAAGTACCTCGCCGACCACCCGGTCCGGCAACTGCCCGGCGGCCGCGAACTCCTGGTCTGGCTGCGCGCGCTGGGGCTGGAGACGGTCTGCTACGGCGGTCTGGGCCGGGACCACTTCCTCCGGCACCTCGACGACTGCGTGGACCTGTTCTCCGCCGGCTACGTGTGCACGGCCGACTTCCGGCCCGGCCTGCGCGAGATCACCACGGACACCTTCGGCCTGCGCTTCGACCAGATGCTGTTCATCGACGACGTCGCGGAGGTGGCCGCGGAGGCCGGGCGGCTCGGCACGGCCTTCATCGGGCATCCCAGCGACTTCGCCCACGGATTCCAGCGCCGGCTGATGGCGGCGTCCGGCGTCCGGCACCTGGTCGACCGGCTGGAGGACATCGACGAGGCCCTGCTGCACCGCATCGACGCGGAGAGCGCAGCACTCGTCCGGGGGTGACCCCACACACGGCACCTGGGGAGGGAGCGCGGTGGCAGCGATCGTGGAAGGCCGCGGAGGGACCGGCCTGGCCGGGGGGAAGGTGGTCATGATCACGGGGGCGTCGAGCGGCATCGGCGCCGCCGCGGCCCGGCTGTTCGCGGCCGAGGGCGCGGCCGTGGTGCTGATGGCGCGGCGCGAGGAGGCACTCCGGCGCGTGGCCGAGGACATCACCGGGGCCGGCGGCGCCGCGGTGTGCGCACCGGGCGACGTCGTCCGGCCGGAGGACGCCGGGCGGGCGGTGCAGGCCGCCCTGACCGCCTTCGGCAGGCTGGACTGCGCCTTCAACAACGCCGGATGGGGTACGTCGGGCCAGCGGCTGCACGAGGTCGAGGACGCGGTCTACGACCAGGTCATGGACGTCAACGTGCGGGGCGTGTGGAACTGCATGCGCGCCCAGCTGCCCTTCATGCTCGACACCGGCGCCGGCGTCGTCGTGAACACGGCGAGCGTCGCCGGGGTCAGGGCGACCCGCGCCTCGGCGCCGTACGTCGCGGCCAAGCACGCCGTGCTCGGCCTGACCCGGGCGGCGGCGGCCGACTACGGACAGCAGGGCGTACGGGTGAACGCCCTGGTGGTCGGCAGCACCCGCACGGAACTCCTGGAGCACGCCACGGAGATCACCCCCGGCGGCGGGGGAGCCGTCGGCGGACGGTCGGCGCAGAAGCGCATGGCGTCGCCCGAGGAGATCGCCGAGGCGGCGGTCTGGCTCTGCAGCGACCGCTCCTCGTTCGTCACCGGAGCGGCGCTCGCCGTGGACGGAGGGCGAACGGCCCAGTGAGAGCCAGAGCCCGCGTCCGAACCCCCGCCGTTCACGCCTGCCCGCCGGACAGGGATTCGGACGGGGCCCCGGTGACGGAGGCTCCCCCCAAAGACGCCGTCCCGTCCACGCCCGCGCCCGGCAGTGGGAGCGTCGCAGCGCTGCCCGACGGTGCGATGCCCTCAAGCACCAGGCGCCAGCTGTGCTGGAGCCGGTCGACGGCACTCTCGTCGGAAGGCGCCGCCGCCTCGGCGTTCCGCAGATTCACCTCGGAGCCCCCGATCAGCAGGCGGATGAGCCCGGTCAGGTCGTCCGGCAGCGTATGACCGCTCAGCTGGCCGCTCGCATGCGCCTGGCCGACCAGGCTGGTGACCAGCGGCAGCCACTCCTCGGCCCAGCCGGTGGAGCTGTGCCGCTCCCGGGACAGGCGCACCGCGCACCGTACAAGTACCTCCTCCTCGATCAGTCGGGTGAGCTCCAGGGTCAACGCGATCGTGCGCTGGAGCGCCGGGGCCGGCTGGTCGGCGATGTGCTCGACCACCGTCCTCGCCGTGGCCCACGCCTCTTCCGCGACGGCATCGGCGAGCTGGGCCTTGTTCGGGAAGTGGAAGGTCAGCGCTCCCATCGAGATCTTTGCGACACCGGCGATCTGAGCCAGCGTCGTGCCGTGGTAGCCGTCCCGGTTGAATTCCACGGCGGCCGCGTCGATCAGCGTCCTGCGCGTACGCACCGCACGGTCTTGCCTGGTCATGTCCTCCCTGGCTTCCTGTTGACAGTCGCATCAACAGAGAGCATTGCCTCCGTGGCGCAGCGCGGCAATGCGAAGTTGCCTGAAATGCGCGACTGTCAATATCCGGCTTCTCCGTCCACCCCCCGACTTGCCGAAGTGTGCCGACGTACCGCCGTGGTCGGTGTCTCCGGCCGTACGCGCGCACTCCGCGGTCGGCAATCTCGGAGACGTTCCCGGACCGGGGTTCTCCCTACTCTCCCGCTGGGGCGGCGCTCTCGCGTCCCTCCCCACCGTCGAACCAGCCGACTGGAGAGCCTCGATGACGCACGCACAAAAGATGCAGGTCTCGTCACGGGACCGTGCGGGACAGACCGATGCACCCGCAACCGGACCGGTGCGCCGGCGGTGGCGCGTGCTCCTGCTGAGCGTCGCCGCGGGCTTTCTGCTCACGGTGGTGTGGTCCGCCGAGTTCGTGGACCGGACGATCGGCGGGAACATCGCCACAACCCTGCTCGGCCACGACCCCGAGGCGCCGATCTCCGGTGTCGTGGCGGGCATCGTCTTCGCCTTCACGTCGGGGCTCGCCGGTACGTTCACCGCCTGCAACATCGCGGCCTTCGGCACGATCGCACCGCTGCTCGGCACGGTGGGCAGCCGGTGGGGACGGGTGGTGCAGGCGCTCAAGCCGCTGGTCCCGCTGTCGCTCGGGATGGTCACGGTGTCCGCGCTGTACGGCGTGCTGGTGGGGTTCGTGGGGACGTCGATGCCGCAGTTCTCCGAGGCCGAGTCCGTCCCCGGGGTGCTCTCCGGCCGCTCCGTGCAGAGCATGGTCGCGTTCGGCGTCGTCGGCCTGTCGATGTTCTGTCTGGGGCTGAGCGCGCTCGGGTTCGTCCGTGATCCCTTCGCGCGTCTTCGCCGCAGGTTTCCGCACGCGCAGACCGTCTTCATGGGCGTGCTGATCGGCGGTTTCCTGGTCGGGCGGCCCTACCCGTTGTTCCGGCAGCTGTTCCGGGACGCGGCGGAGAGCGGGAACCCGCTGTACGGCGCCGCGGCGTTCACGCTCCAGTCGGCGGGCAACATCGCGATCATGGCGGTCGTCTTCGTGGCGCTGTCCGCCGTGGCGGGCGCCCGGGTGCAGCGGTGGATGGCGAAGCCGGGACGCGCCGCCGTCCTCACCGCCGTCGCCCTGATCGTCGCCGGCGCCTTCACGTTCCTGTACTGGGACGTCCGGCTGCTCGCCCGCCGGGAGATCATCCCCTGGTACCCGATCGCCCCGTGGGCCGCTTGAGGCGACACCGGGAGGGCGGACCCAGAACATACCGAGCGGTTGGTGCGGTCTGAGCTGCTGTGACTCCGGGTCCCCGCGCTCCTGTGGCCCCGTACCCCTGCGTCTCTGTGCCCCTGTGCCCTGGTGGCTCCGGGCCCCCGAGCCCCCGCGCTCCTGTGCCCTGGTGACCCGTGACCTGCGATCGAGGCGGCCCGCGATCAGGCCGAACTCAAGCCCCTGAACGGCCGGTTGACCCCCAGGGCGGCGTCCGGTCCCGCCCTCCAGGCCGCCACCCCGACCCGTACCGATTGCCCGTACTTGCCCGCCTCGCCGCCGCGCGGGCGGAGGCGACTTCCCAGAGTCTCCGGGCAGGGCGGCACGGGCAGGTCAAAAAAAGAGGTTAACCGTTATCCTTTTTTGCATCGCTGCGGCCGACAGGGGGACCACGCTGTGTTCATGACGAGCTCGCTCCAGCAGCAGGCATCGGCCTTCGACTTCGCGGAGCAGATCTTCGCCCACCTGCCCCGTGCCGATCAGCGCCGCTGGGCGCACGCCTACCTGGTGAGCCTGCTGCGCACCCCGGGCAAGAAGTCGATGCGGCGGCTGGCGGCGGCCATCTCGGACTCGCCGACGGCCGCGCAGTCGCTGCACCAGTTCGTCAACGCCAGTCCCTGGGAGTGGGAGCCGGCCAACCAGGAGATCATGCGCTGGGCGGAGCAGCAGCTGAACCCGGTGGCCTGGCAGATCGACGTCGCGGTCATGCGCAAGCGCGGCGAGCACTCCTGCGGCGTCCACCGGCGCTTCGTCCCCGACACCGGGAGGTCGGTGAACTGCCAGGTCGGCATCGGCGGGTTCCTGGTGCACCGGGACGGAGCGGTCCCGGTCGACTGGCGGCTGTTCCTGCCCGGCGCCTGGGTCAGGGACTCCAACCGCAGGGCGCGCGCCCGCATCCCGCACGACGTCGCCGCGCAGGGTCTCGAGGACCACGCCCTCGATCTGGCGCGCGCCATGAGCGAGCGCACCCGCCTGGCGGCCGTCCCCGTCATCGCCGACCTCAGCGCCCACGCCGGAGCGGGCACGCTGGTGCGCGGATTCAGCCAGCTCGGCTGCGACTTCGGCGTGGCCGTGCCGGGCAACCTGCCGCTGGTGGTCGGCCGCCACCTCGAAGCCCCACGGCGCGACGGCCGGTCCCAGCCCGTCGTCCTGCCGGCCGGGAAGTTCTTCGAGTCGGGCTACGGCGGCAGCCTCGAAACCACCATCTGTACGGCACCGCAGGGCCGGACCCTGACGGTCCAGGCGGGCCTTGTGGGCCTGCCGCGCAGCGGCCCGTTCGAGAAGCTGCCGCAGCGCGCGTACCGCCTGGTCTCCGTCCGCTGCGACCGGCAGCCGCGGCCCGGCACCCTGTGGCTGACCAACATGGTGCACCGGCGGATCGAGGACGTCATCGCCACGGTCCAGATGCGGGCCCACACGAAGCAGACGCTGCGGGACCTGGACAGCGGCTTCGGGCTCCAGGACTTCGAGGGCAGGTCCTACCCGGGCTGGCACCACCACATGACGCTGGTCAGCGCGGCCTATGCGCACAACGTCCTTGAACGTTCCGAGAGACAGCCGGCACTGGCCTCCTGATCCGAGAGCCTGTGCCGCTTCAGGTGCGTGAGCGGGGGACAGCCACGGGAGGACCGCTCCGCTCACGGGATGGCCGCTTGCGGCGTCTCCAGCGGCGGAGGCATGAGGTGTCCGCGCGCGAGGAAGACGAGGATGCCCAGGCCCGCGGCCACAAGACCCGCGATGAACAGCCCCTCCTTCGAGCCCCGCGGGTCGTAGACCTGGGACGGCAGCCCGATGTCGACCGCGGGAGGGGACTCACCGTCCGCATGCTGTCGCGGTCGGCACCGTAGAAGGAGGCACGCTTGGCGTCGCCACCTCCACGTGGCAGGAAGGCACCCGACCAGCTGCAGCTCTCGTGTCCCGGATGCTGGATGCAGGCCAGTTACTCCGCGGTGAACACCCCGGGCCGGCCGTCCCCTTCGCCGCCCGCAGCGCCGTGCCCGTGTTGGGCAGCGAGACGTACAGCAGCGCCACCGCCGTCAGAAGCAGGACCACGGTCACCAACCGCGACGGCGCAGGACGGGAGGCCGGACCGGGACGGGAGGTCATTCCGCCTGCCCCGCCGGCACTCGGCGGTCCACGACCGCGCAACCGCAGCGCGCGGCCGCGGCATCGGCACGCCGGTGGAGCAGCATGGCGACGACCATCGGCGCGAAGACCAGCGCGTTGTAGAACAGGGGCAGTTCCACCCGCGGGAAGAACAGCTGGATGATGCTGGTCGGAGCCGTCCGCCCGAGGAGGAACGACCCGGTGAGAGCCTGGGCCAGCAGCAGATGCTCGAAGTGGTGCCACACCTGGATGCCGAGCGACACGTTCCACCAGGTGCGCGAGCGCCCGGAGAAGCCGGGGCGGAGCAGGAGCAGCCCCACCAGCATGACCAGGGCGTAGCCGTAGTGCATCCACTCCGACGTGACCAGCCAGGGGAAGGGGATGCCGAGAACGCCACGGGCTTCGGAGAGCGGCCGGTGGTAGACGTAGAGCTGCACCGCCTGGGCGAGGTGCTGCGCCCAGTGGCCCAGCACGATGCCCGATGACGAGATACACGCCGAGCGCCGCTCTGTGCCCGCTGCTGTTCAGCCGGTCCAAGGCCGACGGGGCGTCTGAAGGGCGGCGGTTGGCCCTGACCGCCATGGGCGGGACTCCTTCGGGGAGCGGGCGGGAAGGGCCGTTGCTCACGTCAGGATGACGGCCCCGACCACCCCCGGCGTCTTCCGCAGTGCTCACTTCCCGCGCAGGTGGCAGGGGCTGCGGGAACGGCCACCGGCGACGCGGCGCGGACGCCGCTTTCCGCGGCCGGCCGGTCACTCGTGCCTACTTCACCACCTCGATCTTTTCACAGGACTTGTCGGCTGCCTACCGTGACCGAATGCTGAAACGTACCTATGACGGCCAGGACTGCAACATTGCGCGGTCACTCGAAGTGGTGGGGGAGCGCTGGACGTTGCTCATCGTCCGCTCCGCTTTCCTCGGCATCAATCGGTTCGACGGATTCCTCAGCACCCTGGACATCGCCCGGAATGTGCTCGCCGCCAGGCTCGCCAGGCTGGTCGAGAACGGGCTGATGGAGAAGATCCCGTACCAGGATAAGCCGGTCCGCTATGAATACCGGCTCACTCGGAAAGGAAATGACCTCGCCCGCGCGGTGATCGCCCTCATGCAATGGGGGGACCGTAATCTGCCCAATGAGGGCGGGCCGCCGCGACAGGCGCAGCACATCGGCTGTGAAGGACTCGTGCAGTCCCAGCTGCATTGCACCGAATGCGCGCGGGAGGTGCACACCGAGGAAGTCGCCGTCCGTACGACCCGTTGACAGCCCCCTTTTCTCCGGGGGAACGCAAGGGAGGCCCTGGGCCACCGAACACCTGCGCACGCCTGAAGATGCCCGCGGATCGGCGCCGCCCCGACGATGAGGCCCTCTTGCACTCGTCGTGGAGACAAGGAGGCGGACATGGCGGCGATCGGCACGCTCCGCAGAATGCTCATGGCCCCGTCCCTGGCCGATGTGGAGTTCGTCCGGCGTGGATTTCCCGTCGAGCCGACGGCTGCCACCCGACGGCTGGAGCACGTTCCCCAGGCGGTCGTCTGCGGTTTCGAGTGGGGGATCGAGGCGCCGAGCCTGCACGAGACCGAGCGCAGGCTGGCCATGATCGACCCGGAACTGCAGGGATTCGCCTACGAGGGCGCGACGATGGCCTGCGTCGTCCGGGACGCGATGGGACCGGGCCGCGGGAGCCGCACCCGGGACCTCCTCACCGGCGAGGGCGCCCGGCACATCTTCCTCAACTACATCGGCATCGGGTTCGCCATGGCGCGCCTCCCACAGCCGCTGTGGAAGAAGGTGCTGCCCGAACTCACCGACGCGGCCCTCTACCCGCAGATGCACTGGCTGGCCGTCGACGGCTACGGCTTCGACAAGGCCTACTTCCACACCCCTCGCTTCGTCGACGAGCAGCGCGTGCCCGACGCCTACCCGTGGCAGGGCGACGCCGCCTACTTCCCCCGCGCCGTCGACCAGGGCATCGGCCGCGCGCTGTGGTTCATCCACGGCGCCCACCCGGCGAACGTCGCCGCCGCGGTCCGCCGGTTCGCCGCGGAGCGGCAGCCCGACCTGTGGAGCGGCGTCGGGCTCGCGGCCACGTTCGCCGGCTGCTGCACCCCGGCCAGCCTGCGGACGCTGCCCGCCGAGGCGGGCGAGCACCGGGCCGACCTCGCGCAGGGCGCCGTGTTCGCCGCGAAGGCCCGCGTCCACGCGCAGGCGGTGCCCGAGCACACCCACGCCGCCCTCTCCGCGCTGGCCGGTCTCTCCGTGGAACAGGCGTCCGGACTCGCCGACGACTGCGCCGTGGCCGACGCAGGGAACGCCGGCGTTCCTGCGTACGAACTATGGCGTCGTGCCGTACGGAGCAAGGTGCCGACGGCGAACCGGTGAAGCGAATCTCCATCGGCGTGATGCACCACTCGTAAAGCTGCGCTCCTGCTGATGACTGAATTCAGGCCCGGGGATCGCAGACAATCAATGAGGGGGCGATTCTCCGCGTGTCCACAGGTCTCCGCGCGCTGCGGCGCAAAATTCTCACACCCAATGTCTCGGCCACCAGGCTGGATGTCCGTGGTTTCCATGTGAAGAATGCTGAAGCAAAAGAAAAACTGGAAACCATCGGAAGTACGTTCCTGCAGGGCTATGGCTATGCAGTGGAAGCCCGTTCGCCTGAACAAGCCGAGGAATGGCTTGAAGGGGTGGACCGGGAGTTCCGCGGATTCGCCTACGAAGGCGCCGGAATGGGCGCCGTGATGCTCGACGCACTGGCCGGAAGCACTAAAAGGCTGACCGGTCTGCTCGCCGGGCAGGGGCAGCACCACATCTACATGGTGTACGTCGGAATCGGCTGGGCCATGGCCCGGCTGCCGCGTTTCCTGTGGCCGGACGTGACCCGGACCGACCCGCTGCTGCGCTGGCTGATCCTCGACGGATACGGCTTCCACCAGGCGTATTTCCGTACCGACCAATACGTCCGCGACCCGCACCGGGAGCACCCCTTCACCTGGGCGGGCGGATCCGCCGCGTACAGCGCGCGGGCGATCGACCACGGCATCGGCCGGGCGCTGTGGTTCGTCGGCGGCACCGACCCCGACACCGTCGCCGGACTGATCGCGGCCTACCCCGCGCACCGGCACCCCGACCTGTACGGCGGCGCGGGGCTGGCCGCCACCTACGCGGGCAGCGCCGACGAGGGCGAGCTGCAGAAGTTCGCCCGGCACGCGGGCGAGCACCGCCCGCAGCTCGCCCAGGGCGCCGCGTTCGCCACCGAGGCCCGCGAGAAGGCCGGACTGACGATCCCGCACACCCGGCTCGCGGCCCGCGTGCTGTGCGACCGGACCCCGGAAGAGGCCGCCAGGCTCTGCCGCGACCTCATGCCCACGGCCGACGCGACCGCCGGCAACGCCGGTGCCACACCGGCCTACGAGACCTGGCGACAGCAGATCGCCGCCGCACTCTCCGCCGTTCCCCTCGCGCAGAAAGATGCGAACTCATGACCCACCCACGGACCTGGCTGACCAAACAGGCGCCCGGCGTCGTTGCCTTCGCCCTCATGGTGGGCACCTACTACGCCGTGCACGTACCGGACTCCTCCGCGGCCGACCGGCGCGAACTGGCGGAGAACTTCTCGTTCGCACCGACGTCGATCGCGATGCCGTCCGGCCATCCGCAGCAGACGATCCGCAAGGTCAACAAGGCGTACGAGCACATCGAGGCCTGGATCTCCTCGGTCGGCGCCGGCATCGCCATGAACGACATCGACGGTGACGGGCTGGACAACGACCTGTGCGTCACCGACCCCAGGATCGACCAGGTCGTGGTGACACCGGCTCCGGTGCCCGGCCGCAAGAGCGCGACCTACGAGCCGTTCGCACTGGACCCCGCGGCGCTGCCGAAGAGCAAGACGATGGCGCCGATGGGCTGCACGCCCGCCGACTTCAACGAGGACGGCGCGACCGACCTCCTCGTGCACTACTGGGGACGCACCCCGGTGCTCTTCCTCGCGAAGCCGGACGCGAAGTCCGATGCCAAGGCTGACGCGAAGTCCGGCGAAAAGTCCGGCGAGAAGACCGAGGCCCGTACGACCACCACCATGACCCCCGACAGCTTCGAACCGGTCGAGCTCGTGCCCGGCAACGGCGGGGACACCTACACGGGCCCCCTGTGGAACTCCAACACCTCCGTCGTCGCCGACTTCGACGGCGACGGCCACAACGACATCCTCATCGGCAACTACTTCCCCGACAGCCCGGTCCTCGACCCGTCCAAGGACGGCGGAGTGACCATGAACGACTCCCTGTCGCACGCCCAGAACGGCGGCGGATCCCACTTCTTCCGCTGGACCGAGCAGGGCTTCAAGGAGCAGAAGGACGTCCTGCCCGACGGCATCGACCAGGGCTGGACCCTGGCGGCCTCCGCCAACGACCTGGACGGCGACCAGCTGCCCGAGCTGTACCTTGGCCACGACTTCGGAACCTCGGCGCTGCTGTACAACACCTCCCGCCCCGGGAAGATCAGCTTCAGCGAGGTCAAGTCCGTGCACCGCGGAACCGTGCCCAAGTCCAAGGAGGTGGGCCGCAGTTCCTTCAAGGGCATGGGCGTCGACTTCGCCGACCTCGACAACGACGGCCTCTACGATGCCTTCGTCTCGAACATCACCACCTCCTTCGGCATCCAGGAGTCCAACTTCGCCTTCATCGGCGAGGCCAGGGACAAGAAGGACCTGAAGGACCGGATGAGCCAGGGCGAAGCCCCCTTCACCGACCGGAGCGCGCCGCTGCGGCTGGCCTGGTCCGGCTGGGGCTGGGACGTGAAGACCGGCGACTTCGACAACAACGGCGACGTCGAGATCGTCCAGGCCAACGGCTTCGTCAAGGGCAAGACCAACCGCTGGCCCCAGCTGCAGGAACTGGCGACCTCCAACGACGCCCTCGTCGCCGACCCGCTGTGGTGGCCGAACGTCCGCGAGGGCGACGACCTCGCCGGCAACCAGACCCTGCGCTTCTTCAGCAAGGCCGGCGACGGCGGCTACGAAAACCTCGCCCAGGAACTCGGCATGGCCGTGCCCGTGCCCACCCGGGGCATCGCCACCGGTGACGCCGACGGCGACGGACGCCTCGACATGGCGGTCGCCCGCCAGTGGGGCGAGCCGGTCTTCTACCAGAACACCACCGCGAAGCCCGGCGACCACCTCGGGCTGAAGCTCGTCGACCAGGCGGGCTCTCCGGTGATCGGCGCCCAGGCGGCGGTGACGCTGTCCGACGGCAGCACCCGCCTCGGCCGGGTCGACGGCGGCGGCGGCCACTCCGGGCGGCGCAGCAGCGACGTGCACATCGGCCTGGGCCAGGAGACCGACGGTCCCGTGCGGGTCGACCTCCTCTGGCGGGACCGCAGCGGCCAGGTACGCAAGCAGGATCTTCAGCTGAGCCCTGGCTGGCACACGCTCCAGCTCGGCGCCGACGCCAAGGAGAAGTGACCGTGTCCGACAAGCAGACAACCGCGCAGGCAGCGCCACAGGCGGCGCCCCGGCACGATGCCAAGGTCATCAAGGCGCTGCGCCGATTCGCCCTCTCGATCTCCGTACTGAACATCCTCGGCTACACCGTGCTCGGCTTCGAACAGCCGTGGACCTGGCCCTTCGTCGCCCTCGCCACCGCCTACGCGGTGGAGACCGGGCTGGAGGCGATCAGCGCCCGGGTCGACGGACGCCGGGCCCGCTACCTCGGCGGCGGTCCCCGCGGAGTGATGGACTTCCTGCTCCCCTCGCACATCACCGGCCTGGCCGTGAACATGCTGACCTACGTCAACGACCGGGTCTGGGTCATGGTGTTCGGCGTCATCGTCGCCGTCGGCACCAAGTGGGTGCTGCGCGCCCCGCTGCGCGGCCGGATGCGGCACTACATGAACCCGTCGAACTTCGGCATCGCCGTCATCCTGCTGCTCTTCCCCTGGGCCAGCATCGCCCCGCCCTACCACTTCACCGAGTACCTGTACGGCCCCGCCGACTGGGTGCTCCCGGGCATCATCATCGTGCTCGGCACCATGCTCAACGCCAAGCTCACCGGCCGCATGTGGCTGATCGCGGCCTGGGTCGGCGGATTCGCGCTGCAGGCCATCGTCCGCGGCCTGCTCTTCGACACCTCCATCCCCTCGGGCCTCGGCATGATGACCGGCACGGCCTTCGTCCTCTTCACCAACTACATGATCACCGACCCGGGCACGTCCCCGTCCGGACGCCTCCAGCAGATCGCCTTCGGCGGCGGTGTCGCCGGTATGTACGGGCTGCTCACCGCGCTGCACATCGCGTACGGCCTGTTCTTCGCCACCGCGCTGGTCTGCCTGATCCGCGGCGGCTACCTGTGGTGGCTCGACCGCCTGGGCAAGCGCACCGAAGCGGCGGCACCGCCGGCCCCCGTGCACGAGTCCTTCAACACCCTGCTGGGCGCCCGGTCGGTCAACGGAACCGCTCCGGGCGGACAGAAGGAGACGGTGTCCGCATGAGCAAGATAGCCATCGTCGGCATGGCCTGCCGCTACCCCGACGCGGTGACCCCGCAGGAGCTGTGGGAGAACGCCGTCGCGGGCCGCCGGGCCTTCCGCAGGCTGCCCGACGTACGCATGAACCTCGCCGACTACTACGATCCCGACCCGGCCGTGCCGGACCGCTTCTACGCCCGGACCGCGGCGGTCCTGCAGGGGTACGAGTTCGACCGCGTCGCCCACAAGATCGCGGGCAGCACCTACCGGTCCACCGACCTCACGCACTGGCTCGCCCTGGACGTCGCGGGCCGGGCCCTCGCCGACGCCGGCTTCCCGGCGGGCGACGGCCTGCCGCGGGAGACCACCGGCGTGATGATCGGGAACACCCTCACCGGGGAGTTCTCCCGCGCCAACGTGATGCGGCAGCGCTGGCCCTACGTGCGCCGGGTCCTGGCCGAGGCCCTCAAGGGCATGGGCTGGGAGGACGAGCGCGTCGCGGAGTTCGCCGCCGGGATGGAGGAGGAGTACAAGAAGCCCTTCCCGCCCGTCAACGAGGACACCCTGGCGGGCGGCCTGTCCAACACCATCGCTGGCCGCATCTGCAACCACTTCGACTTCAACGGCGGCGGCTACAGCGTGGACGGGGCCTGCTCCTCGTCGCTGCTGGCCGTGACCACCGCCGGTTCCGCACTGCTCAGCGGCACCGTCGACGTGGCGGTCGCCGGTGGCGTCGACCTGTCCATCGACCCCTTCGAGATCATCGGGTTCGCGAAGACGGGCGCCCTGTCCACGAGCGAGATGCGGCTGTACGACCGCCACTCCAACGGCTTCTGGCCCGGTGAGGGCTGCGGCATGATCGTCCTCATGCGGGAGGAGGACGCGCTCGCCGCCGGGCACCGCATCTACGCGAGCATCCCCGGCTGGGGCATCTCCTCCGACGGCCAGGGCGGCATCACCCGCCCCGAGGCCAACGGCTACCGCCAGGCCCTCGACCGCGCCTACGAACAGGCCGGGTTCGGCATCGAATCCGTACCCCTCTTCGAAGGCCACGGCACCGGCACCGCCGTCGGCGACCTGACCGAGCTGACCGCGCTGTCGGAGTCCCGCACCGCGGCCGGCGCCGACACGCCCGCGGTCATCAGCTCCATCAAGGGCATGATCGGCCACACCAAGGCCGCGGCCGGCATCGCCGGACTCATCAAGGCGGCCATGGCGCTGCACACCCGGATGCTGCCGCCCACGCTCGGCTGCGTCGACCCGCACGACCTGCTCACCGCCGACAAGGCGCCGCTGCGGGTGCTGCGCCGGGCCGAGGCCTGGCCGGACGAGCTGCCGCTGCGCGCGGGCGTCACCTCCATGGGATTCGGCGGGATCAACACCCACGTCGTCCTCGACAAGACCGCCGCCCTGCCGCACAAGGCCCCCAGCCGCCGCGCCCTCACCCTGGCCGGCTCCCTGCAGGACAGCGAACTCCTGATGTTCGACGCGCAGTCCCCCGGCGAACTGCGCGAACGCCTCGTCCAGGCGGCCGACTACACCACTCAGCTGTCGTACGCGCAGATCGGGGACCTCGCCGCGACACTCCAGCGCGACCTCCTCGACCAGCCCTGGCGGGCGGCCGCGGTCGTCACCTCCCCGGAGGACGCCGGACAGCAGCTGCGCGGGCTCGTCGAGGCCCTCGACGCACGCGGGTCCGACGACGGCTTCCGGGCCGTCGACGGCGGCCGCACGTTCCTCGGCCGGACGGGTGAGAACAGCCGGATCGGCTTCCTCTTCCCCGGCCAGGGCTCGGGCACGGGCACGGCCGGGGGCGCCCTGGCCCGCCGCTTCCCCGAAGCGGCGGACGTCTACGCCGGCGCCGGGCTGCCCACCGACGGGGACACCACCGCCACCGAGGTGGCCCAGCCCCGCATCGCCACCGGTTCGCTGGCCGGCCTGCGGGCGCTGGACGCCCTGGGCATCGAGGCGGACGTCGCCGTCGGCCACAGCCTCGGCGAACTCGCCGCCCTGCACTGGGCCGGAGCGATGGACGGCCAGGTGCTGCTCGACGCCGCCAAGGTCCGGGGCCGGGCCATGGCCGAGCACAGCGCCTCCGGCACCATGGCCTCGCTCGGCGCCGCACCGGCGGCCGTCCAGGAACTGACGGCCGGTCTGCCGGTCGTCGTGGCCGGGTACAACGGGCCCGAGCAGACCGTCGTCGCCGGACCGGTCGACGCCGTCGACACGCTCGCGGAGCGGGCCGCGCGGGCCGGCACCGCCTGCACCCGCCTCGCGGTGTCGCACGCCTTCCACTCCCCGCTGGTCGCGCCTGCCGCCGACGCGTTCGGCCGCTGGCTCTCCGGAACCGCGTTCGCGGGCCTGGAGCGCCGGGTCGTCTCCACCGTCACCGGCGCCGAACTGACCGGGCGGACCGACCTCGCCGGGCTGCTGCGGGACCAGATCACCGAACCGGTGCTGTTCACCCAGGCGGTGACCACCGCGGCCGACGACGTCGACCTGTTCGTCGAGGTCGGCCCCGGCCGGGTGCTGAGCAGCCTCACGGCCGCCTCCACCGACGTCCCCGCGCTGACCCTGAACACCGACGACGAATCCCTGCGCTCCCTCCTGCAGGTCGTCGCGGCGGCCTGGGTGCTCGGCGCACCCGTGATCCACGAGCGGCTGTTCCGGGACCGGCTGACCCGCCCGCTGACCATCGGGGCCGAACTCAGCTTCCTGGCCAGCCCCTGCGAGCAGGCACCGCAGCACGACCCGCCCGCCGTCACGGCCCGGCCCGCCGACACCGACACCGCCGCCGACACCGGAGGAGCGGCGACCACGGCCGGGAGCGCCGGGGACTCGGCACTCGACGTGCTCCTCGCCCTCGTGGCCGAACGCGCCGAACTGCCCGTGGAGTTGGTGGACGCGGGCAGCAGCCTCCTCGACGGACTGCACCTGAGCTCGATCACCGTCGGGCAGATCGTCAACCAGGCCGCCACGCGCCTTGGCATCCCTGCCACCCAGATGCCGACCAACTTCGCGACCGCGACGGTGGGCGACATCGCCGAGGCCCTGGAGTCCCTCGCCGGCACCGGCGGCGCGGACGAGGCCGCCCCCGTGGTGGCCGGTTCCGCACCCTGGGCCCGCGCCTTCTCCGTCGCACCGCAGGAACTCGCGCTGCCCGACGCGCCGGTCGCCGCCGAAGGTGCCAGCGACTGGCAGCTGTTCGCCCCCGACGGCCACCCGGTGGCGGACCGGCTGGCCACCACCCTGCGGCAGTCGGCCCTGGGCCCCGGTGTCCTGGTCTGCCTGTCCGACGCCTGCCCGCCCGAAGAGGTGGAGTACGCGCTGAACGGCGCCAAGGCCGCCCTGGCCGCCGCCGGTGCCACACCGGACCTGCGGTTCGTCCTGGTGCAGTCCGGCCGCGGCGCCGCCGGTCTCGCCAAGACCCTGCACCTGGAACAGCCGGGCCTGCGCACCACCCTCGTCCAGACCCCGCTGACCGCCGACAGCGCCGAACAGGCGGTGACACGCGTGCTCACCGAGGTCGCCGCCGTCACCGGCAGCACCCGGTTCTGCGAGGCGCACTACGACACCGACGGCACCCGCCGCGTACCGACCCTGACCGCCCTGCCGGTCCGGGCCGACCGCACGGACCTGCCGATCGGCACCGCGGACGTCCTCCTCGTGACCGGCGGCGGCAAGGGCATCTCCGCCGAGTGCGCCCTGGCCGTGGCCCGGGAGACCGGCGCCGCCCTCGCCGTCCTGGGCCGCTCCGACCCGGACACCGACACCGAACTCGCCGCCAACCTGGCCCGGATGGCCGACCGGGGCGTGACGCTCCACTACGCCCGCGCCGACGTCACCGACGCGCAGCAGGTCCGGGCCGCGGTCGGCGAACTCACCGACCGGCTCGGCCCGGTCACCGCGCTGCTGCACGGCGCCGGGCGCAACGAACCCGGCCCCCTCGGCGGGCTCACGCAGGCGGACATCGAGCAGACCTTCGCCCCCAAGGTCGACGGCCTGCGCACGGTCCTCGACGCCGTCGGACCGCAGCACCTCAAGCTGCTCGTCACCTTCGGCAGCATCATCGGACGCTCCGGACTGCAGGGCGAGGCGCACTACGCCACGGCCAACGAATGGCTCGCCGACCTCACCGAAGAGGTGGCCCGCACCCACCCCGGCTGCCGGGCCCGCTGCCTGGAGTGGTCGGTCTGGTCCGGTGTCGGCATGGGGGAGAAGCTGTCCGTCGTCGAGACCCTGTCCCGCCAGGGCATCACCCCCCTCTCGCCCGACCGGGGAGTGGAGCTCCTGCTCCGCCTCATCGGCGACCCGGACGCGCCCGTCGTCACGGTCGTCAGCGGCCGCACCGAGGGCATCGGCACGGTCCGCCGCGACCTGCCCCCGCTGCCGCTGCTGCGCTTCACCGGCACCCCGCTGATCCGCTACCACGGCGTCGAACTGGTCACCGAGGTCGAGCTGAACGCGGGCACCGACCCTTATCTCGCCGACCACCTGGTGGACGGCAACCTGCTGATGCCCGCCGTGCTCGGCATGGAGGCCATGGCCCAGGTGGCGTACGCGGCCACCGGCTGGGAAGGCACCCCCGCCTTCGAGCGGGTGCAGTTCCAGCGGCCCATCGTGGTGCCGCCCAACGGCGCCGCCCGGATCCGCATCGCCGCCACCGTGACCGGCACCGACACCGTCGACGTGGCCATCCACGCCGTTGACACGGGCTTCACCGCCGAGCACTTCCGGGCCCGCCTGGTCTACACGAACGCGCCCGCGCCCGCCGGAGCACCCGAGCAGGTCGCCGCCGGGACCACCCCGGTCGCCCTCGACCCGGCGGCCGATCTGTACGGCAGCGTGCTGTTCCAGGGCGGACGCTTCCAGCGGCTGCGGCGCTTCCACCGGGCCGCCGCCCGCGACGTCGACGCCGACGTGGCGGTCGCCGGGCCCACCGGCTGGTTCGCCGGCTTCCTGCCGTCCACGCTGCTGCTCGCCGACCCCGGGATGCGCGACGCCCTGATGCACGGCAACCAGGTCTGCGTCCCCGACGCCACGCTGCTGCCGTCCGGCATCGAACGGCTGCAGCCGATGGGCGCCGGCACCGAACTCCCCGGGGAACCGCAGGAGTTGCGCTACTGCGCCACCGAACGCTCCCGGGACGGCGACACGTACGTCTACGACATCGCCGTACGGGACCGCAAGGGAACCGTGGTGGAACGCTGGGACGGACTGACCCTGCACGCCGTGGGCAAGACCGACGGCTCCGGACCCTGGGCGCCGCCGCTGCTCGGCTCGTACCTGGAACGGACCCTGGAGGACATGCTCGGCCGGCGCATCGCCGTCGCGGTCGAACCGGACCGGCAGGACACCGGCACAGAGCCGGGCAGTGTGGCGGCCCGCCGGGCGGCCACCGCGGCCGCCGTGCAACGCGCCCTCGGCGCCCACGCCGACCTCCGGTACCGGCCCGACGGGCAGCCGGAGATCGACGGCGGCCTGCGGGTCTCCGCCGCCCACGGCATGGGACTGACACTCGCCACGCTCTCCGACGCCACCGTGACCTGCGACATCGAGCCGGTCAGCATCCGCCCGGACAGCGAGTGGCAGTCGCTCCTCGGCGAGTACGCACCGCTCGCGGCGCTCGTCGCCAAGGAGACCGGCGAGACCCCCGACACGGCCGCCACCCGGGTGTGGAGCGCCGCGGAATGCCTGCGCAAGGCCGGATACCTGGCACAGGTCCCGCTTGCCCTCACCCCGCACACCCGCACCAACTGGGTGTCCTTCTCCTGCGGTGACCTCACCGTCGCGACCTTCGTCACCACGCTGCGCACTGCCCTGGAGCCCGTCGTCTTCGCCGTACTCACAGACAGCACACCGCCCAGCAACGAAGGGGCCCACCGTGCCTGACACCTCCGCCTATACCTACACGGCCGGTACCGACGAGCCGGACGGTGCCGTCGACGACGCCTACCTGAGCTGTCTGATCCGGCAGGAGCACTCCCGGGACCTGCACCTCGTGCAGCGACTCGGCGCCGCCGGGAGCCCCGCCATGGCCGACCCCGTGACCCTGGAGATGGACTGCGAGCTGTACACCGCGATCACGCCCGGCGACGAGCTGACGATCCGTGTGCACTCCCGGCAGATCCGGCCCGACGAGCTGGAGTTCACCTTCGAGCACGTCAGGGGCCTGCCCGGAGGCGGCGACGAGCTGGTGGCCCGGGGCAGCCAGCGCATCGCCTACGGGCAGCCGGGGGCCGGCGCCACCCTGGGCACACCCCCGGTCACCCTCGCACCGGCCCACGAGCGGCGGCTCGTGCCGCACGACGGGATACCGGCCGGGAGGCGGTCATGAGCGTCCTGGCCGCTCCGCCCGCGGAGCTCGTCGACATCGAGGACGGCAAGCAGCTGCGCCGCACCTTCGGGACCTTCGCCACCGGAGTCACCGTGGTGACCGTGGGCGGGGACGACTGCCGCGGCATGACCGCGAACTCGTTCACCGCGGTCTCCCTCGACCCGGCCCTGGTCCTGGTCTGTGTCGGGCGCGACGCGGTCATGCACCGCAGCCTCGCGCACGCCGAGACCTTCTCGGTCTCGGTGCTGGCGGCGGACCAGGAGGCCGTGGCCCGCCACTTCGCCAACTCCTCCCGGCCCGCCGGACGCGGCCAGTTCGAGACCGTCGACTGGCTGGCCGGCGCCGCCACCGGCACCCCGCTGATCGCCGGCGCCCTGGCGCACCTCGAATGCGTCAAGGAACGGCTGTACGACGGCGGCGACCACACCATCTTCGTCGGCCGCGTCCTAGCCGCCGGACGGACGGCGGCGGCCGGCACCCCGCTGCTCTTCCACGGCGGCCGCTTCGGCCGCCCGGCCACCGAGGGAGCGGAGGACCGTACGCCATGACCCGACACCCGCCGGGCCCGCCGCCCGCCGCACTGCCCGGACTGCTGAAGAAGCTCGCCGTCGACCGGCTCGGCCTGATGCGGGAGGCGGCGGCCCTCGGCGACGCGGTCCGGGTCGTCATCGGCCCGAAGAAGCTGTACGTGTTCAACCACCCGGACCACGCCAAGCACGTGCTCGCCGACAACAGCGCCAACTACCACAAGGGCATCGGCCTCGTGCAGGCCCGACGCGTCCTGGGTGACGGCCTGCTGACCAGCGACGGCGACATCTGGCAGGAACAGCGCCGCACCGTCCAGCCGGCCTTCAGGCCCACCCGCATCGCCCGCCAGGCGGACGCGGTCGCGGAGGAGGCGGCCAAGCTGGTCGCCCTGCTCCGCGGGCACGAGGGCGCGGGCCCCGTCGACGTCCAGGACGAGCTCACCGGGCTCACCCTCGGTGTGCTCGGCCGCACCCTGCTCGACACGGACCTCGGCGGCCACGACGCGGTGGCCCACTCCTTCGAAGCGGTCCAGGACCAGGCCATGTTCGAGATGGTGACGCAGGGCCTGGTGCCCAAGTGGCTGCCCACCCCCGGGCAGCGGCGGTTCCGCAAGGCCCGCAAGGAGCTGTACGAGGTCGCCGACCGGCTGGTCGCGGACCGCACCGGACGCATGGCGGACGGCGAACCGCCGCAGGACGCCCTCGGCCGGATGATCCTCGCGGCCCGCCGGACGGCCGACGCCACACCCGCCCGGGCCCGGCTGCGGGAGGAGATCGTCACCCTCCTGCTCGCCGGGCACGAGACCACCGCGAGCACTCTCGGCTGGACGCTCAGCCTGCTCGACAAGCACCCCGAGGTCCGCGAGCGGGTCCGGGCGGAGGCACGGCAGGTCCTCGGCGACCGCGACCCGCAGCTGGAGGACCTGCACCGGCTCGGTTACACCACCATGGTGGTGCAGGAGGCCATGCGGCTGTACCCGCCGGTGTGGGTGCTGCCCCGGGTGGCCCAGGAGGACGACGAGGTCGGCGGCTACACGGTGTCGGCCGGTGCCGACGTCCTGGTCAGCCCGTACATCCTGCACCGGCACCCGGACCTGTGGGACGACCCGGAACGGTTCGACCCCGAGCGGTTCGACGCCCAGCGGGTGGCCCACCGGCCGCGGTACGCCTACATCCCGTTCGGTGCCGGTCCCCGGTTCTGTGTCGGCAGCAACCTCGGCATGATGGAAGCGGTCTTCGTCACCGCGCTCCTCACCCGGGACCTGACGCTCACCTCCGTACCCGGCCACCGGGCGGTTCCGGAGCCCATGCTGTCGCTGCGCATGGCGGGCGGACTGCCGATGACGGTGACCGCGGCGAGCTGACCGCGCGCCGGCTGCCGGGGCGCGGACGGGGGTTCGGACACAGGCTCTGAGCTTGTTCTTTATCTTCCGGCCTCGAATGGCGTCTCGAACTGGGTCGCTCACCTGGTGATTCGCCGGACGTGGGGGCGGCCTTCGTCTGATCCTGTGCTCCGACCAAGGTGCACGTGATCAAGACGAAGGCCGTGAGGGTGAGTCTGCTGCCTGATGCTGTCCGGAGGGAAGCGTTCGCGGAAGCGTCACGCTTTGGGGGAGAGTTCTACGAGTGTCTGACCGCCCGGCGTGACGAGTTGTTCGAGCTGGTGGACGCGGTGCTGTGTGCGGACGGTGCGGTGAAGTCCCCGGTGGACTTGACGCTGTTGCCCGAGCATCGTCGTGGGCACGGAGCGATGTACGGCGGCCTGAACCACGGTCGCATCGACATGGGTCGGCTGCGGACCATGTTGGCTGGTCTGTCGCTGCCGCGTTTCGACGGAGGGCGCCTGGTGTTGGCGGTCGATGTCTCGCCGTGGCTGCGTTCGGACGCGCCGTGCTCGGCGGAGCGGTTGTTCTGCCACGTCTATGGGCGGGCGAAGACAGCCTCGCAGTTCATTCCGGGCTGGCCCTACTCCTTCGTCGCCGTGCTGGAGCCGGGTGCCACGTCCTGGACCGCAATCCTGGACGCGGTGCGGCAACCATCGCCGAACGTAATAGCCTCAAACCTCACAAAGGTTAAACAACAAGCTGAGAGTCCGCGTCCGAACCCCCGTCGCGTGGGCGGAGGTTCGTACGCGGGCTCTCAACCGGGCGTGCACGCACCCCGGGCCCGCCGGCGCACTCCGGCAGGTCCCGGCCGAGCGTGGTCGTCTCGTACGCGGGCATGCGTACGCAGGTTTCCGTACGGGGGCTCTCGTACGCAGGCCTTCGTACGGAGGGTGTCGTACGCGGGCTTTCGTGCGGAGGGTGTCGTACGCAGATCGCGTACGCGGGTGTCGTACGCAAGCTCTCAGGCGGCGACCACCCGGCCGGCCGCGCCCGTCGGCACCGCGAGCAGCACCGGGGGGTCCCAGGGGTCCGCAGGCCGCAGCACGATGTCCACGGGCAGCGGCAGCACCCCGGCGCGCACCGTGACCGGGCCGTGCCGCCCGACGGACAGGCCGTCCCGCGTGCCGTGGCTGTCCCCGGCCCACTGGGCGATCGTGCCGTAGGGGACCGAGTGGGCCAGGACGTGCCAGTTCCCCTCGGGCACGTCCTGCAGCTCGAAGGGGCCCGGACCGTCCAGTTCGAGGAAGCGGGCGGGCCGGCCCTGGGGGATCGAGCTGGGGAAGAGCCCCACGAAGACCGGGCCGAGGGGCCGGTCGCCCGGCAGCACGAGCCGGCCGCGCAGCGCCACCCGGTCGGGCGCGTCGCACGCGTCGGCGGGGCCGGTGCCCAACTCCGCGACGTCCCCGCCCAGTTCCCGGAACCGGCTCGGCGAGACACCGACGCAGATCTTGAAGCGTGAGCTGAAGGTGCCGACGCTGCTGTACCCCACCTGGCTGCTGATGTCGGCCACGTTCAGCTCCGTGCTGAGCAGCAGGAACTTCGCCCGCTGCAGCCTGAGCGCGGACAGGAACCGCCGCGGCGACGTCCCGGTCACCTCGCTGAAGACCCGGGTGAAGTGGAACTTGCTGAACATGGCGGTGCGGGCCATGTCGTCGATGGTCAACTCCTGATCGAGATGGTGGTGCATCTCGTCGATGACCCGGCGAACGGCATCGAGAGACTTGGCAGCCATGGACCTCTCCTTCGGGATCGTGGTACGGGCCGGCGGGAACTTCCGCGCACGTGCTGCTCACATGCCGCGGGACATCTTTCGTTCGGAGAGCTCCTGGGCGAGGCGCCGCCAGGTCCCCGCGCACTTCAGGGCGAGCTCCGCGACGGTCTCGGAGTGGTGCGGGGGGATGGCCTCGATGCGCCGGCGCCAGGCCTCGTCGGTGAAGAAGTGGCCGTGCAGCCACCGGACGAAATCGCGGCCCGCTTCCGAATTGCGCAGGGACGGGTCGTCGGCGAGCATCCGCATCATGTCCATCGCGCTGCGCGTCGTCCCCGCGGGGGGTCTGGCCCACTGGGGTCGTGCTGAGGGCGCGGTCCGGGCCTGCTCCGGCACGGTGCGCTTCGCCGGGGCGGGGCTCCGGGGCGAGGACAGTGGAGGGGGAACGGGTTCCTCGCCCCGGAGCAGTCTCTGGCGGACGTCGTGAGCGGTGCCGAGCGACAGCCCGGCCTCCTGGGCGACGACCCGCAGGGGGAGTTCGGGGCTTCGGCTCATCAGCTCGGCGGCGTGCCGGCGTTCCTGGGTCCGGTCGAGGGGGTGCGCTTTTCCGTCGAGGCCGAGGCGGACGTTCGACTGCGGAAGATCCGCGGCTGAACGGCGGCGCACATCGGCCACGCTCTTGGCATCGAGTCCCGTGTACACGGCGATGCTCCGGTCGGACATGGCCGGGAAGGAAGCCAGGATGCGGCAGACGGCCGCCCTGCGGTCGGCGACCGACAGCGGCAGGCCGTGCGCGATGTTCCGGGCCACGGACTGGATGAAGGCCTCGTCGTCGCCGCCGTCGAAGAACTGGGCGTCTATGAGGTCCCGTCCGAGTATCGCGGCGGCTCTGACGCGATGCATGCCGTCGACCACGCGCATGGTCGGCCGGTGCACGAGTATCGGGGGCACTGATTCGAATACTTCGACAAGTCGGCGGACATGCACCTCGTCGATTCCGTCGAGCCGAGGTGTGTCCGCGGAGATGAGAGTGCTGATCCGCACAGGCTGCGTGAAATGTGCCGGTAATTCCGCGGCGATGCCGCCAGAGCTCTCCATTGCCGCTCCAACCAAGGTGGATATGCACTATCGGTGTGCAGGACGCGCTGCTGTAAACGACGACTTCTCCAGTCGCGCGCAGGTTCTGAGGAGATCAAGGACGGAGCCTACCGGTTGGCCTGATTTCGATAAGTGATCGAGGCGCAGATGCAACGACTCTGGCGAGTCTGCGAAATAGGGAAGCCGGTTGCTTGAACAAAGCCGTCGGTTGCTTGAACTTCGCGGTCGTCCCTAGCGTTCCTCTCGCCATCGAACGAACCGGCCCCGATGAGGGAGGCAGAGTTGACCGGGACCACCAGCGGAGACTTCGTTGCACACCGGACGCAGACGCTCGAGGCCTTCGCGGACACGATCGTGCCGGGCGAGAAGCGCCGGCCCGACGACCGGGCCGTGGCCGGTGCGGCGCCCGGCGGCGGAGCCGTCGCGGCCGGTGCCCTGGAGCTGATGCAGTGGGATGCCACCGGCATCTCCGAAGGCCTCGGCGACCTGGTGGAGCTGCTCGACGGGCACACCCGGTCCTACGCCGAGGAGCACGGGCTGACGCTCGACGCCTCCGTCCCGCCCTTCGTGGCGCTGGACTTCGCACACCGCACCGCCCTGGTGCAGCGGCTGACCGGCTCCGGGCATCCGGAGAAGGAGCTGTGGGTGATGCTCGCGCTCTTCTCCAACATGAGCTTCGACTCCGCGGCCCACCGCCACACCGCGGAAGCCCTGGCCGACGGGCATCCCGGCCTGACGGCGATGGGCATCACCCCGCCCGACGCGGACGGACTGTGGCGCTTCGGCAAGCCCGGATACGGCACGGCACTCGCCCGCCGCCACCCCGACACCACACCCTCAGGGAGTCCGGCATGAGCACCAGCACGGAACAGACCGAGGTCCTGGTGATCGGCAGCGGCTTCGGCGGGGCGATCACGGCCTACCACCTCGCCGCGGGCGGTGCGAAGGTCACCGTCCTGGAACGGGGCCCCTGGCTGGACACCGACGACTTCGAGCACGACTACAAACTCGGCTCCTCCTACACCCGGGCCTTCGACTTCGTCGTCGGCGACGGGATGAGCGTGCTCGGCGGCAACTGCGTGGGCGGCGGCAGCGTCGTGTACTTCGCGGCGATGCCCCGCGCCCCGCGGTTCGTCTTCGAGCGGCACGGCAGCATCGGCCGGCGCATGTGGCCGAAGTCGGTCAGCCGCGACACCCTCGACCCCTGGTACGACCGGGTAGCCGAGTCCATCTCCATCAGCAAGCCGGACTGGAACGAGGTCAGCTACGCCGGCGGGCTGTGGGCCGCGGCCTGCGACCACGCGGGCCGCACAGCCAACCCGCTGCCCGCGGCCGTCGACAACAGCACGTGCGTCAACTGCAACTGGATGATGGCCGGCTGCCGCTTCGACGCCAAGCAGTCGCTGCTGCTCAACTACCTGCCCGCGGCCCTCGCCCACGGCGCGGAGATCCGCCCGCTGCACGAGGTCCAGCACATCGCGCGGACCCCGGACGGCGACTACCGCGTCCACTACAACGTCGTCGACGACGAGGACTACCGCATCCACACCGGCGGCGGCACCATCGACGCGAAGATCGTCGTCATGGCCGCGGGCGCCGGCGCCACCCCCGTCATCCTGCAGCGCAGCGAACCCTCCCTGGGCACCATGCCGCATGCCGTGGGCCGCTACTTCTCCGGCAACGGCGAGCGGCTCAACACCGCCGTCATCGACGAGGAGAAGGCCGCCGAGCTGCTCGGCCTGGACCGCGGCGACGGCATCGCCTACGCCGCCAACCACATCGGCAAGGGACCGACCGTCGCCAACTGGGACCGCCTGGACGGCTCCCTGCCCGAGTACTCCCGCTACTCCCTGGAGCAGCTGTACTTCCCGCCGGGCCTGGGCACGATCCTCGCCCAGGTGCCCGACGCGACCGGGCCCGCCTGGTTCGGACCGCAGAAGAAGGAACTCCTCAAACGCTGGTCCTCCTGGCTGACGATCTTCACCATGATCGAGGACGACAACGAAGGCGTCTTCGGGCCGCCCCCGGCCACCGGCAACGCCCACCGGATCTCCCAGCAGATGCTCGGCCGGGGCAACCTCCGGTACGACCCCAGGCCCACCACCCTGGCCGCCTGGGCGCAGTCCGACGCCGAGGTCAAGGAGATCCTGGAGAAGGACGGACTCTCCAAGGTCATGCCCTGGACCAACGACGTCGTCGGCGCCTACACCGTGCACCCCCTCGCGTCGTGCCGGATCGGGGACGACCCGCACACCTCCGCCCTGGACGACCGCAACGAACTCCGCGGCCACCCGGGCATCTTCGTCACCGACGGCTCCGCCGTACCCGGTGCCCTGACCGTCAACCCGGCCATGACCATCGCGGCGCTCGCCGAGCGAGCGATCCCCGGCATCGTCGACGCGGCGCGGAGTCGCGGCGTCCAGGTCCGGTACGGGGCCCCGGCCCCCGACGGCTCCCGCAGCGCCCGCAAAGGCGTCCTGCCCCTGCTCCCCGCCCTGCGCGGCGCGAGCTCCTAGGCGACCGGCCGGGCCGGACCGTCAGCCCGGCCCGGCATCGCAATCGCACCGGAAAAGAACTGCTCCTCCTCCGGACGGCCCACAGGGGGCACCGGACAGCCCCGTCGACCCTGATGAGTTGCTTCAAAAAACCCGGCAGGGAAAAAGGCGAAAGGTGAAGAAAGATGACCGACTATTTCGAGTACCGGCACACGGTGGGTTTCGAGGAGACCAATCTCGTCGGCAACGTCTACTACGTGAATTATCTGCGCTGGCAGGGTCGGTGCCGGGAGCTTTTCCTGAAAGAGAAGGCGCCGGCGGTCCTTGCGGAGGTGCAGGACGACCTGAAGCTGTTCACGCTGAAGGTGGACTGCGAGTTCTTCGCCGAGATCACCGCTTTCGACGAGTTGTCAGTCCGGATGCGGCTGGCGGAGCTGGGGCAGACCCAGCTGGAGTTCACCTTCGACTACGTGAAGGTGTCGGCGGACGGGGCCGAGACGCTGGTCGCCCGTGGCCGGCAGCGGGTCGCCTGCATGCGCGGCCCGAACACCGCCACCGTGCCCTCCGCGATTCCCGATTCGCTCGTCCAGGCCCTCGCCCCGTACTCCACGCAGGTGCTCCCGCTCGTCGGACGCGCCGCCTGAACCGGCCTCCGGCCGGCCCACCCGTGCCCACTGGGTTGCATCGAACAACCCGGCATCCCCGGTGAGTTGCATCAAGAGACCCGTCAGTCCGGGACGGCCCTCCCGTCCGTACCCGGCTTCCACCACACAAGGAGAAGACGATGGCCACGCTGCACGACACCCTCAAGGACCTGACCGCCGACGTCGAGGACGTCGTCCGGCTGGTGGCGGACCTGGACGCCACCGCCTGGCAGACCCCGACGCCCGCCCCGGGCTGGACCGTCGCCGACCAGGTCGCCCACCTGACCTTCATCTTCCGGCTCGCGAAGACGGCCGCCGCCGACCCGCAGCTGTTCAAGAACATCGCCGCGGCCGCGGCCGACGACTTCAACGGCGCGGTCAACGCCGCCCTGGCCCAGTTCAACACCCTGCCGCCGGCGGAGCTGCTCGCCGCCTTCCAGGCCGAGGCCGACGACTGCGTCCGGGCCCTGGGCGCGGTGCCGGAGAACCAGGTCGTGCCGTGGCTGGTCAATCCGCTGCCGCCGGTCGTCCTGGCCTGCGCCGGAGTCATGGAGCTCTTCGGGCACGGCCAGGACATCGCGGACGCGCTCGGGGTACGCCGGGTGCCGACGGACCGGCTGCGGCACCTGGCCGACTTCGCCTTCCTGACCCGGGACTTCGGCTACCAGGCCCGCGGCGAGACGCCCCCGGACGGGCCCTTCCGCTTCGAGCTGACCGCGCCCTCCGGCGGGACCTGGAGCATCGGCCCGGCCGACGCCACCCAAATTGTCACAGGAGCCGCCCATGACTTCTGCCTGCTCGTGACCCGGCGCAGGCATCCTGACGACCTCGCTCTGACCGCGGTCGGCGACGATGCCCGGCACTGGCTCGGCATAGCCCAGGCGTACCGTGGGCCCGCAGGCGAGGGCAGGGCACCCGGTCAGTTCAAGAACCTGCCCGAGTGATCGGCAGCCCCGCAGCACCGAGCCAAGGATGGGAGGCGATCACGGTGGCCCGCACGGATCTGCAGCACGTCACCCTGATCGGCTGCGGCCTGATCGGCACCTCCATCGCCCTGGCGCTCAACAGCGCCGGGGTGGACGTCTCGCTCGACGACATCGACCCCGAAGCCGTGGCACGGGCCCGGAAGCTGGGCGCCGGGTCCGTGCTGTTGCCCGACTCCCCGCCGGCCGACCTCGTGGTGATCGCGACGGCCCCCCACGCAGTGGTGGACGTGCTGTATGAAGCGCAGGCGTGCGGCCGTGGCCGGGCCTACACCGATGTCGCGCCCGGGAAGCAGCGCATCTGGGAGGAGGCCCAGATGCGCGGCTGCGACCTCTGGGGCTACCTTCCCGGGCGCCCGCTCGTAGCGAAGCCGGCGGACATGCCCGCCGATCCCAGCGCGGACCACTTCGCCGGCCGGCCCTGGCTCCTCTTCCCGTACCCCTTGGTGGAACCGGACGCCCTCGACGCGGTCGACCGCCTGATCACCCTGTGCCGTGCCCAGCGCACCGACATGTCTCTTGAGGCAGAGCCCGTCGCCTGACCCGGCGCCTGCGCCCGAACCCCCGTCCACGCCCCCGGGCGGACGGGGGGCCGGGGGCAGGCGCCGAGGTACGTGCACCACTCCGGCGGCCGGGCGTGAGCACGACGAAAGATGCCCGCATCGTGTGACGGGCGGCACCGTTGACGCAGTGCCGCAGGCCGCCGCGCAGTCCGGCGGCCTGCGGCGACCAGTACGGGTGGGAGGCCGACCGTGGGACAGGTGCTCGATACTCCACCGATACACGTCGACAGCGCGCCGGACGCGGACACGCCGGTTCCCGACCGGCCCGGCGGGCGCACGGCCTGCCGCCCAAAAGCAGCTGCCGCGTTCACCTACAGCCCGTCCGGAGCGCGCGAGTCCGCCGAAGCCCTCGTGCGGCTCCTGGTGTCGGCCGTCACCCAGGAGCCGGAGCCGCTGCCCGGGGAGGAGTTCCCGGACGGGGCGTGCGGGCCCGGCTGCATCGCCCTCAGCGGGCCGAGACGGGACCGCGGCGGCTGACGTCCGGCGAGGACCGGGGCAGGGGCGAGGGGCTGAGGCCCCCGCCCCCCGACGTACCCCCACCCCATCCACGTACCACCGCTCCTCGACGTACCACCGCCCCGGGCACCCGGCATGCCCCCGCCCCACCCCCACGTACCACTGCCCCCGACATGCCACCGCACCGGCACCCGTACGGATGCCGGTGCGGCCGGGGCCTTCGCGAGGTCGCCCCCTGTCTGCTGCTCCCCGGGTCAGCCGGACTGCGCGTTCATCAGGCGCAGCTGGGCGTACCCGCGGTTGGCCACGGTGGTGAGCAGCACGGCGGAGCTCACGTGCGTGCGCCCGGTGGACAGGTCCCGCCAGACCCGTTCGAGGCGCTCCCCCTCCCGTGCGGACGTGCTGCCGGCCGTCGGCTGGATGATCTCGTCGACGGCCCGCCAGGCCAGCTGGGTGGCCTCCCGGCACAGCAGCGCGATCCGCACGTCCTCCTCCGCGGTGAACGCCTCGGGCGGCTGCTCGGACAGCTCGTGCCAGCGCCGCGCCGCGGCACCCACCAGGGCCTCGGCGGCGTCGATCATGCTGCTGGCCTGCCCGTACCAGAGCTGGTAGTCGGGATCCTCGGCCCGGGGCGGGAACGGCGGCAGGATCGTCGTACGGGAGAACATCAGCTCTGTGTACGCGTCGAGCGCGCCCTGGCACATGCCGACCGCGATGTGTGCGCCCTCCAGCGCCATCGAGCTGGCCGGGGCACCGCCGTACTGCGGGTGCTCGTGCAGCGCGCGGCCCGGGGTGCCGCCGGTCACCGAGATCTCCTCGAAGTTGACCTCCAGGCCGAAGTGGCCGGGGATGCGCCCGCCGGAGATCCGGATGCTGTGCGAACCGCTGCCCTTGAGGCCGATCTGCCCGCCCCAGTCGTCGAGCATCTCCCACTGGTCGCGCGGCGCGATGAACAGCAGCTGGCGGGGCGGTTCCCCCTCGCCTCCGGCGATCATGGCGTTGCCGATCAGGTGGGTCGCGTACGGTGCGCCGGAGCAGTACTTCCACTCGCCGTTCAGGATCCAGGAGCCGTCCGCGGCCTGCTCGGCCGTCCCGAACGGGGCGTTGACGAGGGGCGCGATGAAGTCGCCGCCGCGGAAGATCTCGGCCTGCGCCTCCTCCTCGAACATGGTGGCGGCGAACAGCGAGTGCGCGGCGCCCAGGCAGTACATCCAGCCGGTCGACGGGCAGGCGCGGCAGAGGATCTTCACGACCTCCAGGAAGGTGTCGAAGCCGAACTCGAAGCCGCCGTAACGCCTGGGCACCGTGATGCGGTAGAGCCCCGCGTCCCGGAACGCCCGGTGGGTGTCCTCGGCGTAGTAGGTCCGTTCCTCGGTCTCGCGCTGGCGGGAGATCAGGGTGGCGGCGACGGCCCGGGCCCGCTCGATGAGCACGGCCGGGGTGACGTCGGGCTCGAACGGCGCGGCCGTGGCCTGCGCGGGGGTCTCGGTGAGGGTCATCGCGTCACGCCCCGATCGCCGCGTCGGGGGCGGCCACCATCTCGCCGACCACACCGAGGAATCCGGCGACCTGCTCGTCGACCTCGGCCCGGTCGAACAGGTGGCGGCTGAAGCTGAGCCCGCCGACCACCTCGGTGTTGCTGAGGTGCATCGACCAGATCATGCCGTCGGGGGTCTCGGACCCCATGGGCTGCGGGACGACCCGCCGCCAGATCGCCGAGTACTCCAGGTCGCCGACCTTCTCGGCCTGCATCGAGTACGGCGGCTGGACGGCCTGGAACAGGGTCGGTGCCGTGTCGGGGCCGACCGAGTTCATCAGCTCGGGCGCCACGGCGAGGACCTGCATCAGCGGCAGCTCGTGGGAGAAGGCACCGACGCACGCCGTCCTGGTGCGGGCGACGACCTCGCGGAAGGTCCCGCAGCCGCTCACGTCCACACGCAGCGGCACGAAGTTGAAGAACGACCCGACCGTGGACCGGAAGCCGTGCCGGCGGCCCGGCGCGAAGGTGGGGACCACGAGGTCGGTCTGCCCGGTGCGCCGGTTCACGTACACGGCGAACGCCGCGAGCAGCACCATGAACGGGGAGCTGCGCGTCGCCCGGGCCAGCCGGGACACCTCCGCGCTCAGCTCGGCGTCGGTGGTGAAGCGGTGGTAACTCGTCGCCGGGCTCTCGTCGTTGCGGCGGGTCGGCGCCACCAGGACCCGGGCGCCGCGCAGGGTCTCACGCCAGTAGGCCTGGGCGGCGGCCACCGACGGCCCGGAGGCGTCCTCCTGCTGCGCCACGATGTAGTCGCGGTACTGGGTCGCCTCCGGCAGCCGCGGCTCGTCCCCGGCCGCGCGGGCCGCGTAGCACTGCGCCAGGTCCTGCATGATCACCTGGAGCGACCAGACGTCCGCGGCGCTGTGGTGCGTGGCCAGCACCAGCACCGCGTCCTCGTCGTCGAAGCGGCCGAGCACCGCACGCAGCAGCGGCACCTCGTGGATCGGGAACGGCCGGGTCTCCGCCTCGATCATGAGCTCTTCGGCGCGCCGCTCGCGGTCCGGGCCCGGTGCCTCGTCCAGCTCGACAAGCAGCAGCTCGGGCTGCCCGGCGGGCACCACGCTCTGCGTGCCGCCGCCGTTCTCCAGGTGCAGCACCGTACGCAGCGCCTCGTGCCGCTCGACCACGTCGGCGAGCGCCAGGCGCAGCGCCAGTACGTTCACCCGGCCGTGCAGCCGCCACCCGCCGACCTCGACGTAGTGCGGCCCGAACGGCCCCGCCTCGTAGCCCTGGGCGAACATGGCGAGGAATTGCTGCTGCAGTGAGAGCGCCGTGGTGGTCGGTGCCTGCTGAGCTTCCGGATAGGTGGTCATGCGTGATCTCTCCTCGGTGGAGGCTGAGAGCCTGTGTCTGGACCCCCTTGTCTGCCCGTTGCGCAGACGGGGGTTCAGACGCAGGCTCTGACGCCGGCGTGGTGGAGGGCAGCGGGCACCGGGCGTCGTGCCGACGCCGGCGCGGTGGCCGCGCTCGAGTGTCGGCAGCGCCGGAAGACCGCCGCATCTTCGTGGTTGCCGCCCGTTTCCGGTGCGCGGAGCCTGTGGCAGCACCCCCGTCACCCCCCCCCGCCACCCGCACTCCGGGCGGGCGACGGGGGTTCGGGCACAGGCTTTTACGGGCGGTACGGGACGCTGCTCAGCCGGTGTGACGCGGACTGTTCTGGTAGGCGGCGAGCTGCCACCGGCCGTCCTGCTTCACGACCAGCCAGGAGGCGTGCACGGCCCGCTCGGGGGACGGCTCGTCCTGACCCGGCGTCAGAATGCCGCCGCGCGTGACCAGGATCCCGGCCTCCGCGCTGAGGAAGCGGATGTCGACGGGGGTGCCGGTGACGCGCGTGCCCTTGTACGGGCCGGCGAAGGCCGCCGCGGCGAAGGCGCGGATGGCGTCACGGCCCTTCTCGAAGAAGCCGGGAAGGATCAGGGTCCCGTCGGCGGTGAACACCTCGGCGAACGCGTCGGCGTCGTAGGACGCCCAGGCCTCGACGATGCGCTGGGGCACCGCAGCGACCGCGGCCTTGTCCGCGTCGGTGACCGCAACATCCGAGAGGGTGCTCTGGGTACTCATGTCTTCTCCATCGCAGGGTGGGAAGCAGGTGGGAAATCGCAGGGTGAGTCATCGCGGGCCGGGACATCGCGGGGTGGGAAGGGGCCGCGGCCGTCGCCGGTCGCCGCCGGCCGCGCTTCCGGTACGCCGCGGCCGCGGGGGTGACCAGGTGGTTCACACCGTCACACTCCGGGTGTGTTCCGGCATCTTGCGGATTGCGCAGACGGTGTCGGTGGCAGGGGGCTGACGCAGAGGGCTGTACACGGAGGGCTGGCCGCAGGGGCTGACGCGGAGGGCCGTACGCGGAGGGCCGTACGCGGAGGCCGGCGGAGGCGTTCAGGCGCCGAGCCGGATCCGCTCGCCCTCCATCTGCGGCAGCCGCTGCGGCGCGTGGCCGTCGGCGCCGGAGTCCGACTCCACCTGCCGCGCGTACTCGTCGAGCAGCTGCCGGGCCTGGTCGTTCGCCCGGCTGAACCGCGCGGTCAGATCCTCACCGCCGACCAGAACATCGTGCATGGCCTGCGTGCCCGCGCCCTGGACGGGCAGGAAGTTGCCCAGCACCGCCCCGCGCGTGGCAGGGGAGTCGGGGCTCGTCCGGAGCTGGTCGATCGCGGCCCGGCAGTGCGGATTCCGGTCGAACCAGCCCTCCTCGGTGAGCAGGTCGATCGAGGACTCGGTGGTGGGGACGAACGTCCGCTCGTGGTCGTAGACGGCGGTCGCGTTCCGCGGGTTGTTCATGAACTGCAGGAAGGCCAGCGCGCCGTCGCGGGTCGCCTCGTCCAGCCCGGAGCGCAGCCAGAGCGACTCACCGGCGATGAGGTTCCCCGCGTACCCGGCCCGTTCGTTGTACGGCATCGCGCCGGCCTGCACGCGGAAGCCGGCCTTGCGGGCCGCCCGCACGATGGGCCCGGCCTCGACGGAGGTGCTGACCAGCATCGCCGCGTCGCCGTCGGCGAACGCCTGCATGCAGCCCCACCAGTCCGACGACTTGCCGGTGTAGAGGTAGTGGCCCGCCCGGTACAGGTCCCGCCACCAGGTCGCGTAGGCCAGCATCTCGGGCGACAGGTAGTCGACCTTCCCGCTCCGGCCCGACCTGCCGTTGTCGTGGTCGGAGAACAGGCCGCCCTGCTGCGCCACGGACTGCTGGAAGAGCCAGCCGAAGTTGGGCCAGGTGATGCCGGCGCGGCGGGCGCCGTCCCGTCCGGCCAGGGCGGCACACGCCGCCTCCACCTCCGCCCAGGTGCGCGGCGGTTCGGCGATCCCGGCGGCGTTCAGCGCGTCGATGTTGGAGAACAGCAGCACGGTGGAGGTGTTGCGCGGCATCGAGCTCAGGTCGCCGTCGAGCGTGAAGTACGCCCGCATGTTGGACACGACGTTGTCGAGGACCACGGGCTCGCCGAGGATCTCCGTCCGCCCGCCCACCGCCTCGGTCACCGAGGTGAACAGCGGCTGCCCGTCCCGGTCGCGTACGTCCTGGGCCTCCTGGACGTAGGTGTACTGGTACGAGGCGAGGTGCGGCGCGTTCCCCGTACGGGCGGCCCGCGCCACCTCCCGGGGAAACCGCCCCACGTTGACGGCGTCGACGACGACCCGGTACCGCGGGTGCCTGCGGTTGAACTCCTCCGCCTGCCTCCGGATCGGGTCGACGAGCTGCTGCCACATCGGCCAGCGATTGAGCCAGACGTTGATCGTGAGCTTCTCGGCTGCTTGGTGCATCAGTCTGCCCATCTCAGGTCGGTACCGGCTTCCTGGGCAGTTCATGCTCCGCGCCGCCCTCGCCGGGCGCATCTCCATGCGTGCTCCGGAGCCCGCGTACCGGCCGCATCTCCACGCGTGCTCCAGGCGCAGGCCCGCACCTCCCGTCCGCGCCCCGGCGCCGGTACGCACGGGAAACAGCAGCTCGGAAGATGCGGCGCGGTGATCCCGGCTGCCATCGTCCTCACGACGTCGCCCTGACTCCGTCCTCAGGGCGCGCCCCGACTCAAGGAGAGCCGATGGAAACCGTCACCATGCTGTCGCGGACCGAACTGCTGCGGCGCGCAGCCGAGCTCGGCCCTGTACTGCGGTCCAACTCCCAGGCGTCGGAGCAGCGCAGGCAGCTCAACGCCGAGACGCTCGAAGCGCTGGGCGGATCCGGTCTGCTGCGCATGCGGGTGCCGCGCAGTCATGGCGGCTACGAGTCCGACATGCGCACCGTCTCCGAGGTCCTCGCCGAGCTGGCGCGCGGCGACGGCTCCGCCGCCTGGACCGCTTCGGTGTGGATGATCAGCAGCTGGATGGTCGGCCTCTTCCCCGAGTCCGTCCGCGACGAGGTGTTCGCCGACCCAGACGTACGGATCAGCGGCATCCTCAGCCCCGGCGCCATGGCCGCCCCGGCGGACGGCGGCTACCTGGTCAACGGCAAGTGGTCGTTCAACACCGGTGCCCAGCAGAGCACGTGGAACGTGAACGCCGCCGTCCGGCCCACCCCGGACGGGCAGCACGAGCCCGTCATGGTGCTGATGCCGATGAGCGACCTGAAGGTGATCGACGACTGGCACACCTCCGGCATGTGCGCCTCCGGCAGCGTCACGACTGTCGCCGAGAACGTCTTCGTACCGGCCGAGCGGGTGCTGCCGATCGGCCCGGTGATCGGCGGTGCGCACCCGGGGCAGCAGAACCCCGACGCGACCATGTGGCGGGCCCCGTTCATGCCGATCGCCTGCGCCACCGTCGGCGCGGCCGCGTACGGCCTCGCGGTCGCCGCCCGGGACGCGTTCATGGAGCGGCTGCCCGGAGCCAAGATCACCTACACCGACTACACGGAGCAGAGCGCCGCGCCGCTGACCCATCTGCAGCTGGCGCAGGCGGAGATCGCGATCGCGGAGGCCGAGTTCCACCTGCTGCGCACCGCCGACCTGATCGACACAAAGGCGTCGTCCGGCGAGCAGTGGAGCCTCGAAGAGCGCGCCCGTGCCCGGCTCGACCTGGGCGCCGTCTGCCTGCGCGTCAAGGAGGCCGTGGACGTGCTGGCCAGTGCCAGCGGCGGCTCCTCGCTGTACTCCAGCGCGCCGATCCAGCGCATCGAGCGCGACATCAAGGCGCTCAACCTGCACGCGATCATGCACCCCGACACCAACTTCGAGCTGTACGGGCGCCTCGCCTGCGGCCTGCCGGCCAACACCCAGTACCTCTGATCCGTATTCCTCTGCACCCCTCTGAACCCGCCTGGAGGAGACATGAGCACCCAGCAGCAGTCGGCTCTCAGCACGGAAGAAATCTCCCAGCGCGTCGCGGCGATCTGGACGGACGCCCTGGGCCCGGGCTCCGACCGGCCCGGCGCCACGTTCTTCGAGCTCAACGGACAGTCCATCGCCGCCGTGCAGGTCGCCGCGGCCGTCGAGGAACAGCTCGGCCTCACCCTCGACATCGGCGACCTCTTCGAGGACCCGGACCTGGAGACCCTCACCCACCTCGTGCTCGCCCTGTCCGGCGGCTCGGCCGACTGAGTGCGGGGGCCGCGGAGGTGAAAACGAAACACGAACTGACCCACGTACGGCCGGATGCGGACCTCGACGACGTGGTGGCGGTCCTGGAGCGCGACGGAGCGGTGGTCGTCGAGGGATTCACCGACGCGGCGACGCTGGCCGGGCTCCGGGACGACCTGGGACCCGGCCTGGAGGAGTCCGGCTACAGCGAGAGCGGTTACGACGGCCAGAAGACCAAGCGGCTGTCCAGCCTGTTCCAGCGGTCGACGCACATGTCACCGGTTGTGACGCAGCGTCACTTCCTGGGTGCGGCCCGGCAGTTGCTGCAGCAGCCGCAGCACATCTGGATCGGCAAGGTCCGGATGGAGGTGAAGCCGAGCATCCAGGTCAGCTTCACCCAGGCGATCCGCATCGACCCGGGCCAGGGCCGGCAGCCGCTGCACCGCGACGACGCGATGCATCTGTGGCGGCACCCGGGACCGCCGTGCCGGCTGCAGCTGATGCTGGCCATGACCGCCTTCACCAGCGCCAACGGCGCGACTCTGGTCATCCCCGGCAGCCACCACTGGGACGACGAGCGGGCCCCCACGTACGCCGAGACGGTACCGGCCGTGATGCCCGCCGGCTCCGCGCTGCTCTGGCAGGGCGGCGTCTACCACGGCGGCGGGGCCAACACCACGGACGCGCCGCGGTACAGCCTGTCCGTCGCCCTCGACCTGGGCAACCTGCGGCAGGAGGAGAACCAGTACCTCGCCGTCTCCCGGGAGACCGTGGCGACGCTGCCGGAGGAGGTGCAGCGGCTGCTCGGCTGGGACCGCTGCCCGCCCGGCCTCGGCCAGGTCGAGACGCAGGACCCGCACCTGCTCCTGGAGCGGACCCAGCAGGAGCTCGCCAGCAGGCCACGGGGCGCGAACCCGCTGCAGTAGCGCTTCTGTCCGGAGCAGCCGGTACGTGCGATCGGCGTGCGGTGCCGCAGGACGGGCGGCCCCGCACGCCGCGCGCGCGTGCCGGGTGCCGGGGCGCGGGCGGGGATGCCGACACCGGCTCACCGGCTCACCGGCCACAGCTGCGGCGGCCGCCGCACGTCACCCCCTGTGCACCGGCCTCCGGGAGCACATGTGCACCGACCTTTGGGAGTAAGCGTGGACACAGACCCGCCCATCGCCATCGACCACCTCGGCAGCGACATCCACGGCGAGGCGGCCCGGATCCGGGAGCGCGGACCGGTCGCCCCGGTCGAGCTGCCCGGCGGGGTGGCCGCCTACGCGGTGACCGGCTACCGGGCCGCCCGGCAGGTCCTGGCGGACCAGCGGTTCTCCAAGGACGCCCGCCTGCACTGGCCCGCCTACGCCGAGGGCGACATCGGCGCGGACTTCCCGCTGCTGCCCTGGGCCCGGATGGAGAACATGTCCACCGCGCACGGCGAGCCGCACGCCCGGCAACGCCGCCTCGTCGCGGGCGCGTTCAGCCCGCAGCGCGTGGCGGCCCTGCAGCCCCGCATCGAGGACGTCGTGGCGCGCGCACTGGACGCCCTTCAGGCCCGTACGGAACAGGACCCGGACGCGGCGGTCGACCTGCGGGCCGACTTCGCGCGTCCGGTGGCGGCGCAGGTGATCGGACAGCTCCTCGGCGCACGCCCGGAGGACCAGGACGGCATCCTGGCCCGCGCGGGATACACCCCGGCGAGCCCGCAGGAGATGCGGGCCGCGTTCCTGCGCGACCGGCAGGACGCCGAGGAGCTCGTGGCGGCCAAGCGCCTGGATCCCGGCGAGGACCTCATCAGCGACCTGATCGCGGCGCAGGCGGACGAGGGGCCCGCGGCGGACGAGGAGCTGGTCTCCCTGGTGCTGCTGATGCTGAACACCGGCACGGAACCGGCCAAGAACCTCATCACCAACACCGTCGCCGCCCTGCTGACCTGCCCCGGCCTGCTCGACGCCGTGCGCGCGGGGCGGGTCTCCTGGGGCGACGTGGTGGAGGAGACGCTGCGCACCGAAGCACCGGTGGCCATGATGCCCTTCCGGTTCCCGGTGGAGGACGTGACCGTCGAGGGCGAGAAGATCCCGCAGGGCTGCCCCGTGCTGGTCAGCTTCGCGGCCCCGGGCCGCGATCCCGACCTGCACGGCGCCGACGCGCGGGAGTTCGACGCGGAGCGGGCGGACAAACGGCACCTGGCCTTCGGCCACGGCGCGCACCGGTGCGTCGGCCAGGCCCTGGCCCGCATGGAGGTCCGGATCGCCGTGCAGGCGCTGTTCGCGCGCTTCCCCGGCCTGCACCTCGGCACGGCACCGGAGGACCTCGCGCCGCTGGGCACCTTCGTCATGAACGGCCACCGGTCGCTGCCGGTCCGGTTGACCGCCCGCGTCGCCCAGCACTGACCGCCCGCCGCACCCCCGCCCCGACCCCGCCGCAGGAGATTCCATGCGCATCCTCATCCTGACGTGCCCGAGCAAGACCCACCTGTACGCGATGGTGCCGCTGGCCTGGGCCCTGCGGACCGCCGGGCACGAGGTGCACGTCGCCAGCCAGCCCGACGCCGCCAACTTCAGCGCCGACGACATCGCGCGCACCGGCCTGCCCGCGGTCGCGATCGGCGACGACCTCGACGTGAGCGCCACGATGGCGGCCGTGATGGAGGCGGCGGAGCCACCGGCCCCGACGGCCCCCGCCCCGGCCGGGCCGCGCCGCAGGGCGACGCAGAGCGAGTACGCCGCCGATGACCCGTACGGCGAACTCGACGGACTGGCCACGCAGCACTTCCCGTTCTTCAACTCGCCCTCGGTGATCGACGGTGCGGTCCGCTACGCCCGCCGGTGGCGGCCCGACCTGGTGATCTGGGACGCGATGACCATGGCCTACGCCGGCCCGGCCGCCGCGCAGGCGGCCGGCGCCGCGCACGCCCGCTTCGTGTTCGGCCCGGACTCGCTGGCCCAGCTGCGGGCCGCCACACCGGACCGGGACCCGCTGGGGGAGGTCGTACGGCCCCTCCTCGACCGGTACGGGCTGGCCTACGACGAGCACACCCTGACGGGACACTGGTCGATCAACGCCACCCCGCCGTGGACCTGGCAGCCGCCCGGCACGCACTACCTCTGGACACGGCCCACCCCGTTCAACGGGCCGTCGGCGGTGCCGGACTGGGTGCTCGACGCGCCCGAACGCCGACGCGTCTGCCTCACCCTGGGCCTCAGCTTCCGCGAACTCGACGCCGGTGCGCCGACCGGTGAGCTGCTCGGGGCGGTCGCCGACCTGGACGCCGAGGTGGTCATCACGCTCGGCCGGGAGCAGATCGCGGCGCTGCCGACGCTGCCCGACAACGTGCGCGCCGTCGAGTTCGTGCCGCTGGCGGCGCTGCTGCCGACCTGCTCGGCGGTGGTCCACCACGGCGGCTACGGCACGTTCATCACGGCGCTGCAGCACGGGGTGCCGCAGCTCGTGGTGCCCGGCAAGTTCGGCAACGACAAGTTCTGGGGCCCGCTGGCCCACCTCGACATCCTGGAGCAGGAGGGCGCCGGCCTCTACGTGAGCGACCCGGACCGGCTGACCCCGGACGCGCTGCGCGACCAGCTGCTCCGGGTGCTGAAGGACCCGGAGTTCGGCCACAACGCGGCCCGCCTGCGCGCGCGGCTGAACGAGCTGCCCACACCGAACGAGACCGTCCTGGCCATCGAACGGCTGACGGCGCAGCACCGGCCCTGAGCATCCGGGGCGGCGTACACGGATCGTGCGCCGCCCGGTCGGGCAACGGGGAAGATGCCGCCGGTCCGCGGGAGTGACGAGCATGAATCGAGTGGTGCCACGGCAGGAACCGTGGCAGAACCCCGAGGAGACACCATGACAACCAGTGATCTCGACCGCGTGGCGTCCGCCCCGGACGACGCGATGCGCAAGGAGTGGATCGCGCTGGCGGCGGAGGTGCTGGGGTGTCCGGTCAGCACGGTCGAGGAGCGCGCCGGGACGGCGTCCTTCATCGACATGGGCGGCACCTCGCTGCGCGCGGCCGACTTCGTGGCCCGGGTGGAGCGGCGGCTCGGCATCTCCCCGCCGGTCCGCGCGATGCGCGGCTCGGTGCCGCTCGCGGAGGCCATGGCACAGGCCGGTGAGTTCCGGCCCGTACCGGCGCCCGCCGCGACCACCGAGGTGGACCGGCCGCTGCTGACCAGCCAGGACGGCATGCTGATGGCCGAGGAGCAGATCGACGGCCGTCCGGTGCGCGTGCTGTTCACGGCCGAGAGCGCCACCCCCTTCGACCCGGAGCGGCTGCGCACGACGCTGGCCGCGCTGACCCGCAGCCACGAGGCGCTCCGCACCGCCTTCACCCGTACCGACAACGGCTTCGCACGCCGTGTGCTGCCGCACTGGGAGCCGCGGCTGATCGAGCAGCGGCTCGCCCCGCCGCCCGGCGGCAACGCGGTGAACATCGTGCACCACCAGCTGTCCGCGGCGCCGGGGCTGCTGCAGCCGTTCAGCGAGCCGCCCGTCGTGTTCGTGCACACCCGCGTCGAGGACGGCCCGGACCTGCTGAGCATCCTGCTGCACCACGCCCTCCTCGACGGGTGGGCGCTGAGCCGGTTCTGGCACGCCTTCGCCCGCGCGTACACCACAGGTGTCGCCGAGCCGGGCCTCTCGCCCGAGCTGATCCTGGCCCGGGACCGGGAGATCGCCGGGAACGGCCGGCTCGCCGAGCTGACCCGGCTCGCGGCCGAGGACCTCGCCGGACTGCCCGAGACCGTCCCGCTGCCCGTCGACCGGGCGCGGCCCGAGCCCCCGGACGTCAACGGCGTGCACCTGCCGTTCGGCCTCAGCGCCGGGCTGCGGGACCGGGTCATGGCCACCGCACGGCAACTCGGCGTGACCCACACCGTCATCGTGTTCAGCGCCTGGGCCCTGGCCATGGGCCAGCGGGCCGGGCTGCAGGACCTCGCCATCGGCGTCGCGATGTCCGGCCGCGAGACCGCCCAGCTGCACGACGTGCTCGGACTGTGCGTCCGTATCGTGCCCGTGCGCTTCCGGATGGACGAGGACCGCACCGTCGCCGAGCAGCTGCGGGCCTGCGCCGCCAGCTGGGCGGCCGCCACCGAGCGGGCCGAACTCCCGCTCGACAAGGTCATCTCGGCCCTGGGCCAGGACCACGTCACCGACCGGCTGCCGGTCATCCAGGGCGTGTTCGAGGCGCACGACGAGCTGATGCCCGACCGGCTGCAGGAGTGCGGCCTCGACCTGCCGCTGCACGAGGGCTACACCGGCTCCTCCATGATGGAGACCACCCTGTTCCTGACCAGCTGGGCCGAGCGGCCCGCGCTGCAACTGGAGTACCAGCCCGGCGTGTTCACCCCGGACGAGGCGCACGCGCTGATCGACGGATTCGTCGCGGCCCTGGAGGAGCTCGTCGCGGACGTGGACGCGCCTGTCTCGTCGGTCCGCGCCGTCGCGCCGGGGCAGCGGGAGTGGCTCCGGAAGCTCGCCGACGCGCCCGCCGCCGACTGCGAGACTGGGCTGTGGCAGCTCTTCGAGGAGACCGCCGAGCGGTACCCGGACGAGGTCGCCGTCGAGGACCTGACGTACGACGAACTCCTCGCCGCCGTCCGCACCCAGGCCACCGCCCTCACCGACGTCCGCCCCGGCGACCGCGTCGTCGTGGCCCTGCCGCGCGGCACCGCCGAGGTCGTCGCCGTGCTCGCCGTGCTGCACCGGGGTGCGACGTACGTGGCGGTGGACCAGGCCGCGCCGCGGGACTGGCTGGAGAAGATCCTCCGGCAGGTCTCGCCCGCCGCCGTGATCGGCTCGCCCGAGGTGGCCGGGCTGGCTGCCCGCCCGGCCCTCGCGCCCTGGAGCCCGGCCACCCCGCTGGAGCCCGGACCGGAGCCGGCACCGGCCGACCCGGGCCGCACCGCGTACATCGCGTTCACGTCCGGTTCCAGCGGCCGCCCCAAGGGCGTGCCCGTGCCGCACCGTGCGGTCGTACGCCTGGTGCGTGACGTCAGCTATGTACGGACCGGGCCCGGCGAACGGTTCTCGCGCACCGCGCCGCTGGCCTTTGACGCCTCCACCCTGGAGCTGTTCGCGCCGCTGCTGTCCGGCGCGAGTCTGCAGATCTTCCCGGACGGCCCGGTCACCGTGACCGAGCTGGGCCGGTTCCTGGCCGAGCGCCGGGTGAGCGTGGCGTGGATGACCACCGGCCTGTTCCGGCTCATGGCCGACCACCGGCCCGAGGCGTTCGCGGACGTGCGCCAGGTCCTCACCGGCGGCGAGGTCACCCCGCCGGAGCAGGTGCGGCGACTGCTCGAACGGTACGAGGGACTGCGGATCAGCCTCGCCTACGGCCCGACCGAGTGCACCACCTTCACCACGATCCACCACTTCGACGCGGCGGCCGAGGTGAGCGACCCGCTGCCGATCGGCAGGCCCGTCCCCGGCACGCGGGTCTTCGTCCTCGACGACGGCGGCCGCCTGGTGCCGCCGGGCGCGGTCGGTGAACTCTGCGTCGGCGGCATCGCCCTCGCCGACGGCTACCTCGGCCTTCCCGACGAGACCGCCCAGGCGTTCGGCGGGCGGGACCCCGAGACCGGCGAGCGGCTCTACCGCACCGGGGACCTGGTGCGCTGGGACACTCGCGGCCGCCTGATGTTCGTCGGCCGCCTCGACCGGCAGCTGAAGGTACGCGGATTCCGGGTCGAGCCGGAGGCGGTCGCGCGGCGGCTGCGCGAGCACCCGGGGGTCCGGGACGCCGTCGTCGTCGGCGAGGGCAAGGTCGCCGACCAGCGGCTGATCGCCGGAGTCATCGCCGAGGGAGCGGCCCCGTCCCCGGCGGAGCTGCGCGACTGGGTCGGCGAGACGCTGCCGTCGTGGGCCGTACCGGAACTGTGGTCCTTCGTCGACGCCTTCCCGCTGACACGCAACGCGAAGGTCGACCTGAAGGCCCTGGCCGCGCACGCGACCGCCTAGGCCGTGTCTTCCGGATCATGCCGGGGTCGAGCGGGGTCTGGCACGCAGATCTGCCGCGTTGTCGTCGGTTGCCAACTCCCCCAAGCTCTCGGCTTCGCTCGAGCAGGGAGGTATCCCCTTGCGTTGTCGCCCTCCTCCGCCTTGCAGCTGCACGCACCAGACCCCGCTCGGCCCCGTTCACACCGCATCCGGAGATACCAGCCGACCTGACCCGAAAGACACGACCTGGAGAAGGAGCGGGAGTTGACTGTCCAATCCGTAGCGGGCGACGCCGAGATCGAGGCCGTCGCCACCACGCATCCGCAGGTCGAGCGGGCGGTCGTGTCCGACGGCGTCATCCAGGTGATGCCGGCGGACGCGGCACCGCAGACCGAGTTCGTCGCGCAATGGCGGCGGCTCTACGACGATCTGTACGCCGGTGACTCCGACGACTCCGGGACCGGTTTCTTCGAGAGTGCCTCCCAAGGTGCCTCCCACGGCGGCCCCGACGGCGGTGCCGCTTCCACCGGGGGCCCCATGTCCGACTTCAGCGGCTGGACCAGCAGCTACACCGGCGAACTGATCCCCGCCGAGCAGATGGAGGAGTGGCGGGCCGCCACGGTCGAACGGATCCGCGGCCTGCGCCCGTCCCGGGTCCTGGAGATCGGCGTCGGCTCGGGACTGCTGCTCTGGCATCTGGCCCCCGACTGCGCCGAGTACCGGGCCACCGACTTCTCGCCGGTCACCATCGCGAACCTGCGGTCGCGGCTGAGGAGTTCCGGCGTGCCCTGGGCGAGCCGGGTGCACCTGCGCGCCGCCGAGGCCGTCGAGACTGACCGGTTCCCCGAGGGCTACTTCGACACGGTGATCATCAACTCGGTGACGATGCACTTCCCGGGCCACGGGTACATGCGCCGCGTCGTCGAGCAGGCGCTGCGGGTGCTGGCACCGGGCGGCCGACTGTTCATCGGTGACAACCGCCACCTGAGCCTCCTCCCGGAGTTCGTCACCGAGATCCAGCGCACGCAGCACCCGTCGGCCGCGCCGGCCGAGCTCCGCGACCGCGTGGACGAGGCCGTCGCGGGCCACGAGTGGCTGCTGCTGGCACCGGAGTACTTCGTCGCGACCGCCCGGGAACTCCCCGACGTCGCCGGCGTCGACATCCAGCTGAAACGCGGCTCGCAGGTCAACGAGCTGACCAGCTTCCGCTTCGACGTGGTGCTGCACAAGGGCCCCGCACCGGTCCGCTCGCTCACCGGCGTACCCCGGCTGCCCTTCGCGGGCTGGCCGGAACTCACCGCCGAGCTGGGGCGCAGGCCGGGGGAGGACCTGCGGGTGACGGGCATCCCGAACCGCGCGCTGCTCCGCCTGCTCGCCTCGGCGGCGGCGGTCCGGCGCGGCGAGGAGCCGCCACCCGCCCAGGAGGAAGCGGGCCTGCTCCCCGAAGACCTGCATCTGCTCGCGGAACAGCTCGGCCGCAGGGTCGTGGTGACCGGGTCGGCGCAGCCCGGCGAGATGGACGCGGTCTTCCTGAGCGCGCCGGAGGAGGAGCCGCTGACCGATCTCTACGAGCCGGGCGAACCGCTCAAGTCGGCGTCCCACCACGTGAATTACCCGCAGGCGGCCGAGCTGGCGGAGCACGTACGCCGCTTCGTCGCCGAACGACTGCCGGGGTCGGACGTCCCGGCCGTCGAGATCGTCAACGCCCTTCCCTGGCCGACCGATGGATTGCGCAATCTGGAAGAACTGAACGGCTCCTGATCGTGACAACTTGGCTTCCTTGAAGGAGACCTGTTCCCAGATCCATCGGATGCTCGGGAAGAACTAGGAGGGATACCTGATGCAACCCACTGACGACACGTCCCCGGCCGTGAAGGCAGGTAGGCGCGAGTGGTTGGGGCTGGCGGTGCTGGCCCTTCCCGCGCTGTTGCTGTCCGTGGATGCCAGCGTGCTCTTCCTGGCGCTCCCGCAACTGAGCGCGGATCTGGGCGCCACCGGCGTCGAACAGCTCTGGATCATCGACGTGTACGGGTTCCTCATCGGAGGCTTCCTGATCACGATGGGCGGCCTCGGCGACCGGACCGGCCGCCGCAGGCTGCTGCTCATCGGCGCGGCCGTCTTCGGTCTCATGTCGGTCCTCGCGGCGTACTCGACCAGCCCCGAGATGCTGATCGCGGCGCGGGCCCTGATGGGTATCGCCGGTGCCACCGTGATGCCGTCGGCGCTGGCCCTCATCAGCAACATGTTCCCGGACCCCAAGCAGATGGGTCTGGCCATCGCGGTCTTCATCGGCTGCTTCATGGGCGGCGCGGCGATCGGCCCGGCGGTCGGCGGCGCCATGCTGACCAACTTCTGGTGGGGCTCGGTCTTCCTCATCAACGTGCCGGTGATGCTGCTGATCGTGCTGGCCGGTCCGGCGCTGCTGCCGGAGTACCGCAGCGGTGAGAGCGGCGGCATCGACCTGATCAGCGCAGTGCTCTCGCTCGGCGCGATCCTGCCGGTCATCTACGGCCTCAAGGAGCTGGCCCGCAACGGCTGGGCCCCGCTGCCCGCGCTCGTGCTGGTGGCCGGCCTGGTGGTCGGGTACCTGTTCATCCGGCGGCAGAAGACCCAGGACAACCCGCTGCTGGACCTGAAGCTGTTCAAGCACCGCGCCTTCACCGGCGCCCTCATGATCATGCTGCTCGGCTCGGTGATGATGTCCGGCCTGGCGCTGTTCTTCACGCTGTTCCTGCAGTCCGTCCGCGGTCTGTCCGCCCTGCAGACCGGCCTGTGGATGGTGATCTCCGCGGTGGCGCTGGTGGTCGGCTCGATGGGCTCGCCGATCCTGGCGCAGAAGCGCCGCCCCGGCATCGTGATCGCCATCAGCCTCGGCATCTCGATGGTCGGTTTCCTGCTGATGACGCAGGCGGACCGGACGAGTTCGCTGGCCCTGCCGATCATCGCCGTCGCGATGGTGTCGCTGGGTGCCGGTGGCTTCGCGTCGCTCTCCACCGGCCTCCTCGTCGGCGCGGTGCCGCCGGAGCGGGCGGGTTCGGCGTCGTCGGTCTCGGAGATGAGCGGCGAACTCGGCGGCGCGCTGGGCGTGGCGCTGATCGGCACGCTCGGTACGACCATCTACCGGAGCCTCCTCGACGTGCCGTCGGGTGTGCCGGAAGGGGCGGCCGAGGCGGCCCGGGAGAACATCACGGGTGCCGTCGCCTCGGCGGCCGAACTCCCGGGCGCAGCCGGGGCAGCCCTGCTCGACGCCGCACGGGACGCCTTCACAACGGCCCTGCGCAGCGTCGGGGTGGTCTCCGCGGTCATCGCCGCCGCCCTGGTGGTCGTGGCCATCACGGTGCTCCGCCAGTTCCCGCCGACGGGCGAGGCGGCCGAGGGTGACGCCACACCCGAAGGGAACGCCACGGCCGAGGCGGACGCGGGCAAGGACGCCGGTACGGACCCGGACGCCGGTACGGACGCCGAAGCCGGTGGGACCAAGGGTCCCGGAGAGACACGGGAGCCGGCCGCCAAGGTCTGACCCTGCCTCGACCCACGGACGCCACCCGCGATGCGCGGGTGGCGTCCGCGTGTGCGGGGACGACGCGGAGGCTGCGTACGAACTCCCTTGGCCTGTACGAGAGTTCAAATGAACTCTCGTACAGGCCAAGGGAGTTCAGACGCCGGCCGCGCGGGCGAGGAGGTCCCGGGTCCGGGCGTCGCTCAGCAGCGGCGCGTCGAACTCCCTCGATCCGGTACGGATCGCCGTGAGGACCCGCTCCAGGAAGAGCAGCATGCTGTCGGCCGGGGCGACCCGGTGGGACACGGAGGCGCCGTCGTGGGACACCCGCACGGTGGGGGAGAGGTCGGGCGGCGCCGAGAACGGGCGCTCGAAGTCGGCGCCGGTGCCCGGACCGAGCAGGTGCAGCGCGTTGCGGTAGCCGGACGTGAAGCCGAACTGGCCGACCACGGTCCGGCCGCCGGGATATCCGGCCAGGACGCTGTACGACAGCTCAAGGCCGTCGGCGGACCGGTCGCCCACGATCACCTCGACCCGGGTGGGCTCGGCGTCCCACAGGACACGGCCCAGCGAGGCGAAGTACGGCCCGGTGTCGGCGAAGGCGCCGCCGCCCCGCGCGCGGTCGTGACGGAAGTCGTCGGGCGGCACCGGCGGGGTGAAGACGGCCACGGCCCCGGTGAACGTCAGGCCGCGGGCGTGGGCGAACATCGGGTGGTACGCGTAGCAGGTCGCCTCGGCCAGGACCAGGGACGACGCCCGGGCGAGCGCCACGGCCGCGGTCGCCTCGGGCAGGGTCAGGAACGCGGGCTTGTCCACCACGACGTGGTTCCCGTGCTCCAGCGCCCACAGCACGGCCTCGGCATGGTCGCCGTTGGCCGAAGACACGTGGACGAGACCGGGCCTGCGGGCCGCGAGGGCACGCCAGTCGGTGCCGTCGCGGCGGCTCGCCACCGCGGTCGATCCGAAGGGCAGCGCCGCAACGGCGGGCAGCACCCGCCGCTGCGCGAACCGCGACCGGCCCACCAGCAGGAAGTCCATACGCTCTCCTAGAGGAGGCACGCCATCAGGCTGCGTGCCTCGACGTTGACGTAGTAGCCGGCGGCGACGAGGCGGTCGAGCAGGCCGAGGGTCATCCACCGGTGGGTGGGCGGGACGGCGATGTCCCGGTCCGCGGGCAGCTCGACGACGACGTGCCGGGTGTCGGCCCGCAGGAAGCGGCCGCCGTCCTCGGACTGCACCGAGCTGTGCCGCACCTGCGGCCCGGCCGTGGCGAGGTACTCGAGCAGCGGCGGCGCGGCGGCCCCGGTGCGGTGGAGGCCGGGCGACAGCTGGATGGTGGCGGCCAGTTCGAGCCGGTCGGTCAGGCCCGGCTGCACCATCGCCTGGACGAGGAACTCCAGGACCCCGGCGCGGCGCCGGCACAGGAAGGCCACCAGGTTGCCGGGCACCGGTTCCAGCATGGGCTGACACCAGCGGCCGACCTCGCGGCTGCTCGCGGCCACGGAGAGGCCGACGATGCGGAAGAAGTCGCCGTCGCGGTGCCGGATGCTCTCGTCGTCGGCGATCCACTCGTCCAGCTCGGACAGGCCGACGCGGCGCACTTCGAGGGTGTAGCGCTCCTTCTGGTCGATCAGCCAGGTCATCGCCTCGGCCAGGTCGGCGTTGGAGCGGTGCCTGCGGTGCGAGGTGACGACGGCCGCGTGGAAGTCGTCGGCGGGCAGTACCCCGCCCGCGGCGTACGAGATGCAGGCCAGCACCGTACGGGCGTTCATGTTGACGTGGCCCAGGGCCAGCTGACGCCGGATCTGTCCGAGGGTGAGCCAGGCGAAGTCGTCGTACCGCGGCACGTCCTCGTCCGGCGGGACCTCCACGATCATGTTGCGGTTGCGTTTGTGCAGGTACCACGCGGCGTGCTCGGACAGCAGCCGGTCGACCAGCACCCGGCGGCGGGAGGACGGCAGGAAGTAGTCCAGGTACGGCGTGGAGCGTCCGCCGTGCACCCGCTGGTAGTTGCTCGGCGTGGCCTGCACCGTCGCCGCGTACTGCACCAGGCTGGTGTTGCCGGGCTCCATCTTGACCTGCATCAGGAAGTACGGCACACCGTCGAACCGCTTGACGAGGATCCCGAGGATCCCGATCTCGGGCTGCACGATGATCGGCTGCCGCCAGGAGGGCGCCCGGCCGTGGTTGGTGCGCACCGCAAGACCCTCGACGGTGAAGAAACGTTCAGAGGAGTGCACCAGCCGCTCGCCCAGGTGCCATGCGCCCAGCGACGCCAGCGGCACCTCCGTCACGTCGTACGCGGCGGACGCGGAGCGCGCCTTGAGGAACGCGTCGGCGTCGACCCGCCCGTCCTCGACGAGCGCCGAGGACAGGAACCCGGCCTGCGTCACCTGACGCCGCCCCGGGGCCGCGCCGGGTCGTCCACCGACGGCAGCGGGAAGACCAGCCTGCCCCCGGCGGCGACGAACTCCCGCTCCCGCTCGACGAAGCCCTGCCGGTGCACCCAGGGCAGCACGAACAGCTGGTCCGGCCTGCGCGCCTTGGCGTTCTCCTCGGACACGATCGGGATCCCGGAGCCGGGCGTGACCGCGCCGTGCTTCTCCGCGCTGACCTCGCCGATGCACGGCAGGTCGTCGGTGGTGATGCCGCAGTACTGCAGGATCACATTGCCCTTGGTGGACGCGCCGTAGCCGACGGTGTGGAGCCCGGCCTTACGCGACCGGTCGAAGAACGCGCGGACCTCGTCGCGATGCTGGGCGACACGACGCGCGAACGACTCGTACGGCTCGTCGGTGTCGAGCGCGAGCGCCGCCTCGCGCTGCCGGACGCGCTCGATGCCGGCGTGGTCGATGCGGTGCTTCGACGGGTCCTTCACCAGCGTGACGCAGAGACTGCCGCCGTTCACGTCGGTGATCTCGGCGGTGGTGAGGGTGAGCCCGGCGCGGGCGGCCATCCACTCGATCTGCCGCAGCTGGTAGTACTCCAGGTGCTCGTGGCAGATCGCGTCGTACGCCGGAATGTCCAGCAGCGGCAGCGCGTAGCTCATCTCGATCATCCACACGCCGTCATCCGCCAGGATGTCGCGGACCTGGGTCATGAAGCCCAGCGGGTCGGGCAGGTCGTAGAACATCGCGATCGCGGTGACGACCTTCGCCTTCCGGTCGCCGTACCGCTCGGTGAAGGCGTCCTTGGAGAAGAAGTCGGGGATCAGGCCGATGTCGTCGGGGTAGGACGCCCGCCACTTCTCGCCGGTCGGGTCGATGCCGACCCGGGTGACGTCCGACGGGTACGCCTTGAGCAGCGTCGCGTCGTTGCTGCCGATGTCGAGCACGAGGTCGCCGGGGGCGAGGTCGACCAGGCCGGTGAGGGCGGCGACCTTGCCCTTCAGGTGGCCGACCATGAAGGGGCGGATGCTGGAGCGGTAGCCGTAGTGCTCGCCGTACATCAGCGTCAGGTCGGGCGTGTGCCGCATCTGCAGCAGCCCGCAGCCGCCCGGGGCGCAGCGCATCAGCTCCAGCGGGGCGACCCGTACGGTCTCGCCGGGCCGGGGGAAGATGCCGGTGAGCGCCTGCATCCCCAGGTCGAGCACCGGCAGCAGACTGCGGTTCCCGCAGATCCGGCAGGCGGTGCACTCGGTGACGACCGTGTCGGCGCCGATGGTCATGATGCCTCCGTGGTTGAGTGACGGGCGGTCGGCCGCCCGGTGCCGAGGCGGTGACGGCTCCGGCGCGTACGGGCAGGACCCGCCCGGGCAGACGCGGCAGCGCCTGCCCTGCGGACACCGGCTCTCAGGCCGCCGCGCCCGGCGCGTGCCGCTCGACCGCCTCGCGGAACCGCCGCGCCACCTGCCCGACCTCGGCGTCCGTGAGCGCCTGGTGCAGCGGGAGCAGCAGCGTGTTCGCGGCGGCGGTGTCGGTGCCGGGCAGCTGCGCGTCCGAGCCGTACAGCGGGACCCGGTGCAGCGGCGGATAGCGGTACGTGGTGTAGACGCCGTTCTCCAGCAGGTACTCCGCGATGCCGTCGCGCAGCGCCGGGTCGACCTGCACCCAGTAGAAGTAGCGCGTGGACTCGTGCCCCGCGGGCGGCGGCGGGCTCAGCCGCACACCGGGCAGGCCGGCCAGCATGCGGTCGTAGGCGGCCGAGATCTCCCGGCGGCGCTCCACGAAGCCGGGCAGCCGGCGCAGCTGGACCCGGCCGATGGCCGCGGTCATGTCGTTGCCGATGAGCCGCTGGCCGACCTCGTGGACGGTCTGGTCCCACCAGCGGCGCGGGTTGTGGGCCATCGCCGCGAACGCACCGCGGTCCTCCATGCCGTGGTAGGCGAGGCGGTGGGCGCGGCGGGCCAGTTCGGGGTCGCGCAGATAGATCATGCCGCCGTCGCCGGTCGTGATGATCTTGCGGGAGTCGAAGCTCCAGATGCCGATATCGGCGAAGGTGCCGCAGGCCCGGCCGTCCACCCGGGAGTGCACCGCGCAGGCGGCGTCCTCGACGAGCGGGATGCCGCGCTCCCGGCACAGCTCGGTGATCGCCACGATGTCGCCCGGGTGGCCGCCGTAGTGCAGGATCGTCACGGCCTTGGTGCGCGGCGTGAGACAGGCGGCGATGTCCGCCGCGGACGGGTTCAGGGTGTGTGGGTCGACGTCGCAGAACACCACGCGGGCGCCGGTGGCGGCGATCGTGTTGGCGTTGGCCACGAAGCTCATCGACGGGACGACGACCTCGTCGCCCGGCCCGAATTCGAGGAGCTGGGCCGTCAGACCCAGCGCCGAGGTGGCCGAGTTGAGGAACAGCAAGGTCTCCGGCGGGACACCGAGGTGCTCGCCGAAGTCGCGCTCGAACTCGCGCGTTTGGGGCCCGTAGCCCAGCCAGTTGCTCTCGAAGGCCTTGCCGACCGCCGCGAGCTCCTCGGCGCCGACGCTCGGCTGAAACACGTTGATCATCTGGCCTCCCTTGTCTCGCATGCCGTCATGCTCGGCGCCGTCGGGCGGCCGCCGCATCTTCCGCGGTGCCTTTCCTGCCGACGCCCGCGCCCGAACTTCCGCGGCTGGCCGGGAGGGCGGCCGCACCGCAGGGGAGCCGGGACAAGCCCGGAGTCCGGCACCGCGGGGCACGCGGCGACTTCGGCACGTGATCACCACCAGGGCACGGGAGAAGGTGCGGCACCCGGTGTGCCGGTGGTGGCATCGACGCGCAACCAGGCGTCCTGTCACCACACCTGACCGGGAGTTTCACATGACCATGGTGGGAACCGATGTCCGAGTCGAGTTCGACGGCGAGACGCTCGACGTGCCGCAGGTCCGCCGGGTTGCCGAGGAGCACGTACCGGTCGCCCTGGGCCCGCAGGTCCTGAGCCGCGCCGCGGCCAGCCGCGAACAGTTCGAGGAGACCGTCCGGCAGAACATCCCCGTGTACGGGGTGACGACCGGCTACGGCGAGATGATCTACATGCTGGTCGACACCGCCAAGGAGACCGAGCTCCAGACCAACCTCGTACGCAGCCACAGCGCCGGCGTCGGCCCGCTGTTCAACGAGTCGGAGTCCCGCGCCGTCGTCGCCGCCCGCCTCAACGCCCTCGCCAAGGGCCACTCCGCGGTCCGCCCCGAGATCCTCGAACGCCTCGCCCTCTACCTCAACGAGGGCCTCACCCCGGCCATCCCGGAGATCGGCTCGCTCGGCGCCAGCGGCGACCTCGCCCCCCTCTCGCACATCGCCAGCACCCTCATCGGCGAGGGCTACCTGCTGCGCGGCGGGGTGAAGACACCGACCGGCCCGGTGCTTCGCTCGCTCGGCATCGAGCCGCTGCAGCTGCGCTTCAAGGAGGGCCTCGCCCTGATCAACGGCACGTCGGCGATGACCGGCGTGGGTTCCCTCCTCGCCGAGCACGCGCTGGCCCAGGCCCGGCACGCCGAGGTCGTCGCCGCGCTGGTCGTCGAGACCCTGCAGGGCTCGATGAGCCCGTTCCAGCCGGAGGGCCACGACATCGCCCGCCCGCACGCGGGACAGATCGCCAGCGCCGCCAACATGCGCACCCTGATGGCCGGCAGCCGCCTCACCGTCGAACACGCCGACCTGCGCAGGCAGGTGGCCGCCAGCAAGGAGAACGGCGACGGCGGGAACGTCCACCGCTCCGAGGTCTATCTGCAGAAGGCGTACTCGCTGCGGGCCATCCCGCAGGTCATCGGAGCCATGCGGGACACCCTGTCGCACACCCGCACCAAGCTGGAGATCGAGCTCAACTCCGCCAACGACAACCCGCTGTTCTTCCCCGGCCAGGAGATCTTCCACGGCGCCAACTTCCACGGCCAGCCCATCGCCTTCGTGATGGACTTCCTGACCATCGCGCTCACCCAGCTCGGCGTGCTCTCCGAGCGGCGCAGCAACCGCCTCCTCAACCGGCACCTCAGCTACGGCCTGCCGGAGTTCCTGGTCAAGGGCGAGCCCGGCCTCAACAGCGGCTTCGCCGGCGCCCAGTACCCGGCCACCGCGCTCGTCGCCGAGAACCGCACCATCAGCCCGGCCAGCACCCAGAGCGTCCCGTCCAACGGCGACAACCAGGACGTCGTCAGCATGGGCCTGATCGCCACCCGCAACTGCCGCCGGGTGCTGCGCAACAACAACACCATCCTGGCCCTCGAATTCCTCGCCGCGGCCCAGGCCGTGGACGTCTCCGGCCGCCGCGACGGGCTCAGCCCGGCCGCCCGGGTCACCTACGACACCATCCGCTCGCTGGTGCCCACCCTCGACGACGACCGCTACATGGCCGACGACCTCGAACTCGTCGCCGCCGAACTGGAGCGCGGCACGGTACTCAAGGCCCTCGACGCCGCCGGCATCAGCCTGCACTGACCAAGGGACGACACATGAGGACCGCGTACCGTACCTGCCCGTTGTGCGAGGCCGTCTGCGGCCTGCGCCTGACCCTCGACGGCGAACGCGTCGTCTCGGTGACCGGCGACAAGGACGACCCGTTCTCGAAGGGCTACATGTGCCCGAAGGGAGCCAGCCTGGGCCGCCTCGACGAGGACCCCGACCGGCTCACCAGCCCCATGGTGCGCGAGGGCGAATCCTGGCGCCGGGCCGACTGGGACGAGGCGTTCGCGTACGTGGCCCGTCGCCTGGACGCCGTCATCGCCGAGCACGGACGGGACGCCCTGGCCCTCTACTACGGCAACCCGACGTTCCACACCATGGCCGGCATCCTCTACCGGGGACCGCTGGCCATGGCGCTCGGCACCCGCAACGTGTTCTCGGCGAGCACCGTCGACCAGATGCCCAAACACGTGGCGTCCGGGCTGATGACCGGCGACCCGTGGGCGGTCGCGGTGCCCGACCTCGACCGCACCGACCACCTCCTGATCATCGGCGCCAACCCGGCGGTGTCCAACGGCTCCCTGTGCGCCGCACCGGACTTCGCCGGGCGGATGCGGCGGATCCGCGAACGTGGCGGGCGGATCGTGGTGGTCGACCCACGGCGCACCCGGACCGCCGAACTCGCCGACGAGCATGTGTTCGTACGGCCCGGCAGCGACCCCGCGCTGCTGTTCGCCATGGTGCACACCCTGCTCACCGAGGACCTGGACACGATCCGGGTCCCGGTGGCCGGGCTCGACCGGCTGCGTGAGCTCGCCGCCGCATTCACCCCCGAGCAGGTGGCCCCGTACTGCGGTGTCGACGCGGGCACGATCCGGCGGCTCGCCCGCGAGCTGGCCGCCGCGCCCACCGCCGCCGTCTACGCCCGCATCGGCACCTGCACTGCCGAGTTCGGCACCCTCGCACAGTGGCTCGTGGACGTCCTCAACGTCCTGACCGGCAACTTCGACCGGGCCGGCGGCGCGATGTACGCCAAGCCGGCCACCGCCGAGGTGCACAAGAGCCCCGAGCCGTTCACCGCCGGACGCTGGCACAGCCGGGTGCGCGGCTTTCCCGAGACGCTCGGCGAGTTCCCGGCCGCCACGATGGTCGACGAGATCGAGCAGCCCGGCCCCGGCCAGGTGCGCGCCCTCGTCACCGTCGCCGGCAACCCGGTCCTTTCCACCCCGGACGGCGACCGCCTCGACCGCGCCCTGGACGGCCTCGACTTCATGGTGGCCGTCGACCCCTACCTGAACGAGACCACCCGGCACGCCGACGTGATCCTGCCGCCGCCGCGCACCCTGCAGATGCCGCACTACGACTTCCTGATCTCCACCATCCAGGTGCGCAACTACGCCCGCTACTCACCGGCGGTGCTGCCGCTCGAACCGGGGCAGCGCAGCGAGGCCGAGATCATGGAGCGGCTCACACTGATCGCGATGGGACTGGGCGCGGAGGCCGACCCGTCGGGCCTGCCCGAGCAGATGCTGAGCCAGCTCATCGAGGCGATCCCGGTGACGACCCGCGCCGAACTGGAGGGGTACGACGGCCCCGACCTGCTGCTTGACGCCATGCTGCGGATGGGCCCGTACGGACTGACCCGGGAGAAGCTGCTCGGGCACCCGAACGGCCTCGACCTCGGCCCGCTCGAACCCCGGCTGGGCGAGATCCTCAAGACCCCGTCCGAGTGGGTCGAGCTGGCCCCCGGCCCGCTCGCCGAGGACACCGGCCGTCTGCGCGCCGCGATGAGCCGTCCCCCGGCGCCGATGGTGCTGATCGGGCGCCGCCACCTGCGCTCCAACAACAGCTGGATGCACAACGTGCCCCGGCTGACCGGCGGCACGAACCGCTGCACCCTGCAGATCCACCCGGACGACCAGGCCCGGCTCGGGCTCGGCGAGCGGGCCCGGATCACCTCGGCCTCGGGCGCGCTGGAGGTGGAGCTGGAGCCGACCGACACGATCATGCCGGGGGTGGTGAGCCTGCCGCACGGCTGGGGGCACCGGAACACCGGGCAGCGGCTGGCCGCGGACCGGGCCGGGGTCAACGTGAACGAGCTGACCGGCGGCGCGGTGGACGTGCCGTCCGGCAACGCGGTCTTCAACGGCGTGCCGGTCACGCTGAGCGCCTGCACCTGAACCCTCCGTCCACGCGACGAAACCCGGGCCCGCACACCCGGCCAAGGTCAGCCATCTGGAAGAGGGTGAGGCCCGCCCCGCCGTCGTAGTGTTCCGTCGACATTGCTGAATCAGGGGGGAAATAGGTTGAAGAGACGGCTGTTTCTGGTCGCGGGCGGATCGGTTCGGGCTCCATGATGCTGTTCCGTGGACTCGCCTCGTCCGCCGAACCCCGCCGCGTCCACCACACCCACCGCGCCCCATCCGCACGCGCACGGCCCGAGCCCGTCCGCGTCGCGCAGGTCGAAGCCGCTCCGCGTCGCGGCGTTCCAGGCGCGCATGCCGGTGCCGCCGGTCGCGAAGCCGGTCCGGCAGACGGAGGCCGGGGACGAGTACGAGGTCGAGGTGCGCCCCGCGCAGCTCGAACTGGCGCCGGGCGTCGTCACCGACGCCTTCACGTACGGCGGCGACTGGGTCGGCCCGACCATACGGGGCCGCACCGGCCGCCCCGTCAAGGTGACGTTCCGCAACAAGCTCGCCGTTCATGACGACGTATCACCCGACCATGATCCACCACGCAAGATCAACATTTGACGACAGGCCCTGAAGCTCCGCGCCCGAACTGCCGCCGTAGATCAGGGAGTTCATGGAGGTGCTCCGCGCTTTCACCGCTGAGCACCGGAGGAGATGCCGGGGCCCCGGAACCGGTGTGACGCTGACGGCATGACCGTCATCCCGCGCATGACCGAGTCGGGCACCACGCCGCCCTCCCTCCCTCGCCCCCTTCCCGCCCCATCCGAGCCGATCGAACGGGCCCGGGCCGTCGCGCCCGGGCCCGTCGCACGCCGACGTGCCGGGGCAGCACAGTGACCCGGCCGCTGACCGGGGACGAATACGTCGAGAGCCTCCGCGACGACCGTGAGGTGTTCCTCAACGGCGAGCGGGTCAAGGACGTCACCACACACCCCGCGTTCCGCAACCCGGTGCGGATGACCGCCCGGCTCTACGACGCGCTGCACGATCCGGCGCAGCGCGACGTGCTGACCGCCCCCACCGACACCGGCTCGGGCGGCTTCACCCACCCCTTCTTCCGCACCCCGCGCACCGTCGACGACATGGTCGCCGACCAGCGGGCCATCGCGGCCTGGGCCCGGATGAGCTACGGCTGGATGGGCCGCAGCCCCGACTACAAGGCGTCGTTCCTCGGCACCCTCGGCGCCAACTCCGGCTTCTACGCGCCGTACAGCGACAACGCCGAGCGCTGGTACCAGGAGTCGCAGGAGAAGGTGCTCTTCTGGAACCACGCCATCGTGCACCCGCCCGTGGACCGCAACCGCGCCCCCGACCAGGTCACCGACGTCTACATCCGGGTCGAACGCGAGACGGACGCCGGTCTCATCGTCAGCGGCGCCAAGGTGGTCGCCACCGGCTCGGCACTGAGCCACTACAACTTCATCGCCCACTTCGGGCTGCCGGTCCGCAAGAAAGAGTTCGCCCTGATCGCCACCGTGCCGATGGGCGCGGCCGGGGTGAAGCTGATCTGCCGCCCGTCGTACGGGGCGAACGCCGCCGCCGTCGGCACCCCCTTCGACTACCCGCTGTCGTCGCGGCTCGACGAGAACGACACCATCCTGGTCCTCGACCAGGTGCTGGTGCCCTGGGAGAACGTGTTCGTCTACGGCGACCTCGGCAAGGTCCAGATGTTCGCCGGCCTGTCCGGATTCTCCGAGCGCTTCACCTTCCACGGCTGCACCCGGCTCGCCGTCAAGCTCGAATTCCTCGCCGGCCTCCTCGCCAAGGCCCTGGAACTCACCGGCACCAAGGACTTCCGCGGCGTGCAGAGCCGCCTCGGCGAGGTGCTCGCCTGGCGCAACCTGTTCTGGGGGCTCTCCGACGCGGCCGCCCGCAATCCGGTGGAGTGGAAGAACGGCGCACTGCTGCCCAACCCGCAGTACGGCATGGCGTACCGCTGGTTCATGCAGGTCGGCTATCCACGGGTCAAGGAGATCATCCAGCAGGACGTGGCGAGCGGGCTCATCTACGTGAACTCCAGCGCCGACGACTTCCGCAGCCCGGAGATACGGCCCTACCTCGACCGGTATCTGCGCGGCTCGGACGGCTCGGACGCCGAACAGCGGGTCAAGGTGATGAAGCTGCTCTGGGACGCGACCGGCACCGAGTTCGGCGGCCGGCACGAGCTCTACGAGCGCAACTACGCCGGCAACCACGAGAACACCCGGGTCGAACTGCTGCGCGCACAGACCGCGACCGGCCTTCTCGACGGCTACAAGGCGTTCGCCGAACAGTGCCTGTCCGAGTACGACCTGGACGGCTGGACCGCCCCCGACCTGTGGGCACCGGAACGCTGAGAGCCCGCGGGGTGCCGGGGCGCGGACACCGGCTCTGAGAGCCTGCGGGCAGAAAAGGCAGAAACAGCGCAACCCCTCCTCGTATCGTGCTCTCTTCGCCCCGTGGGCACGCGGGGAGGAGACCCGCGGCCCGCCGTGGCGCCACGCTCACGGCATGACAACCGATGCCGTACACCACCTTGTCCGGCAGCGCGGGTCCGAAGGCGCTGCCCTGCGCTGGGACTCCGAGGAGTTCACCCCGGACGACCTGCACGACCGGTCCGCCCGCATCGCCGCCGCGCTCGCCGGTCTCGCCGGCCGCCCGGTCGCGGTACGGGTGCCGCCCGGACCGGACCGCTACGCGGCGCTGCTCGGCGTGCTGCGCGCCGGGGCGCACGTCGTCTGGTTCGACACCGGGGCCGCCGGTGAGCGCGCCCGGATGATCCTGGACGACGTCCGCCCGGCCGCGGTGCTGACCGCGGGTCCCCCGGACGACCTCGTCGCCTGGTACGCCGGGCACACCGGGACCGCACCCCTGGACGTGACGGAACTGCCCGCGGCGGCCGTGCCCGATCAGGAGGTCCGGCCCGACGACTGGGCCTACATCGCGCACACGTCCGGCTCCACCGGCCGCCCCAAAGGGGTGCCGCAGACGCACGCCGCGCTGGCCCAGTTCGGCCGCTGGTTCGCCGATGCCTTCGGCCTCGCCCCCGGCGTCCGGGTCGCCCAGTGGGTGCACCCCGAGCACGACCCGGCGATCTGCGAGACGTTCGCCGCCCTCCTTTCGGGGGCGACGCTGTGCCCCGTACCGCCGAAGATCCGCGCCCACCCGGCCCGGCTGCTCGACTGGCTCGCCGAGACGCGGGTCGACGTGCTCCAGACCGTCCCGAGCTTCGCGCGGGAACTGGCCCGCGCGAGCGACGGGCGGCCGCTGCCGGTGCGGCGACTGGTCCTGATGGGCGAGGCGATCCCGCCGGACCTCGTCGGGGCGCTGCACGCCGGGTCCCCGGACATCGAGCTGTACAACCTCTACGGCCCCACCGAGACGGTCGCCGCGACCTGGCACCGCATCCCGCGCGGCGCGGCCGGCCCGGTCCCCGTCGGCCGGGCCATTCCTGGCCGGGAGGTGCTGCTCCTCGACGACGCGGACCGCGAGGCGGACGAGGGCGAGATGGTGGTGCGCAGCCCGTACGTCACCCCGGGCTATCTGCGGGGCGGCCGCGAAGGTCCCGCGTTCCGTCCCGTCCCCGGGCGCGGCCCCGGCCCCTGGTACCGCACCGGCGACCGGGGCCGGAGACGGCCGGACGGACTCCTGGAGTTCCGCGGCCGGCATGACGCGCAGGTGAAGATCCAGGGCCACCGCATCGAACTCGCCGAGGTCGAGGCCGTCCTCGACGGGCACTCCTCGGTCGCCGAGTGCGCCGTGCTGGCCGCCCGCAACGACGACGGCCTCGTCACCTCGCTCATGGCGTACGTGGTGTCGCGGGAGGAGGAGCCGCCGCAGCGCCAGTGGCGGGCGTCCGTGCGGCAGCGGTTCGGTGACGTGCGGCTGCCGATCAGGTTCCGGATCGTGCCGGACGCGCTGCCGCGCACCGCGACCGGCAAGGTCGACGGTCGCCGACTGAGGGAGAGCCTGGGAGAGCTGGTGCTCTGACCGGGAAGGTTCGCCGGGGCGGTCTTCCGGGCGGTTGGACGCACGGTGACTTCCGCTCCGACTGCTGAGGGGGTGGTGGCTGAGTTTGTCCGCGTGCGCAGGTCGACCGACCAGGAAGGGCATGAGCTGCAGCAGATCGTGCGCCGAGGCAGGACCAGTTCGGTGCGCTGTCGGCGCGCGATGATGCTGCCGGCTTCGGCCGGCCCTTCACCCGCTGGCATCGCATCTGTCAGGGGCAGTTCAGGGTTGTGATCAGGGTGATCACTCATGGGCGACGGCGACTGCACGCAGCAGAGTTGGCGTTGTCAACAAGTCCCGTCAGCACAGGACATCCTCGACCGCCTGCCCGACGACGTCGTTGCGGGCGCGCTGGCAGACGGGACGGCGCCACCGCCACCGCCGGCCCGGTCACCGCTGACGCCCATGCCCGGATCGGCAGTGTCACCAAGGCGTTCACCAACACGGTGGTTCTCCAGCTCGTCGCCGAGCACCGGATCGGCCTGGACACACCGGCGCGAAGGTACATCCCCCAAGTGCTGCCCAAGGCGTACCACCGTGTCACCGTGCACCAGCTCCTCGACCACACGAGCGGCCTGCCCAGACCGCCCCCACCCCCGGCCCGGCCGACGGACCCGGATGGCAGCTCAAATCCGTGACGCCCGAAGACTTCTTGCGCGACATGTTCGCCGCAGCCACCGGCACCCCCCCCACCCCCGGCTCCGAGCAGCAGTACAACGGGCTCAACTCCTTCGTCCTCGGCCTGATCGTGGAGAAGGCCACCCGTCACTCCTTCACCACCGAACTGGAACGCAGAATCATCCGGCCGCGACACCTGCACCACACCAGCCTGCCCGACGCCGACGACCCGACGATCCCCTCGCCCCACGCGGTGGTGCACCTCGATGGGCAGGACGTGACCGAGCAGAGCCCGTACCCGTGGGCCGGGGGAGGCATGATCTCCACCGCCGCCGACCCGGACCGCTTCATGATCGCGCTGTTCCGGGGCAGCCTGCTCCCACCCGCCCAGCAGAAGCTGGCGTTCGAGGTGCCGAACGCGAAGAGCGCCGCCGGCAACTCGAACTGCGTCGGCCAGGCGGCCTGCTACAGCATCGGCGGACTCCTGCGCCACCAGCTCCCGAGTGGCGAGTACGCGTGGGGCAAGACCGGTTCCCGCCCCGGCTGGGACAACGGGTTCTTCGCCATCCGCGACCTCCGGCACCGCGTGGTGTACTCCCTGAACCCGACGGGGACCGGCAATGACCTCCTGTACATCAACGCCGGGCTCGCCGACTGACAGTCGGCCCCCACCCGGTCCGGTGCATGGCGACCGGCGCCCGGTCAACCCGGCGAACCAATGCGGTCACAGCACCAGAGAGGGGCTGGGGAGAGCTGAGGGGCAGCTGAGGGAAAGGGCCCGTCGTGCAGGGGAGGTTGCACGACGGGCCCTTTGTGGCGGACCGGCTGAGCTCAGCGCCTGCGTACGAACCCCGGGCGGGGGGCCCGTACGCGGGCTCTCAGCGCGTCCGGGCGAGAGCCGGCTGCCGCGGCCGGGCGGCGGCGGAGGACCGGGTGAAGGCGCCGCGCAGGACGCGCCACAGCACGGCCGGGCGCATCAGCGACTGCGGGGTGTCGACCATGCCGGCGGCCCGCAGGTACGCCGTGGTGACCTTCGGGTCCCGGGTCGCCGCCACCTGGACGAGCCGCAGGTAGCGCTGGACCATGCGCATCTTCAGGGATCGGTGGCCGGGCACGTCCGGGAAGTTCAGGTCGACCGTCGTGGTCATCTCCCAGGGCGCGTCGATGCAGTCGCGGGCCAGGTCGCGGAAGTACGCCGCCGGGTCGGGCTCACCGGCCGGGCGCAGGTGCTGGCGCAGTGTCAGCGCGGAGATCGCGGCCACGGTCATGCCCTGCGCGTACACCGGGTTGAAGCTGGTGACCGCGTCCCCGGTGACGACCAGGCCGGCCGGCAGCCGGGACATCCGCTCGTACCGGCGGCGCAGCGTGACCGGGTAGTGGAAGGGCACCGGCTGGTCGACCGGGCGGGCCGTCTCCAGGGCGTCGGCGATGTCCGGGATCGCCAGCGACCGGACGAACTCGTAGAAGCCCTCCTGGTCGGTCGGAGGGTGGTCGCCGAGCAGGCCGTACGTGGTCAGCTCGACCCGGCCGTGGTCGGTCTGCGTGAAGATCGCGCCACGCGGGGAACCCGGGTACGCGACCGGGATGATGGCCAGGTCGCCGCGCCACGGGTCGTCGTCCAGCTCGTAGTGCTGCGTGACGTACCCGAGGTTGATCTTGATGCGTTCCTCGGGGACCGTCCCGTAGCCGAACCGCTTCAGGATCGCCGGGGTCCGCGAGCCGCGGCCTGTGGCGTCGACGACCAGGTCGGCCTCGATGACCACCTCGCGCCGGTCGTCGTCCAGGTCGGACAGCCGGGCCCCGGTGATCCGGGAGTGGTCCGGCGTGGCTTCGAGGCCGACGATGTCGTGGCGTTCGACGAACCGCACCCGGGGCAGCCGCTCCACGCGCTCCCGCAGGTGACGTTCCATCAGCGGGGCCGTGGCCGGTACCGCGATGTAGCCGATGTCCTCACGGACCAGCGGCTGCCCGTTGAAGTACCAGCGGCACGAGCCGGCGTAGTCGCCGGTCGGGCAGCCGTCGGCGACGAGTTCGTCGATGAAGCCGGGGAACAGCTCCTCGGTGACCTGGAGGCCGCGGACGTGCATGGCGTTGATGTGCCGGCCCTGCGGGCGGCCCCGGCGCGGTCCCCGCTCGCCGACCAGCCGGTCACGGTCGACGATCAGGACCTCGTCGTACTGCTCGGTCAGGACGCGCGCGGCGAACAGGCCGGCGTAGCTGCCGCCGAGCACCAGCGCCCGGCGTGGCTTCTTGCCCATCGGTGGTCCACCCTTCCTCGTGGCCGCTCGGCCCGTTGGCGGCGGCGTGGGGCGCAGGGCGTCGAGGACTACGGAACCTCGCTGGATCCGCCCATGCGGTGGAGCGTCGCAGTCAGGCGGACGGCCCCACATCTTTCCGCGTGCCTTCCTGCGGTACGAGCCGGCCGACCGTCCGGCGGGCTGCGGAGAACGCCGCCCAGGAGGTCAGTTCGATCAGCTGCGCGTCGTCCGCGCGGCATTCCCCGACAAGCTCGGGGGTGACGCGGTAGGACGCGACGGCGGTCGTCAGCGCCAGGCGCGCGGCCGGCCGGTCCTGCGCGGGCAGCGGTTTGACCGCCTCCTCCAGCCACCCGGGGAAGTCCACCGGGGGAGTACCGGAGTCCGGGTCGTCGAGCCGGGCTTCGACCAGTGCACGCACCCCGGCCGGGACACTCCGCTCACCGGCGGCGGCGATGGCGGCGGCACCGCGGTGCACGGCCTCGGCGATGTGCGGTACGGGTGCGGCCCAGCCGGTGTCCGCGGGCGGCGCCGCCGGGGGCAGCAGGCCGAGCGACTCGCCCGGGGCGACCTGGACCCGGCCGAGCCGCCCCATGACCGAGGCCGCGGTGCGCCGCAGGACCCGTTCTGCGGGCTGCGGCACGGACGGCAGCGGCGAGTCCCGGAGGAACACGTTGACCATGCGGTTGATGTAGTGGAAGGTCAGCGCGACCCCGGCGAGTTCGGGCCGCTGTTCGGCCGGGAACGGCTCCGGCCCCCGGCCGGTCCGCGCCCAGCGGACCAGGGCGCGCAGCCGGGGGTCGGAGATTTCGTCGGTCCCGCCGGCCGCGATGCGGGCAGCGTCCGGTCCGGCGAGCAGTCCGGTCAGGGCGGCACCGTGCACGTCCACGCAGTACGGGCAGCGGTTGGCCAGCGACACGGCCGCGGCCACCGCCTCCTTGTCGGCGCGGTCGGCCAGGCCCGGTACGAGCAGCGTCTCCCGCAGGATGCTCCAGCACGCCGCGAGCACGTCGGGTGCCGCGGCGTGCAGGGCGAGCGGCGGGGCGAGCATCCCGAAGTCGGCCTCGACCTGACGGTAGACACGCGCCACGGGTTCGGCGGCGGCCCCCGGTGATATCGGCCGGACGAACCGGAGGTGCGCGGGCACGACGCGCCGGGTCGCCGTCCTGAGCAGTCTTCCCATGGTGGCCTCCTAAGCGACGGTGTGGGCGGCGAAGTTGTGGGCGATCTCGGTGAGGTAGCGGCCGTAGTCCGACTGCCACATGCGGGCGCCGAGTTCGTAGCAGGCCTCGGCGTCGATGTAGCCCATGCGCAGCGCGATCTCCTCCAGGCAGGCCACCCGCACCCCCTGCCGTTCCTGGATCACCTGCACGTACTGGCTCGCGGCGGTCAGGGTGTCGTGCGTCCCGCAGTCCATCCAGGTGTAGCCGCGGCTGAGCGGTACGAGTTTGGCCCGGCCCTGCCGCAGGTACTCCTGGTTGACGTCGGTGATCTCCAGCTCGCCGCGCTCCGAGGGCCGCAGCCCGGCGGCGATGCCGACGACGTCGTTGTCGTAGAGGTAGAGGCCGGTGATGGCCTGGTCGGAGCGCGGGCTGCGGGGTTTCTCGCAGATCGACAGCAGTCGGCCGGTGTCGTCGGTCTCGGCGATGCCGTACCGCCCGGGATCCGCGACGGAGTAGCCGAACAGCGTGCAGCCGTCGACCGCACGGGTCTCCCGCTGCAGCACGTTGTAGAAACCGGCGCCGTGGAAGAGGTTGTCGCCGAGGACCAGCGCGGACCGGTCGTGCCCGATGTGGTCGGCGCCGATCAGGAACGCCTCGGCGATGCCGCGCGGCTCCTTCTGCTCGGCGTAGCTGATGTTCAGGCCGAGCCGGGACCCGTCACCGAGCAGGTCCTGGATGTGCGGGACCACATCGGGGTTCGAGATGATCAGGATGTCCCGGACACCGGCCAGCATCAGCACCGAGACCGGGTAGTACAGCATCGGTTTGTCGTGGACGGCCAGCAGTTGCTTGGACGTCGCCAGCGTGAGCGGGTAGAGCCGTGTGCCGCTGCCGCCGGCGAGAACGATTCCCTTCACCTTCCGCTCCGTTCGTCGAGTCGGATCTGGCGGAGACGCAGGCTCCGAGTATGTGGCGGGCGTCCCGCGGCCGGGTCTCCTGGAATGCGGTCTGCACATGCCCCGCGAGGTGGCCCGGCGGTGCGCATTCTCAAAGGCGTGACCCGCCGGGGAATGGCGTGATACTCCACTCCGCCGGGCCGCCCAGGCCCATCACCCTCATCGAGGAGGCTTCGACGATGATCGTCGAGCAGGACACCGAGGCACTGCAGGGATTCCGGGCCGATGACGCCAACTTCAGGCTGACGCTGTGGGATCCGCGGACCAACGGGGTGCGCTACCTGAAGACGCTGCTGTACAGCGCCGCCGGCCGGCTGAGCCCGCTGGAACGGGAGCAGCTGCGCCGCATCAGCCACCGTGACGTCGGCGGCCCGATCACCGTCCGGCACGGCGGCGAAGAGATCGACATGGACTACCTGCGGGCGGTGCAGGAGGTCGGCTACCTCGCCGAGCGGGTCCGGCTGGACGGCGCGCGGATCGTCGAGATCGGCGCCGGGTACGGCCGTACGGGCCATGCGCTGATGACCGCCCACGACGTCGCGGAGTACCACATCGTCGAGCAGGAGGAGTCGCTGCCGCTGGCCCGCGCCTACCTGCGCACGGTGCTCGACCCCGAACAGTTCGCCAAGGTGTCGTTCCACTCGGCCACGGACGCCGCGGACACCTTCCCGTACGACGTCGACCTGGCCATCAACATCGACTCGTTCGCCTGCATGCCGCCGGACGCGGTACGCGGCTACCTCCGGCTCGTCGACGAGCGGTGCCGGGCGTTCTACGTCAACGGGCCGGTCGGCAAGTTCCTCGACAAGGAGCTGGACAACCACGCGCGGGGCGCCGACGAGGTGGCCACCGCGCTGAGCAACGGACTGCTGACCGAGGTCATCGACATCTTCGACAGCGAGGCCGTGCACGAGCAGTCCCGCCGGTTCGTGTCCGTCTACGCGCCGGGCGACCGCTGGGAGTGCGCCGCCGAGGCCGCCACACCGGTGTGGAGCTACTACTGGCAGGCGCTGTACCGCTCCTCCAAGCGGCGGCACACCGCGTAGTCCGGGAGCAAACCGGCGTCCAGCGCCTCGTCGACACTGGGCGCCGCCTGGTCGCGCGGCGACAGAACGGGCTCGATGTCGCCGGGGATCGGCAGCGCGAGCCGCGGGTCGAAGGGATCGAGCGCCAGCTCGTTCTCCGGCCGGTACTCCAGCGACAGCAGGTAGTTCATCACCGTGTGGTCCTCCAGGGCGACGAACAGGTGGCCCACCCCGAGCGGGAAGTACAGCGCCGGGCTGTCCTCCCGGCCGAGCTCCACGACGTCGTAACTCCCGAACGTCGGCGAGCCGACCCGCAGGTCGACCACGAAGTCCAGGGCGCGGCCGTGCGCACAGTAGACGTACTTGGCGGTGCCCGGCGGGGTCGCGGTGTAGTGCAGGCCCCGCACCGCACCGCGGCGCGAGACGCTGAAGTTGACCTGGGCCACCGGGAAGAGCGGATGTCCGGCCGCGGGCGTGAACGCCGACGACCGGAACGGCGTACGGAAGACACCGCGCTCGTCGGGGAACGACGGCACGGCGAAGGCCAGGGCACCGCCCACCAGCCGGGTGGGCGTGGTCTCGTCAGTCACCGCACCAGGGTCACCGAGCCACGCGCGACGGGGCCACTCGCCGATTGCGGGCCGTGGCACGCTGAGAGATGCCCGCGCGGCGACCGGCGGCGACGATCAGGACATGGATCGGATTCTGGTCACCGGCGGGGCAGGCTTCATTGGCTCGCAGTACGTCCGCGCGCTGCTCACGGACGACAGCCCGCCCGCGACGGTCACCGTGCTCGACAAGCTGACCTACGCGGGCCGCCTCGACAACCTCGCCCCCGTCGCGCAACCCCCCTCGTTCCGCTTCGTGCAGGGCGACATCTGCGACGCCCCTCTGGTCGACACCCTGGTGGCCGAACACGAGCAGATCGTGCACTTCGCGGCGGAGTCGCACGTGGACCGGGCGATCGCCGACGGCACTGCCTTCGCCCGGACCAACGTGCTCGGCACCCAGACCCTCCTGGAGGCCACCGCCCGCCGCCACGGCGACGCCGCCGTGTTCGTGCACGTCTCGACCGACGAGGTGTACGGCTCGGTGCCCACCGGCAGCAGCAGCGAGCGGGACCTCCTCGACCCGAGCTCGCCGTACTCGGCGACCAAGGCGGCGAGCGACCTGCTCGCACTCGCCTACCACCGCACCCACGGCGTGGACGTGCGGGTCACCCGGTGCGCCAACAACTACGGCCCCTACCAGCACCCGGAGAAGTTCATCGCACGGTGCATCACGAACCTGCTCGACGGCGGGGACGTACCGCTGTACGGCGATGGGCTGAACGTGCGGGACTGGCTGCACGTGGCCGACCACGCCCGGGCGCTCGACCTGGTGCGCACCAAGGGCGCGGCCGGCGAGATCTACAACATCGGCGGCGGCACCGAGCTGCCCAACCGGGAGATCGCCGAGCGGCTGATCGCGCTCTGCGGCCGGGGCCGCATCCACCGGGCCGCGGACCGCCCCGGCCACGACCGGCGCTACTCGGTGGACTGCTCGAAGATCGCCGGCCTGCTGGGGTTCGTGCCCCGGCACGACTTCGACACGGGCCTCGAACAGACCGTGCGCTGGTACGCCGACCACCGCGCGTGGTGGGCGTCGCCGACCACCGGGAAATCCGTCGGCTGAGCGTGCGCGGCTCCGCAATCAGAGAGATGACCCCGGGTGGCATGCCGACGACTATGGGATTTCGCCCCGAAGTTCGGGGAATTTCGGTGCCGGATGTCGATGAGGGCACATGGACCGGCCCTTTCCGGCGCGCTTGCGACGACCGGCCGTCGAACAACCGGGACAGAAGACAATCTTTCGGAGGTGTCGCCAGCCATGGCACTGGCCACGCAGGACATTGAGATCGCTCAGGTCGAATACGGGACTTCCGGATATCATCGCCATATCGAGTCGCTCAGCGCCGATGAAGTAGGCAGAATCCGCGACAGCATCGACCGGATCAGCCGTCAGACCCGGCCCGAGGTGGTGTTCGAGAAGGACACCGAGGTCGTACGGGCGGTCCACGGCTGCCATCTCTTCGACGAGACGAGCGCGCGGCTGGTGCGGCATCCGCTGCTCCTCGGCCTGGCCGAGTCGATCATCGGCGAGCCGGTCTACGTCTACCAGTTCAAGGTCAACCTGAAGCAGCCCTTCGAGGGCGCGGCCTGGCCGTGGCACCAGGACTACACGTTCTGGCGGAACGAGGACGGCATGGCCGACGACCGTGCGGTCAACATCGCCGTCCTCCTCGACGACACCCACGAGGGCAACGGCCCGCTGCAGGTCCTGCCGGGAACCCACGAGCTGGGGCTGGTCGAGACGGCCGGCCGCGCGGGGCGTTCGGGCGACTGGCGCCAGCACGTCGCGGCGGACCTCGAGTACACGGTCCCCGATGACGTCGCGGAGCGGCTGCGGGAGGAGTACGGCAAGGAGCTGATCGTCGGCCCGGCCGGCTCGGTCTTCGCCTTCCACCCCAGCATCGTGCACGCCTCGTCGTCGAACCGTTCCCCGGACCGCCGGGCGATGCTGCTGATCACCTACAACGCGGTGAGTAACGCCCCACGTTCGTCGCCGCGCCCGGAATTCCTGGTCAGCAAGGACACGACACCGGTGACCGCATTCGCCGGCACCACTCTTTGAGAGCCTGCGCCCGAATCCCCGCCGCCTGACATTCGGTCAGGCGGCGGGGGCTCAGGCATGGGCTCTGCTCTTGCGTGTCAGTGAACGGGGAAAACTCCGGCCCGTCGGCCCGGAGAACGACCGGCGAATACCGGGGCATGTCCGGATCCCCGGGAAAGAACCTCCCCGGAAAGGAAACCTCCGCGGAACCAATCGGCATTGACGGCGTCTCAGCTGTACGGTCTACGTCATGGACATGGAGAAACTGATAGCCGAGGGCCGGGCCCTCATCGACAGAAACTGTTTCATGACCCTGGGAACCGCGAACGCCGACGGCGAACCCTGGGCGTCCCCGGTCTACTACGTGGCCGACGGATACGCGACGTTCTACTGGATCTCGTCCCCCGAGGCGACCCAGGTCCGCAACATCGCGGCACGGCCCCAGGTCGGCATCGTGGTGTTCAACTCGCAGCAGGTGCCGGGCTCGGACGAAGCGGTGTACATGTCCGCCACGGCGTGCGAGCTGACCGGGGACGAACTGGACCGGGGCCTGGAGATCTACCTGGACAAGGCACCGTTCAGCCGGGGCCCCGAGGTCTTCCGGCCCCCCGGACGGTACCGGGCGTACCGGGCCACGGTGACCGAACACTTCATGCTCTGCCCGCAGGCGTCCAGCGAGCCCTGCCCCGAGCACGGCCGTGTCTCCGACCACCGCATGGCAGTGTCCCTCTGACGCCGAGCCTCTGACGCCGAGCCCTCAACACCGGGGCCGCCCGCACCCGTACGTCCGAACCCCCGTCATGTGCCCTCCGGAGGGCACATGACGGGGGTTCAGCGATACAGGCCCTACGAAGCCCGCTCCATCTCCCGGACCAGGCTCAGCGGCCGCATGTCGGTCCAGGTCCGCTCGACGAAGTCGAGACTGCTCTGCCGGCTGTCCGCGGGCCGCGCGCACCGCCAGCCGTCCGGCACTCCGGCCGCCTCCGGCCACAGCGAGTACTGGCCCTCGTCGTTGACCAGCACCAGGTACCGGCCGTCGGCGTCCTCGAACGGGTTCGTCATCGTGTCTCCTTCAGCTCGGCTGCGATGATCGGACCGATCTCGGTGAGCGGGCCCTGACGCATCATCGTCGTGTGGTGGCAGTCGATCCGGTACTCGTTGATCTCCCCGTCGACGTGGCCGAGCCAGGAGTCGACGGCCGGTGCGCCGTCGCGGGCGGCGGTCAGGTAGACGAGGTTCCCGTGGAACACCCCCGGCGGGGTCTCGTGCAGCAGCCGGTGCGTGTGCAGGCCGCTGTCCACCAGGATGTCCAGGTCCTCACCGGTGACACCCACGTCGTCGCCGATCGCACGGGCGATCGCGGCACGGTCCATCCGGCCGTCCGCGGGCGCGGAGTCGAGCAGGGCGAGGAACCGCACCTGCTCACCGTCGCGCTGCAGCCGACACGCCAGCGCGTGCGCGATCGTCCCGCCCGCCGACCAGCCGAGCAGGTGGTATGGGCCGGCCGGCTGCACCGAGCGGAGCTGCGCCAGATAATCGTCGACCATCGCGTCCAGGTCCGCCGCGGGCTCGTCCCGGCGCGCCTGCAACCCGTACACGGGATGGCCCGGCAGGTGCGGCAGCAGGCCCGCGTAGCACCAGCTGAGCCCGGAGACCGGGTGCACGCAGAACAGCGCGGGCGCGGTGCCGACGGCCCGGACGGGCAGCAGCACGTCGACCCCGGCGTTCGCCGGGACGGCCAGGTCGAGCTGCTCCGCGAGAGCCTCGGGCGTGGGCGCCGCGAACAGCGTCCGCATGCTCAGCTCGGCGCCGAGCGCGGACTGGATCCGCTTCAACAGCTTCACCGCAAGCAGGGAATGGCCGCCGAGTTCGAAGAACCCGTCGTCGACCCCGACCCGCTCCAGCCCGAGCACCTCCGCGAACAGACCGCACAGCGCCACCTCACGGGCGGTACGGGCGGGCCGGTTCGCGACGCCGGCCTCCGACGCGGGCAGCGCCTTGCGGTCGATCTTGCGGCTGGGCGTCAGCGGGAACGCGTCCAGGAGTACCACGGCCGACGGCACCAGATGCGCCGGGACCCGCTCACGCATCCATGCGCGCAGCTCCGCCGGGGCGGCCTCCGCGCCGGTGGTGGTCACGTAGGCGACCAGACGGCGGTCGCCCGGCCGGTCCTCGCGGACCACGGCGGCGGCCTGGCTCACCGCGGGGTGGCCGGTGAGCACCGCCTCGACCTCGCCCAGCTCGATCCGGAAACCGCGGATCTTCACCTGGTCGTCGGTGCGGCCCAGATACTCCAGCGTGCCGTCGCCCCGCCACCGCACCAGGTCACCGGTGCGGTACATCCGGGCGCCGCCGCTGCCGTACGGGTCGGCGACGAACCGTTCCGCGGTGACGGCGGGCCGGCGCAGATAGCCGCGGGCCAGTCCGGGCCCGGCGAGATACAGCTCACCGGGAACCCCCGGCGGCACCGGCCGCAGCGTCGCGTCGAGGACGTACAGGCGCATGTCCCGCACCGCACGCCCCATCGGCGGCGCGCCGCTACCGCTCAGCGGGTCGCTGACGGTGCCCACCACGGTCGCCTCGGTCGGCCCGTACACGTTGATGAGGGTCCGGCCGTCCGACCAGGTCGCCGCGACACCGGCCGGGCAGGCCTCGCCGCCGACCATGACCGTCACCGACGCCGGGATCTCCGCCGGGTCCAGCTCCGCGAGCGACGACGGCGGCAGGCACATGTGGGTGATCCCGTGCCGCCGGATCAGGCCGGTCAGCGCGGGCCCGGGCAGCAGCTGCTCCGGCGGGGCGAGCACCAGCCGGGCCCCGGAGAGCAGGCCGAGGGACAGGTCCCACACCGACGCGTCGAAGCTCGGCGAGGCGAACTGCAGGACCACCTCGCCCGGACCGGGCCCGATGCGCTCGCGCTGGGTCGCGGCGAACGCGGCCAGACCGGCGTGCGAGACGACCACACCCTTGGGCCGGCCGGTCGACCCGGACGTGTAGATCAGGTAGGCCGGGTTGCGCAGGTCGACGGCGGCGGGCACCGGCCCGTCGGCCGGGGCCTCGGGCAGCGCGTCGAGGCGGAGCACCGGGCAGTCGAGGCGGGGCAGCACCGCGGCGGTCTCCCCGCTGCTGACGACGAGCGCGGGCGCGGCGTCGGACAGCAGGTAGGCGATCCGCTCGGCCGGATACCCGGGGTCGACCGGCAGGTACGCCGCACCGGCCTTCTGCACCGCGAGCAGCGCGGCGACCATCTCCGCCGACCGGGGCAGGGCCAGGCCGACCACGTCCTCCGGTCCGGCCCCGTGCGCGGCGAAGAGCCGGGCCAGGTCGTCGGCGCGGGCGTCGAGTTCGGCGTACGTCCACTCCACCCGGCCGTCGGCCACCGCGATCTCGTCCGGGTACGCGGCCACCGTCTCTGCGAACAGCTCCGGGAACGTGCGGGGCGGCACCGGCGTACCGGACGCGTCGGGCAGGACACGGCGCCGCTCGTCGTCGGAGAGCAGCTCGAACGCGGACACCCTGGTGTCGGGTTCGGCGGCCGCGGCGGTCAGCAGCCGCAGCAGCCGCTCGGCCAGCGCGGCGACGGTGGACGCGTCGAACAGGTCCGTCCGGTACTCCAGGGAGCCGTCGACGCCGTCGCCGGTCTCGCTGAAGTTGAACGTTAGGTCGAACTTGGCGTTGACGCCGCCGACCGGCTCCGGCTCGACCCGCAGACCGGGCAGCGTCACCTCGGCCCGGCCGGTGTTCTGGAGCACGAACGCCACCTGGAACAGCGGGTGCGCGGCCGGCGACCGGACCGGGTTGAGGATCTCCACGAGCCGGTCGAACGGCAGGTCCTGATGGGCCAGCGCCGCCAGGTCCCGTTCCTTGACCCGGGCCAGCAGGTCACGGAACGTCGGATCGCCCGAGGTGTCGGTGCGCAGCACGAGCGTGTTGACGAAGAAGCCGACCAGGTCGTCGAGCGTCTCGTCCTGGCGCCCGGCCACCACCGTGCCGATCGGCAGGTCGGTACCGGCGCCCGACCGGGTCAGGAGTGTCGCCAGTCCGGCCTGCAGCACCATGAACAGTGTGCAGCCGTGTTCCTGGGCGAGCCCGGCCAGCGCGCCGTGCACCTCGGCGGGGATGCGGAAGTCCAGGACTCCGCTGTGCCCGTCGGCGCTCGCCCCGCGCGGCCTGTCCAGGGGCAGGTCGAGGAGCTCCGGCGCGCCGGCCAGGGTGTCGCTCCAGAAGGCGATCTGCCGGGCCAGGGGGCTCTGCGGGTCGTCCTCGTCGCCGAGGGTCTCCCGCTGCCAGAGCGTGTAGTCGGCGTACTGGACGGGCAGCGGACGCCAGTCGGGGGTGGCCCCGGCGAGGCGGGCCCGGTACGCGGTGCCGAGGTCCTCGACCAGCGGTGCGAGGGACCAGCCGTCACCGGCGATGTGGTGCAGCACCACGACGAGGACGTGCTCGTCGTCGGCGAGCCGGAACAGGTGCGCCCGCCACGGAAGTTCGGCCCCCAGGTCGAAGCCGGTGGTGCAGACCCTCTCGACGGCCTCCTCCAGGCCGGCGCGCGCCACGTCCGTGACGGTCAGTTCCGGCCGGGCGTCCGGCCCGGCCAGGACGACCTGGCGCGGCTCCCCGTCCACTTCGGGCAGCACGGTCCGCAGCGCCTCGTGCCGGCCGGTCACGTCGGCGAGCGCCTGCCGCAGCGCGCCGGGGTCGAGCGTGCCGGTCAGCCGCAGCGCGAACGGCAGGTTGTACGTCGAGTCCGACCCGGTGAGGCGGTCGAGGAACCACAGCCGCTGCTGGGCGAACGACAACGGCAGGATCTCCGGCCGCTCGAAGACGCGCAGTGCGCTGTCGGAGGCGCGGCCCGTCGCGGCGAGCTGCTCGGCGAGCCCCGCCACGGTCGGCGTCTCGAACAGCGCCCGCACCGGGAGGTTCGCGTCGAACGCGGAGCGGATCCGGGTGATCAGCCGGGTGGCCAGCAGCGAGTGCCCGCCCAGCGCGAAGAAGTCGTCGTCGATGCCGACCGGCGGCACCGCGAGCAGGTCGGCGAACAGGTCGGCGAGCGTGCGCTCCGCCGGGGTGCGCGGCGCCCGGGACGCCGCCGCGGCGGCGAACACCGGCGTGGGCAGCGCCTTCCGGTCGGCCTTGCCGCTGGTGTTCAGCGGGATGTGGGCGAGCGGCATGACCGCCGCCGGGACCATGTAGTCCGGCAGCGACCGGGCGGTCCAGGCCCGCAGTTCGGCCGCGTCGACATCGGCCGGGACCACGTAGGCGACCAGGCGTGCGTCGCCGGGCCGGTCCTCCCGCGCCACGACGACGGCCTGGGTGACCGCCGGGTGCCCTTCGAGGACCGTCTCGATCTCGCCCGGCTCGATCCGGAAACCGCGGATCTTCACCTGGTCGTCGGTGCGGCCCAGATACTCCAGGGTGCCGTCGCCCCGCCACCGCACCAGGTCACCGGTGCGGTACATCCGGGAGCCCGGCTCGCCGAACGGGTCGGCGACGAACCGTACGGCGGTCATCCCGGTCCGGCCCCGGTAGCCGCGGGCCAGCCCCGCACCCGCGTGATACAGCTCGCCCGCCACGCCGGGCGGCACCGGCTGCAGGTCCGGACCCAGCACGTACGCACGGGTGTTGGCGAGCGGACGGCCCAGGGTGACCGGCCGGCCGGTCACGATCGGACTGCCGAGCGTGTCGACCGTGCACTCGGTGGGCCCGTAGTAGTTGTAGCAGTCGGTCCGCGGCGCGGCACCGATCTCGTCCCACAGGGCGGCGTCGATGGCCTCACCGCCGACCGACAGGATCGCCGGGGCGTGCCCGCCGCCGTCGCCGCCGTCCAGGAGACCGGCGGCGATCAGCGGTTTCGCGTACGACGGGGTCACGTCCAGGAAGTCGATCCTCTCGTCCCGCACGTATCGGACGACCGCCTCCGTGTCGGCGCGCAGCTCCTCGTCGATGACGTGCAGGGTGTGCCCGTCGGCGAGCCACAGCAGCTCGTCCCACGACGTGTCGAAGGAGAACGACGCGGTGAGCGCCACCTGGACGGTCCCGGCCCGCGCGGCCAGCGGCGCGATCAGCGTGGTCCGGTGCTCGTGGAACAGGTTCACCACGTTGCGGTGCTCCACCACGACGGCCTTGGGCTTCCCCGTCGAACCGGAGGTGTAGATCAGATAGACCGGGTGCCGCGGGTCCAGCGGCCGCACCCGCTCCGCCGGGTCGAGGTCACCGTCCGGGAAACCGGCGAGCACCTCGTCGTCGAGCCCGGTGAGGACGACGGCGGGCGCCGCGTCCTCCAGCATCGCGTCGGCCCGGTCGCGGGGCATGGCGAGGTCGACCGGAAGGTAGGCGGCCCCGGACTTGAGCACCCCGAGGAGCGCCACCACCATGTCGGTCGTACGGGGCAGGACCAGCGCGACCCGGTCCTCCGGGCCGACCCCCTGCGCGATCAGATGACGGGCCACCCGGTTCGCGCGGGCGTGCAGTTCGGCGTGGGTGAGCCTGCCGTCCCGGGCCACGACGGCGACCTGGTCCGGCACGCGGCGTGCGGCCCGCTCGAACATCTCCGGCACGGTCACCGGCTCGACTGGGTGGGCGGTGTCGTTCCACTCCTCCAGGAGCTGCCGCCGCTCCGCCGAGTCGAGGAGCTCGCAACTGCCGAGCGCGGCACCCGGGTTCGCGGCCAGCGCGGTCAGTAGCGCCTCGAAGTGGCGCAGCAGCCGGTCGGCGGTCGCGGCGTCGAACAGGTCGGTGTTGTACTCCAGGCGGCACAGCAGGCCGTCGTCGCGCTGGTAGATGTCCAGCGACAGGTCGACCTGGGAGCTGCCGAGCCCGGAGCCCGGCCGGTCGTGCGCCGCGACCCCGGTCAGGTCGAGCGGGTCGTCGTTGAGGTTCAGCAGGTTGAACATCACCTGGAACAGCGGGTTGCGGCTGGGGTCACGGGCCGGGTTGAGCTCCTCGACCAGCCGCTCGAACGGCACCTCCTGGTGCGCGAAAGCACCCACCGCCGTCTCCCGTACCCGGGCCAGCAGGTCGGCGAAGGACAGTGTGTGGTCGAGTTCGGTGCGCAGCACCAGCGTGTTGACGAAGAAGCCGATCATCCGCTCCAGCTCGACCTCGGTGCGCCCCGCGACCGGGGTGCCCACGCAGATGTCGGTCGCGCCGGTGTACCGGTGCAGCAGGGCCTGGTAGCCGCCGAGCAGCGTCATGAAGAGCGTCGTGTCGTGGCTGCGGCCCAGCCGTTCGAGGTCGGCGCGCAGCCCGGCCGGGAGCTGCCGGTCGGCGACCGCGCCGTTGTTGGTCTGCACCCGCGGCCGGGGCCGGTCGGTCGGCAGTTCCAGGGCGGCGGGGATGCCGGCGAGCTGCTCGGTCCAGTAGGGCAGGCCGCTGTCGAGGATGCCGGGCATCCGGTCGCGCTGCCACAGCGTGTAGTCGCCGTACTGGACGGGCAGCGGCGGCAGCGGCGACTCCCGGCCGTCCCGGAACGCGTTGTACAGGCGGCTGATCTCGTCGCAGAGGACGTCGAGGGACCAGCCGTCGATCACGATGTGGTGCACGCACAGGGCGAGCACGTACCGGTCGGTGCCGGTGCGGAACACGGTGACCCGCAGCATCGGTCCGGCCGCCAGGTCGAAGGGGCGCCGCAGACCGTCGGTGATCCGCTGCTCCTGCCCGGCCTCGTCCAGGTCCGCCACGTCGACCAGCGGTATCTCCACCGGCGCGGGCGGCAGCACCTTCTGCACCGGCTCGCCGTCCTGCTCGGGCAGCACCGTGCGCAGCACCTCGTGCCGCCGCACCACCTCGGTGACGGCGTCGCGCAGCGGCCCCATCCTCAGGTCGCCCTCCAGGTCGAGGACGAGCGGAATGGCGTACGCGAGGTCCGCACCGGACTGTTCGAGGAACCACAGCCGCCGCTGCATGAACGCGGCGGGCAGCGGCTCGTCCGACACGGGCCGGGGGACGACGGCCTGCCGCCGGGCCCGACCGGAGCCGCCGATCGCGCGGGCCAGTCCGGCGACCGTCGGGTTGTCGAGGACCGACTCGATCGGCAGCTCCGTCTCGAAGCGGGCCCGCAGGCGGGAGCCGAGCTGGGTGGCGAGCAGGGAGTGCCCGCCGAGTTCGAAGAAGTCGTCGTGGACGCCGACGGCGGCCAGCCCGAGGAGCTCGCACCAGATCGCCGCGACGGCCTCCTCGGTGGCGTCCCGGGGCCCGTCGAGGACCTCGTCGGCGGCCTCCGTCTCCGCCGCCCCGGGCACGGCCTCCACGGCGGGCGGGGGTTCTTCGTCGAGGAGCCACCAGCGGCCGTCGCGCCAGGCGTGCACCGCACCGAGAGCGGCCGGCGCACGCACCGGGGCCGGTGCCTGTTCCTCCAGGTCGAACACGGTGACCTGGGCGGTCTCCCGCAGCCGGGCCACGAGGTCGGGCACCGGTCCTGCACCGACGAGCCCGCCGCCCACCAGCAGCAGCCGCACCCCTGCGGCGGCGGCCTGCCCGGCGAGTTCCGGCAGTGCGTCCCGTACGGCGGGGTCGTCGACCGCGACGGCGACGGCCGGGCCGACCGCGCCCTCGGTGGCGGCGACCGCCCCGTCCGCCGCGGCGGACCGCACGGTGCCCGTGTCGCCGGCCAGCGCGGCGATCAGCCCCGGCGCGGGCAGGTCGCCGACGGTGACGACGACGTCGTGCTCCCGCCGGCCCGCGGCCGGACTCCCGGTGGACCGGACGCGGTTGCTCTCGCAGTCGATCGGCTCGAACGGGTGCGGCGGCAGGGCGCACAGCTGCGGCGCGTCGAGGAGGTCCTCGACGGGAATGTCGAAGCCGCGCTCCCACAGCCTGCCGAGCGCGGCGAGGAGGTTCTCCTCCTCGCTGTTCTCGGCGCTTCCGCTGACCGGCACCGCCAGGTGCTCGCCGGTCCAGGCCGCATGCCCGCGCAGCATCCGGGTCATGGTCTGGCCGGGGCCGAGCTCGACGAAGACCCGGCAGGAGCTGTCGAGGAGGGTGTCCGCGCAGTCGGACAGCCGCACCGTGCCGGCCGCGTGGTCGGCCCAGTAGGCGCCGCCCGAGGTGACCGCCGGATCGGCCCAGCCGCCGGTGACGTTGGACAGGTACGGCAGGGTGGGGGTCGTGTGCGGGATCTCCTCGACGATCCGGCCGAGCCGTTCGGCGGCCGGCCTGATCGCCTCCGTGTGGAAGGCGCCGCCGATGTCGAGGATCCGGTCGCCGATCCCGTCGGCCTTCAGCCGGTCGATCTCCTCGACCGGGCCGGCCAGCACCGAGTAGCGGGGCGCCTCGATCGCCACGGCCAGCCCCGGCCGCGCGGCGAGCAGTTCCCGCACCTCGTCCGGGCACGCCTTGACGGTCAGCATCCGGCCCGGCCCGACGCCGCTCAGGATGGTGCCGCGCTCGTGCACCAGACGCAGCGCGTCCGAGGGGGACCACCGTCCGGCGACGGCCGCGGCGACGAGTTCACCGGCGCTGTGCCCCAGCATGGCCTTCGGCTCGATGCCGTACGCCTGCAGTTGCCGGGCGAGGGAGAACCCGATGGCGAACAGCGCGAGCTGCTCGTTCACCACGCTCCGCAGCCAGTCCAGGCCGGGATCCGGGCGCAGCACGACGTCGAGGTCGATGCCGTAGCGGCTGCGGCACTCGGCGGCGAGCGCGTCGAACGTCTCGCGGAACACCGGCAGCCTGCGGTGCGCGGCGCCGCCGAAACCGGAGCGCAGCACGCTGGTGCCGGGGAACAGGAACGCGATGTCCCGCTCGGCGGAGACCCGGGCGACCGGCGGCGCCGCACGCAGCGCCTCGGCCGCCTCGGCCCGGTCGGCCGCGACCACGGCGCTGCGGTGGTCGAAGCGGCGCCGCCCGGTGGCCAGGGTGAACGCCACGTCGTCCTGCGGGTCGTCGGACGACTCCAGGTGCTCGGCGAGTGCGGTGCGCTGGCTGCGGACGGCCGCCGCCGAAGCTCCCGACAGGCAGAAGACACGGGGCTTCGCGGAGTCCGTACGGCTGCGGACCGGCGGCGACTCCAGGACGACGTGCGCGTTGGTGCCGCCCACACCGAAGGCGCTCACCCCGGCGAGGACCGGCCCTTCGGCGGGCAGGGGGGCCAGCTCGGTGGCGATCCGGAACGGCGACGTGTCCAGCTCCAGGCCCGGGTTCGGCTCCCGGTAGTGCAGCGTCGGCACGAGCTCCCGGTGCTGCAGCATGAGCGCCGTCTTGATCAGCCCGGCCGCGCCGGCCGCGGCACCGGTGTGGCCGATGTTGCTCTTCACCGCGCCGAGCCGGCAGTAGCCGACCCGGTCGGTGGACTCACGGAACGCGGCGGTCAGCGCGGCCACCTCGACGGGGTCGCCGACCCGCGTGGCGGTGCCGTGCGCCTCCACGTACGCGATGTCGTCGGCCTCCACACCGGCCTGGGCGTGCGCGTACTGGATGGCGTCGCGCTGGCCGGCGAACGAGGGCGCGCTGAAGCCGATCTTCTCCCCGCCGTCGTTGTTCAGCGCCGAGCCGCGGATCACCGCGACGATCCGGTTGCCGTCCTTGACCGCGTCCTCCAGCCGCCGCAGCACCACCACGGCCACGCCGCTGCTGCCGACCGTGCCGCTGGCGGCCGCGTCGAACGGGCGGCAGTGGCCGTCCGCGGACTCGACGTACCCCTCCTCGTACAGGTAGCCGGTGACCTGCGGCAGCCACAGCGAGGCGCCCCCGGCGAGGGCCGCGTCGCACTCGTAGTTGAGGAGGCTCTGCGCGGCCTGGTGCACCGCCACCAGCGACGTGGAGCACGCCGTCTGCACGGTGAGCGCCGGGCCGCGCAGCCCCAGCTTGTACGCGACCCGGGTGGCGAGGAAGTCCTTGTCGTAGCCGATCATGCTGGACAGTCCGTCGCCGCCGGTGCCCTGCAGCTCCGGGTTCATCATGTCGCAGCCCGCGTACACACCGACCCAGCCGTCGAAGCGCTGCGGGTCGATCCCGGCGTCGTCGAGCGCCGTCGACGCCGACTCCAGGAAGACCCGCTGCTGCGGGTCCATCGCCGCGGCCTCGGCCGGGCTGTAGCCGAAGAACCTGCGGTCGAAGAACTCACCGCCCGTCAGCACACCGCGGGCGGGAACATAACGCGGATGCCGGGCCAGCGCCGGATCCACCCCGGCGGCGATCAGCTCGTCGAGGCCGAACCGGCTGATGCCTTCGACACCGTCGCGCAGGTTCTGCCAGAACCGGCCGGCGTTCTCAGCCCCGGGCAGCCGGGCGGCCAGCCCGACGATCGCCACGGCGTTGGACTCGCTCATGCGTCCTCTCCAACCTTCGTCGGGCGGGCGGTGCGGGCACGACGGGCCCGCCGCGCCTGTGCGGCGCGGCTGCGGACCTCGGCGGCCGCGGAGGACGGCTCGCCGTTGCCGGCGGCCAGGGACCGGGCCAGCGCGTGCACGGTGGGATGTTCGAACAGGCGCCGGATCGGCAGGGTCAGGGACAGCTCGCTCTCCAGCCGGGCGTGCAGCGTGCCGAGGAGCAGCGAATTGCCGCCGAGGTCGAAGAAGTTGTCGTGCGTACCGACCGCGTCGAGGCCGAGCACCGCCGACCACACACCGGCGATCCGCCGCTCCGTCTCCGACTCCGGCGCCGTCCACGCGATCTCACCGACCCGGTCGGCGCGCTGCGGCCGGGGCAGCGCCCCCGTGTCGAGCTTCCCGCGATGGTTCAGCGGCAGCTCGGGCAGCCACACCACGGCACTCGGCACCATGAACTCGGGCAGCCGCGACTTCAGCCGCGTAAGCACCGCCGGTGTGTCCGCACGCTCGCCCGCCACGGCCACCAGATAGGCGACCAGCGGCGCCGCCTCACCCGGATAGCCGCGCACCACGGCCTGACGCACCGCAGGGTCGGCCAGCAACTGCGTCTCGACCTCGGCGGGTTCGACACGGTAGCCGCGGATCTTCAGCTGCCGGTCCAGGCGGCCCAGATATTCGAGGGTGCCGTCCGGCAGCCAGCGGGCCCGGTCCCCGGTGCGGTACACCCAGCCGGGATTGCCGTCCGGATCGCGGTCGCTGAACCGCTCCCCGGTCAGGTCGTCCCGGCCCCAGTAGCCCTGCGCGACGGTCGCCCCGCCGACGAACAGCTCGCCGGGCATCCCCACCGGGCAGCGCCGCCCCGCCGCGTCCAGGATGTACGGGCGCACACCGTCGAGGGGCCGGCCGATGCAGTTCAGCACCGTCGCCGTCGACACGTCGAGGACATGGCTGGTCGTGATGAACGTCTCGGTCGGCCCGTACGCGTCGCAGACCCCGTACGGGACGGCCGGCGGGAGCGTGGTCAGCGCCGAGCCGGCGAAGAACAGCCAGCGCAGCGCCGGCAGTTCGGTGCCCGCCGCCCACAGCGCCTCGGCCACGGGTGTCGGCGCGAAGAACATCGTCACGCCCTGCTCGCCGAGCCACGAGGTGAGTTCGGGGACCACGACGGGACGTTCGTACGGCAGCAGTTCCGCGCCGCCGCACAGCGCGGGCCACAACTCGTGCTGCGTCGTGTCGAACGCGACGCTGTGGATCTGGCTGACCCGGTCGCCGGGCCGCACGTCGAAGGCGTCGATGTGCCAGCGGGTCACGTGCGCGAGGCTCCCGTGCCGGTACGCGACACCCTTCGGCTCGCCGGTGGTGCCCGACGTATACAGGATGTACGCCGTCGCATCCGGGCCGGGCAGCGCCGCCGGGGCGTCCTTGGTGACCGTGCCGACGCTCTCGGCGACCGTGCCGATGCCGACGACCTCGACGCCCGGCGGCACGGCCCCGGCGGCCTCGGCGGGCCGGTCGGTGACGACGGCGCACGCACCGGCGTTGCCGAGGATGAACCGGATCCGGTCCTCCGGGTACTCCGGGTCGAGCGGGCAGATCGCCAGCCCCGCCTTCCACCCTGCCAGCATCGACACGACGAGGTCGGCGCCGCGGGGCAGCAGCAGCGCAACCACCGTGCGGTCACCGGCCAGCGGCCGCAGCACCGCCGCGAGCGCGTCGGCCCGCGCGTCGAGCGCGGCGTAGCTGAGGACACCGCTGCGGGAGCGGAGCGCCGGCGCGTCCGGCTGCTCGGCGCACCGCTGCGCGAACAGCGCCGGAACCGTCGTTTCCGCACCCGCCGGGGCGGACTCCTCGAACCGGGCGAGCTCCGCCCGTTCGGGGGCGCCGAGCAGGTCGACCGTGCCGACCGGCTGGTCCGCGACCTCGGCGAACGACTCGACGAACCGGCCCAGCCAGGCGGCCATCCGCTCCGCCTCACCGCCGGTGAGCCGGTCACCGCGGTACAGGATCGTGCCCTGCAGCCTGCCGTCGGTCTCCTCGAAGCCGACGGTCAGCCCGAACTTCCCGGCGTACCCGGCCCCCGCGTGGTCCAGCTCGACGGGCGTGAGCGCGGCCCCGCCGATCGGCACGGCGGCCGCTCCCGCCGCGGTCGCGGCCAGCGTCACGTCCGCGTACGGCGTCCAGCCCGGTCGGCGCGGCGGCCGCAGCCGGCTCACCACGTCCTCGAACGGCACCCGGTCCAGGTCGAACGCGCCGAGCACGGTCTCCCGCATGGCGAGCGCCAGGTCCAGCACCGTGGTGTCCGGATCGCACTCCGAGCGCAGCACGAGCGTGTTGAGGCACGGCCCGAGCAGGTCGGGGAACTCGTCCCGGTTGGCGACCGGGCAGCCGAACGCGACGTCCTCCTGCCCGGTCCACCGGTGCAGCAGCGCGGCGAGCCCGGTCGCGGCCACCATGAACCAGGACAGGCCGTGCTCCGCGCGCATCCGGCGCAGCCCGTCCAGCGCCCCGGGCCCGAGCGGGATGGTCACCGAACCGGGCGGCGCGGTCTGCAACGGCGGAGTCAGCGCCGGGAACGCCGGTGTCCCGGAGAGCCGCCGCTCCCACGCGTCCAGCCCCTCCCGGCCGTGCGCACTGTCCCGCTCCTCGGCCTGCGCCACCGCGAAGTCCCGGAACTGCGGGCGGCCGGACGGCAGCAGCTCGGCCAACGGCACCTCGGGCAGGTCGGTGAGCCCGTCGAGGACCCGGCCGAGCCGCTCGGCGAGCCGCCGGGCACGGGCGGCGGTGTGCCGGTCCCCGCGATACGACAGCACCGCGCTGAGCTGCCCGTCGTCCTCCACGAACGTCACGGTGAGACCGAACTTCGTCTCGTGCTGCCAGCGGTCGAACGGCAGCGCCGCCATCGTCGCCGGGCCCAGCGCCTGCCGGGTGCGCGGCACGGACACCAGGTTCAGCATGACGTCCAGGTACGGGGTGCGCCCGGACCGCCGCTGCGGGGCCAGTTCGGACAGCACCTCGGGCAGCGGCGCCGCCTGGTACTCGAACGCGTCGAGCATGCTGTCGCGCACCTCGCCGAGCAGGTCGGCGAACGTCGTCGCCGCCTCGGCCCGCGAGCGCAGCACCACCGTGTTCAGGCAGGGCCCCAGCACGTCGTCGAGGTCGTCGCCCTCCCGGTTGGCCATCGGCAGCCCGAACGTGACGTCGCCGCCTTCGTCCGTACGGTGCAGCCACGCGGCGACCGCCGCGACCGCCACCATGTACCAGGACACCCGGTGCTCGTCGCGGAGCGCGGCCGTGCGGCGGGCGAAGTCCGGCGCGAACGGGACCGGCACCGCGCCGTGCGCCTCCGGGCGCCGCGGCGGCGCGCCGAGGTCGAGGGTGTCGGGCGCGCCGGTCAGCCGGTCCACCCAGTGGCCGACGGCGTCCGGGTCCTCGTCCCACCGGGCCTGCGCGAACTGCACCACGGGCGGCAGCTCACCGACGGTCTCACCGAGGGCGCGCGCATAGAAGTGGGCGAGGTCGCGTTCCAGCGCCGGCACCGACTGCGCGTCGAACGCGATGTGGTGGAAGCACAGCAGCAGCGTGTGCGCGTCCGGTCCGGTCCGCACCAGGCGGGCCCGCAGCAGCCGCCCGGCCGCGAGGTCGAACGGCGTCGACGCCTCCCGGCCGGTCAGGACGGCCAGGTCCTCGGTGTCGTGGGCCAGTTCAGGCGTCCACGGTTCGGTGACGACCTGGTGGAGCCGCCCGTCGTGGTGGTGGAACGCGGTACGCAGGATCTCGTGCCGTTCGACGAGCGCGCCCAGCGCGGTCCGCAGCGCCCCCGGGTCGAGGTCGCCGGTGATCCGCCACGACAGGGGAACGTTGTAGGCGGGGCCGGTGCAGTCCATCTGCTCGGCCAGCCACATCTGTTCCTGCATGCTCGTCGCGGGCACACCGGCCGCCGCCGTCTCCGGCTGCTCCACGAGCCGGTCTCCGGCCCGCGTGTCCAGGTGCGCGGCGAGTTCGTCGAGCCGCGGCACCTGGTACAGGTCACGGACGGAGAGGCGGATCCCGGTGCGGGCGGCGATCGCCCCGGTGAGCCGGGGCACCAGCAGGGAGTGCCCGCCGATCTCGAAGAACGAGTCACCGGCACCCGGCGGCGGACAGTCGAGGACCTCTGTGAAGATCTGGGCGAGGAGTTGTTCCGTCGGTGTCGACGGCTCGGCGCGGGGCGCGGTCGGCAGCCCGCCGCCCTGGGCGCGCAGCGCGTTGCGGTCCACCTTGCCGTTGCCGGTCAGCGGGAAGCGCTCCACGATCCGGAAGACCGCGGGCACCATGTACGCGGGAAGCCGGGGCGAGAGGTGGGCGCGCAGGTCGGCGGCCGACGGTGGCTCCCCGTCGCACACCAGATACCCGGCGAGTGTGTCGGCGTCGTCGAGGAGCACCGCCGCGTCCGCCACGTCGGGCCGTTCCCGCAGGAGCGCCTCGATCTCACCCGGCTCCACCCGGAACCCGTGCAGTTTGATCTGGTTGTCCACCCGGTTGACGTACGCGAGCTGCCCGTCCGGCAGCATCCGCACGAGGTCACCGGTGCCGTAGATGATGCCGCCGTCCGGGTCGGCCGGGTCGGTGCGGAACCTCTCGGCGGTCAGCTCGGGCCGGCGCAGATATCCGGCGGCGACACCGTCACCGCCGATCCACAGCTCGCCCGGTTCCCCCGCCGGTACGGGCCGCAGCTTCTCGTCGAGGACGTGCAGGGTGGTGTTGGTGACCGGCTGGCCCAGCGTGACCGGGCCGGTGGCCGCGACCAGGCCCGCGGTCGACCAGATGGTGGTCTCGGTGGGGCCGTACAGGTTCCACAACGCCCGCGAGCGGCGGTGCAGCTCGTCGGCGAGGGGCCGCGGCAGCGCCTCCCCACCACAGAGGACGTTCAGTTCCGGGTCGCCCGCCCACCCCGCGGCCAGCAGCATCCGCCACGTCGCCGGTGTCGCCTGCATGTGGGTGGGGCGGGTACGGGCCAGATGCCGCACGAGCAGGTCACCGTCGCGGGCCACCTCCGCGGAGGCGACGTCGACGGTGCCGCCGGTGATCAGCGGAAGGAACAGTTCGAGGGCGGCGATGTCGAAGCAGACCGTGGTGAGGGCCAGCATCGTGTCGCGGTCGCCGAACCCGGGCCGGACTGCCATGGACCGCAGCAGGTTCGCCAGACCACGATGCGTGACCTGCACTCCCTTCGGCCTGCCCGTGGAACCCGAGGTGTAGATGACGTACGCGATGTCGTCGCCGCCCACCGGGACCGGCACGGCGAGCGGTGCGGCCGTGAGGACCTCGCCCAGCAGGACGGTCTCGACGCCGGTGGCGGCCATCTCGGCGCCCGGGGCCCGGTCGGCGATGAGCAGCGAGGCCCGGGAGTCGTCGAGCATGCCGGCGATCCGCTCGTCCGGGTAGATCGGGTCGAGCGGCACATACGCGGCACCCGAAAGCAGCACACCCAGCAGCGTCGGCACCAGGTCCGCCGACCGGTCGAGGTACACCCCGACGAGGTCGCCCCGCCCCAGCCCGCGCGCCGCGAGATGACCGGCCACCGCGTGCGCCCGGCGGCCGAGTTCGGCATAGCTGAGCGTGCTGCCCTCGTGCACCAGCGCCGTGTCGTCCGGGGTGCGCGCGGCCTGCCCGAGGAACAGCGCGGGCAGCGGCAGCGCCTCCTCCTGCCACACGGGCGTCGCGGCCGGGGCGGTACCCACGCCCAGCTCGGCGGCGGCCACGTCGTAGCAGTCGCGCAGCTCACGCAGGAACACCTGGGTGGACGTGGCGTCCCAGATCAGGTGGTGGGCGCAGAGGAACAACACCTGCCGCTGCCCGTCGAGTTCGGCCAGCCCGATCCGCAGCAGCCGCCGCCCGCCCAGGTCGAACGGCCTGCGGGAGCCCGCACGTATCCACGCCTCGACGGCGTCCTCCGGCTCGCCCCGCAGGTCGGCCCGGTCGACGACCGGCGTCCATGCCTCGCCGACCTGCTGGAACAGGCGGCCGTCACGCTCGGCGAACGTCGTACGCAGGATCTCGTGCCGCTCGATCAGCACCGCCACGGCCCGCTCCAGCGCCTCCGCGGAGAGCGTGCCCTGCACCCGCCACGCGTACGGCACGTTGTAGAGCCCGTCGCCCGGTTCGAGACGCTCGGCGAACCACATGCGTTCCTGGACGCTCGTCGCCGGCGTGCCGACGGTCGTCGTGCTCATACTTCGGTCCTCCTGAGATCGTCGACAGCGGCGGCGAACGCCTCAGCCGTGGGTTGGTCGAACAGCGTGCGCACGCTCAGCCGGACACCGAGGACACGGCGCAGCCTGGCGACCACACGTGTGGCGAGCAGCGAATCGCCGCCCAGATGGAAGAAGTTGTCGGTCATACCGACCTCGCCCGCACCGAGCTGCTCGGCCCAGACACGGCACACGGCCGCCTCCAGGTTGGTGCGCGGCGCGACACCGGCGGCGCGTTCGGCCCGCACCGGCTCCGGCAGCCGCGCGCGGTCGACCTTGCCGCTGGCGTTCAGCGGGAACTGGTCGAGCAGCACTAAGTCGCTGGGCACCATGTACGGCGGCAGCGCGGCGGCCAGCTGGTTCTGCAGGTCCGGCACGGACAGCTCGACACCCGTGTGAGGCACCGCGTAGGCGACGAGCCGGGGCCCGTCGTCGTCCCGGCGCACCAGCACCAGCGCCGACCGCACCCCGGGGCAGCCGGTGAGCCGCGCCTCGATCTCGCCCGGCTCGATCCGGTAGCCGCGGATCTTCACCTGGTCGTCGCTGCGGCCGAGGAATTCCAGCGTGCCGTCGGGCAGCCACCGCACCATGTCACCGGTGCGGTACAGCAGCGCCCCGTCCTCGCCGTACGGATCGGGCACGAACCGCTCGGCCGTCAGGTCCGGCGCCCCCACGTAGCCGTGGGCGAGGCCGAGGCCCGCGACGAGCAGCTCACCGGGCACCCCGGCGGGGACCAGCCGCAGCTGCGGGTCGGTGACGTAGCAGCGGGAACCACGGACGGGCCTGCCGATGGGGATCGACACGGCGTCCGGCGGCACCTCGGTGATCAGGTGCGTGGTGCTGAACGTGGTGTTCTCCGTCGGCCCGTACCCGTTGAGGAGCCGCCCCGGCGCGTTCCACGGCTCCAGCACGGTACGGATCACCGCGGGGTCGAGTGCTTCGCCGCCCACGAGGACCGTGCCGACCCCGGCGACCGCGTCCGGCACTTCGCCGACGGTGTGGTTGAACAGCGACGACGTCATCCACAGCACGGTGACGCCTTGCTCCCGCAGCGCGGCCGCGAACACCGCGGGCTCCACCACGGTCTCCTTCGGCAGGACGACCGCCTCGGCGCCGGTGAGTAGGGCGCCCCAGATCTCGAAGGTGGCGGCGTCGAACGAGATGCTGCTGCTGTGCGCGACCCGGTCACCGGGCCCGATGTCGACATAGTCGGTCTCGTGCACCAGCCGCACCACCGCCCGGTGCGGCACCCGCACCCCCTTGGGACGGCCCGTCGACCCGGAGGTGTACATGACGTACGCCAGATCCTCCGGCCCCGGCACGCCCCGCGCCGCACGGCCCGTGGCCTCGGGCAGCTGGTCCATCAGCACCCGCGGCCCCGCCCAGGCCGCCGTCTTCTCCGCGTACGGGCTGCCGGTCACCACCGCGACGGCACCGGCATCGGCAAGGAGATCGCCGAGCCGCTCCGCCGGATAGCCGGGGTCGAGCGGCAGGTAGTGGCCGCCCGCCTTGAGGATGCCCAGCAGCGCCGCCACCTGGTCCGCGGAGCGGTCCAGGCAGACACCGACACACGCCGGGCCGTCGAACCCGGCGAGCGCGGCCGCGACCCGTTCGGCCCGCGCGTCCAGTTCGGCGTACGTGAGGACCTCCGCCCCTTCGCGTACGGCGGGCGCGTCCGGGCGCAGCGCGACCTGCTCGGCGAACAGCTCCGGCACCGACCTGCCCGGGCCGTGTGCCGGCGCGGCCGCGTTGCCCCGGGCGAGGAGCTCGGCCTCGTCGTCGGCGGTGAGCAGCGGCAGCGCGGACACCGGGCGGTCCGGGCCGGCGGCGGCACCGGCCAGGATCCGTTCGAGGTGGGCAAGGAGACGCTCCACGGTGGAGCGGTCGAACAGGTCCTGCCGGTAGTCGACGTCGACGACGAGTTCACCGCCGTCCTCGAAGGCCATCACGTCGAGTTCGAACTTGACGACACCGGGATCGAAGACGAACTCGGTGACCGTCGAGCCGGGCACCCGCAGCGGATCGGCGGGCGTGTTGAGGAACGACAGCACGACATTGACCAGCGGCGGCCTGCTCAGATCACGGTCAGGGCCGTGCAGGTCGGCGAGCCGCTCGAACGGCAGGTCCTGGTTCTCCTGGGCCTGCAGCGCCGTCTCCTGCACCTGCCCGAGCAGCTCACCGAACGACGGGTCACCGGTCAGGTCCGTACGCAGCACGACCGTGTTGACGAAAAACCCCAGGAGTTCCTCCAACTCGGGGCGGTCGCGGTGGGCCAGGGCCGCGCCGAGGAGCACGTCCCGCTGCCCGGTGTGCCGGGCCAGCAGCGCCGACAACCCGGCGGCGACGGCCGCGAAGAGCGTCACGTCGTGCCGGGCGGCCAGCTCACGCACCGCGGAGAGCACCTCGGCGGGAATACGCCGCCGCACCCGCGCCCCGTCCCAGCACTGCACCGGTGGCCGCGGCCGGTCCGTGAGCAGCCCGAGCGGCTCACAACCCGCCAACTTGTCACGCCAGTACGTGAGTTGACCGTCCAGGACGTCCTCGTCGAGGGTCTCCCGCTGCGACCGGGCGAAGTCGGTGTACTGCAGCGGCGGCTCGCCCAGCGGCGAATCCACATCGAGGAGGTACGCCTCGTACAGCTCGGACACCTCACGCAGCAGCAGCGACAGGGTCCACTGGTCGGCGACCAGGTGGTGCAGGCAGAGCACCAGCACGTGGTCGTCGTCGTCGATACGCAGCAAACCGGCCCGCAGCAACGGGCCCCGGCGCAGCTCGAACGGCCGCAGCACCTGATCCCGGGCCAACTCCGCGGCACGCGCAAGCCGCTCCTCCACCGGCCCGCCGCCGACCGGCGTCACCGGCACCTCGACCGGCTCGCAGGCCTGGATCCGGTGCACCGGCCGACCGCCGGGCCCGTCGGCGACCGCGGCCCGCAACACCTCGTGCCGACGCACCACCTCGGTCAGCGCCCGCGCCAGCAGACCGGGCGCGAGCGGCCCCCGAATACGGTGCGCGGACGGAATGTTGTACCCGGCGGCACCGGGATGCAGCTGGTCGAGGAACCACAACCGCTGCTGGGCGAAGGTGAGCGGGGCATCCATCAGCTGACCTCCGTGTGATCGACAAGGCTCGTCCCGGACACTTCGAGGCGACCGGCGATCGCCGCGACGGAAGGCTCCTCGAGCAGTCGGCGTACGGGGACAAGCACACCGAACTCGTGCAGGATCCGCGACGAGAGCTGGGCGAACGTCAGCGAGTGCGCGCCGAGCGTCCGCAGATCGTCGTCCCGGCCGACCCCACGGCCGAGCAACTCCTCGACCAGCCCGGTCACGGCCTCCTCGGCGGCGCTCCGCGGCCCGTCCGCACCACGCCGCCGCCCGTCGAGCCACAACGGCAACGGCAACGCGTTGCGGTCCACCTTGCCGACCGGCGTCAACGGCAGCCGGTCGAGGAGGACCAGCAGGTCGGGCATCTCGTGCGGTACGAACCGGGCGGCGAGCACCTCACGCAACTCGTCCCGCAGCCGCTCGTCGCCCTCCTCGTCCGGCACCCGGTTCACCGTCTCGACGGGTGTCGCGGCCGGGCCGGGCCAGGGCAGCCGCACCGGCTCGGGCACCGTGTCGTGCAGCCACACCGCGTCCAGCGCACCGTCGGCGCGCCCGGCGGCCCAGCTGAGCCGCACCCGGTAGGGCAGCCCGAGGGTGAGCGCCCGCAGATCGACCGGCGACGGCGCCCCGCCCGGCCGGGCCCGGGCCCGCAGCTCACCGGCGGTCACCTGCCCGGCCATGCCGCGCCATGCCGCGAACCGCGCCGCCAGCTCCGCGTACGGAATGCCCCGGACACCGAACACCCGCGGCTCGCCACCACGCAGCACCGCACGGATCGCCGCCAGGTCGACCTCGCCGCCGTAGTCCCGCCACTCGAACCCGGGAGCCGCCGGGACCTCGCCCGCCCGGACCAGCACATCGAATCGGCCGGGGTCGGCACGGTCGTACCGCGGCACGATCTCCACCGACCCCGCCGGCAGGTCCGCGAACACCACCGGATGCACAGCCGGCCCGGCATCGTCCCGGTTCCGCCCGTAAGCCCGCCAGCGCAGCTCGTCGCCGGTGGTGCCGTCCACCGCGGTCGCCAGCTCGGCCCTCCCCGCGGCGGGCCCCAGCAGAGGCAGCGACCGCACCCCGCTCACCAGCACCGTGTCGCCGTGCTGCTGCGCCGCGCCGATCGCGGCGAGCAGACCAGCGGCACCGTCCACGGCGTGCGCATCGACCAGCACCAGGTCGTAGGCCCCCCGCACGTCCGGTGTCAGCGACTCCCGCCGCTCATGGACGTCACACACCTTGTCGAGGCCCGGCACACCCGGCCCGATCTCCAGCACGGACCGGGGCGCGAGAGCCCGCACGGCGGCGACCGTGGTGACGGCGCTCCCGGCCGGCCCCGGCGGCACCGACCAGCCCGCCGCACCGCCCGGGCCGGCCTTTTCGACGTACGCGACCAACTGTGCGGCCTGCCCCGCGGGCCGCACAGCGGCCACCGCGACCTGCCGCACACCGGGGTGCCGCATCAACGCCCGCTCGATCTCGTCGGGTTCGATGCGATGCCCGCGGACCTTCACCTGCCGGTCGATCCGCCCGAGGAACTCGAACTGCCCGTCCGCCCCGAGCCGCGCCAGGTCGCCGGTGCGGTAGGTGCGCAGCCCGCCGTCCACCCCGAATCGCCGGCTCGTCAGCTCGGGCCTGCGCAGATAACCGCGGGCCACACCGGGACCGGCCACCACGATCTCACCGGCCTCACCCGCGGGCACAGGCTGGCCCTGCGGGTCGAGCAGGCGCACATCCACCCCGCCCAACGGCCGCCCGATCGGGACCGGCCCGTCCGCCGTGGCCTCGTCGGCGACCACCGCGGACGTCACGTACACCGTCGTCTCGGTCGGACCGTAGATGTTCACGAGCCGGAACGGCAGGCCGGGCCGGGGACGGCGCCGCAGCGCCTCACCGCCCGTCACCAGCCAGCGCAGCGCCAACGTCTCAAGGCCCGGCTGGGCCAGCACGATCTCGGCGAGCGCGGTGGTCAGGAAGCACACCGTGATCGCATGGTCCCGCAACGCCCGGACCAGCCGCTCGGGGTCGCCCCGGTCGTTGTCGGAGACCGCGACGGCATGCCCGCCCACGCTCAGCAGCGGCCACAGATCGAGGATCGACGCGTCGAAACTCAGCGGGGCGGCCAGCGAACCCCGGTCGGCCGCGGTGAGTTCGAGCGCCTCCGCATGCCAGCGGCACAGGTCGGCGATCCCGCCGTGCTCGAGCTGCACCCCCTTGGGTGCGCCCGTCGACGCCGACGTGTACATCAGACAGGCCAGGTCGTCCCGGCGCACCTCGACGTCCGGCGGCGTGGCGGGACACGCGGCGATCAGCGCCGCATCGGCGTACGGGTCCACCACTGTGCCGGCGGCCGCATCCTGCCCCGTGATGACCACCAGGGCGCCGCTGTCCTCCAGCATGTACCGCAGACGCGCCTCCGGATAGCCGGTGTCCAGCGGCAACGCGGCACCCCCGGCCCGGTGCACGCCCAGCAGCGCCACATAGTGCTCCAGGCCACGGTCCAGGTGGACGGCGACGACCACGCCCCGCTCCACGCCGAGCCCGCGCAGATGGTGGGCCAGCCGGTTGGCCCGCTCGTCCAGCTCGCGGTAGGACAGCACACCGTCAGCGCAGGTGATCGCCGGTGCCTGAGGAGTACGGCGGGCCCAGTGTGTGACCGCGTGATGTACGGGCCGCCCCCCGCCGTCCGTCCGGTCCGCTCGTGAGGCAACCCGCTCGTCCACTGCGTTCCCTTCCCGCGGCTCTCGATTACCGGCCCGAGCCTCGCTTCGGTCGTCCCGGTCTGTCTTCTTCCGTCATGCGCACTGCCGGCGGCCCGGCCGAAACTGCGCAACACGGAAGATGAAGCCCCCCGCCGCACCCTGCGATGCTGACCGGACACGGGCGAAAGGAGCAGGACGACTGTGACGGCGACGGAGGGGCAGGACACCGGGCGGCAGGGCCGACCCGGATGGACCCGACGCGGCTTCTGGCAGGGACCGGTCGGCTCGGTCTACGTCGCGACCCTCGTGCTGTCGGTCGGCCGTGGCGCCTGGTACGCCTGCTGGGCGCTGTTCTTCCTACGGTCCGTCGAGCTGTCGCCGGCCCAGTTCGGCATCGGCATCACCGCTGCAGGTCTCGTCGGTATGGTCGCCGGCATGCCGGTCGGCTACCTCGCCGACCGCATCGGGCCCCGCGAGGTGCTGATGGCCGTCGCAGCGGTCCAGGGCCTGGCCACCATGTCCCTGGCGCTGGTGCACAACTTCTGGACAGCCATGATCGCGACCACTGTCGTGGTGACGGCGGAGAAGGCGTCCCCGGGCATCCGCATCGCCGTGCTCTCCGGCCTGACCGACGGCCCCGACCGGCTCAAATCGATCAGCAACTGCCACGTCATCAAGGAGATCGGCGCGGTCGCCGGCTCCGTCATCGGCATCGTGGTGCTGACCCTCGACAACCGCCCCGGCTACGTGGGCATGGTGCTGTTCTGCGGAGCGGCCAGCCTCGCTTTCGCCGCCCTGATCGCGCGCGTCCCGCACGTCGAGTCGCTCCGGGAACGCCAGGTCACACGCAAAATGCTGGTGCTGCGCGACCGCCCGTTCCTGGTCCTCACCGTCCTCAACGGCGTCCTCGCGCTCAACTGGGGTGTGCTCGACGCGGGCCTGCCCGTCTGGCTCACCTCTCACACCCAGGCGCCACCCTGGACCATGGGCGTCCTGCTGGCCTTCAACGGTGTGGTCATCGTGCTGCTGCTCAACCGCTTCACCCAGGCAGCCACCACCGTCAAAAGCGCAGGACGCATGTCGGCTCTGGCCGGGGTCACTCTGGCGGTGTCCTGTCTGGTCTTCGCGACCACGGACGGCGCCACCGCCGGCACCGTCATCGCCCTGCTGTTCGTCGCCGCCGCGGTCCACACCCTCGGCGAACTCTTCTTCGTCGCCGGCGGGTACGGCCTCTCCGTGGGCATGACCCGCGAAGACGCCCACGGCGAATACCAGGGCATGTTCGGCGTCGGCGAAGGCGCCGCGATGATGCTCGCCCCCGGTCTGCTCACTGCGCTGCTCGCCGGTTGGGGCTCACCGGGCTGGCTGCTGCTCGCCGGCCTGTTCCTCGCCTCCGGAGCCGGACTCCTGTACACCAGCCGCTGGTCGATCCGCCTGGAACAACGCCGCGGTACGACCACCGCGAAGGAACTGCAGCCGGTCGACTGACAACCCCCTCACGGCGGGGAGCCCCCCTTTACGTAAGGGCTGTGCCCTGTACTGCGACGGCTGCGGCGAAGCCGTCCGGGGAGTTCACTTCCGTAAGGTTCCACCCCGTCGGCCCGGCACCCGCGGTACCCACGTAATTGGAGTCGAGGCCTCCCACGACCCCGGTGCCGATCCCTTTCCGATACGCCTCTTTCCGCGCCCAGACACGAGCGAAGGCATTCCTGCGGGCCGCCCCGGAGAGCGCATCCAACTCCGCGACCTCCCGGGGGTGTCGGTTATTCATGTAGTTGAGACATGCTCGTCACTGTGACCTGCAACATCTCAACTGCAGTCGCAGAAACTGAGGCTGAGTCGTCTAACCGACTGACCTGCTTTTATGAGATGTGAAGGTTCTTGCGGCCCTCGATGGTGAGCCTGTGGCCTGGCGCGCCTCACTTCTATCAAGAATGTCTCAACTCCATGGATAATTGCTTGGGATTGGGGTCCCTGAGGGTGTGAAGAAATTGATCTTGATGTGGGGGAGCGCCCCTCCACGAGGGTCGGAACGGTTCGTGGTCCGCTTCGAATGGATCGGTGTCCTGGGAACAACGCGGCGACGACATCCACGAAGCTCTGAAGCACTGAGATGCTGGCGTCGAGCGCCGATCGGTCGAATTCGCCTACGACCGCATAGCGCGGAATGTCCGCTGCCGAGGGCTTGGTCGCGGCAGGCTCGTGAGTGCACTCCGGAGGCCCGGGTTTGAACGTAACGTCGCGCCCGCTTGCCCCGGCGCGACGTGTCAGCGTTTGACGCGGTTGCGTACGGCCAGGACGGCCAGGCCCAGGAGGACAGGTTCAGCCACGCGGGAGCCCATCTCGATGTAGGTGCCGGTGGTGGTCAGGTCCTGGCCGGAGGAGCGGAACACCACGGAGTTGAGGGTCACGTTCAGGGACTTCTCGAAGCGCTTGCCGGTGAACCTGTCCCCGGTGGGGTTCTGCGGGTCGGTCTTGTTGATCTCGAAGGTGACCTTGCCCCCGCCGGACGGCACAGTGCCGACCGCTTCCTGCCTCGGGGAGTCGTTCGGAAGCCCGGAGCGCATCAGCAGCACGATGGTGACGAGCATGGCGGCAGCGAGCCAGCCCAGGGCGCGCAAGGCACGCAGGCCGTAACCGGAGAGCAGCCAGTACCCCCACAACAGGAAGCGCTCGCCGAGTGGGGTTCCGGTGTGATCGTGGCGACGCATCTCCATCTCGCCGTAGTAGAAGTCAGCGGCACCAGGCTCCTGGTGCCGCATCCCTCACGCCGTGCTCTGCCCCCACCGCACCCCCACCACCCGGATCAACGCACACCTTGAGGCGGCACGCCGTCAACTCGCCGTCCGCACCCGCCGCCTGATCGACACCGGCCGCTTTACCCCGCCGGCCCCGCCTGCTGCCGGCGAACCGCCCGCCGACCACGGCCGGCCGCCCCGTCCCGTCGTACAGCTGCTGCTGGGCCTCTATCTCGCCGACCGCCCCCTCGAGGACATCCAATGCGTGGCACAGACCCGCCAGCGCCACCGCTGCCCTCAGCCCGTACTCCTCCCCAACACCCCCGCGGGCGTCTGGATGCTGCTGCCCGCCAGTCCGCAGCGCGGCCAACTCGCCCTGCCCGCCGCACTGATGGCCGTCTACGATCTCGGCCACCTGCCCTATGCCGAACAGCTGCGCTGGCGCACCCAGCGCTGCCCCGCCCACGCCGCCGCCCCGGGGGCCGCCGATCTCGCCCTGGCCGGATGGCAGGTCTTCGACCCCCTCCTGCACGCGGAACACATCCGAACCCGCCTCCCGCACACCTCGACCGGCCGCCACGGGCAGGGGTGACGATGCCGCACCACGCCCTCGAGATCACCCTGACGCGGCCTCTCACCCCGGCCGAACTCCACCACGCCACCCGCTCGATGCCGCTGGCGGCCAACCACGACGCCACCCGACTCATGGCCCTGACACGCGCCAAAACCCCGGTCAAGGCCCTCGAACGCCTACGCCACCAGATGGATGGACGACTCCCCATCGACGTGATCACCACGCACTACCCGGACACGGGCGGGCAGATCCTGCTCAACGTCACCTTCCCGCCCACCACCTACACCTCCATCCGCCACGCCGCCGACCGCGCGGGCAAGTCCCCAGAAAACTTCGTGCGACAGGCCCTCCACCGCGCCTTGGCCCAGCACGCCAGCGACGAGGCCGACCGCCTCGACCAGGCGGTACAGCAGCTGCTCGCCCACACCACGGCCGCCCCACTCCTGGCGGCCGTCGGGCGCGCCCTCACCCACACCCCCGGAGTCGCGCCATGCTGAACCCCACCGACGAACAGCAGGCCGCGGCTGATGCCTTTCACGCCGGCGAGCACCTGGCCCTGCAGGCCGGTGCGGGCACCGGCAAGACCACCACCCTGGCCCTGCTCGCCCACGCCACCCAGCGCCGCGGCCGCTACCTCGCCTACAACCGGGCCATCGCCCAGGACGCCACCGCCCGCTTCCCCAAAAACGTCTGGTGCAAGACCGCCCACGCACTGGCCTACGCCGCCGTCGGCCACCGCTACACCCGCCGCCTGAACGCCCCCCGCCGCCCGGCCTGGCAGACCGGACAGGCCCTCGGCATCACCAAACCCATCCGCATCGGCGACCGCGACCTCTCCCCAAAGGCCCTCTCCTACGCCACCCTGCGCACCGTGGCCCGCTTCTGCCACACCGCCGATGAGGCGATCACCCGCCACCACGTCCCGCACCTGCGCGGCCTCGAGGACACGGACCTGCACACCCAACTCGCCGCCCACATCGTGCCGTTCGCCCGCAAGGCCTGGGCCGACCTGCAGCACCCGGACGAGGGTGCGGTCCGCTTCGACCACGACCATTACCTGAAGATCTGGGCCCTCACCCAGCCCACCATCAATGCCGACTTCCTGCTCCTGGACGAGGCCCAGGACACCAACCCCGTCGTCGAACAAATCTTCCTCAGCCAACGCGAGCACGCCCAGCTGGTCATGGTCGGCGACTCCGCCCAGGCCATCTACCAATGGCGCGGCGCCAAAGACGTCATGACCGGCTTCGACGGCACCCAGCTCACTCTCTCCCAGTCCTTCCGCTTCGGCCCGCAACTCGCCGCCGAGGCCAACCGCTGGCTGCACATCGCCGACGCCCCGATCCGCCTGACCGGCACCCCGGCCGTGCCCACCGAAATCGGCCCCCTCACCCGGCCCGACGCGGTGCTGTGCCGCACCAACGTCGGCGCCATGGCCCAGGCCATGGACCTGCTGGCCGCCGGATACCGCGTCGGGCTGGCCGGGGGAGCAGACAGCCTGTACGCCCTCGCCCAAGCCGCCCGCAACTTGACAGAAGGCCGCCGCACCACCCACCCCGAACTCCTCCTGTTCCCCTCTTGGGGCGAGTTGCAGGACTACGCCGCCCACGACCCGGCCGGCCGTGACCTGCAGCCGCTGGTCGACCTCGTCGACCGCCACGGCACCGACGCCATCTTGGCCGCCCTCGCCCAACTCGTCCCCGAACCACAGGCCGAGGTAACCGTCTCCACCGCCCACAAGGCCAAGGGCCGCGAATGGGCCCGCGTGAAAATCGCCGACGACTTCACCCCACCCAAAGACAGCGACCAGCACGACGACACCGGCCGTCCGGTGCCCGGCCCGATCGACGACGGCGAAGCCCGCCTCGCCTACGTTGCTGTCACCCGCACCCGCCAACGACTCGACATCGGCGGGCTGTCCTGGATCGAGGATCACCCTGCCGGATCCCACCCCTCACAACAGGCAGGCGCGTAGGGAGGGATGTAAGACCCCGACAACGGGTGCCGCGCCTCCAAAAGATCGGCCGGTCCCGGAGGCGTCTGTGACCCGTCAGCCCCGCGGGTAGTTGCCCGGCGTGTGGCCGAAGGTGCGCCGGAAGACGTCGATGAACGCGCTGGCGGATGACCAGCCGCACAGGTGTGCGACCGTGGTCACTGGTGTGTCCTCGGCCAGCAGGACCAGCGCGTGGTGGAGCCGCAGCTGGGTGCGCCACTGGGGGAAGGACATTCCGAGTTCGCTGCGGAACAGCCGGGACAGGGTGCGGTCGCTTGCCCCGATCTCACGGCCCAGGTCGGCGAGGGTGCGACTGTCGGCCGGATCGGCGCGCAGGATGTCGCACAGCGTCTGCAGCAGGGGCGCTGCGGGCGTGGGCAGGTGCAGTGGCTGCTGGGGTGAGGCCCGCAGCTGGTCGAGCAATACCGCGCGTAGGCGGGCCCGTTCGGGGCTGTTGTCGTCCTGGGTGCGCGTGTAGGCGATGATCAGTTCGCGCAGCAGCGGACCCACGGCGAGCACGGTCGGCGTCTTCAGGGCGAGCGGGTTCTCGGTCGCCGGCAACCCCACCAGGTGCAGTTCGAGCTCGCCGTGGGCCTGGTGGGCGTGCACGGTGCCAGCGGGTACCCAGATGGCGCGGGTGCCGGGGGCGACCCAGGAGCCTGCGCTGGTGGTGACGGCCAGCACTCCGCGGCCGGCGTAGACGATCTGGTGGTCGTCGTGGCGGTGGGCATCAATCGCGGCACCGGGCGCCAGCGACTGGGTGCGGGTCGGGGCGACCGGCTCATGGCGGATCTGCGTCATCGTCTGGCAGTTTATCGGAAGTGCGACACGGCATCCGGCGCCGACCATGACTGGGTGCGAAGAAATGCATCAATCACACTGTTGTCCGTCGGGCATGCCTGCGTCGACATCTACCAGGGCGCCGTGGCGTCCCTGGTGCCGTTCTTCGTCGCCGAGCGCGCCTACAGTTATGCCGCTGTCTCGGGCATCGTGCTGGCCGCCTCCTTGCTGTCGTCGGTGGCGCAACCGGTGTTCGGTGCGCTCACTGACCGCTGGGCGATGCCGTGGCTGCTCCCGGCCAGCACGCTGCTGGGCGGTGTGGGCATCGCACTGAGCGGGGTGAGCGGCTCCTACGCGCTGACCCTCGCGTTCGTGGCGGTGTCCGGGGTGGGCGTGGCTGCCTATCACCCCGAGTCCGCGCGGGTCGCCCGGCTCGCCAGTCGGGGCAGCCACAGTGCGATGGGCTGGTTCTCACTGGGCGGCAACCTTGGCTTCGCGGTGGCCCCGCTCATGGTCGCCGCCGTTGTTGCTACCGGGGGTCTGCGCCTGACGCCGCTGCTGGTGCTGCCGGCGCTCGTTGGTGCCGTGCTGTGCCTGCCCGTGCTGCGTGCGCTGGAGCAGCAGGAGTCCGCCGGGGCCGCTGCGGCGGTGGCGGCCGGGGGTGACGACAAAGCGTCGTTCGTGAAGCTGTCGCTGGCTGTGGTGTGCCGGTCGATCGTCTTTATCGGTCTGAGCACCTTCATCGCGCTGTTCGCCACGGAGCGCATGGGCGGCAGCACGGCAGCGGGCACCGCGGCACTGTTCGTGCTCTACCTCGGCGGCGCGGTGGGCTCCGTGCTGGGTGGCACGCTGGCCAACCGCTGGGACCGGGTCACCGTTGCGCGCTGGTCGTACCTGCTCACGGCCGGATCGGTCGCGGGTGTGGTGTTCGTACCCGGCCCGGCTCTGTATCTGTTCGTGGCGCTGACCTCGGCCGGCCTGTACGTCCCGTTCTCGCTGCAGGTCACGCTCGGCCAGGACTATCTGCCCTCGCGCGTCGGCACCGCCAGCGGGATCACGCTCGGTCTGACCGTCAGCATCGGTGGCCTGGTGAGTCCTCTCATCGGCAGCGTCGCCGACAAAACATCCCTGCAAACCGCCCTGGCGCCACTGGTCCTGATGCCCGTACTGAGCTGGCTGTTGTTCCGCACCCTGCCCGAACCCACCGTGCCGCAGCCCGGGGCTGCCGCACATCTGAAGGGAGACGACACCGATGCCGCACTCTCTCCCGTACGGCCCGATCACCGTTGACCAGCCTGCCCCACAAGAAGCCCGCCGCGCCGCCGAGGTGAACGGCCCGCCAGACCTCGAGCCCCAGGGACCCTGTCCGCTACAGGAGTGGGGCTGCAGTGCCGCTCTGCGCCAGCCGTCCTGGCGTTTGCTGTCCAGCCACTCGACATCCGACGGCGAGGTCGAGTATTGCAAGTGCAGTTGCAACGCCATCGTGGTGCTCTACCCGGGGGGACTGGCCGCGTTCACCGGCCCCCCGGTCGACTAGCTTGCCCGGGAGGCCGGAGACCGAGTGATCGGACGGAACCAGCGCCGGACGACTTTCTCGGTGTCGGCGCAACCGGCCAAACGCGTAGACGTGCCGGGTGGTATGGCTGTCGCCAACGGGACACTCCTCGTTCGACACGCGAGGTAAACGGGCGCCCCAGCCTGCGTACGCATGGTCACTTCCCGCCAAGATGCGCATTGCGTGCTTCCGTACTCTTCCGCTAGGCCCGCCGAATATCCGGTGACCGCATAGTGTACGGAAACTTGGCCGCGAATCGCCGCATGGCGAGAAGAAATGGCGAGCGTTCCGAAAGGAACAGAAACCGGAAGGCGGGGAAAGTCCCTGAGACGATCCATTACTCCGGCCAGGCATGTTTTGATCTGCCGCCGGGCAGGGGCATTTTGTATACGGCTCGGCGGCAGGTCGGCGTGGCGCATTCACTTATCGCCCGGTATTCAGTCGGTGGAAAGCGGTACGTATTTCGTCGTGTGCGAGTTCAGGATTGTCAGCTGGAGCTGCTGCAGCGGGTAGCCCGGTTCGATGCCGATCTCATTCACCAGCCGAGTCCGCAGCCTGCCAAACACCTCCAGCGCCCGGGCCCGGCGCCCGTTGAGCGCGAGGGCACGCATGTACTGAGCGTGCAAGCCCTCGTGGAACGGGTGTTCGCTGGTCAGCGAGGCGAGTTCTGCGATCACCTTCTGGTGCAGCCCAGCCTCGATCCTGGCATCGACCAGCGCCTCGACCGTGTCCAGCCGGGACTCCTCCAGCAACAGGCGTCGTGACTCCAACACGGGGCCGGTCGGCACGTCTGCGAAGGCACTGCCGCGCCACAGATCCAGCGCTTCCTCCATGAGAAGGATCCCAGCGTGACCGTCGCCGGCCTGCAGTTTCGCTCGGCCGTGGTCAGCCAGCTGCATGAAGTCCAGCCAGTCCAGCCGCAGTCCCGAACTCTGCAGGCGGTACCCACCGGCCCGAGTAACCAGCACGTCCTCCGCGATTTCCAGAGGTTCACGTCCAGCCAACTGAGACAGTAGCTTGCGGATGCTGAGGATGTACGTCTGCAGGGTGCGCAGAGCACTCGCCGGCGGCTGCTCTAACCACAGCTCTCGTATCAGTGCGGAGGTCGGAACGACCTGGTCCGGATGCGTACACAGCATCGCAAGTACGGTGCGTATTTTTGGCGCGACACTCGCGGATTGGTCCAAGTCGTCGACACCGATGCGCAAGGGCCCCAATAAACCGCAGAGCGCCCAGGTTGATTCCCGCCCGTCCGCTTGCCCAAGAGCATCGTCGTATGTCCGACCGGCCGAACGCATGGTGACGCGCACAGTTTCTCCCTCGGATGGTTCGCCGTCGGAACAGGCAGTCCGACGTATGCGTCGCTGAAGCAGCAACAACATACTTATCGAATGCCCCATGAAACCAGATGGAAATCTAGCCCGTTGGCTATTTCTCGCCTATAGGTCAACTTCCAGGGGGCGCATTCGGGGGCGCATAAGGAGACGTTTCTCGCTACCCTGTGCGCCGGGTCGGAACCGTCATTGTGTATTCACTATGAACTCATCCCAGAGGTGGTTTCCTCTCTCCTTCTCGCATGTTGGAATTCGAGTACGCGATGCGATTTGACTGTTTCGTCTTACTTTTTTGCAAGACTCGCTCCGTCTCTGACCTGGCCGGCTACAGGCACTGTGTACAGGTCCCGGTGGGTGCGAGAAATGTGCGCCCTGCCTGGCGATCGTGAGCCGTCGGGGATCACGGCGAGTGGCTGGCCTGCACAAATGTGAGGCCGACGGTCGTCGTCGGTGAGTCGCGAGACACCGTGGGCGCCGGCTGCTCCGCCCGCTCCGACTCTCCGCCGACGCGGCCCAGTCCTTGTGCTCAGTCGCCTGACATCGCGCATCGGACAACTCCATCGCAGTGGGACCGCCCTTGGGGCGGGCCCTTCGGCGTGGGGCTGGCCGCCAGCCCCACGCCGCTCGAACCAGTTGCTACCAGGGGATTGAGCGTTCCTTGTCATAGACCTCAACAGAGGTCTGCGACCGTGAACGTGCAAAGGCGAGCACGACAGCTGTGCAGTGTGTTTGCGCCATGACATTACGCGGCCGACCCGGACCACTGCCGGTTCTCCGCTGAAACGGATCTCACAGCCGGTCGAAGGGACATGCATGGCCATCCAGAGGGGACGCATCGCCGTCGTGGCGAGGACATCGCCGGACCGGCCACCACGACCGGTACCGAGTCCGCTGATTCCCTCTGGGGACTGGCCTCGTGCTCATGACGCCGAGTCGATCCGAGAAGACCACACTCCGCACAGTCCTGCGACGCATGCTCCGCCGGTCCCGAACCTCCTCAGCGCGGATTGGTCCCGATCCACACGGATGAACGGAAGTGAAGACAACGCATGACCGTCATCACCGCTGCTCACGAACTCCTCGACAGCGACGTCTACATCGACCTGGGGCCCAGCCTCGGCCTCCCGTTGCATCTCAAGTGCGAGGGCTTCAATTTCGCGGGCTCAATCAAGATCCAGCCCGCTGCGCGAATGGTCGAAGCGGCACAGCGCGACGGCCTCATCGGACCGGACTCCGTCCTGATCGAGTCCTCCTCCGGCAACCTCGGCGTGGCTCTCGCAGTGATCGCCGCGTCCAAGAGGCTGAAGTTCGTCTGTGTCACCGACCCCAACTGCAACCCCGCGACCATAGCCCTGATCCGGGCCCTCGGCGCCGAGGTCGTCGTCGTGGACGAACCTGACGCCTCCGGCGGATACCTCGCCGCCCGCAAGGCGTATGTGAGCCGGCGCTGTGCCCAGGACCCGGCCTTCGTCTGGCTCAACCAGTACGAAAACCCCGCCAACTGGATCGCCCACTACGAGAGCACCGCGGCTCTCATCGCCAAGGACTTTCCCGACCTCGACACTCTGTTCATCGGAGCGGGCACCGGTGGCACCCTGATGGGCTGCGCCCGCTTCTTCCGCGAACACCGGCCGGAGATTCGCATCATCGCCGTCGACAGCGTCGGCTCGGTGAGCTTCGCCGGCACCCCAGGACCACGGCACATCCCCGGGCTCGGTGCCAGCGCGCCGATGCCGCTGATCGATCCCGAGCTCGTCGACGAGGTCATCCGCATCCACGAGATCGACACCATCCATACCTGCCGCAGGCTCGCCGCTCGCGGCATCCTTCTCGGCGGCTCGTCGGGGACGGTGATCAGCGCCGCCTCACAGTGGTTTGCCCACCACCGCGGTAACCCGCACACCGCGGTGGCCATCGCTCCGGACCTGGGGGAGCGCTACATCAGCACGATCTACAACGACACCTGGGTCACCCACCACTACGGTCATGACGACCTGCACAAGATCCTGGAGATGTCTTGAGCAACCAGGCCGACACCCCCCAGTTCTGCATCGTCCCGGGCAGCACCGTGCACCGGGTGCTCGACGGACAGCAGCGGGAGATCATCGAACTCGTCGAGAACGCCTACCGCCTGCACGGCGAAGGTCGCACGATCAACCCGCCGTCGTACTTCCTGCGGTTTCCCGACCGGCCCACCGCCCGCATCATCGCCCTGCCCGCCTCGGTCGGCGGCGACCGCCCGGTCGACGGTCTGAAGTGGATTTCCAGCTTCCCGGCCAACCTCGACCGCAGTATCCCGCGTGCTTCCGCAGTCCTCATCCTCAACGACCCGGTCACCGGCTATCCGTACGCCTGCCTGGAGAGCTCGATCATCAGCGCCGTACGCACTGCCGCCTCCGCCGCGGTTGCGGCCCGTGCTCTCAGCGAGACCCGGCCCGCTCCGCAACGCGTCGGCTATCTCGGCACCGGGCTCATCGCGCGGTACGTACACTCCCACCTGTCCTCACTCGGCCGGACCCCGCAGGAGTACGCCGTCCACGATCTGTCGGCCGAGTACGCGCGAAGCTTCGCCGACTACCTGGAGCGTGGGGCGGGCGGCAGATCCGTGCACGTCCTGGACTCGGCGGAGGAGTTGATCCGCTCCTGCGACGTGATCGTGTGCGCCACCACGGCGGCCACACCCCACCTCATCGAACCGTCCTGGTTCGCCCACCACCCGCTGGTGCTGCATGTGTCGCTGCGGGACGTGGGCACCGAGGTCATCCTGGACAGCTTCAACGTCGTCGACGATGTTGAGCACGTACTCAAGGCGAACACCTCTGTCCACCTCGCGGAACAGCACACCGGCAGCCGGGACTTCCTGGACGGCACTCTGTACGACGTGCTCACCGGCACGTTGAAGGTGCCCGCCGACCGCACCGTGGTCTTCTCACCGTTCGGACTCGGCGTACTCGACCTGACGGTCGGGGAGCACGTCCACACCCGAGCCCGTGAAAGTGGCCAACTGGTCGCGGTAGACGGGTTCTTCCACGACCTTGACCGGCACAGCACCCCAGACGTCCAGGCGGTCCGACGATGACGACCACACCGCAACACACCGGAGCATCAACGCAGGTGTGGGCCGAGCTCCCCTTAGCGCCCGGAGCCGTGGCCCGCGCCAGAGAACTGGCGCTGCGCTATGTCCGCGGGCACGACACCTCAACTGCCCTGCTGAACCACGTCATCGAGCACGCCGAACGCAGCCCGAACCGTCCGGCCGTCGTCGATGGCGATCGCACTCTGAGCTACCGGGCCCTGCTGGGCCAAATCGCCCTAACCCGGGAGGCCCTGCACGCTGCCGGGGTCCGCACGGGTGATGTCGTCGCCGCCGTCGGCCCCCGCAGCGCCGACACCCCAGTCATCTTCCTGGCACTGGAAGCCCTGGGCGCCTCCTACCTGCCGCTCGATTCCAGCTGGCCGGAGGTCAGGGTCCGGGACGTCCTCGGCCGCAGCCGGGCCGCACTACTCATCGACTACTCCAGCGACGTCGCCACTGCGCACGCCGCGCGGTCAGCCGCCAAAGCCGAGCAGATCACCGTCCTGCCCCTGCCCGTTAAGGGCGAGGGCACCACACCCTCAGGTCTGAGCGGCGACCGTTCTCACGAGGTCCGCTACACGATCTTCACCTCGGGGACCACCGGCCGCCCCAAGGGCGCCACGGTCGAGCACCAGGGCATGCTCAACCACCTGTGGGCCAAAGCGGCCGACCTGTCGCTGGGACCCGACGACGCGGTGGCGTTCACCGCTCCGCTGGTCTTCGACATCTCCATCTGGCAGATGCTGTGCCCGTTGCTGGTCGGCGGCCGAGTGGTGGTGGTCAGCGACGAAGCCATGCGGCTGCCCCGCTGGCTCATCGGCGCCCTCGACTCCGCGGCCGTCACCGTCGTGGAGCTTGTGCCCACCGTCATCGGCTGGCTCGTCGATGAGCTGGGCCGCCGGGACGGCGCTGGACTGGCCTCGCTACGGTGGCTGCTCTCCACCGGGGAAGAGCTGTATCCGGCCGTCGCGGAGCGCGTTCTGCTGACCCTTCCGCACGTGTCCGTAGTCAACGCCTACGGCCCCACGGAGTGCTCCGACGACGTCACCCATCACGTGGTGGTGCCCGCCGACCTGACCGGTGCCCGGCTGCCGGTCGGTGCACCGGTCGCCAACACCACGCTGTACGTGCTGGTTCAGGACGCGGAGGGCAGCCCCTGGCGGGCGGCCGAACCGGGGGAGAGCGGCGAATTGTTCGTCGGCGGCACGGGCGTGGGGCTGGGATATCTCAACGACCCCACCACCACCGACCGCGCCTTCTTCCGTGACCCCTTCGACCCGCACTCCGCCACCGGCCGCCTCTACCGATCCGGCGACCTGTCCCGCGTCGACGACGGGCTCGTGTACTACCTCGGCCGCAGCGACCGGCAGGTAAAGGTGTCCGGCGTTCGCATGGAGCTCGGCGAGATAGAGGTCGTCTTGAGCCGGCACCCGGCCGTGGAGCAGTGCGCGGTAGTCGTCTCCGGTGAAGGCGAGCACGGTGAACTCGTCGCCCACTACAGTCTGCGCACCCCCGTGCCCCAGACCCAGCTGCAGGACGTGCTGGGCGAGGCGCTGCCGACGGCGATGGTGCCCCGGCGCTGGCGGGAGTGGGACGCGCTGCCCCTGACGCACAACGGAAAGATCGACCACCGGTCGCTCCAGGCGGCCGCCACCACCCCCCGGAAAGAGGCACCGTGACGACCGCAACGGCGAAGAACACGGGACCGAACGCCTCTGCGACGGCACCGGGCGCCGCCTCACCGGGTCTCGCGCAGCGTGTCGCCGCCGTGGCCAAGGTCGCCGAGGAACACCTCGCCGAAACCGAACGCGACGCCGTGTTCCCCGAACACGCGCTGGCGGAGATGCGCAGCACCGGGCTCCTCGGACTGCTCGTACCGGCCGAGGACGGTGGGCTCGGGGGCACGATCCCCGACCTCGTCGACGTCAGCATGGCCCTTGGCCGCGTTGACATGTCGGTGGCAATGATCTTCGCAATGCACTGCCAACAGTCCGAGGCGATCGTCCGGTACGCCGCCTCGCCCCTGCGCGAGGAACTGCTCTCCCAACTTGCCGCCGGGGATCTGTACCTGGCCTCGGTGACCACCGAACCGGGCAAGGGCGGCCACCTGTTCAAGTCGTACGCCCCCCTGCACGAGGGCGACAACACCCTGGAGATCGACCGGACCGCACCGATCGTGACCGGCGGCAGCATGGCGGACGGTTTCCTCATCACCATGCGCAGCCCGCAGGCCACGGCCGACCACCACGTCTCCCTGGTCTACGCCCATCGGCACCAACTGCGTGTGCAGAGCACGGGAGCGTGGTGCCCGATGGGCATGCGCGCCAGCCACAGTCTGCCAATGACACTCACGGGCACGATCCCCGCCCACCAGGTGATCGGTGAACACGGTGCCTTCCACCGCGTCGCCCAGTCCGTCTTCGGTCCACTCGCCCATATCGGCTGGTCGGCGACGTGGCTGGGCACCGCAGCCGGTGCCCTGTCCCGCGTCCTGCGGTTGCTGCGTGACCCAGCCGGCCGCAAACGCTTCGACTTCGGCTCGGAGCTGCTGATGACCCGGCTGTCACGGGCCCGGCAGCGGCTCGACACCGTCCATGCCTTGCTGCGTCGCACCGAGGCGCTCGTGATGAGCGGCGCCGACCTGTCCGGCGCGAGCAGCCAACTTCTGTTGAACAATCTGAAGATCACCGCTGCAGAAGAGTGCCACCTGGCCGTCAACGAGCTCGTGGACGCGGTCGGTCTCAGACATGGCTACCTCCAGGACTCGCCGACTCGGCTGGAGAAGGCGCTGCGCGACCTTCGTTCCGCCGCGCTCAACTACAGCAACGACCGACTGCACTTGGCCGACGGGCAGTTGTGTCTGCTCGACCCGGACGTACGCTTCAGCTGACCTCGGCCCCGGCAAGTCGGAGTCTGACGCAGCCGTGAGCCGGCCTTCTTTCTTTCACGAATCCTTTCCAAGGGCTTTATTTAGTGACCCATTTTCCGGAATGGCATTGATTTAAATCCACTCTTGTGCCACCGGAATTCAACTGCTAATGTCTTGGAAAGCGGAAATCGCGAACAGTCGGCCGGTGTGCATTCTCTCGGCGTGAATCCCGGCGGCTTCTCCCTCGCGGCCGCTATGCGCTGAGGTCCAATAAATCACCGCACCCGCACCCCATCACCGAGGAATTCTCATGCCTGAAAACGGCCCGGAAAACCCGACCGAGAACTGGAACACCGCGCTGCGCTACATCGCGGGACGCAAGGCCGCCGAGGAGTCCCTGGGATTCCTCGCCCACATCAGCACCACCATCCAGCAGACCACCCAGCTCAAGGAAGTCGTTCCGGCAGTCGCCAAGGCCTGCGTCCCCTTCCTCGCCTCCGCCATCTCCCTGGGTTCCCTGGCCACGCACTCCCAGCTCGTGGTGCAGTCGCCGACCGAGTTCTCGACGGCGCTGGAGGGCGTGCGCGGCCTCGTCGAGGACAACGCTGGACAGCGGCTCGTGATCAGCGAGCACGAGGGTCTCGTCAAACAGACCGATCCGAGCCACCTCACCCTGCTGCACCAGTGGAAGGCCGACTCAGCGGTGGGCCTGCCGCTGATCTACCGCGGTCTGCGCGGCGGCCACCTCTTCCTGCTGCGCGGCCAGGGACACCGCCGGGGTCCGATCAGCCCCAGCGACCTGGCGCTCATCTCCGAAGTAGCCGACCGCGTCGCGGCGTTCAATGCGTTCAGCATCCAGCTGGACGCCACGGAAGGTCTGTGATGACGGCGACCTGGCAGGACATACGTACCTGGATCCTCCAGCGCAACCCCGAACTCGGCGAGGCCGACGTGGCCCCGGAAACCGACATCATTGAGTCACGGATTGTCGATTCCCTGCAATTCGTGGAGCTGGTCCTCTACATCGAGGAATTGCGCGGCGAAATGCTGCAGTCCATGGATGTCGACCTCAACGCCTTCCGCACCCTGAAGGACATCGAACGGAATTTCCTTTCTCAGTAGTCGCACGCAGTCGACAAGAAAACGTGTGGGGAGCGGCATGACAAGCGGACAATCCATCGTGGTGCAGGGCAACCTCCACGACACCATCGACGCCGTGGTCTTTCTGCCGCCCGCCGGCAGCCTCACCTCACCCTTCTTCTCCGTCGGGGCACTGCTGCCGCCGGCCGTACCTGCGCTCCACTGCGAACTGCCCGGCCGCGGACGACTGGCGCACGACCAGACGCCCGCATCCGTGTCCGCCGCCGTGGACCGCTGGACTGAGGACCTCACCGCACTGCTGCCGGAGGGCCGACTGCACCTGTTCGGGCACAGCCTGGGTGCTCTGTTCGCCTACGAACTCGCAGCCCGGATCGAGGACCATCCCCGGTACGAGGTCGGCGGGTTGTCGGTCTCCGGCGCCAGAGAGCCCGGCAGCGCCCCGCGCACCCTGGTGGCCGCGGCGTTCGAGGCGCTGCGCCGAGACCAGCGCGCCACCGACAAGGAGGGCGACGCGGACGGGACATGGCTGACCCGGGACCTGCGCATGCGGCGGGAACACCGCGTCACACGCCAGTCGGTCCGGGCGCCGCTTGCACTGTTCTGCGGAGACTCCGATCCCTTCGCCCGGCCCGCCGACATGGCGGAGTGGAAACACTTCACCAGCGGTCCCTTCCTCGGGACGTTCACCTTCCCCGGCGGGCACGACTACTACCTCTCCGGCCAGGCCGCGATCGCCACGACGATCACAGACCTCGTGGACCGCTGCCGTGAGCTCCCACGCACCCCCGTACCCGAAAGCCAGTCAGATTCTTCACGACAAGGAGTTGGACATGACGGTTGACAAGCAGAGCGCGCCCACGATCGAGCAGCTGATCGACGTCGTCGGCAACAGCTCGGTCGGCATCACGGTGACCGACCGGACCGGTGCCGTCCTGCTGCACAACAAGGCACAGTCCATCCTCATGAACGGGGAGGCCGACCACCTCAGCGGGCGGATCCTGCTCGACGGCGAGGACGGGCTGGACAAGCTGCTGGCGCAGCTCGAGAAGGAGGGCAGGTTCGAGAACGTCCGGGTCGCATACCTCAGCGCCGACGGCAAGCAGGACCGTGTCTGCGGCGTCAACGCCGTGGTGGCCGGCAGCGGCAACGAGACCCGGATCCACTGGGTGAGCCGGCCGGAGCTCGGCGAGCGGCTGCCGGTGTCCAGCACGAGCACGCCGGACCCTACCTCCGACGCCACCGCCTGGATTCGCGCAGTTGACGAGCGCGCGCAGCCCGTCCTGGCACCGACCAAGGAGCACGAGTCGGTGCTGCGCGAGTTCTACGAGGTCGCGCCGGTGGCGATCCACCTGATCGGGGTCAACGGCCAGGTCATGCACGCCAACCCGGCCGATGTGGCCCTGGTCGAGTACAGCTCCACGCCGTCCGAGTACGTCGGTCAGCACATCCGCAAGATCTACGAGGACCAGGGGCTGCTTGATGACTTCCTGTCCCGCTGGGACGAGGACTCGCCGATCATCAACTTCCGGGCGAACTTCGTCACCCGGGACGGTGCCCCGAAGCCGGTGCTGATCTTCTCGACGGCGCAGGCCGCCGGCGGCAGCGTCTCCAACACCCGCTGCTTCGTCTTCAACGACCCCGAGCCGCAGCGCGCCCGCGACGCCGTCAGCGCCTTCGGCTGGCCGGCCTGACATAAGACGGGCGGAGCCCGGGGCAACCCCGGGCTCCGCCCGCCACGGACCAGACTCCAACCCGACCCTTCCTGGGGGTGACCGTGTCCAACGTGTTGGTAATTTCGGGAAGCCCGTCATCAACGTCCAAGACCGAACTCATCGGGGATCATGTGGCACGACGACTGGCCGAGTACGAGTGGCACGCCGGACACCTGAAGGTGCGTACCCTGCCTCCCGCACCGCTGCTCCACGCGGACGCCACGGACCCGGCAATCGCCAACGCACTGGACCAGGTCTCGCGGGCCGACGGCATCGTGCTGGCCACCCCGACGTACAAGGCGAGCTTTTCCGGGCTGCTCAAGACGTTCCTCGACCTGCTGCCGCAGTACGGGTTCACGCACAAGGTGGTGCTGCCGCTCGCCACCGGCGGCAGCGCCGCGCACGTCCTAGTGCTGGACTACGCGCTGCGCCCGGTGGCCCACTCCCTGGGCGCCCGGCACGTCGTCCAAAGCTTCTTCCTGCTCGACAAGCACATGGCCTCTGAGAACGGCAGCCTGCACATCCGGCCCGAAAGCACCGGGATGCTCGACGACGTGATCGAGCAGTTCCGCAAGGCCCTGATCGCGACCTCCTGACTCCCCGCCAGCTCCAGCGCGCCCGCACCGAACGTCACCGTCCCTGTCCCCATCCCCGTATCAACGCCCGATCGTTCACAGCAGTTGGAGTCCATGCCCCATGGCTGAGAAAACCGTGAAGAGCACGTGGCTCACCGGCTGGGATCCCGAAGACGAGGACGCCTGGCGCCAGGGCGGTCACCGGGTGGCCCGCCGCAACCTCATCCTGTCCGTTCTCTCCGAACACATCGGCTTCTCCGTATGGACCCTGTGGTCCGTGCTCGTGCTGTTCATGTCCCCCGAAACAGGGCTGGCATTCAACCCCGGCGAGAAGTTCCTGCTGGTGGCCACCCCTACCGTCGTCGGTGCACTGCTGCGGCTGCCCTACAGCTACGCGGTAACCCGGTTCGGCGGACGCAACTGGACAGTGTTCGCCACCCTCCTCCTGCTCGTCCCCACGCTGCTTGCCATGTACTTCGTGCGGCAACCAGGTACCCCACTGTGGGTGTTCCTGCTGATCGGTGCCGTGGGCGGGGTGGGCGGCGGCAACTTCGCATCATCCATGACGAACATCACCGCCTTCTTCCCACAGCGGCACCAGGGCTGGGCGCTGGGCCTCAACGCCGGAGGCGGCAATCTAGGTGTCGCGGCAGTCCAGCTCATCGGCCTCGCAGTCATCTCCGTGGCCGGCCGCACCCACCCTGAGTACGTGGCAGCTATTTACCTGCCGCTCATTCTGATCGTGGCGGCGCTAGCGGCCCGGCGGATGGACAACGTGGACGCCGTGCGCACCGCACCCGGCGCCCAGCGCGAGGCCGTCCGAGACCCCGACACCTGGTGGATTTCCCTGCTGTACATCGGCACCTTCGGCTCGTTCATCGGGTTCGGTTTCGCCTTCGGACTCGTCCTGCAGAACGAGTTCGACGCGAGCCCCGTCCAAGCGGTCGGATACACCTTCCTCGGTCCGCTCCTTGGTTCCTTCTCCCGGCCATTGGGCGGCTGGCTGGCGGACCGCCTGGGCGGTGAGAGAGTGACCTTCTGGAACTTCCTCGGCATGGGCGCCGGCACGGTGGTGCTGATCGCCGCCTCCCGCGTGGGCTCCTTGGGATTGTTCGTCGCCGCATTCACGGCACTGTTTGTGCTCAGCGGCCTCGGCAACGGGTCGACGTACAAGATGATCCCGGCGGTCTTCGCGCGGAAAGCGGAGGGCGAGGTGACCAGCGGCCGCGACGCCAAGGGGACATTCGTCCGGGCCCGCCAGCTGTCCGGCGCGGTCATCGCCGTCGCCGGCAGCGTGGGCGCGCTCGGCGGTGCGGCCATCAACCTCGCCTTCCTCGTCTCGTACTCCGACGGCTCCGGCTCCGGCACGCCCGCCTTCCTTGCCTTCCTTGCCTACTACGTCCTGTGCATCACGGTCATCCGAGTCGTCTACCTGCGCCGCCGGCCAGCCGAGACCAGGACCGCGCCGGGCGGCGTTCGGGAGTCCAGCCGTGTCTGAAGCATCCCTGCCGCGTCCGGCGACAGACACGCACTGCCCCTACTGCGCCCTGCAGTGCGGTACGCGGCTGACCGGTGACCGCGCCACCGGGGTGACGGTTGAGCCGACTGACTTCCCGGTCAACCGCGGCAAACTGTGCCAGAAGGGCTGGACTGCGCCCGAAGTCCTCACCGCCGCCGACCGGCTGCTCACACCTTTGGTCCGCGGCCGCGACGGCCAGCTCGCGGAGGCCTCCTGGGACACCGCGCTGGACACCGTCGCTGAGGGGCTGCGCCGGATCCGTGCGCAGTACGGACCGGACGCGCTGGCGGTGTTCGGCGGAGGCGGTCTGACCAACGAGAAGGCTTATCTGCTGGGCAAGTTCGCCCGCCTCACGCTGGGCACCAGCCAGATCGACTACAACGGCCGGTTCTGCATGGCGTCTGCAGCCGCCGCGGGCAACGATGCCTTCGGCGTGGACCGCGGCCTGCCCTTCCCCATCACCGACCTGGCCCGGGCGCGGACGGTGCTCCTCGCCGGTGCCAACGTCGCGGAGACCATGCCGCCCCTGATGCAGCACCTGGACCGGGCCCGGCTGATCGTCGTGGACCCGCGGCGCAGCGCCACCGCCCGCCGTGCTGCCCTGCACCTTCAACCCGCGCCCGGCACCGACCTCGCCCTCGCGCTCGGCCTGCTGCACCTCGCCGTCGTGGAGGGACTCGTCGACCGCGCGTACGTCGAGCGGCGCACGCGCGGCTTCGAGACCGCGATGAGCCGCGCGGCCGGCTGGTGGCCCGAACGGGTCGAGGCTGTCACAGGTGTGTCGGTGAGCGCCCAGCGCACGGCCGTTCACCTGCTTGCCGAGAGCCCCGACAGCTACGTCCTCACCGGCCGCGGCGTCGAACAGCACCGGCAGGGCACCGCCACCACGGCCGCCTTCATCAACATCGCGCTCGCCCTCGGCCTGCCCGGCTCTCCCGGCGGTGGGTACGGCTGCCTGACCGGTCAGGGCAACGGCCAGGGCGGTCGCGAACACGGCCAGAAGGCCGACCAGCTGCCCGGCTACCGATCCCTCACCGACCCCACGGACCGTGCCCATGTCGCCGGCGTATGGGGTGTGTCGCCGGACCGACTGCCCGGCCCCGGACGGACAGCCTACGAACTGCTCGACGCACTCGGCAGCGAGAAAGGACCGCGGGCACTGTTCATCCTCGGCTCCAACCCAGCGGTCTCGGCACCGCACTCCGCGCGGGTCGTCGAACGCCTGGCCTCGCTCGACCTGCTGGTCGTGGCCGACTTCGTGCCCTCCGAGACCGCCCGCATGGCCGACGTCGTCCTGCCGGTCACCCAGTGGGCCGAGGAGGACGGCACCCTGACCAACCTGGAAGGCCGAGTCCTGCGCCGCCGCGCCCTGCTCGCCCCGCCGCCCCTGGTCCGAAGCGACCTGCAGGTCCTGCACAACCTCGCCGTCCGGCTCGGCGAGCCGGCCGACCGCTATCCGATCGAACCCCGCGAGGTATTCGAAGAACTGCGCGCCGCGTCCCGGGGCGGGCGCGCCGACTACTCCGGCATCTCCTACGACCGGCTGGACGCGGGCGAAAGCTTGTACTGGCCCTGCCCGGACACTGTCGAAGCCCACCCGGGCACCCCCCGCCTGTTCCGGGACACGTTCGCCCACCCCGACGGCCGGGCTCGTTTCACCGATGTCGATCACCACGGCCCCGCTGAGGACACCAGCGGCGATTACCCGGTGCACGCCATCACCGGTCGGGTCCTCGCCCACTACCAGTCAGGGGCGCAGACTCGCCGGGTCGCGGAACTGTCCAAGGCCGTGCCGCAGGCGTTCGTCGAAGTCCACCCCGACACGGCAGCCCGCTGCGGGCTGGCCGACCGGGGCCTCGCCCGGATCTCCTCGGCCCGCGGCGGCATGACGGCCAGGGTCCGGCTGGATCCGACACTGCGCCCGGACACCGTCTTCGTCCCCTTCCACTTCGCCGGGGACGGCCGGGCCAACCTGTTCACCAACCCCGCCCTGGACCCGCGCAGCGGCATGCCCGAATTCAAGGTCAGCGCCGTCCGGCTCGACCCTCTCCCGGAGTGACGCCGTGAGCCACATCCTCGTCATCGGCCATGGTCCGGCCGCCCACCGTCTCCTCCAGCACCTGCACGACTACGGTCACCCGGGTCCCGTCACCGTCCTGGCCGCGGAACTCCGACCCGCCCACCACCGGCCGCTGCTGACGTCGGTCCTGGCCGGTCGGCTCGGCCCCGACGCGCTGCGCCTGCCGCCACCCCCCGGCACCCAGGTGGAGCAGGGCACCGTAGCCACCGCTATCGACCGCGCCAGACGAGTCGTACACGCCCGCCGGGACGGTACCTCGACCACCTATTCCTACGATGTCCTTGTCCTGGCCAGCGGAGCCCGCCCCGTGGTGCCCGCCCTGCCCGGTGCGACGGGCCAGGACGGACGGCTCGTGCCGGGCGTCACCACCCTGCGTACAACCGCTGACTGCGACCGGATCGCGGGCGCCACCGCAGCGGTGCTAGGCGGCGGGCCGCTCGGAGTGGAGACAGCGAGCGCGCTGGCCCTGCGCGGCACCGCCACCACCCTGGTCTGTGCCGGCCCCCACCCACTGCACGAACGGCTCGGCGACACCTGTGCTGGCCTGCTCACCGAGCGGCTGGAACGCGCCGGGGTCACGGTTCTCAGCGGACGTACCGCAGTACGCCGCCTCTCGGACCGGCTGTTGCTGGACGACGGCACCGCTGTGCGCGCCGACACCCTCGTGCTGTGCACGGGAGCCGAGCCCGACATCCAGCTCGCCCGCGACGCGGGGCTCCAGGTGCGCACCGGGATTGTTGTCGACGACGCGCTGCGCACCGGCGACACCCGCATCCACGCCATCGGCGACTGCGCCGAGCACGCGGACCGGGCGACGGCCGGCTACGAGTCCGCTCTCGCACAGGCCGACATGCTGGCCGCTATCCTCACCGGCCGCGAAATGACCCACCGGGCCGCTCCGGCCGTCCTGCGCCTGCGCACCCACGTCGCGGACGTGTGCTGCATCGGCTCGCCGGCCGCCTTCAAGGAGCCCGGCATCCGAACGGTCGGTCTCGTCGACCGGGACAGCGGGCGGTACGCGCGGATCGCGCTGCGCGACGACCGGATTGTCGCCGCCGTCCTGCTCGGCTTGCCGGAAGCCGTCGCCGCCGTCGGCCATCTGCACCGCCGCGGCCAGCCGGTCCCCTCCGACCGGCTGAGCTCGCTGTTAGGAATCCAGTCGGAGCCACCCGCAGCCGGGCCCGAGGCGCACCTGGACGCCGTGGTCTGCCTGTGCAACAACGTCCCCTGGCGGCAACTGGCCGAGGCCTGGCGGATCGGTGCCCGCACAGTCACGGCGCTTGCAAAGGCGACCCGCGCCACCACGGGCTGCGGCGGCTGTAGCCGGCAAGTCGAAGGGCTGTGCGCGGACTGGTCCGACGCGGCCGAACGAGAACTGGAGCCGATGGCATGACCCGCACCCTCGTCGTCGTGGGACACGGCATGACCGGTCACCGGCTCGTCGAGACCGTGCGCACCCTGGACCCGGCTGGCCACTGGCACATCGTGGTTCTGGCCGAGGAACGCGACCCCGCCTACGACCGCGTGCGCCTGGCCGCCTACCTCGGCGGCCGCAGCCGTAGTGAACTCTCCCTCGTAGAACCGGACTTCCTGACGGATCCCCGGGTGGACCTGTGCACGGCCCGGCCAGCCGTCCACGTCGACCGGAGAGCGCGCACGGTGCGGACAGCCGACGGCGACGAGATCGGCTACGACGCACTGGTCCTGGCCACCGGCTCGCGCCCGTTCGTCCCGCCCGTGCCCGGCCGGGAGCTGAGGAACTGCTTCGTCCAGCGGACACTCGATGACGTCGACGACCTGCGCGCCGCAGTACGCGGCGGGCGGCCCGCGGTCGTGGTCGGAGGCGGCCTCCTCGGCCTCGAGGCGGCCCACGGCCTGCGGCTGCTGGGCATGCATCCCCACATCGTGGAGTTCGCACCCCACCTGATGCCGACGCAACTCGACACCGACGCAGCACAGGTACTCCAGCGCGGCGCCGCCGCCCTCGGACTGCAGCTGCACTGCGGCACCGCCGTCACGTCGGTCGACGCTGGCCCCGACGACGCGGTGCGGTCCGTCACGCTCGCCAACGGCACCGTCCTCGACGCCGACCTGGTGGTCTTCGCTGCGGGTATCCGACCCCGCGACGACCTGGCCGTCAGCCCGGACTTAGAACGCGGAGAACGGGGCGGCTTCCTCGTCGATGCGTATTGCCGTACGACCGATGAGCACATATGGGCAGTCGGCGAGTGCGCCGCCGTACTGGGCCGCTGCCACGGTCTGGTTGCTCCCGGGTATCGCATGGCGGAGAGCGTGGCCCGTCAGCTGACGGGCCACGCCACCGAGCCCTTCGACGGCACCGATACCTCCACCGCGCTCAAACTGCTGGGCATCCACGTAGCGACGTTCGGTACCGCGCCCGTCAGGGACAGCCGGGCCGTTGAGGTGACCTTCACCGAGGGCACGACCCGCTACGCCAAGGTCTTCCTGCAGCCCACCACTGGAACTCTGCTGGGCGGCATCCTCGCAGGCGAGACAGGCTCCCGGACGGAACTCGCCTCCCACGTTGGCCGGCACCCACCGGCCAATCTGGAGCGACTGCTGCTCCCTGACTGATCATTTCAGAACCAGGGGCGAAGCCCTCTCAGACAGACAATGCTGCAGGCGAGGGTCTGCGCGCATCTCATAGCGGATGGGAGCCGGATGGTGCGGTGGGTTCGTGCTGCGGTCAAGGTCTAGAGTGCGGCCCGGAAGAGCTGGTGAGAGCCGAGAATGGCCATGCCGGAGCAGGAACTATGGCTCAATCCACGTGGCGCGGTCGCAAACCGGATACCTACCGTGACCGTCGTGACCGATGAACCCACACGCACAGCACGGTTGTTGGAAGCCAGGGCGAAGGCCGTCGAGCTATTCGCACAGGTTGAGAAACACAACATGATCGCACCTGGAGAAAGAGAACGAGCTGTCAGTAACCGGATCCGGGACCTGGCCAACGAACTGTTTGGCACCACCCGGCACTGGCACAAGCGGATTGTCCGGTCCGGACCGAACACTCTCATGCCGTACGAGGAAAACCCACCGGACCGTGTAATCGGAACTGATGAAATCGTCTTCGTCGACTTCGGGCCAATCTTTGAGGAATACGAGGCAGACTTCGGGCGCACGTTTGTCCTGGGCGACGATCCTGTCAAACACCAGTTGCGCGACGCCCTGCCTGAGATCTTCACAATGGGCAAGCACTTCTTCGAAAGCGAGCCGGAACTCACAGCCAGGCAGCTTCACGCGGAGGTCGGGCGGCTCACCGCGAACGCCGGGTGGGAGCTGGGCGGCTGGCATGCCGGGCACCTAGTCGGGGAGTTCCCGCACGAGCGAATCCAGGAGGCTCTCGTGAAGTCCTACATCGCCCCCGGCAACGACACTCCGCTGCGACGCCTCGATCGGTCAGGCCGGGCGTGTCACTGGATTCTGGAGATCCATCTCATCGACCGGGCCGGCGGATTCGGCGGGTTCTACGAGGACTTGCTGGACCTGGGCTGATGAATGCTTGAGGACCGCCGTCAGTGCCGGCGCGGGAAGAGGGAGGCGCAGGCACATCGCGACGGGCAGGGCATCATGCTGCTTGGCGACGGTCCGCCTGCCGAAGTCGCGCGTCTACGGCCCCTGATAGCCGGAGTTGGCCCGCCATCAGGGAAGGCCACCCGCGGCTAACTCACAGCGCACGTACGGCATTTTCCAGTACTGCTGCAATCCGGTCGGTGTCGGCTTTGGTGGTCCGCCAGTTACTGAAAGCGGCTCGCAGTGCGGGCACGCCGTCCAGAATCGTGGGGGTCAGGAAGACCTCGTCGGCAACGTGCTTGGCGAGCGCAGCAAGACGTTCGGCGGTGGGATCACCGGCGAGGGTGAAACAAACCACATTGAGGCGGACCGGAGCAAGGAGACGCAGACCGGGAATGCTAGCGACAGCATCACCCAAGTCGCAGGCACAGGCTATGGAGTGTTCGATGATGTCGCGATGCCCATCCCTCCCGTAGGCTCGCAGGCTGAACCAGGCAGCCAGCGCACGCAGCCGGCGGGAGTTTTCCGGGGTCAGGTGTACCAGATCGGGAGTGCTTCCCAGCGGACCGAGGTAGGCGGCTGTATTTTGGAAGACCCTGGTTTGTAAATCGCGGCGCCGAGTGAATTGCACAGCACTGCCATATGGCACATTAAGCCATTTGTGCAGGTCGACACAGATCGAGTCAGCGAGATCGAGCCCATCAACCAAGTGTGCCTGCGCAGGTGCAAGGGCGGCGAAGGCACCGAAGGCAGCGTCCACATGGAGCCAGAAGAGGTGCTGCTCGCGCAGCGCGGCAATGGCGTGCAGGTCGTCGAAGTCGGCAGTGTTGACGGTTCCGGCGTTGGCAACCACGACACAGGGGCCATCGATTTGGCCGAGCGTTCGCTCCAGTGCGGCCAGGTCGACAGCTTCCCGACCGGGGAGGGTCGGCACGCAGGTCAGAGCCTGACGTCCCAGACCGAGTACTGAGAGTCCCTTTGGCACACTGGAGTGTGCCGTTCCGGACAGGACCCGGACAGCGCCCAGGGCTGCTGTCCCGCATTCCGCGGGTGAGACGCCCTTACGTTCTCCCAGCCACTCGCGAGCAATCGCCAGGCCGACGATGTTCGACATGGTGGCCCCGCTGACGAAGGCGCCATGATGCTGATCCGACAGGCCGATCAGCTCGCGCACCCAGGTGATCGTCTCGCGTTCCAGGTGCTGGCCCGCGCCGTCGAGGGAGGAAATCGGGTTTTGATCCCAGGTGGCCGTCATCCAGTCACCGACCAGCGCGGCAGGGGTGACTCCGCCGGTGACGAATCCTAGGTAGCGGGGTCCTGCACTCGCCGACAGTACTGGCTCCCAGCGGCTGGTGAAATCCCTCAATGCTTCACGCAGCCCTACTCCCCGCTCGGGTAGAGGATCCGGCTCCGGCAGAACTTGTGCGGGGACGACCTGACGATCAGCTACCTGCGCGAGCACTTCGGTGGCGTGCTGTCGGACGGTGTCCAACAGGTGTGGCAACGCGTCGAGGTCTGCGGCAAGTCGGGGATCCATTGTGTTGCTCTCCTTGAAGTTCTTCATCAGCCGAAGGAATCGGAGAGGAATGCCTCCGTAATCCTGGTCGGGTTGACCATCGAATCGGTTGCTGTTGTTCGGCGCTGAGCTGCTGTTCGGCATTGCTCATGCGGCTGGACGCATCGTCGTCAATGCTGCGGGGCACGCCTCCTTCCCTCCCTCTCCGGGCCGGGTCAGCGGGCGAACGCTTCGTGAGGCGCACGCTGTAGCCGTCGTCCTCCATCAGGACGACGGTGACGCCGAACGGGTCGGGACGGTCCAGCTCGAGCGGGGTGAAGGAGAAATCGACCGCAGCCTGGACGGGCGGGACCAGCTTGAGCAGGGCAGCGGCTGACCGCGCACGAGAACCCGGACTACCGGCCCGGGACGGCGCCGACGCGGGCCAGCACGTCGTCGGCCAGCTCCCGCGGGCTCAGCTCGCCGTCCAGGAACACGGTGTCACTGGGCAGGGTGTCCACTGCGGCCATGCACGACTCGATCTTGGACTTGCACCACTTGCGCACCCGCTCGTCCTGCGCGGGGTCGTCAGGCGTGAAGCTCCGTCCGTCGATCCGCTTCACCAGCACCTCCTCGGAGACCTTGAGGAAGAAGTGGTGAGCAGCGATCCCCGCGTCCTTCAGCGCACCGAAGATCTCCTCGACATAGCCGGGGTTGACCAGCGTCATGGGCACCAGGACGGGCCGCTGATACTCCTCGACGAGTCCCACGGCCAGGTCCGCGACCTGCCGCCTCCACAGCCGCAGATCCTGGAAATCGCCGGTCGGGACGTCCACGATCTCGCGCAGTACATAGCCGACCATCTCCGGGTCATAGACCAGCGCCTCGGGCCAGCGCGGACGTAGTTCGTCCACCAGCGTGCTCTTCCCGCTGCCGAACGCACCGTTCACCCAGACGATCACAGACATCTCCCCGTCGATGGATACCCCCACCGGCCACAGCCGCCCCCTGAGCCACACACCGCGACGCGAGGGTGGGGCCAAAACTCACTGACAGATCATGCCCGAACGATCGACAAGTGGGGCCGAAACCCACTGGGCGGATTCCAGCGAGCGTCGCAACACGTGATCATTCCAGTGTTGCGACGAGCTTAGTGAATAGCTCGGTGGGCGTCTGCCAGCCGAGGGTCTTGCGAGGGCGATCGTTGAGTTCCGCGGCGACGAAGGCAAGGTCCTCGGCGCTGTAGATCGACAAGTCGGTGCCCTTCGGGAAGTACTGCCGCAGCAGTCCGTTGGTGTTCTCGTTCGAGCCGCGCTGCCACGGGCTGGCCGGCTCACAGAAGTAGATCGGGATGTTGGTGGCGCGGGTGAACTCGTCGTGCCGGCCCATCTCGCTGCCCTGATCCCAGGTCAGCGAGCGCGCCAACTTGGCTGGCAGCTCGGCGAAGGCGTGCAGGAGGGCGTCGCGGACGTGCTCGGCGCCCCGTCCGTCGGGCAGGTGCAGGAGCTTGACGTAGCGGGTGGTGCGGTCGACCAGGGTGCCGATCGCCGAGCGATTGCCCTGACCGACGATGAGGTCGCCCTCCCAATGACCGGCGATCTGACGGTCCGTGACTTCGGCCGGGCGCTGGTTGATCAGAGTGCCCGGGTCGATGAAGCGGGTGGCGCGCTCATCAACACGGCGACGGCGCCGCCGGACGTGTCGGCCGGAGCGCAGCACGCCGGGCTTGCGTTCCAGGCCGCCGCGGTGTGGCAGGTAGATCGCCTGGTAGATGGTCTCGTGCGCCAGGTGGCGGTCCGGCTCGTCCGGGAACGCAGCGCGCAGGACCTGGCTGATCTGCTCCGGGCTCCAACGCCGGTCCAGGTGCTGCTGGATGAACTCCTTCAGCTCCGGATCGCGCCGTATCTTGCCCTCCTTCGAACGGGCGCGGCGTACGGCAGCTCGCCGCTGAGCCTTGAACGGGTGGTATTTGCCCGTGCGGGGGTCGCGGTTGCGGCGTACCTCCCGGCTGATCGTGGCGGGGTCGCGGCCGAGTTCACGGGCGATCGCGCGCAGGGACCTCTTGGCCTGCAGCAGGTCGGCAATGGTGATCCGCTCGTCCTCCGACAGGTAGCGCGGCGAGACGTCGGAAGTCCGCTCCTCGGCGATCGGCGGGTAGAACCGTTCGCGTCCCGTCCGGTCGGTGTCCTTGCGCCCGTACCTCCATCGGGTCCCGGTCCTCCGGTTGATACCCACCTCGCGGCACGCGGCCGAGTTGCTCATTCCCTGCGCCATGAGCCGAAGGTATTGATCACGTTTCTCCGCCAACGGGGCAGGTCCACGCTTCTTATGGATCCGACGCGGCTTGGTCATCGCAACATCCCTCAGGACAGGTGTTGCAACGACCTATAGAACCCAAGCTGACAAGTGGGGCCAGCTCACGCTGCCGAAGCCACTTCCTCGACCAGCGCGGCCACGCCCAGCTGGTGATGGTCGGCGACTCCGCCCAGGCCATCTACCACTGGCGCGGCGCCAAAGACGTCATGACCGGCTTCGACGGCACCCAGCTCGCCCTGTCCCGGTCCTTCCGCTTCGGTCCCAGGCTTGCTGACGAGGCCAACCGGTGGCTGGCCATCGCCGACGCCCCGATCCGCCTCACCGGCACCGAGACCGTGCCCACCGAACTCGGCCCCCTCACCCGGCCCGACGCCGTCCTGTGCCGCACCAATGTCGGCGCCATGGCCCAGGTCATGGACCTGCTGACCGCCGGACACCGCGTGGCCCTGGTCGGAGGAGGAGACAGCCTGCGCGCCCTGGCCCTGGCCGGCCGCGACCTGAAGGAAGGCCGCCGCACCACCCACCCCGAACTGGTCCTGTTCCCCTCCTGGGGAGACCTGCAGGACTACGCCGCCTACGACCCGGCCGGACGGGACCTGCAGCCGCTCGTCGACCTCGTCGACACCCACGGCACGGACGCCATCCTGACCGCCGTTGCCCAACTCGTCCCTGAGCAACAGGCCGAAGTCACCGTCTCCACCGCCCACAAGGCCAAAGGACGCGAATGGCTGCGGGTGAAAATCGCCGATGACTTCACCCCGCCCAAGGACAGCGAGCAATTGGACGACACCGGCCGCGCGGTGCCCGGCCCGATCGACGACGGCGAAGCGCGCCTCGCCTACGTCGCCGTCACCCGCACCCGCCACCGGCTCGACAACGGCGGCCTGTCCTGGATTGAGAACTACCCTGCCGTACCCCTGGCACCGACACCGCGGGCCGAAGACGCGCCCACATAGACCCCGGCTCGCGAGGCGGGGGCGAAGAGCCCCCCCGGGCCTGGGCGAGCGGCGTGCTGTTTGGCTCGGGCCGCCGCAGCGTCGGTGCGCCGACGGTCTATGCCTGATCTCGCAGGGCGTCCAGTTCCGCACGCAAGGCTTCGTTCTCGGCCACCAGTTCAGCCTTGCTACGCCGATCTGCGGGCGGTGCCCGGGTGGAGCGGCTGGGCTTCCGGGAGCGCTTCTCCGGTGGGGGATCGGCGACGGGCCCGAGAGGCTCGAAGGCGACGATCACGGCGGGGTCCAGACCGCACTCTGGGCAGCGCGCCTTGTCGCAGATCCCTCCATCGGGCCGTGGGCTTTTCCGGCTACGGGTCGCCTCGATGACGTGTCCGCAGTACAAGCGCAACCGCCACCGCTGCAGTTCCCACGCAGGAGTCGGAGGCCCGAGGAACTGGCGCATCTGCTCCCAACGCTCGTCCGACCAGCGAGGGGCCTGGACAACGTGGCGTTGAACCCACTCATGGACTTGCACCGCCTCGTGCTGCCGACCGTGGTCGGCCCAGGTGAGCTGATAGTCCGCCAAAGGCACGCCATGGCGTAGATACTCGGCCTCCATCTCGGTGACGGTAGGCAAGACGGGCACCGGTCTGGGGCGAGCTTCAAAAGCTCACCCGTTCGGATGGCCTACCGTGTGTCGGCCGTTGGAGGGTCGCACCGGCACGGTGTACCGCAGTGTGCCGGGGTCGGCCCGGGGCAGCCCATGACTACGTTTTCGTGTGACATCATCATGCGTAATACGCATAATTAATGCGTATGGCGTGGTATTGTGTGCGGCATGGGTATGAGTCTCGATGAGCGGGTGCGGTCCGCCGTGGCGGCTCTCCTTCACGTGACCGGCGAGTCTCAGGCCGACCTCGCCGCCGCCGTGGGAGTGAGTCAGGCGCAGGTGAGCCGCCGTCAGTCCGGCACTGCCGCGTGGAGTCTGGCCGACTGCGAGGCGGTCGCCGTGCACTACGGCATCGATGTTCTCGAACTCCTTGCGGGACCTACCCGGGCTACGGAGTCGTTGCTCGAAGAACGCCGGCGCGTTCCCGGCCGCCATGTCACTACCGCACGCCCTGCGGCTGTAGAGGGGGGAGCCTGATGACGGAATTCGACGCGATCGACGCCCTGCTCGCCGGAGCCAAGCAGGAGGTCCCGCTGCCGCCCGCCGAGGAGCGGCGCTCTTTGCGCGAGGAACTGAATCTCTCGCGCGCACAGCTCGCGCAGGCTCTGGGCGTCAGCGCGTCCACGGTCGGGGGCTGGGAGTCCGGCCGGGACCCGAGCGGCGAGGTACGGGAGAAGTACGCGTACTTCCTCCAGGGAGCCCGCACCAAGCTGGACGCCGCCGCAGCCGCGGAAGCACCCGCCAACGACCCAGGCCACCGGGACGACGGCCCGGCGGAAGCGGACCAGGCCGTCGTCACGGCCGACGTCGACGGCCTGTCCACCCCGCAGCCGTGTGTGCTGTGCGGGCAGCCCGCCCGGCATCAGGTCGAGGGGTTCCCGCAGCACCTGGACCCCGCCGAATGCGGCACGGCCGGGCCCGCGCAGCCGGAGAAGCCCGCGCCCCGAAACGAGCCGCGGCAGCCAGCGCCCGCCGGACGGCAGAGCAGGGCGGAGCACGGCGTCAAAGTGGTGCCCGTCGGCCGCCGGGTGCAGGCGGCATCCGACACCCCGGACCTCATCGGCTCCGCCGTCACGGCCGCGCTCGCACAGCATGCCGGCGACGTCGAAGCGGCGACCGCCGCACTGATCAAGCGGGCGATCCCGGACGCGATGGCGCTGCTGGACCACAGCCGCAAGGGCGGACGCTACGACGTCGTCGCGCACCCGTGGCTGCCCGACATCCTGCGCAAGCAGACCGCGCGCGGCGCCGACCAGATCTGGGAGGCCCGCCCCAAGTGGACCCGCCCCGAACTGCCCGCAGGCCAGCACGAGGTGACCGCGCTCGACATCAACGGCGCCTACCTGTCCGCGCTCAAGACGCACCTGCCGATCGGCCAGCTGGAGCACTCCACCGGCAACGACCACGACCGCCGCCGCGCCGGCGTCCACCTGATCACGCCGCCCGTCTGGGACCACGACGCCTACCTGCCCAACCCGATCGGCAACCGCGACGAACCCGGCCCGCTGTGGGTGACCGAGCCGACCCTGCGCCTTCTGCTGCGTCTGGCAGGCCCGAAGTACGGGCTGTGCGACCCGCCAGAGATCCACGAGTCCTGGACCTCCGGCGCCACGGAGGGCCTGCTGGAGAAGTTCCGTGTGGCCCTGAAGGACGCCCGGGACCGGGCGATCACCGAGGACGACGAGGTGACGCTGGAGTACGTCAAGGCCATGTACGCGAAGTTCGTCTCGACGCTGGGGGAGTCGAACTACAACCGGGAGCTCTACCGCACCGACTGGATGCACCTCATCCGCAGCCAGGCCTTCGCGAACCTGTGGTGGAAAGCCCACCGGGCGTACGACGAGGGCCTGATGGTTGTTCGCGCCATGGGCACCGACGAACTGCACGTCATCGGCGACTGGCAGGCGGTGTTCCCCGAAGGCCGTGGCGTCACCGAGGTGAAGGTGAAGGACGTCTACACCGTCGGCAACGACCAAGATCAGCCCGCGCAGCCCCCTGGGAGCCCCTCATGAGGCCGACCGCCTGTCCCGGCGTCAATTGCCCTGCGGGGGAGGGTGATTGGCCCTCACGAGCCCGTACAGTGATCCACCGACCGAGGACCGGAAGAGACCATGCCTGAGCGGAACATCGAGTTCGGCAAGTACGGCGCCCGCGGCATCAAAGGCCACGAAGCCGTCGCGCGGCAACTGGACGCGCTCGCCGGCTACATCGCCACCCCCGTCACCGCCCGCCGCGGTCTGCTCGCCCGGCTGCACTACCTCACCCGCAGCGACCACGCCCGCCAAGCGGCCCGGGCCGCCGGCCTGACCGTCACCGACCGCACCCTGCGCGCCTGGCTGGCCGGCACCCGCGCGCCCTCGCGCAAGAACCTCGAGCGGATCGAGCAGGCCTACCGCACCGTGCGGCGGGAGAACGTCGCCCGCTACCTGACCGCACGCCTCAACAAGGAGGGCCGCGGCACCCGCGTGGAGATCCACCCGATCAACCAGTCGCAGGTCGGCCGTCCCCGCCAGCGGGTCGTGGAGTTCCGCACGATGAACGTGCGCCGCTGGGACCGTATCGTCGCCGCGTGGGCGGCCGGCGACGACCAGGAGCTGGACGACGCGTGGGTGGACCAGGTCGTCGACCTGGGTTCCCAGTGGGGCCAGTACGAGTACGTCACCAACGTTGGGTTCGCGGCATGACGGCGCCCTGTTTACAACCCGAGCGGCAACTCGCAGGGTGGGAACGTCTGTTCTATGCGTGGGGTGGCGGGGGCCGCATGGCAGCCGGGTGGTTGGATGCCGGTGTCCGGTCGTGCGGCGCTTCGTTGGGCAGCCAACGGGCCGCTGCGGTGCCGGTGGACAGGCTCGGTTCTAGGAGATGGAGGGCCGGCCGTGGGTGATCGCAGTGCGATCGAGTGGACCGAAGCGACGTGGAACCCGACCACGGGGTGCGACCGCGTCTCGCCGGGGTGCGACAACTGCTACGCGCTGGCGCTGGCAAAGCGGCTGAAGGCGATGGGATCGCCGAAGTACCAGGCCGACGGTGACCCGCGGACGTCCGGGCCGGGCTTCGGGCTGACGGTGCATCCGGATGCCCTGCAGGTGCCGTACGGGTGGAAGAGCCCGCGGACGGTATTCGTGAACTCCATGAGCGACCTGTTCCACGCCCGGGTGCCGCTCGACTACGTACGCCGCGTCTTCGACGTGATCGCAGACACTCCGCAGCACACCTACCAGGTGCTCACCAAGCGGGCCCGGAGGCTGCGGCAGGTCGCCGACCGGCTTCAGTGGCCGGACAACCTCTGGATGGGCGTATCCGTGGAAAGTGCGAAGGAACTGCCGCGAGTGGACGACCTGCGGCAGGTCCCGGCGGCGGTGCGGTTCTTGTCGTGCGAGCCGCTGCTGGGACCGCTGGACGGCCTGGAGCTGACCGGGATCGACTGGGTCATCGCCGGCGGCGAGTCGGGGCCCGGGCACAGGCCGCTGGACGAAGCGTGGGTGACGCAAATCCGGGACGCCTGCCAGCAGGCCGGGGTGTCGTTCTTCTTCAAGCAGTGGGGCGGCCGCACACCAAAGGCCGGCGGCCGTGAGCTGGACGGGCGGACCTGGGACGAACTGCCGTTGCCTGCAGCCGTGTAACCGGTGGAACTGGTGGCCGCGGCAGAAGGCCTCTGCCGCGGCCACCAGTCATGTCAGGGGCGCCCGGGATGGACGATCAGCTCGCGCGTCTTGGCCCCACCGACACCGGTGGTGGACGTCTTGCCCTCGCCGTGCAGGTACTTGACCGCTTTGCGAGCGGTCGGGTCGGTGACCTGGCCGTAGTAGTCCCCGAAGAGGGCCAGCGTGTGGTCGACCAGCTTCACGGGCCGTCCAGCGCACAGCAACTGCTCCAAGTTGGCGGCCATGGCGGGGATAGCCGCCTTCGCCACGACCTCCGGATCCGGCCGCAGGATCGAGACGGTGGAGAACAGGGCGCCTGGATCGTTCTGCTCCTCCTGCAGCTCCAGTGTCTTCCACCACTCGTCTCGTGCACGGGCGACGGTGTCACCGAACACCCACAGCCCGTACTGGCTCCGAGTCGCGAAGACCAGCCGGTAGACGGCCCGCTTGTGCGGTGCGTGCGAGACGGGCACCGACTGCACGAACATGCCCGAGCGCCGGGCCAGGCGGCGGGCGTACTCGGCTGCGACGGCCTCGATGGCGTCTTCCGCGGCGCCGTCCCTGGCGCCGGGAGCCGCCGCTTCGGCGAAGTACTCGCGCCACCAGGTGCCGCCGCACACGTCGTCGAAGCGCCGCAGCGACGTCTCGTTGCCCTTCGGGGAGCGAACGTGACCGCCCAGGCGCCATACCGCCATCATGCTGAAGTTCATCAGCAACTCGGTCGCCGGTTTCTTCTGCGGCCACTGCTGGGCCAGCACGTCCACGAGCCGATCCTGGGGCAGGACCAGCCCGCATGGATCCAGGAAGAGGAACAGCGGTGCGCGTACCGCTCGCTGGATCACGCTGTCGAGGACGCCGTCGACCTCGCCGCGGTGGGCGTGCGCCGGCACCCCGCCCGCCCGATAGTGCTCGACGACCTTTTGCAGCTGGTCGAACGACTTCTGCTGCGACTCCGTGAAAAAGCACTCCAGAGTGAGGCCGCGCCGGGCGCGGAAATGAGAAGAGACCCGCAGTGCGATCTCCGCCGATGCCGGGTCACCGTTCTCATAGCGGCCCTCACCCGCGTACCCGTCCAGGTAGACCACGCGCTTGTCGTGCGAATGAGCGCCCGTCATGCCGCCGAACTGAGGCAAATAGCGCTTCAGCAACTCATGCTTGAAGACGCTGGGCAGCCCCTTGTCCTTCCAGTAATCCCCGCCCGTTCCCGTGGACATGGGTCCCCCCACTCCGTCACGGCTCAACTGACCGTCTGTAACGCATAGTCAGCCACGTAGCACAGCCCGACAAGAGGGCCATTGCGCCACCGTCCTGGAGGACATCGCCGAAAACGGGCTGCCAGCAGTGGAGGACTGCACCCCGTGGGAGGACCTGCGCGAGACCCACCTCGCCCGCCTCGCCGCACAGCGCCCCGCCGCCCCCGCCGCGCCCGCATCGGCTTCTCCGAATCCGCCGCCAAGCAGCTGGAGAACATCACCAACGAGGCGGAAATCCACCTCCTCCGCCGCATGATCCGAAACCAGAGCCGTTAGGGCGACCTCACCCGGAAGAAAGTGCAGGTCAAGGCCAACATCGGCCGCATACCGTGTTCCCAGAACCTTACAAAACCTGCTAATCTCGTGTCTCGCAGGTGGCCCTGAAAACGGTCGCCCGTCCAGCCTTAGGCCCCGCCGACGAGCGGGGCCTTCGTGCATCAGGGCACCCACGTCCACTGATGGGCCACCTTGGGCGCCACGCGGTCCCGCAGCTCCTGATTGGCACGCTTGGCCCGGGGGTCTGTGTCGGCGCCGATCTGGATGCGGTGATGCAGAAACGCCACGAGATCCGCAGCTTGGAGAAGTCGGCTTGCTGCCGATGAAGCAAAGTGCATCGTGTCGACGACTCTGGTGATCTTCCGGGACTTATAACCCCAGGTTCCTGTCGTCCGATACATCCGAAGATCGTCTCGATACTGGTCCTGGCCATCGCATTCGTCAGCGATGATCAGCGCCAGCTCGTCCTCGCGCTTCGCGAACTCGTCGACCCGCTCGAGCAGATGCGTGAGGACGATCGAGTGCGGTTCGTCGTGGTTCGCGCCATACCGTCGCTTGAGGCGAGTGACGTCGACCCCTCTCAAGATGATCTTGACGTCGTGATCGGCGATCGCCTGGAGAGCATTGGCATACACGCCGATGCGAGCCCTGGGCTTGCCTGCCAGACGGGACCAGGCCCGCTTGCCCTGGAATATGTCATACCCGTGGAGTTCAGTCTCTGGACGGATGCCGCCGTGGTCATCCATGGCCTTCTCGACAACCGCGTCGAGGGTCTCACTAAGTGAGCGTTTGGTTCTCGGTTGTCCGTTTCATTTGGCTTAGCTGTCACGCCAGTTGGTGGTGTTTTCGTGGGTGAGGCGGCGGGTCATGAGGTT
>NZ_JBIAHS010000027.1:0-121876 GCF_042870755.1 Streptomyces sp. NPDC006365
AACCTCATGACCCGCCGCCTCACCCACGAAAACACCACCAACTGGCGTGACAGCTAAGCCAAATGAAACGGACAACCGAGAACCAAACGCTCACTAAGTGCCCTACACGGAGACGCTGCTCCGGCACGCAACGAAACCCGATGCCGAGTACCTGAAGCACGTCACCGAGCATCACCTGAGCGACTGGTACCGGGATGTTCGCACCGGGACATGGCCCAAGGCAATCGAGCCCTGCCGGGTGATGGACCTCGTCGTCGGTGGCATCGCCGACGACTACACGGGCCGCCTGACGTCCGTCCGCGCCGACATCACGCGTTGTCCGGCCGCAACCGAGCGATACGGGATCACCGGAGCCCCGTCCCACGTCCTGCTGAAGAAGGGAGCGGCGGTGGCGCACGGCACAGGGCCTATGACCATCGCCGAGGTACGGAAGTTCCTGGACGGCCACCTCTGAGCGGCCGCTGCGGCACGTGGCCGCGACGCCCGTCCCGTCTCGTTTATGGAGGTGCGCCGCCTGAGACACCTTGGGGCTGGGACACCAGGAACCGCAGGACATGCTCAATCCCCTTCACGCAACACCCCGAACCTGATCCCGGCCGAGCACAACAGCACACGAAGGCAAGCTGCGCGATCGGGGGTCGCCAGCAGCAAGGGCGGCAAGCTGGGCGCCGACCTCGTCGGCTACCTCACCGATGGCCTCGAGCTGGTCGTCCAGCCTGGCCTGGCACTGGCCCTGGATCAGTCACATCACCGACGCCCTCGACCGACTCACCCAACTGGCGGACCACAGCCGACCGACGGATCCCCCGTCCCTTCGACAGCACCTCAACACCCGGTCGGCGTTTGGACTTCGGGCGGGTGCTGCTGTGACGGGGCCGCCTGGAGACCCGGTTGGCCATCCAGCGTCGTCGTAGCCAGTCGCCGGCCTCCCCGATGCCGACCAAGAGGGCGGACGAGGCGGCGCACTGCGCGAGCGAGGCGGACTGGTTGAGCATATTGCCCAGGAGCCAGAGGAGTAGGCCGAGCAGCATCCACCAGACGGTGAGTGAGAAGGCGAGGCGCCGTAGGTGCGGCTTGCCGGTCACGGGCGCCTCTCCGAGCTCGGTGTGGGGGCGACGGCTGCGTACGTGCAGCCGGTCGCGGCCAGGGCGCCCGCGGTGGGCCGTAGCAACCAGGATGATCAAAGGCGGGACGCGTGACACCCTATCCGCTGCTGAATCGGACTGCCCCTGCCGAAGCAGTATCGGTCATCGCCCCGCGGCCGTCGTCACCGTTTCGCCCCTGCCGCTCACTCGCCGACGTTTCCGCACGGTTCTCAAACCGGCCTGTGGGGCTACCCTGCCGACGTGTCCTCCATCTATCGCGGCCCCAAGTGCCGTCAGCAGGTGCGGGATTGGTGTCTCGAGCGGCTCGGCGAGTGGGGCGTGCCGCACCGCCGTCGGGAGATCCGGACAGCTGCCGGGGTCACCAGTGTCCTCGTCGCGGGCCCGGAGCCGGAGGCCGTGTCACCGACCGTGGTGCTGGTGCCGGGGACGAACACGAACGGCGCTACGATCATCAAAGAGCGCCTGCCCTCGGCGTCGGCCCGGCTGTCCCTGGCCCCGACCGGCTCAGGTCCAGGTCTCCTGGACGGTGCCTGGTGGCCCAGCTCCCGTGATCTCCTCCGGGAGATACCCACTCTGACGCACGCCCTGGACGCGTGCTGGGGCCGGATCACCCACGTCACCGTGAACCCGGCCCACTGGCCCGTCATCCCGCGCAAGGTCCCCGTCACGGGGCACACGGTGCATGTCGGCTGGTTCGCCGACGAGCAGGACCCCAACAAAGTGATCCTCCTCTCCTACACGGTGGGCCGCCTGGACCTGCTGGTGATCCCTCCGGAGACGGAGCCGGCCGCCGCCGCCCGGCTGATGGCAGCAGCAACCGTTCCGGGAGGTATCCGTACGGCCAGCGGTCTGATGGCAGACGAGGCCATGAGCCACGACGCGGCGGAGACTCGGGGCCGGGAAGACCAGAGCCGGTGCGCTCCTGGCTGTTGACCAGCCAGTCCTCCCGGGACGATCACACACAGCCGGACGAAATCTGAGGAGATGACCGTCAGCGGGGGAAGGAGGATACCGCCCCAGACGTACGGGCTTCCGTCGGTGCCGACACGAGAGGCAGGCGACCATGGCGACACTGCACGCGCGGCAGCACTACCGCGAGGCGATCATGAAGACCCTGTACGAGGCCATGGAAGGCAATCGCCTCCTCGGCCTCACCGGGGCGCAGCTGCGCGAGGATCTCGCCATGCCCGAGGAGGACCTGGCCGCCGCCTGCACCTACCTGGCGGCCGAGGGGCTGATCCAGGTCGACTGGGCGCGAGGAAACACACCCGCGATGGTCACACTGACGCACAAGGGGATCCAGCTCATGGAGACCGAAGAGAAGGACAGTAGCTGACACGGCCCAGGCCGCCCGCAGGGCTCCGGCCGGTCACATGACGGCCATGTCCTCCCATATGACTGAAATGGCGTGCCGGGCCTACGCTGGTGAGTGGGTCGGCGCACGCTCACGTGCAATGACCCGGAAGGGCGGCCCCGGTGTGTATACACCGGGGCCGTTGCGTCACCGGCATGCCACAGGGAAAAGGTGTGATCCACTCGGCCGACCTCCATGAGTGACGCAACTGCGACGTTGTCGAACCGAAGGACAGAGACATGCGCCGTCTACGTGGACGGCGGACAGTGACTGGCCCGCCGCTGATGCCGGGAGGCTGACGTGGTGCTGTTTCTTCTGCTGCTCATCGTGGCGGTTGCGCTCGGCGTCATCGGGGCGCTCGGCAGGGACACGCTCTACCTGCTGATCATCGGGGTGACGGTGCTCATCGCCGACCTTGTCCTTCTCAGAACGCGGATGGGGCGCCGCCGCAGGCCCCGCGTCCGGTAAGGCGGTCCGACCGGCCACCCAACCCGCCCCTCTGCGTGGGGTGCCACCGGGGCCTGGCGCAAGGCCCGACATCGTCTCGCATGTCAACCGCGGCGGCTGATCGCTCTCACATCTCCGGCGCTGCCCGGCCCGAGCCGGTGTCGATGAGGATCTGTTCGGCCTGCGTGACGTTGCCGGCGCGGACGGCCTCGGCCATCGCGGCGCGCGCAGCGTCGGGCGTCGCGTGCGGCGGGACCACGAGCAGGGAGAAGAGATCCTGCTCGCCACGGGTGATGAGGACGGTGTCGTCGCCGACCGGGAAGGAGTCGATGTGCACGACTCGGTCATCGATGACCAGCCTCGTCGGCAGTGCTTCCCAGGCACCGGCGTCCAGGCCGACACGGGTGACCGGCCCGAGGTACTCGGCCAGGGCCCCGATCAGGGCGGGGAGCTCCGCGGCGATGTCCCGGGACCGCGGCCACCACGCTCCGTCGAGAACACCCCGGCGGTCGTGCGTCGTCTCCAGCCGTACGACAGCCGTCCCGGGTTTCACGGCCTGCTGGACGGCGTCCGGCAGGAGCCTGGTCACACGCGGGGAGCCGGAGTCGGACATCGCACTCGCCTGTCTGCCTGTCTGCCTGCCTGCCTGCCTGTAAGGAAAACGGAGTGACTTCCTTGCTTCACGGTACTCCGCGGCCCACACCGGCCGGGAAGCTCGCCGGTCACACCCGAGGACCACGGAGCACGCCGGAGTAGAGTGAGCCATTCGGTCCGCTGATCTGTGCCCGAACAATGAGGTCGCCATGCAGGCCACGGAGACACCCCCGGACGGGCACGCCGAGGTCCGCATCGTCGCCGCCTCTCCGGAGGCCGCCCGTCGCGTCGCGGAAGTTCTCCACCAGTGCTTCGCCGCCACCGAGCAGCACGGCTATCCCGCGGACAGCGAGGGAGGGACCCGCCTCCAGCTCACCGTGGACACCACCCGCCCGGCAGAACCGGCACGGTCCTGGCTCGAGACGAGCCGCTCCTCGGAGGACGACCGCCGACGGAAGTGAACCGACGTCCAGGAGCGGTCCGTTCGGCCTCTTCGGGGAGTAGCGTGAACTCATCGGGAGCACTTCGCACACCGGCTCCGATGCCGGTTTCGTTCCCGGTGAGCAACGACACCGGGCGGCTGCCCTCGCGCAGAGGTGCAGAGGTCCGGAGACGGGTTTCGCGCGATGTCCGCAACCACCTCTCATCCCCCGCTACGGGCCGTTCCCTTCAGGGCCCCGACCACGCGACTCGCGCTGAAACCCGTGAGCCCTTCATCAGGGCATGTCGAGCTGGACGGCGCCTGGTGGCCGCGTTCACGTGACCTGACACGCGAACTCTCCGCTCTGGCGGACGTGCTGGATCCGCTGTGGGGACGGATCACCCGTATCGCCGTCAACCCGCGCTACTGGCCGATCATCCCAGTCAAGATCTTTGTCAACGGCCATGTGGTGAAGGTCGGTTGGTTCACGTCGGAGCAGGATCCGCACAAGATCCTGCTGCTGTCCTATACGGCGGGCCGCTGGGATCTCCTGGTGATACCCCCGGAGACCAGCGCTCCCTCGGCCGCCCGGCTGATGGCCGCAGCGAGCGCGAACACCGGCCCGCCGATGACCGCGACCGCCCTCGTGACGGCGGAACAGGCCCGCGAAACTTCCTCGTCGTACGAGGCCACCACCGGCCGGCCCGGCCGGGAAGTGGTGGGGGTGTGACAGTCGTCGTCGCCGCCCTGGCCGTGGGTGCCTGATGATTCGCCGGGCAGTCCGTGGTGCGCCGGATCAGACGTGACCACTTGCCGCGGCCATGAGCGGTTCCGCAGCCTCCTCGGTCGTATCCGGAGGGACGACCAGCAGGTCCCAGCGCCCCCGGCCGGGGGCGAGCAGGACGATGGTGTGCGGGGCGGATGCCGCCACGGTCCTGCTCAGTCGTACGACCTGGTTGAAGACGAGCATCCGGCCGGGCACCGCGGACCATGTCACCCCGTTGACGGTGACGCTCGTGATGTGGCCCCACGCGGGCGGCAACCCGGCAAGCAACCGGGGGAGTTCGGCGAGCAGGTCGTACGAACGGGGCCACCACGCTCCGTCCATGGGCCGGGGCAGACCGCCGTGGGGAGCCAGGCGCAGGCGGAGGAGGGGATGGGAGGGAGGAGGGGGTTGCAGCGCGGTGGTCATGAAAGCTCCTGTCAACTGCTGTGCGGCGGAGGAGGTGAGTGACCGGTGTCAGGCGCGGCGGGCGGCCACGCGGTCCGGAGTGGGCCAGCGCACGTTGTACACCCAGCCGAGGCGTTCCAGGAGGCGGATGACGGCGGCGGAGGGGTCGAACTGGCCGCGGTCGACGCCATGACGGGCGCTGGTGGGGTCGGCGTGGTGAGGGTTGTGCCAGCTCTCGCCGAACGACAGCAGGGCGAGGGGCCACAGGTTCGTGGCCCGGTCGTGGCGCCGGGTGCGGAACGGGCGCTCACCGATCATGTGACAGAGAGAGTTCACGCTCCAGGTGACGTGGTGGAGCAGCGCGATACGCACAAGTCCCGCCCACAGCAGGGCGGTTACGCCATACAGCAACGTACCGCCGATGGCCCAGCCCACCGCGAACGGCAGGGCGAGCGTGAGGACGCACAGCGCCGGGAAGGCACGGGCGACGGTGGGGGTACCTCCCGCTCGAGCGAAGTCGAGAGTGGGGGAGGATGTCGCGGTCGGCCAGCAGGTCGGGAGCGTACCGGTCGGCGGGTGTGCGGTCGTTGCGGAACAGCCAGCCGACGTGCGCGTGCAGCAGCCCACGCAACTGGCCGCGCAGATGCGTGCCGTAGCGGTACGGGGAGTGCGGATCGCCGGGCCGGTCGGTGAAGGCGTGATGGCGGCGGTGAGTGGCGACCCAGCCGATGACGTCGCCCTGGAAGCTCATCGAACCGGCCACCGCGAGCGCGATCCGCACGGGACGGACGGCCCGGTACCCGCCGTGGGTGAGGCCGCGGTGGAAGCCGACCGTGACGCCGAGACCCGTGATCGTGTACAGGACGAGCGCGAGGACGATGTCGGCCGGATGGATGAGACTGCCCCACAGCAGCCAGCCGGCGAGACCGATCGCCACGAACGGCAGGACGACGATCAGCGCCGTCACCGTGACGTACAACCGCTCACCGCCGTCGCGCGCGGGCGCCGGGCCGTCCGGCGGGAAGGGGGACGTCCCGTCGTAGCCCTGGGGCGGCGGGGCGGGGTCCGACGATGTGACCGTCGTGGACGTGGTGGGACTGAGTGGCATACGCGGCTCCTCGGCCTGGATGCGGATGGCGCGGCCGGGGTCACGGGCTGCCCATGTAAGGGAAGTCGCGAGGACGGGGCCGGTTGGGACACCGGCATACGAAGAGCCCTCGTTTCCTCCACCGTACTCCCCCACGCTCCGGGACGAGGCTGGCCGGAGCGCGTGGCCGCCTCGTTGACACGGACCGTTGCCGGACGTTGACTGGCAGCACGGTGCAGGGCCATGCCACTCCGGAACACACGGCGAAGCATTCCGCCTTCCCGCCTCGCCCAGCCCCCGCGAGAACCATCCACCGGACAACAGCGAGGCTGGCCATGGCGCTTTCACGGACCATCAGGAACCAGTCGCAGCCGATGAAGGGCAGGATCACGGCAGGACTCGGCCGGGTCACCCGCAACAGGCGACTGAAACGCCGAGGCAGGACCGACCGGGTCTCCGGAAGCCTGAAACAGGCCGTCGAGAAGACCAAGAGCGCCTTCGGGCGGAACGGAAGCGGCACCCGATGATGTACGACCAGAAACGCGCGCAGCAGCCCGCGGGCCAAACCCGGGGCCCCGCCGAACGCCGTGCCCCGGGCCCGGAGCCGCTGCTCCCGTCGACCGAAAGGGACAAGATCGTCCTGCGCCTCCGGCACGCCTTCAACACCTTCGCCGACACTCCGCGCGAGGCGCTGGAAGAGGCCGAGAGCTCCTACGACGAAGCCACCGCCCAGCTCGTGAACGCCCTCGCGGAACGGCGGCGTCTCCTGCGCGCCGGGTGGCAGGACCAGGCCCCCGGAACACAGTCCGACGAACTCCGGCACGCGCTGAGGCAGTACCGGGAGATCACCCAGCGGCTGCTCCAGCTCTAGGCGGCCGCATACTCCGCGCTGTGGCGGAGCGCGGAGTAGTGTGGACAGTACCGAGGGCATTTCGCACACCGGCTTCCACGCCGGGTCGCTCTCGGCGAAAGATGAAACCCGGGCCGCCGCAGAGGCGGCCCGGAGACGGGTCCGCACCATGTCGGCGACCTTGCACCCGGCCCTGCCGCACCCCGAGCCCGTCGCAGCCCCGGCCGCGCGTCTCGCACTGAAGACCGACGGCACCTCCCGCGGACTCCTGGACGGGGCCTGGTGGCCCCGATCCCGGGACCTGCTGAGCGAACTGCCGGCACTCACCGACGTGTTGGACCCCTTGTGGGGCCGCATCACCCGCATCGCCGTCAACCCGAAGCACTGGCCGGTCATCCCCCGCAAGGTTCCCGTGGACGGCCACATCGTCAAGGTCGGCTGGTTCACCCCCGAGATCGACCCGCACAAGCTGCTGCTGCTCTCCTACGGCACCAGCCGCTGGGATCTCCTGGTCATCCCGCCCGAGACCGGGGCGGAGTCGGCGGCCCGGCTGATGGCTGCCGCGTCCGACTACGACGGCCCGCCACTGACCGCGAGCGCGCTCATCGCCGCGGACGAGGCCCGGCACGGCGTCTTGGCGGCCGACCAGCCACTGGACCCGGACGAGGCATGGGAGTACGAGGGCGGCGCCTCCGCGGTGTCAGCGGCCGTTCCCCGACAGACCGGTCGGCCCGGCCGGGCCAGCCGACTGATCATCGGTATGTGAGGTGGCCACCATGAACGTCTTCCTGACAGCCGTCGCCTTCGTGGTCCTCATCGCAGCGGGGGCGTACGTGATCCACCGGCTCAACATCCAGCACTCCGACAGAATCTCCGTGTACCGGTACAGCGCCCCCCTGCCCGGCCGCCGCGGCCGCGGCACGCCGCAGCCCCCGGTGGGGCCGGACCGGTCCGAGTCGCCGACCGCCGGCGAACGACGGGACCACCGCGACGGAGGCCGCTTCCCGCCGCGCCGCCGCCGTAGCCGTACCACTCACCACAGGTGACCAGCCGGTTTCCCCCACCGGCCGCGCGCGCAGGGACCGTCGACCCGGCCCGTACACCGACGCGTGTGCCGGGGCGCGGACACCCGGGCCGTGGACCGCGCGAGGAGCCGCCGGGACCCATGAACCGAGGCCCTGAACCGAGGCGTCATGACTCTTCCGCAGCTGAACATCTACCGGCACGACCGGGGCAGGCCGGCACTGATCACCCTGGCCGGTGAGATCGACCCGGCCACCGCGCCCCAGGTGCACGCCGCTCTGGAGCGGTGTCTGCGTGACGGCATCACCACCATCGACGTCGATCTGACCACCGTCGACCGCTGCGACAGCAGCGGCCTGCGCGTCTTCCTCGACGCGTCGCGGCACGCCGCCGAGACCCACGCGTCCCTGCGGCTGCACTACCCGTCCCCGCAGACCGCACGGCTGCTCGCGAACATGGGCTCCGATCTTCTGCTCTCGTGATGACGCCGGGAGAGAGGTGGTGCACAGCGGAACGGAGAGCTGTGTGTTCTGATCATGTGCGACATGCCGTTTTCTGGCGTAATGGGCTGTTCGGGGGGCCGGGCGCGCCACTCTGTGCGGGTTGATCGCGGTTGTGTCATGACCCGTGTGTACGGATCCCGTGAGCGGGTCGAGCGCATGCGCCGTAACCGCAGGACGGACCGAGCGTGTCGGTGCGGGCGCTGTCGGTGCGGGCGCTGGATTTGCGGCCCGAGGTGAGCATGGACACGGCGGCCGAAGCTTTGACGACGCCGGTGCGGGGGTGCGGAGACGACGGAAGGTGAGCGCCGACCTGACGAGAGCATGCTGGACCGGTCGGAAGGGTTCGGTGAGCGACTGCTGGGGGTGCTGTTGGACCGGGCACACGAGATGCCGCCGCAGCTGATCGCCCCGCTGATCGCGGAAGAGGTGGCCAGGGTCGGTGGCCGTGACGTCTCGATCCTGCTGCAGGACTATGGCCAGTTGGTGTTGGTGCCGTTGCCGGGTCGGCGGCTGATGGTCGGCGAGCCCGAGCCGATCGGTGACTCTCCCGCGGGTACAGCCTTTCTGCACGCGACCACTGTCGAGGTGCCGAGGGCCGACGGCGTCCGGATGTACCTGCCGTTGTTGGACGGCAGCGACCAGGTGGGCGTGATGGCTCTCACCCTGGACAGCGTCGATGACGACGACCGGCGGCTGCTGTGCAGGCTCGCCGGCCTGGTCGCCGACATGCTGGTCACCAAGCACAGCTACACCGATCAGTTCTTCCGCACCCGGCGCCGTGAACCGATGAGCGTGGCCGCGGAGATCCAGTGGTCCCTGCTGCCGCCGCTGGCGATGTCCGTCCCGCAGGTCGCGGTGGCCGGAATCCTGGAGCCCGCCTACGACGTCGCGGGCGACAGCTTCGACTACGCCCTCAACGAGGACACCCTGCACGTGGCCATGGTCGATGCGATGGGCCACGGCCTGGACGCCGCCACGATGGCGACCGTCGCCGTCGGGGCCTACCGGCACGCCAGACGTGCCGACATCGGCCTGTCCGAGATCTACGCGTTCATGGACCGGGCCATCGCCGAGCAGTTCGGGCCCGACCACTTCGTCACGGCCCAGATGATGCGTCTGAACATCGCGACGGGCCACCTGCAGTGGGTCAACGCGGGCCACCCCGCACCGCTGCTGATCCGCGACCACCAGGTCGTCCGGCAGCTGGGAGGCCCGACCACCTTGCCCGTCGGCTTCGGCGGTGAAGAGCCCCGGATCAGCCGGCAGATGCTCCAACGCGGCGACCGAGTGCTGTGCTTCACCGACGGCCTGATTGAGGAGCACGAAGCCGGCGAAGAACAATTCGGCGATGAACAACTCATCCACTGGGTCAACCGCATCGAACACACAGAGAAGGGAGTACGAGCGGTGGTGCGCTCACTCTCCCACGCCCTCAAGCAGCAACGGGGCGGCCGCACCACCGACGACGCGACCCTCTTCCTGATCGAATGGCGCGGCGGCGCCGCCGAACACCTCGCCCTCCTGGAGTGAGCCGACCACCGCACCACCAAGGGTCCGCCGCCGCCGTGGCCGGGCGATTTCAGCGGGCCGGGCGCCGAGAGGAGCGCCACATGGAGCGGGCCGCCAGGTAGAGCAGATCGGCGATGAGGAGTAGTACGCCGGCGGACAACAGATAGAGCATGCCGTCGACGGCCGCGCCGATGACGATCAGCGCGATGCCGACGATGAGCAGGGTCAGGAAGAGGACCATGACGGGATGCCTCCCTGGGAAGGAACCGCGCGGGATCTGCGTGGCCTCTTGAGTACGGCGGGACACGCTGTGACTCTCCGCGGTGTCGCGTCGGCCGAGGAGTGGTACGTGACGGCCCCGGCACGCAGGCCGCTACCAGTAGTGGCGGCGTCCGCCGACGGCGTACCCCGCCGATCCCAGGGTCCGCAGGATGATGCCAACGACGACCAGGTGATCCCGATGATCTCCAGGATGGAGAGGTCGGCGACGAGGAGGATGACTCCGAGGCAGTCGTGAGGGCCTCCGACGCGAGCCAGGTTCCCCCTCACGCCAGAATAGGTCGGACCGATCCTGTGCGGTGGCGTCGCAGGCCGGACGGTTCTACCGGCCAGGCGGAACCAGGTACCTGGAGCGCGCCATATCGTCATCCTCGGGCTCATGATCCTGCTCGCCGCACTCGTCATCGGCGCGGCCGGTGTCTGCGAGCTTGCCGACAGCGAAGCGGGTGCGCCAGGCAACATGCAGTTCGTCCGATCCTCTGCATGCCGAAACGCTCGGGTTCCAGGAATCCGGGATGTCTCACCGCCGGTACGCCCGTGGGAGCTCGGCCCAGGAGATCTTAGGCGACGCGTTGGGAGCGGTGGCGGACTTCCTTGAGTCGGACCTTCGAGGGGAGGCGGTCCAGGCCGGCCGAGTCCCGCGCGTGCGTGAGCGTTTCCCGGCTCAGTTGCCCCAGGGTCCGCGCTGGATCCGCGTGAGGCTCCAGCAACAGCCGTATACGGGCGGTGGGAGCGGTACGTCGGCCCGTCAGGCGTACATGAGCGCGCGAGACCCCGTCCAGGGCCTGCGCCTCTTCCTCGATCACGTCCTCCAGTGTGCGGCCGTCGAGTCGGGCCGCCGTGCCGTCCTCGCTGTCGACGAGGACCTGGCCCAGGCGGTGTCGGCGTTGCGCGAGGAGCCACCACAGCAGCAGGGCCAGCAGCACGGCGAGCACCGCGATGACGGTCGGCCACCACCAGCCTTCCTCCCGCCACCGGGTGCGTCCCTCGGTGCCCAGCACCACATCGTCCGGCCCGCGGAAGGGCCACCAGCCCGGCATGCCGAAGTCCCAGCGGCGCTGCAGATCGAGCCCGCCCAGCAGCACGCCGCCGCCCAGGGCGAACAGTCCGAGGCCGAGAAGCCCCAGCAGCACCCGGTCCACCGTCTTGAGCATGGGGATCACCTCAGCCCTTCTTCGGGCGCCGGACGCGCACGGTCAGCGTGGGTTGCCGGGCGAGACCCAAGGACGTCACGGCTTCGCCCAGCGTGGCGTCCAGGTCCGCGCGGACCTCCTCGAGATCGCGGAAATGGGCGCGCGCCCGGGCTTTGACCTTCCGGCGGCCGACAGCGACCCCTGCCGACTGGACACCGGGGACCTGCACGGCCCGGTCGCGCAGAACCAGGGCGGCCGCGCGACGGTCGAGCCCGGCGCGGACCTCCCCTGTCCCGGGGATACCGGTGGGCTGTCGCATGGGTAGCAGCCTGCGCAGTCCCGGCGTCACCGCCAGCAGGAAAAGCCACAGCCCGAGGGCCATCGCCACTGCGGCCCCGACGATCACCCAGACGTCATCCAGTGGCCGTGTGGCCAGTTCCTCGGCGAGCCGCCGCCGCCAGCGCATCGCAGACCGGCCTGCCCGGACCGAGACCACGTCGTACAGGAGCAATCCGATCGCCGCGGCGGACAGCAGGGCCACCACGGCCGCGGGAATCCGCCGCGTTGACCAGAAACGGCGCGCCGACCGGCCTGATGCCTCGACCGCTGATAGAGAGTCCGTGCCCGGGGTGCCATCCGCGGACGGGTCCGCCTGTCCGGGTTCGGGGGGAAGGTCGCTGTCACCGGTCGGCTGCCGCCAGGTGTTCGCGCTCATCTCACCCTCTCCTGGTCCGTGTGCCGCGAGTGCACCGAGTGCAGCCTCTCGACCGACACCGCGAGGTCGGGCACCTCCATGCCGGCCCATGTCCTGAGCCGTTCGGTAACCTCCCGGCGCACCGCGGCGCACTGCGCCCCGATGTCGGACGGATAGCCGAGCTCGACGGTGATGCGCAGCCGTGCCTCGCCGAGCACCGCCTGTCGTCCGGCGGCAGACTCGGCGTCTCGTCCTGCGGTATTCCGCTCCGGTGCCCGCCGCACGGATGTGGTCACGCGTGGCGTCCGACGGCCTGGTGGTACGTGGCCGACCGACTCGGTGAACCGGCTCAGCACCTCGCGCGCCACATGGGAAGCGATCTTCGTAACGACCCGGTCGGCGACGGTGATCGCACCGCGCTCCTCACGTGGAATGCCCGTACGCCGATCCGCTTCACTGGTCACTGCCGCCAGTCTCCCCGTGCCCGTCGCCGGTCATCGCGGATCCGCTCCTGCCGGTCCCGGCGGCGGACGAAGTCGCCCGGTTCGAGATCGCCTTCCATAAACCGCCCGACCACGAGTCCGACGACGCCCAGCCCCAGCACCAGCAGGAAGGCCCAGAAGTCACCGAAGTACGCGGCGAAACCCAGCGCCATTCCAGCCATCAAGCCCACCACGGCCCTGCTCATCCCGCGCTCCTTCACTCAAGCGGGCTGCTCCGTCCCGGCTACTGGATCCGCTGCCGCTCTTCCCCTTCGTCCTCCTCCTCGGGGAGCTTCACATCGCTGACCATGATGTTGACTTCCACGACTTCCCGCCCCGCCATCCGCTCCACCGCGGAGATAACGTTCTCCCGCACGTCACCGGCCACGTCCGTGATCGAGACGCCGTAGCCGACGACGATCTCCAGATCAATGGCCGCCTGCTTCTCTCCGACCTCGACACTGACCCCGCGCGTGGCGGACTTGCCACTGCCGGCACCGGGCATCCGCTCCCGCATGGATCCCATCGAGCGCGCGAATCCGCTGCCCAGGGCATAGACGCCGCGTACGTCCCGTGCCGCCATTCCGGCGATCTTCTCCACCACCACATCGGCGATGGTCGTCCGGCCACGAGAACCGGGCGCACCGCCATACCTTGCGCCGGTGTTCTCAGTCATCAGGACATTCCTCCCTCCAGAGGAGGGCATCTCACACCTTTGTTCAGACTATATTCTCATTAGTAGGTTTGCCTGAGATGCGGTGTATGAGGCTGGATGATCCAACGAGTGGTACGAGCGTCCCTGCCCAGAGCCCTCGCGGACACTCCAGGCGCAGTTGCGGCAGGAAGAGGACCGCGGCCATGGCAGAAAGAGGGTGAGAGGCCCGTGAGAACCGAGGGATGGACGCAGGCAGTACGGCAAAAGCTCGACCTGGGCCGACTGCTCCCGCTCGGCGGGCCCGGCGACGGGACATGGATCACCGAACAAGCGGCTGTCCGGGTCCTCGGGCTCCCGGCCTCCGAGATCCCCGGTATCCGGCTGGAGTCTCTGCGCATCGGGTCGGCACCGCTCGAGCCCGTGTCCGAGCCGGCCGTCCGTCCACCGGCCAGCGCGCTACCGCCTGGCCCGCTCAGGATCGAGGCCGCATTCACGGCACGCGTCGGGCAGCCGCTGCCTGAGACCGCCGAACAGTTGAGGAGCGCACTGCTCAACGCGGCCATTGAACGTCTCGGCCTGGCCACCGTGACAGCTGACCTGCGCGTCACGGAACTCCACGACGGCCCGGAGACGGGCGTGAAGTCGCGGACCGCAGCAAGGGCGGTGAGGCCCGCGCCGGACACCGCAGCCACTCGAAGCTCGCCCACGGTGACCGGAACAGGATCCATGCGGGGGCCCGTCCGGGAACTGGCCGACGTCGCGGCGGGTGTTCCGGGCGTCGCCCGCCTCACCGCCGCACTGGGAAGCCGCCCGGTCAAGGTGGAGGACCATGACGATCCCCCCGGCCGGCACATCGAGGTCCAGCTCGCGGTCTCCCGCGGCCATCATCCGCTGGAAGTCGCCCGCGCCGTCCGGGCCGCCGTAGCCGACGCAGGCACCACCGACGAATCCGGCCCGGCCACCACCGCCGTCCTCATCACAGAAGCCGCGGCCTAGCCAGGCGTCAACGGCAGCTCGACACGTTGGGCCTGATCCGGTCCCGCTTCTCCGGCCTCGCCCTCGTGCGCAGGCCACACCACGGCCACCGCCTGGCCCGAACGCACAGAGACCCCCCTCGGCCTTGCCATTTCTACTGTCGGCGCCCAAGCACTCTCCGGATCAGCAGGAAGGCCGCAACGGCGATCAGGGCAATCCCCATGAGGATCACGAGGACCCCGACGACGACCAGGACCGTCCCAAGCAGGATCAGAAGCGCCCCGATGATGAGAAGAAACATCGCGAGAACGGTCACGGTCGCCTCCTGTCCCCCCTCCGACTCTGGCCCTTTCCGACCCTCCATCGCAAATATGTCCGGACAAATCTACCAATGCCCTTCCTCCGGCAGTGCCCGCCTACTGGGGTCCGGCCCATTCACGGGCCGGCCTCGGATCTGCCGTGGAAGCGCGCGGATCGCTCCACAAGCCTGTCCTGTCACGGCGTGAGACCTGCCTGGCAGGGAACCCGCATTCAGACAAAGAGCCTGCCGCTGGCAGACGAAGCAGACGTCTCCAAGCGCATCCCCACCTGCGGCCCGGTCTCAGCAGTTCCCAAGGCCGCGCCGAGCCAACTGCCTCTCGTTCCCTTCGGACACTGCCGAGCACAGTGGCCGCCCCGATGTCTGCAGCGACGTCGCACCAGGGAGTGAACCGTTGGCACCGTCCGGGGCATCGGAAGCGTGGCCGCACACGACGAGATGTGGGGAGTTGCGGCGGCTCGCCGCGGCGTCACCGCAGTGCTTGCCACTGCTGCGGAGGTGGCCGACGGCACGCTGCCGCATCCTCGCCCAGCCGTCACCTGGGCTATTCATGCGTCGGCGAACCGGCCCGTACGGGGGGTGTTACGGGATCGCCATGCGCCAGATGCGGGCCCAGGTGGAGGCGTACTGGCGCGGCAGCAGGCCGGTGGTGTACGGGATGCCGTACTTTTCGCACAGCTTGCGCACCTGGGGAGCGATCTCGGCATAGCGGTTGCTGGGCAGGTCGGGGAAGAGGTGGTGCTCGATCTGATGGCTGAGGTTGCCGGTGAGGATGTGCAGGAGAGGGCCGCCGTCGATGTTGGCCGAGCCGAGTGCCTGCCGTACATACCACTCGCCGCGCGACTCGCCCTCGATCTCGTCCTCGGTGAAGGATTCCGCGCCGGCGGGGAAGTGCCCGCAGAAGATCACGGTGTGCGCCCAGATGTTGCGGGCGGTGTTGGCGGTGAGGTTGCCGAGCAGGCAGGGCAGGGCGGACGGGCCGGCCAGCAGCGGGAAGAGGACGTAATCCTTGGTGAACTGCCGTGCCGCCTTGCGGGCCACACCTGCAAGATCCTCCAGGAACGCACGCACGGACTTGCGGCCCTGAACGACGGCCTCGGGCTCCAGGTCGTACAGCGCGATGGCCCACTCGAAGACCGGCGCCAGAAGCGGCCCGCCGTACAGCGGCTGGAGGAGATGGACGGGGTGCCAGGGCTGCTCCGCGCTCATCCGCATGGCCACATAGCCCAGGTCCCGGTCCCGGCCCACCACGTTGGTCCAGGTGTGGTGCAGGTCGTTGTGGGTGTGCTTCCAGGCGGCGGCCGGGGTGGGGAAGTCCCACTCCCAGGTGGTGGAGTGGATGGCAGGGTCCCGCATCCAGTCCCACTGGCCGTGCAGGATGTTGTGGCCCAGCTCCATGTTCTCCAGGATCTTGGCGGTGGTGAGCATCGCCGTCCCGGCCAGCCAGGCGGGCGGCAGCAGGGACACGGCCAGGGCGGCCCGGCCACCGGCTTCCAGGGCGCGGTGCACCGTGATGAGGGTACGGATGTAACGGGCGTCCTCGGCGCCGCGCTCGGCCAGCACCTCGGCGCGGATACGGTCCAGTTCCTGCCCGAAGGCGTCGGCTTCAGGCGGCGCAAGAGCAAGCGCAGCGGCCACTGATTCTCCCCTTTCTTGAATTCCAATTCCTCAAAGGCTCGTCAGTTTGGCTCTACAGGTCGATGTGGACGGGTCCGCAGGCGGCCGACACGCAGGTCTGGATCAGATCTCCCGGCTCGCCGTGTACGTCGCCGGTCCGCAGATCGCGGACCCGGCCGGCGGACAGCGGGCTGACGCAGCTGTGGCAGATGCCCATACGGCAGCCGCTGGGCATGACGACACCCGCCGCCTCGCCCACGTCCAGCAGGGGCGTGGCGGAGTCGGCGTCCGTCTCGACACCGCTGCGGGTGAAGCGCACCCGTCCGCCGCGCCCGCCCGATCCACTGCCAGGCGCGGCCGGTGACGGCGGCCGGAACCGCTCCAGATGCAGCCGGCGCCGGGCGTCCGCGCCGCGCCAGGCCCGTTCGGCGAACGCGAGCAGCCCTTCCGGGCCGCAGGCCCAGGTCTCGCGCTTCTCCCAGTCAGGGCACAGAGCGCCCAGGCGCACCCGGTCCAGCCGCCCTTCCCGGCGGGTGTGGTGTTCGTACAGCGTGAACCAGCTCTCGCGGGCGGCCATGGCACGCAGCTCACCGCCGAAGACGACCCGGTCGGCGTCCGGCGCGCTGTGCACCAGCACGGTGTCCGGGCGGCGGCCCGTGCGCCCGGCGAGCGCGCGCAGCATGGCCGCCACGGGAGTGATGCCGATACCGCCGGTCAGGAACATCAGCCGCGCGGGCAGCGGGCCAGTCAGCACGAAATCCCCCTGGACGGGACCGAGTCGCAGCATTTCCCCGGGCCGCACCCGGTGGGCCAGGTGCTGCGACACCCGCCCGTCCGGGACCGCCCGTACAGTGATCGCGAAACGCCCGGAGCCATCCGGTGGGGTCGTGATCGAGTACGTCCGCCAGTGCAGCACGCCGTCGATGCCCACTCCCACCGGCACGTACTGCCCGGCCACGCGATGACCCGACCAGCCGCGCCCCGCCCGCACCACGAGCGTCGTCGCGTCCGCCGTCTCCGTCCAGACCCCCTCCACCCGGCCCGCCGGCCACCTGGCCGACCACAGGGGATCGACGACCGTCAGAAAGTCGTCAGGCAGCAACGGGGTGGTCAGCCGCCCGACGCCCTGCCAGACGGGCGGCGCCAAGTGCCGGAGCACACCGACCATTCCGCCTCCCCGTTCCTCGTCACTCTCCGATCATCTACGCTCACGCAGCCGTGGCGGACCGGCAAGCCGGGTTGCTCCTCCCCTGACCCGTACAACCCCCGGCGCAAGTCGGCCCGCTGCGCGCCGTCATGCCTCGCCGCCGCTGTGGACACGCCGTACAACGCACTGCGCACCCCGGCCACGGCTTGCCCGGCCCTCGTTCCCGACGCCCCTGCTGAGAGCGACCGACAAGTGCACCGCGGCACCGGCCGCGACGGTGGGAAGGACCAGGGCGGTGGTGACGGGAGCGGGAACTCCCCCGATCGGCGGGTACCGCATGGCGGAACGCGGCACGCTGCGGGGCTACCAGTTCGACAAGGTCGAGATGTTCCAGATCGGCATCGGCCGGGCCGCAGCCGTCGTCAAGCCGCCCGGCGCCGACCCGATCGTGCTCCTCAACCCTCGTATCGCTGCCGCCTCCGACGAGATGGACGATAAAATTCGACGTACGGGCCCCGGTTCCCAGGCCCCTGCGGATCACCGTCGGCATCACGGCCTCCTAGGTGACCGGGACGGGCAGGCGGGTGCGATCGCAAATCAGGCGCACCTCCGGAAGCATCACAGGAACACGGAACCGCATGAGGCGCCGTACGCATCGTGCGCACCAGCGCAGCCAATCTCACGACAAGCCGCGCCGGAGCGCTCCGGTGCGGCTTCGTCGTCTCACGGCTCCGCGCGGAGGTCCCGTCAGGATGGTCACCGGCGGGGCCTCGCCGTATCACACAGCCCCTATAAGCGGGGTGCTGGTTGTAGCTGTTTGACCAGGTGGAAGACCTCGCGGGCCGCGTAGCGTTTGAGGCAACGGACGATTTCGCGCCGGGTCTTGCCCTGCTTGATGCGGCGCTCGTAGTAGTCCTGGGTGCGCGGGTCGACCCGCAGACGGGTGAACACGATGCGGTGGAGCGCGGCGTTGGCCTGACGGTCGCCACCACGGTTGAGACGGCGGAACTGCCGACGACCCGAGGAACGCTCAACCGGGCTGACACCGCACAGCGCGGCGAACGACGCCTCGCTGTCCAGCCGTTCCGGGTTGTCCCCCACCGTGATCAGCAGAGCGACCGCCGTGTCCGGACCGATCCCCACCACGTCGAGCAACTGCGGCGCATGCCGTTCCACAAGCCTGGTCAGAAGCCGATCCGGTAAGCCAGCAGGCCCAGCGTGATCCGGGTGGCCTGCACCACCGACTCCGCGCCGACCTCCTCGCGACCATGCGCATCGGTGAACTGTGCGCAGGTACTGAAGAGTTCGGCATTGCCCAGTCCGGCCAGTTCCTCCCGCAAGACGGGGTCCGCAGTGACGAGGACGGCCTTGAGCTGGTTGATGGCCTGCGTGCGGGCTTTGACGGCCGACGCCTTCGTGAGTTAGTACATTCTCGCGATCTGCACCGGCCCGTCGCCCGCTTTCGCCCGGGCACGGGCCCGCCCGCTCAGCACGGCTCGCGCCGCGTTCTGGGCATCGAGCGGATCCGACTTGCCGCGCCGCCGACGATCCGCCCGGTCCATCCGATTCACGTCAAACACGTCTATGCCCTGGGCCAGTAGATAGCGGGACAACGACACTCCGTAGGAGCCGGTCCCCTCCACCCCGGCCCGTCTCAGGGTTCCCCACTTCCTGGCGCGCTTCAGCAGATCGCGGTAGCCGGCCGCGGTGGCCGGAAACTCATCGGTAGCGAGGACCGCCCCCGACACGGAGAGCACCGCAGCCATGTGAACATCCCGGTGCGTATCCACTCCCAGCACCACCTCGCCCGCAGGACGGCGGGTCCGCCGAGCAGACGACGTACTGGGCACGGTCGAACTGGACATGCCCGCCCCGTTCCTCCCTTCCGGTCCGATGACGTGTCGCGTTGCCGGTACCGGGCCGCGCCAGACGGTCAGAATCGTGAGGACGCCACAACAATCGGCAGGCCCCTATCGGGACACACCCCGCCGGCCCGGCACCGACAACGCACCGTCCCCGGCCAAAGGCCGACACCGTGTGATCGAGACTCTTCGGTCAGAGAAATCATGAGTCAGACCACGGACCCGGGACAGCACCCGCCCATCCTCCCGCCCCTCATCTCGCTACCGCTCACGAACCGCAGGACATTCTCAATCCCCTTCACGCACACCCCGAACCTGATCCCGACCGAGCACAACAGCGCACGAAGGGGAACTGCGCGATCAGGGGTCGCCAGCAGCAAGTGCGGCGCATGAACAAGTACGTACTCAAGATCTCCCCGCTCCGGCCGGAGTTCCGCCGCGGCATGCTCCACGCCGTCAACCCGGTCGGCGTGGTCGCCTTCGTGGCCGCCTCCGGCCTGTCCACCGCCATGCACTTCCACGCCCTCGGCGACACCCTCCAGCCGTACTCTCCTGTCGCCGCCGCCGTCATTGCCTTCGCACTCACGCCACTGATGGCGATCGCCACCAAGGGCCGCTACTACCTTCCGCCGCACCGACGACGGCATCGGCGAGCCGCTCCGTGAAACGGACGGGAACCCCAGCACCGTCACCCTGGACTGCCACGTCTGCCGCCAGCCTTACGAGCACCCCGACCCCACGACGCCGTCGTCTGCTCCCTCTGCCTGAGCACGGACAAGGCCGGCGACCACGTACTGTCGGCCACTGCCTCAAAACGGTCTCCGGTGCCGGAAGAAAGCGGGAGAACGTGGACGGAACAACATGGCCCTGGTAGCCGGCGTCCGGATCGGGAAGGGGTGGCGGCGTGGGCGGGCGGTGCCGCGTGGGCGGTGATGGCGGGGACGTACGTGCCGATGCTCCGCTACTACCGTGAGCCGCTGTGGCTCGCTCCGCTGCCGCCGTTCACCGTGTTCCTCTATCTCCTGATGACGGTGGACTCGGTGGTGCGGCACCACCGGGGCGGGGCGCGGAAGGGCCGGACGTACGGCCGTCCGGAGGCGCCGAACCGGTGAACGGCCCGACTTCCGTTCGACGCCCGGGCGATACGCTGGAAGGCCGGACAACCAGCCTCTCGGGTAGGAGACTTACCCTTGCCGCAGCTCGCCTTCGTGCACACCTTCTGGACCGACTACGAGCAGCTGGACAAGCCCGTCCGGGCCGGGGTTCGCAAGGCGATGACCAAGTTCCAGTCGCTGACGGTGGCCGAGCTGTACACGGACAAGGGGCTGGGGTTGTCCGTTGCGCGTATGGCCCGTGATCCGCGGATGAGGACGATACGCATCACGGCCTTTTGGAGGGGCGTGCTCCTCGCGCCCGACGACGGAAGTGAGACCTTTCTCCTCCTCAAGGTGCTGCCGCACGACGAGGCCCTGCAGTGGGCCTCCACCCGGCTCTTCTCCGTGAACTCCGCGATGGGAAGCCTGGAGGTGCGGGACGTCGAGGCCATGGAGCGGCTGATCACTTCGCGGCCCGCCTCCCACGCTCCGACGACTCTCTTCGCTCGGTTCTCCGCCGCCGACCTCACAGAGCTGGGCATCGACGACCAGACCCTGGAGGCCATCCGCACCATTACGGACAGGGCGCAGTTCGACGCCTTCCAGCCACTGCTTCCCGAGGACCAGGGCGAGGTGCTCCAGTACCTCGCCGAGGGGTTCGATCCCACGGAGGTCTACCGGAACGTCGTCGCTCCCCGGCGGCCGGCGGACGCGAACTCGCCGGCTTCGGCAAGCCTCGCGGATGCCATCGCCCACACGAGCGACCGGATCACCCTTTTCTCAGAAACCGGGGAGCTGGAGGAGATCGCTGGCAAGCCGCTGGTAGCGCCACGAACGGGAGAGCTGATTAGCCACTCCGGACGGGGCGAGCGCAAGGACTACCGGTGTGAACGGCTGCCCCTCGCCGACGGCGGCCAGGCGGACGTCTTCAAGGCGGTGCACAAGCGCAGCGGCGAGGTCGTCATCCTCAAGAAGCTGAAGGACAAGTACCCGCCCGAACGTCAAGTTCGACGCATGAAGCGGGAGATCGAATTCGGGCTCAGCCTGATCGGGAACCCGCACGCGATGCCGGTCCTGGACTTCGATCCCAAGCACACCTGGTTCGTCATGCCGTACGCGGAGGCCACCGCCGAGGGCTGCCGGGAGGAGTTCTCCGATAATGCGGCCCTGCGGGAGCTGCTGGAATCCCTCTGCTCGGTCCTAGCGGTGGCGCACCGTACGGGATGGATCCACCGGGACATCAAGCCGGCCAACGTCCTGCGTCTGAAGGGCCGCTGGGTCCTGGCGGACTGGGGGATCGTGCGGCGGCCCCTGGGACAGACGACCGATCCGCAGCGGACCCGCGTGGGGGTCTTCCTCGGCTCCGAGGGTTTCGCGGCCCCTGAGCACTACAGCGACGCCCACCGCGTGGGCCCCACCGCCGACATCTACAGCCTGGGGCAGCTCATCGGATGGGCCGTCACGGGCGAGATGCCCCTCGTGAACGTCCCGTTGCTCCCCAAGTCAGGCCCCTGGCGTGCGATCGTCCGGGAGGCGACCCAGAGGGACCCGGAGCGACGCCCGGCCACGGTGTCCGCCTTCCTCGATTTCGTCGCGCTAGAGCTGGACGAGCCGGCGGAGCCCGTTGCGCTGCGCGGCGAGCACCTCTGGCGGGAGCTGTTCGCCGGGTCGACGGGTGCGGGGTCGGACCTCCTGACGCTGGCCGCTACGCATCCCGACGACGCGGCTCTCTACTTCGACGTGCTGATCAAGGTTCCCGTTGCCTCGATCATGGCGGATCTGCTGGCCGACGCCGCTCGTGCGGTTGAGGTCGTGTCCGCGATGGCGACACTCTTCGGTTCGGACGTCTCCCACGGTTCCGAGGAACTCGGAGCCACCGTCAGATGGCTGGCCGGTATCGCCGAGGCGGCGGCCCGGGCGAGGGAGCTCGATCTCCTGGAAGCATGCTGCGGTGGCGCGTTCGAATGGATCCCCCTCCTGGACGACCAGAGCGGCCAGGCCGAGGGCTTCTCCTGGTGGACGACCCTGAGCGGGGACGCCGCCAGCTCGGTGGCTGCGATGCTGCGACAGCATCCGGAGTGCGTGACGTACTTCGGCCGCCTGGCGCACGACCTCCGCGTTGATCACCGGATTCGCACGGCCATCGCCCAGCAGTAGACCGGTCCGGCGGCAGTCGGCGCGGTGCAGCGCCTCAGTGATCAAGGAAGCCTCCGCCACGGCCGCGGTCGGCTCGCCGTTGATGAGCCGGAACCAGGGCTTCATCCGGAGTCCGGCGGCGTCCAGGAGCTCTCGGCGGGTCTCGAAGTAGTGACGGACGAGGGTGAGCGGCGGCATCGGAGTCGTCATGCCTGGTGGAACGTCGCCCGCGCGATTCTGTGACAGCCGCCGCTCCGGCTCCTCGCTGGGCCGCCCCTGGACACCGGATGCCGACGGCGCCTGAGCGAAGTGAAGCGCGAGCAGCTCACGGAGGCCGAGCTGATGGTGATGGCGAAGATCGCCGCCCGCCCGCAGGGGCGGTCAGCAGTAAGGAGGACAGCCTGACCGCGCCGGAGGACGAGGGTCTTGCGAGCCCGCTCCGCCCCCGTGGGGAGCCTGTACTGACGGGGTGGAGCGGGACCATGTGCCGCCCGGTGCCGGACACTTCGGCCTCCAACATCAGGCGGAGGGGCAAGAGGTGCCGCGCGGTGCGAGTGGTGGCGACTCGCGGCGCAGATCCCAGGAAGCCGTTTCGCAGGAGATCTCTGTCCGCGCCCTTCTACGCGCGCAAGCTCGGCGGTGGCACAGGAGCCGGGAGAGGCAGCTGCTCGACGCACAGCTCGGTGTGCACGGAGCCGTGGATTGCGTCGCTGGGGTCGCTGTCGAACGTGCGCCGCTCGTACAACTTCTCGTCGGCGATGGGTTCCGAGCAGGCGCCGCACAGGCGCTGGCGGATCTCCTCGGCAATCTCGTGCGCGCCGGTCGGTTCGCCGAGCGGGCCAGGGTGCTGGTGCAGTGTCAGGAGGGCGCGGGTCATGGTGGCGAGGTCGTACGCGTCACATGCCGGGGAGCCGTCGGTGTATTCCTCCAGGAGCTGGGACGCCAGCACGAGGATGCGGACCGCCAGCTGTCGCATCTCGCCCCGCATGCGGGCTGCGAAGTCCTGCACGTCCGGGACCAGGAGCTGCACATGCCCTTGGAGCTGCTGCTTCAGGGTGTCCAGCTCCTCGCCGGTCGGCAGGCGGGGAGCCCACAGCACTGAGTCGTAGGCCTTTCGGATCGTGTCTGCGTCGAGTGGGAGCAGCGTGTTCTCAGGCACCGGTGTTCGCCTCCGCCGCCGTGAGCCGGCACCGGCCGTCCTTCAGGAGCTGGGCGACCGCGTCGGGGCTGCACAGTGTCTTGGCCTCGTGCGGCGGCACGCACCAATACGAGAAGCCGACGCCAGGGTCGGTGTGCGTGGGGTCGGGTACGCCGAGGTAGGCGTTCGGGCCGAGGCATTCCGCGTCCTCACTGTGGTAGCTCCAAGGCGGGAGGCGGTCGGTGCCTGCCGGTACGAGGGCGTAGTACAGGCCCCACCGGGTATCGGCGAACGCCGGCCCGCCGGGCAGTACCTGACCGAGGTAGGCGTCGATGCCCCGCAGGTCGTCGCTGTCGGCGGCGGCCTGAACGAGGCCAGCGGTGAAGCGGACCGCGGTGAAGCGGACGCCACACCGGAGCAGCGCGACCCCGCCCCTGTCCCACTCCCTGCGGGCCCGTTGCGGATCGTCAGCAGCGGCCAGGAGCCACGGTACGGCCGTCAGCCCCAGATCCGGTCTGGGCTCGACGAGGAAGTCGGTCTGTGGCTGGACGAGCCGGAGAGCGGGTGTGGTGTCCGGGGTCATGCGATGGCCTCCGCGGGTCGGCTGACGTGCCCGAAGGCTGCGTCGAGCTGGTGAGTCGTCACGTCACGGTCCACGCAAGCAGCATCGCGGGGGCGGCTGCGACGCCGGAGCGATGTAAGAGCGATGAAAGAACCGGGCGTTGGTGGGTGCTCTCTGCCAAGGCCGGGGCACGAACAAGGTGGGGCGGTACGGTCCCCCGTAACCTCTCCCGTCACGTCGGATGCTGCCCGGAGCCGATATGGCTGACCGCCGCAAGGACCCCAACGCCTCGTTGCGCGCGGTGCGCGAGAACGAGTTGCAGATGTCCCGCCAGGAGTTCGCGAAGCTCATCGTGAAGACGAGCGAGGAGATGGGCGAGGCGGTTGCCTGCGCTCCGCGCCTGGTGGCGGCGTGGGAGGACGGGGACGTCTCCCTTCCGCGCCCGGTGTACCGGCGTATCCTCACGCGGCTGACCGGGCGCACCATGGATGAGTTGGGATTCCACCTCAGCAGCCCGGCGCGGCAGGTCGCGTCGGCAGCCGTGGCGAACGGGCCGGAACAGGAGCAAGCGGTGGACCGCCGAGCCTTCGTGACGGACGACGCGGGCGCTTCTCTGTCCCTCATCCTGATCGAGCCTGCCGCGGACAAGCCACCGCGCCGGATCGGAGTCAGCGACGTCCGCGCCGTCGACCAAGCCGTCAGCAAGATCTACACGCACGACCATGACTACGGCTCCGTCGTTCTTCGCCGCAGTGCCTCCCAGGCACTGCACACCGCCTATCAGTGGTTGAACACGCGGGTGTTCACGGAGAGGACCGGCAGGCGGCTGCGGTCGGCGACGGGCCATCTGACGATCGCGGCCGGGTGGCTGTCCTACGATTCCGGCCGCCCCGCCGACGCCCGCAGCCTCTACAACGAGGCGTTGGCCGCCGCCCGGATCGCCCACGACCCGGGCCCCTTGAGGGGCACGCCTTCGGCTGCCTCTCGCTCCTGGCCAAGGCATCAGGCCGTCCCCGTGAGGTGATCTCCGCAGCCCAGGGCGCGCAGACAGCGGTGAAGTCGTACGGCTCGGCGCGGATGCTCTCGTTGTTCGCGATGCGGGAGGCCGGTGGCTGGGCGCTGATGGGCGACGCGAGCGCCACAGATCAAGCGATCGTGCGTGCTCACCGCCTGTACGCCAAGGGGCCGAGCGACGCCGATCCTGACTGGCTGGAGTTCTGCACGCCCGCCGAACTGGCCGGGCTCGAAGCCCTCGCGCGGGCAGACCTCGACCGGCACGAGAGGGCCGCGGCCGGGGCTGAGCAGGCCGTCTTGCTGCACGGCGATCAGTTCGCACGCAATCGGGCCTTGTACCAGGCCGACGTGGCCATCCAACATGCGGTGAGGAGTCGCTCATTGGGTGCGGGCCTTGGGATGGCTGGTACGTCATCGCTCCGGTGGACGCGTGTCACAGCTTGCACGTGCGACGGGCGTGGACCGTTCCGGGGCGATGACGCGATCTTCCGCTGTATTCGGAATCAGGTCTCCGGGGCCAGGCAGGCTGGGACGGGGTTGGCGGAGGGCGCCGGGTCGGCGAGGTCGGCGAGGTCGGCGGCGGCGCGTTCCGGGCCGAGGAAGGGGGCCAGTACGGAGAAGGCCAGGCCGGGTAGCAGGCCGGGCAGCTCGGCGGTTCGGCCGGCGGCGATCCGCCGGTAGATCGCGGAGTACACCCCGCCGACCACCATGTCGACCAACTCTTCGGTCGGGACGGGAAGTTCGACCTCGGGCAGGTCGGTGAAGAAGTCCCGGAAGCGGGCCAGCAGCTCCTCGCGTGCCTCCCGCCCGGCCGGCCCGACCGCGTCGATCTCCACGATGGCCATGGCGGCGAATTCGGGCGCTTTGGCGAGGATGTCGAGCAGCGCGCCGAGCCCGGCGCGCACCCGGCCCGGCCAGTCGGAGGCCTGGGCGTGGGCCTCCTCCATGGCGCTGAAGACCAGGGAGGTGCCGTACTGGTGGGCAGCGAGGAAGGCGTCCTCCTTGCCCTTGAACAGCTCGTAGAAGACCGGCCTGGTCACGCCTGCCGCCTGGCAGATGTCGCTGACCCGGGTGCGGGCGTAGCCGACCTGGGCGACGGTGCGGACGAAGCCGTCCAGGAGCCGGTCGCGCTGGTTGGCGGCGACCACCTCGGGCGGGGTGCGGCGCGGTCCACGCCGCAGGGAGCGCTCCGGATCGCGTCCCGTGCGGGTACCGGGCAGCACCAGCGGAGGCCGCGCCGACGAGCCTGCTGCCATTCCGCATCCTTCCTCGAACTTGCGCGCGCCTTCTTGTGCACGTGCCTTGACTTGAATACCCGTCAGGTTTACAACTCTCGCAGGTTTTCTTCTCGTGCGGCCCGCGGTCGTGGAACAGCCGGGGCCGTCAGTGTCACGCACCCTGCAAGGCCGCAACAAGTGCACCGATGTCTCTGACGCCAAGTCAGAGATCGCGCCGGTCCGGCCGTTCCATCTCGTCCGGGAACGGCCATGCGCGGGCCCCTGCCCCACTCCCTCGGAGGGCAGCGGCCCGGCCCTGCTCGTCACCCATACAAGTAGAAGAGGAACCCGCATGCGCAGATACGCCCTTTCCACCCTGGTCGCCACGGCCGCCTCGACGGCCCTGGCCATCCTCCCGGCCACCGCCGCCTCGGCGGACACTGCCGTGCTCACCTACGGCAGTGCCGACGGCAACGCCGTCTCCGTCGGCGACGTACTCACCGCGTCGTTGGCGAGCGGCACCAACGCCACCCTCGCCACCAGCAGCAACGGCACCTCCGGCATCACCTGCACCGAATCGACACTCTCCGCCACGGTGACGGCGAACCCCGCCGCCCCGGGCACCGCCACCGAGTCCGCGACCTCCCAGACCTTCAAAGGCTGCACCAGCAACACCTTCGGCGTCCTCGGGGTGCAGAGCATCACCGTCGATGACCTGCCCTACAACACAGCCGTCTCCTCCGACGGCGCAGTCACGGTGACCGCGGCCCCGGGCAGGGCGATCCAGACCACGGTGGCGCTCTCCACTCTGCTGGGCCCCATCACCTGCGTCTACCAGGCGCCCAGCCTCTCCGCGGTGAGCTCCAACAGCGACAACAGTCTGACCTTCACCAACCAGGAGTTCACCAAGGTCGCCGGCTCGGCGCTGTGCACGGCCAACGGCTACTTCACCGCCACCTACGCCCCCGTGGTCGACAGCAGCGTCAGCGGCTCTCCCGCCGTCTACACCAACTGACAGCCTGTCCGAGAGGACCCCCGTGAAACCGCTCCCGTTCCGAGCGCTCATGGCGATCGTCGCGGTCGTCATGGCGACCGCCCTCGCCACCCCCGCCCAGGCTGATTCCCACAACCCCTACGAGCGCGGCCCGGTCCCGACCCTGGAGAGCATCACCGCCGAAACCGGTCCCTTCGCCATCGCCTCGGTCACCGTGCCGGCAGCCAGCGGCCAAGGCTTCAACAGCGGCACCATCTACTACCCCACCGACACCAGCGAGGGCACCTTCGGTGCCATCGCCATCATGCCCGGCTTCCTCGCCTCGCAGTCGGACATCGCCTGGTACGGACCCCGGCTGGCTTCCCAGGGCTTCGTGGTGATGACCCTGAACACCAATGCGCTGTGGGACTTCCCCACAGACCGCAGTAACCAGCAACTCGCCGCACTCACCTATCTGACGGCCCAGAGCACGGTGAAGAACCGGATCGACCCCGACCGGCTGGCCGTGATGGGCTGGTCGATGGGCGGCGGCGGCTCGCTGCAGAGCGCGGCGAGCACCCCGTCGCTCAAGGCGGCCATCCCGCTGGCACCCTGGGACCTCAGCGACGTCTCCAGCCGGATCACGGTCCCCACCATGATCTTCGGCGCCGACGGTGACACCGTCGCCTCCGTCGACGACTTCGCCCTGCCCTTCTACAACGGGCTGGCCAACGCCCCCGACAAGTCACTCATCGTGCTCAAGGACACCGACCACTTCACCTTCACCGACCCGAACACCACGATCGCCCAGTACAGCGTTTCCTGGCTGAAGCGCTTCGTCGACAACGACACCCGCTACGACCAGTTCCTCTGCCCCACCCCCAACGACCCCAACACGGTCGTCCTCCAGATCACCTGCCCGCTGTAACTCCAGCGGATGCAACCCAGCGAAAGCGCCGCAGGCACGGGCCCTCACGGTCATCCGTGCCTGCCGCGAACGCGACCAGGACGGCGGCGGGCAGGGGCGAATCGGACACGGCCCCGGCAGGGGTCCGTGGTCTCTCGCGGGTGTTCTCTCGATCTGTGACATGGAACGTTGAAGAAGTCCAATCATCCCAGGTCAGCGGCCCCAGAGCGGCTTCACCGCCCGCGGTAGGGCGGGTAAAGGGGCAGGGCGAACGCCCCGTAGCCCTTGATCAACACCGCGCCACGGGGAGGCAATGCAGGAGGCGAGGTCAGCTACCTGCGGTTTGCCCACACCGGTTCGTATGTACGCGTCAGAGGGCATCCGCACCCTCATATCCAGGCTCTGGACCGGCTATTGATCGGTGGATCAAGGCCAAGAGGCCGCGCGGACAGGCGTGCGGTCACGGCCGGTGGTCATGCCGATTTCCGACATCAACGACATGGCCGAGCTCTGCGGCGACCGGGTCCGGCTCGTTGCGGTTCCTGCTCACCCGATCGGTGTCGGGGGTGCAGCCAGATAACTGACTACCCATTAGTATCTGACGGGTCATCAGCTCCAAAGCGCGCGGCGTGCGCCGAATCCGCTCGGCCCCGATCGCACACCCCCCTCGATCGCACAGAGGAGCCTCCCCCCATGACGCACACCGTTATCGGCGTCAGCCCGTTGGGTGCACCGGACGCCCGCCTCGTCGCCGCCGTCTGCCGGGCCGGTGGGTCCGGTGTCCTCGACCTCGGCCCGGGCGCCCGCGCCGCCCGCGAGGCCCTGACCCTCGTGCGGCAGTGGGCCCCCGGCCGCCACGGCGTGCGGGTCCCCGCCGACTGTGCGCTGCGCCCCGGAGAGCTGTGGGCCCCGGCGCCCGCCGGAACGCGTCGCACCGCGGACCCGGCCGCAGCCGGACCGTGCACCGTGCTCCTCGCCCCCGACGCGCCCTGGACCGTCGCCGGGGTCCGGGCCGCCGCCCGCGCCGCCGCCGCGGACCCCGCCGTGCTCGCCGAGGTCCGCAGCACCGACGAGGCCGTCCGGGCCGTGGCCGACGGTGTCACCGGGCTCGTCGTGCGCGGCGAGGAGTCCGGCGGCCCCTGCGGCGAACACTCCACCTTCGTGCTGCTCCAGCGCGTCCTCGGCGCCGTACCGGCCGACCTGCCGGTGTGGGCCTGCGGCGGCATCGGGCCGCACACCGCGGCCGCCGCCGTGCTCGCGGGCGCCCGCGGAGTCGTACTGGACATCCAGCTCGCACTGCTCGACGAGGCCGGTACGGCCCCCGCGGCCGCCGGTCTGCTGCGCGCCGCCGACGGCACCGAGACCGTCGTCGTCGACGGCTGCCGGGTGCTCGACCGGAGCCGCCCCGGCCTCCCGGCCGTCCTGCGCGACCGGCCCCTGCCGCTGGGCCAGGATGCCTTTCTCGCCGCCCGGTTCGCCGAGCGGTACGGCACAGTGGACCGCGCCCTCGCCGCCGTCACGGAGGGCATCGACGCCGCCGTGGCGGACGACGGCGCCGTGCTGCGCGGCGGCTCGCCGATGTGCCGGGCGCTCGGCACCGCGCTGCCGGTCGTCCAGGGCCCGATGACCCGGGTCAGCGACCAGGCGCGGTTCGCGGCGGCCGTCGCGGACGGCGGCGGACTGCCGTTCGTCGCGCTCGCCCTGGCCGGGCCCGAGCAGACCCGCACCCTGCTCGAGCAGACCAAGTCCGCGCTCGGCGACCGCTCCTGGGGCGTCGGCATCCTCGGCTTCGTTCCGGAAGAGATACGCACCGCCCAACTGGAGGCCATCCGTGAGCTGCGCCCCAGCCACGCCGTCATCGCGGGCGGCCGTCCCTCCCATGCGGCCGCTCTGGAGGCCGAGGGCATCCGTACCTTTCTGCACGTGCCGTCGCCCGGGCTGCTCGGCCAGTTCCTGGCGGCCGGCGTCCGGCGCTTCGTCTTCGAGGGCGCCGAGTGCGGCGGGCACATCGGGCCGCGCAACAGCTTCCCGCTCTGGGAGGCGCAACTGGCCGTCCTGGAGGACTTCCTCGACGCGGCGGCCGACGACGGTCACACCGATGGCGGTGACACCGCCAACCCACAGGACGTACAGGTGCTGTTCGCGGGCGGCATCCACGACGAGCGCTCCGCCGCCATGGTCGCCGCGCTCGCCGCCCCGCTCACCACCCGCGGTGCCGTCGTCGGCGTTCTGATGGGCACCGGCTACCTCTTCACCGAGGAGGCCGTCGAGTGCGGCGCCATCCGGCCGCTGTTCCAGCGCGCGGTCTTGGACGCCAGGTCGACCGCGCTCCTGCACACCGCGCCCGGCCACACCACCCGCTGCCTGCCCAGCGCGTTCAGCGACACGTACCAGGAGGTCAAGGACGAGCTGCGGACTCAGGGGATACCCGAGCGGCAGGTCTGGCAGGAGCTGGAGCGGCTCAACGTCGGCCGCCTGCGCATCGCCAGCAAGGGCGTCGAGCGGGTCGGCGACGAGCTACTCGACGTCGACGAGGAGCGCCAGCGCGAAGCGGGCATGTTCATGGCCGGCGAGGTCGCCGTGCTCCGCTCCGCCGTCACCACCGTCGCCGCCCTGCACCACGCGGTCACCGACGGGGCCGCCGACTTCTACGGGCGCCGCACCGCCGAACTCGCCGCTGACGTCCGCGACGCGGGCGGTACGGTACCCGCGCGGAACCCGGCCCCCGCTCCCGAACCGCTCGACATCGCCGTCGTCGGCATGGCCGGCATGTTCCCCGGCGCCGCCGACCTGCCCGCCTACTGGGCCCAGGTGCTCGCCGGGGCCGACGCGATCACCGAGGTCCCGGACACCCGCTGGGATCCCGCGCTGCACTTCGGCGCGGACGCCGAGGCGGACGACGTGTCCGCGTCCAAGTGGGGCGGTTTCCTGCCTCCGATCCCCTTCGACCCGCTGGCCTACGGAATCCCGCCCGCCTCCCTGGCCGCCATCGAACCCGTCCAGCTCCTCGCCCTGGAGGCGGCCAGGCGGGCGCTCGCCGACGCCGGGCTCGACCGCCGGGCCTTCCCGCGCGAGCGCACCTGCGTCGTCTTCGGTGCCGAGGCGGGCAGCGACATCTCCGGCGCCGCGACGCTGCGCAGCGTCCTGCCCTCGTACATCGGCCGTCTTCCCGAGGACCTGGAGGAGCAGCTCCCGAAGTTCACCGAGGACTCCTTCCCCGGCATGCTCGCCAACGTCATCGCCGGCCGGATCGCCAACCGGCTCGACCTCGGCGGCGCCAACTACACCGTCGACGCCGCCTGCGCCTCCTCCCTGGCCGCCGTCGACGCCGCCTGCAAGGAACTGGCCTGCGGTGCCGCCGACGTGGCCCTGTGCGGCGGCGCCGACCTGCACAACGGCATCAACGACTACCTGCTCTTCTCCTCCGCGCACGCGCTGTCGCCCACCGGTCGCTGCCGCACGTTCGACGCGGCCGCCGACGGCATCGCACTCGGCGAGGGCGTCGCCTGTCTCGTACTCAAGCGCCGCGCCGACGCCGAGCGGGACGGCGACCGGATCTACGCCGTCATCGAGGGCGTCGGCAGCGCCAGCGACGGCCGCTCCCTCGGCCTGACCGCGCCCCGCCCCGAGGGCCAGCGCGCCGCCCTGGAACGCGCCTACGCGCAGGCCCGCGTCTCGCCCGCCGAGGTCGGCCTGATCGAGGCCCACGGCACCGGCACCGTCGTCGGCGACCGCACCGAACTCGGCACGCTCACCCGGCTGTTCGAGGAGGCCGGGGCCGCGCCCGGCAGCTGCGTCGTGGGCTCCGTCAAGTCCCAGATCGGGCACACCAAGTGCGCCGCCGGTCTCGCCGGACTGATCAAGACCGCGCTTGCCCTGCATACCGGGGTGCGCCCGCCCACCCTGCATATCGACGTGCCCAACCCCGTCTGGTCCGGCCCCGACAGCCCATTCGTCTTCCACAGCGAGGCCCGGCCCTGGGCCGAGCCCGCCGCCCGCCGCGTCGCCGGGGTGAGCGCCTTCGGATTCGGTGGCACCAACTTCCACGTGGTGCTGCGGGCCCACGCCGACGCCGGAGCGCCGCCGCGCCAGAGCCACGACGTCTGGCCCGCCGAGCTGTTCGTCTTCCGCACCCGCGCAGCGGCCGAGGAACTCGCCGGCCTCGCGGCGAGCGGCCACTGGCGGCTGCGGGACCTGGCGCGTACCGCCGCACAGCGCGCGGAGACCGGCCCGGGCCCGCTCCTCGGTGCCGTGGTCGCCGAGTCCGTCACCGAACTCCCGCACCTGATAGGGGACCTCCTCGACGGCACGCCCGGGAGAAGCGGAGTGTTCCCGGCCACAGGCGCCCCCGCCGGGGCGGCCGACAGCGAAAGCAACGACGGTGGCAAGGTGGCGTTCCTCTTCCCCGGCCAGGGCAGCCAGCGCCCCGGCATGTTCGCCGAGCTGTTCACCGCCTTCCCCGAACTCGGCCGCCACCTGTACCACGCCCCGGCCGCCGTCCTCTTCCCGCCCGCCGCCTTCGACGCCGCCGAACGCGCCGCACAGGCCGCCCGGCTCACCGACACCCGCCACGCCCAGCCCGCGCTCGGGGCGGTCGGCCTCGCCGCGTACGACACCCTCACCGCGGTCGGTGTCCGCCCCGACATGGCCGCAGGGCACTCCTACGGCGAACTCGTCGCACTCTGCGCCGCGGGCGCCCTCGACCCCGACACGCTCGGTGACCTCAGCCGGGAGCGGGCCGAGGCGATCCTCGCCGCGACCGGCGCACAGGGGCCCGATCCCGGCACCATGGCCGCCGCCGTGGCCTCCGCCGAGCAGGTGACCCGGGTGCTCGCCGGGGCAGGCCTGGCCGAGCGGGTCGTCGTCGCCAACCACAACGCGCCCGCGCAGAGCGTGCTCTCGGGCCCGAGGGACGCCGTCGCCGAAACCGTCGACGCGCTCGCCGACGCCGGGTTCGCCGTCCGCCCGCTGCCCGTCGCCTGCGCCTTCCACAGCCCGCTCGTCGCCGGGGCCGTGTCCCGCTTCGCCGAGATCCTGACGGCGTACGCCGTGCGCGGCCCCGAGTTCCCGGTCTGGGCCAATCTCACCGGCACCCGCTATGCCGGGGACCCCGCCCAGGTACGGGCCGACCTCGCCGAGCAGATCGCCGCCCCCGTCCGTTTCGCCGAGCAGATCGAGGCGATGTACGACGCCGGGGCGCGGATCTTCGTCGAGTGCGGGCCCGGCACCGTGCTCACCGGTCTGGTCGGCCAGATCCTCGGCGACCGGCCGCATGTCGCCGTCCCGTTCGAACCCCGGCCCGACGCGGGCCTGCGCGGCCACCTCGAGGCCCTGGCCCGGCTCGCCGCGGCCGGTGTCCCGGTGGCGCCCGCACGGCTCTTCAGCGGACGCGACACGGCACTCGCCGACCCGGCCGCCGTGCCGGAGCGGCCCGGCTGGACGGTCGACGGCCACCTCGTACGCACGGCGGACGGCCGGCCGGTGCCGGGAGCGCTGCGCCCGGCCCGGCGCATCTCGGGCATCCCGCGGGCCGGAGAGCGGACCAGTGAGGCGACGACGATGGGCGAACGGGAAGAACTGCTCCGGGAGTTCCTGCGCAACAGCCGGGAGATGCTGGCCGCACAACGGGACGTGCTCCTCGGCTACTTCGGGGCTCCGCCCGCGCCGCAGGCGGCTCCGCCGGCCCCCGAACCCCTTCCGGCCCCGGCTCCGGCCGCTCTCGCTGCGGCTCCGGCCCCCGCTCCCGCTCCGGTGGGGGTGGATGTGCTGGCCGAGGTGCTGGCGGTGATCGCGGAACGTACGGGATATCCGGTGGAGATGGTGGGGGCGGAGTCGGATCTGGAGGCGGATCTGAGTGTGGATTCGATCAAGCGGACGGAGATCGCCGGGGAGCTGGGACGGCGGCTGCTGGGCTCGGGTGCGGATCTGCGGTCGTTGCCGGACGCGGACCTGGAGGAGCTGACCCGGGAGCGCACCGCCGCCGGGATCGCCGACTGGCTGCGGGCCCGCGCGAAGGCGCTCGCCGACCCGGACCCGGCACCCGCCCTCGCCACCTCGGCCCCCGTCGCCGAGGAGTCCCCCGCCCCGCTCACCGGCCGGGCTCCCCGCCGCTATCTGCTGCGGCCCGCCCCGCTCGACCCGGCGCCCGTGCCCGGCGCCGAAGGCACGGCACAGCTGCGCGGGAAGCGGTTCCTGATCGTCGCGGACGACACGCCACTCGCACGGGCACTTGTCACCCGGCTCACCACACTCGGCGCGCTCGCCGCCCGTGGCGGCCCGGACACCGCACAGCTCGCCGGGCACACCGGCCCGGTCGACGGAGTGCTGCACCTGGGCGCTCTCGCTGGTACGGAACAGCAACTGCTGCCCGCCAAGCTCACCGTGCTCCAGGAACTGCTGCTGCGCGGCCCGCGCCGGCTGCTCTGCCCCCGCCTCCCCGACGACACCAGCGGCCTCGACGGCTTCGTGCGCACCGCGGCCCGCGAATACCCCGACACCGTGGTCCGCACCGTGGAGCTCGACCCCGACGAGCCCGCCACCGAGCAGGCCGAGGCACTCGTCGGGGAACTGCTGGCGCCCGACCGGGAGCCCGTCGTGCTGCGCACCTGCGGCGTCCGCCGCGCCCCGGTACCGTACGAGAGCCCTCTGGGCCCGCCCGTCTCCTCCGGCGCCGGGCCCGCCTCCTCCGGCGCCGCCGCAGCCGCGGCACTCGGGCTCGGCCCGGAGTCGGTCGTCGTCCTCGCGGGCGGCGCACGCGGCATCACAGCCCGGTTCACCCTCGCCCTTGCCGCCGCCGCACGCTGCCGGGTCGAACTGCTCGGGCGTACGCCGCTCGACGACGGCACGGGCGGGCATCACGAGCCGGCCCACGCCACCGACCGGCCCGCGCTGCGTGCAGCGCTCGCCGCCCGGGGCGGTCTGAGCACCGCCGAGATCGACCGCGAAGCGGGCCGCGTCCTGGCCCGCCGCGAGATCGCCGCGACCCTGGCCGAGGTACACGACGCGGGCGGCCGGGCCAGATACCGGGCACTCGACCTGCGGGACGCGGAGGCCGTGCAGCAGGCGGTCAAGGAGACGTACGCGACGTACGGCCGGATCGACGGGGTCGTACACGCCGCCGGAGTGATCGAGGACCGACTGCTCGCCGAGAAGGACCCCGTCTCCTTCGAACGGGTCTACGGCACCAAGGTGGACGGCGCCCGCGCACTGCTCTCGGCTCTCCGGCGACTTCCCCAACTGCCCGCCTTCACCGTCATGTTCGGCTCCGTCGCGGCGGTGTACGGCAACCGCGGCCAGGCCGACTACGCCGCCGCCAACGACGCACTCGCCCGCCTCGGCCGCCTCTGGCGCGCCGACACCGGCAGCCGTACCGTCACCGTGCACTGGGGCCCGTGGGCACCGGACGGGGCGCACGGCGGCATGGTCGGCCCTGAGCTGGGCCGGGAGTACGCGCGCCGCGGCATCGAGCTGATCGACCCGGAGGAGGGCGTGCTCGCGCTGCTGCGGGAGCTGGCCTGGGGCGAGCCGGAGACCGACGAGGTCGTCCTGACGGCGTCGGGCCGGTGAGCCCCACGATGCGACCGACCGCCCCTCAGCGCCGGCAGCCCGTCGCCATCGTCGGCATGGCGGTGACCCTGCCCGGCGCCTGTGACCTGGCCGCGTTCTGGCACAACCTCGTCACCGGCGCAGACGCCATCTCCGAGGTGCCCAAGGCCCGCTGGGACGCGGACACCTACTACGACCCGGACGGACGGCGCGGCCTCGATGGCGTCTACTGCCGCCGCGGCGGCTTCGTCGACGGGCTCGACGCGCTCGCCGCCTTCGACCCGACCGTCTTCGGACTCATGCCGGACTCCGTGCCCGGCACCGAACCCGACCAGCTGATCGCACTGCGCACCGCCGCGGCCGCGCTCGCCGACGCGGGGGAGGCCGCACTGCCCGAAGACCGCTCCCGGGTCGGTGTCGTGCTCGGCCGCGGCGGTTATCTGAGCGACGGGCTCGCCCGACTCGACCAGCGGATGCGTACGTCCGCCCAACTGGCGCGCACCCTGCACGAGTTACTGCCCGAGCTGGACGGCGAGCGGCTCGACGCGGTACGGATGGCGTTCACGGCCGCGCTCGGCGGGGAGCAGAGCCCCGAGTCGGTGATCGGCCTCGTGCCCAACTTCGCGGCGTCCCGGGTCGCCAACCGGCTCGATCTGCGTGGCCCCGCCTACACCGTGGACGCGGCCTGCGCCTCCTCGCTCGTCGCACTCGACCAGGCCGTCGGCGCGCTCGCCGCGGGCAGCTGCGACGTGATGCTCGCGGGCGGCGTACACCACTGCCACGACATCACGCTCTGGTCCGTCTTCAGCCGGCTGCGGGCGCTGTCGCCGTCCCAGCGGATCCGCCCGTTCCACCGGGACGCGGACGGCGTGCTGATGGGCGAGGGCACCGGCGTGGTCGTACTCAAACGGCTCGCGGACGCGCGGCGCGACGGCGACCGGATCTACGCCGTCGTCCGCGGCGTCGGCGTGGCCGGCGACGGCCGGGCCGGCTCCCTGGTCAACCCGGACCCCGGCGGCCAGGCCCGCGCCGTCCGGCTCGCCTGGGCGGCGGCGGGGCTCGACCCGGCGGCACCGGGGTCGCTCGGCCTCCTGGAGGCGCACGGCACCGGAACCCCCGGCGGCGACCGGGCCGAACTGGCCGCGCTTGCCGAGGTGTTCGGGCCGCCGGACCCGGACGCCGGGCCCGACGCCGTGATCGGCTCCGTGAAGTCGATGATCGGCCACACGATGCCGGCGGCGGGTGTGGCGGGCCTCGTCAAGGCGGCCCTGGCGGTGCACCACGGCACGCTCCTGCCGACCCTGCACTGCGACGACCCGCACCCGGCGCTCCGCGTCACCCGCTTCGCTCCGGCCCAGCAGGCCCGGCCCTGGGACGGGGACGTCCGACGTGCCGCGGTCAGCGCCTTCGGCTTCGGCGGGATCAACGCCCACGTCGTCCTGGAGTCGGTACCGGAGCCCGTACCTGCACCCGCATGGGCGCCTGCCCCGGCGTCGGCTCCCGCACCGGCATCGGCCCCGGCCGTCGCGCCTGCGGCCCCGGCACCCGGCGGCCCGGGCGCTGGGCCTGCTGCCTGCGCGGACCGTGCCGAAGTGACCGAGCCGCCCCGGCTGTTGCGGCTCGCCGCCGCGACCCCGCAGGACCTCGCCGAACTGCTCGACGCCGACGACACCGAGCTGCGCGCGGCCGCCGCCGAGGGCGGAGCGAGGGGAGCCGGGGGCGCCCGCGTCGCCGTCCTGGACCCCACCGACCGCCGCCTCGCCCTGGCCCGCAAGGCAGTCGCCCGCGCCCGGACATGGGGCGGCCGGAGCGACGTCTGGTGCGCGCCGCGGCCGGTGCTCGGCACGGGCGGCGGGAAGATCGCCTTCCTCTGCCCAGGGCTGGAGGCCGAGTTCGAGCCGCGGGCAAATGACGTCGCCCGCCACTTCGGCCTGCCGGCGCCGCACTGGCCGGACGCCCGCGTGGGCGACGTCGCCCGGCACGGCGCGGCCGTCGTCGGCCTCGGCCGGCTGCTCGCCGGAGCGCTCGCCCGGATCGGCGTCCGGCCGGACGCGCTGGCCGGGCACAGTGTGGGTGAGTGGACGGCGATGGCGGTCGGCGGGATGTACGCGGACGCCGAGGTCGACGCCTTCCTGCGGGACTTCGACCCGGCCACGCTGCGCGTCCCAGGGCTCGCCTTCGCCGCGTTCGGCACCGGTGCGGACCAGGTGGACGCCGAGCTCGCGGCGTACCCGGACGTCGTCGTCTCGCACGACAACGCGCCCCACCAGACCGTCGTCTGCGGGCCTCACGACCAGGTCGAGGCGCTCACCGGGCGGCTGCGCGGCGCGGGAGTGCTCGGTCGGCTGCTGCCCTTCGAGTCCGGCTTCCACACGCCGATGCTCGCCCCGTACCTCACCTCCATCGAGAAGGCCGCGCGCGGCTTCACGCTGCACCCGCCCCGGGTGCCCGTCTGGTCCGCCACGACCGCCGCGCCCTTCCCGGCCGACGAGGCCGCGGCGCGCGCACTCTTCCTGCGCCACCTGCTCGAACCGGTCCGCTTCCGGCAGCTCACCACGGCCCTGTACGACGCCGGGTTCCGGGCCTTCGTACAGCTGGGCCAGGGGCAGCTGCCGGCTCTCGTGGACGACACCCTCACCAGCCGCGCGTGCCTGACGCTCAGCGCCAGCACGCCCCGGCACAGCGGGCTTTCGCAGCTGTACCGGGTGGCCGCCGGACTCTGGTCGCACGGTGCCGAGCCGGACTTCGCGGCGCTGCGGGCGGGGACCACGCCTCGATCGACGGCGGCGCCTGCCCGTACGGCGGAGACCGACCCTACGGCGGAGACCGTCCGTACGGCCACGGAGAGCCCGCGAGCCGTCCCCGCCCCCGTCACCGTCCCCCTCACCCTCGGCTCCGGGCTCGTCTCGCTCGACGCCGCCACCCGGGACCGGCTCCGCCGCACCCTGCGCGAGGCACCCGCACCCGGGCTGGACCGGCTCGCGGCCGTGGCCGCGCGGAGCCCCGTGGCGGCCGAACTGCGCTCGCTGCTCGGCGAGACGGCGGACACGGCAGCGGAACTGGCGGAACTGTTCGCCGCGGCAGCGGCCCCGCGCCGCACCGCGCCCGCGGCGCGGCCCCCCGAGCCCTCGGCGACCGGGGTGCCGCCGCCTGCCGTCACCCCCCGCGCCACCACCCTGCGCATCGCACTCGACACCATGCCGTACCTCGCCGACCACTGTTTCTTCCGGCAGCCCGCGCACTGGCCCGAGATCGCCGACCGCTGGCCCGTGGTGCCCGCCACCACCCTGGTGCAGCACATGATCGACGCCGTGCCCGGCCCAGGGAGGGCCGTGGCCGTGCACGACGCCCGGTTCCTGCAGTGGACCGTCGCCGCCCCACCCACCGAGGCCACGGTCACGGTCCGGCCCGAGGGACAGGGGCGGTACGCCGTGGAGTTCGGGCGCCACGCCCGCGCCACGGTCGAGACCGCCCACGGGCACGACACCGCGCCCCGCCCACGGCCGTGGCGGACGGACGCCCCGGAGAGCCGTCCGGCTGTGTCCGCGCGGCAGATGTACGACGACCACTGGATGTTCCACGGGCCGCGGTTCCGCGGCGTCACCGAGATCGGCGCGCTCGGCGAGCGGCACGTCCGCGGTGTCCTGACCACCCCGTCCGCGCCCGGCGCGCTCCTCGACAACGTCGGTCAGCTGCTCGGCTACTGGCTGATGGCCACGCACCCCGACCGCACCATCGTCTTCCCGACGGGCGTCGAGGAGATCCGTTTCCACGGCCCGCCCCCGGAACAGGGCACCGCACTCGACTGCCACATCAAGGTCACCACCCTGACGGACACCGCCCTGGTGGCTGACGCGCAGCTCGCCCGCGACGGCGAGGTCTGGGCCGAGATCCGCGGCTGGCGGGACCGGCGCTTCGACTCGCCGCCCGAGGTCGATCCGGTCAAACGATGGCCCGAGCACAACACGCTGTCGGTCACCCAGGAGGGCGGCTGGCAGCTGGTCTTCGAACGCTGGCCCGACCCCGCATCCCGCGAGATATACATGCGCAGCCAGCTCGCGGGCCCTGAGCGCGAGCAGTACGCCGGGCACCCCCCGCGCGGCCGGCGCCAGTGGCTGCTCGGCCGGATCGCCGCCAAGGACGCCGTACGCCGCCACCTGTGGGCGCACGGCGCGGGCCCCGTCTTCCCCGCCGAGATACGGGTCGCCAACGACCCCGGCGGCAGACCGCGCCCCGAGGGCGTACACGGCAGAGAACTCCCGCCTCTGGAACTGTCGCTGGCGCACTGCCGGGAGGCCGCCGTCGCACTCGTCCACCCCGCCGCCGACAGCCCTGGCACCGGCACCGGCATCGACATCGAGGAGATCGTCGAGCGCCCCGAAACGGCCTACGACGCCATCCTCGCCCCGGACGAGCGGGCGCTCTTCACCGCGCTCGGCGGCGGCCCCGGCCGGCTGACCCGGTTCTGGGCCGCCAAGGAAGCCGCGGCCAAGGCCGAGGGCACCGGACTGGGCGGCCGACCGCGGGACTTCACGGCGGTCGAGGTCGAAGACGGCGCCCGCGCCCTCACGGTCCGGGCACCCTCCGGCCGGCTGCGGCGCATCCGGCTCGCCGATGTGACCAACCCGCCGGGGCTGCCCACCCGTACCTACACCGTCGCTTGGACCGAGGAGAGCCCATCGTGACCAGCCCCGCCACCACCGACCCCGCGTACGCCGCCGTCCTCGCCGAGATCACCGACGCTCTGCACACGGTCCTCGACGACCTCGAACTGGACGACACCCCGATCACCTCCGACACCCGCTTCGTGGAGGACCTCGACCTGGAGTCCATCGACCTGGTCACGCTCACCGCCGAGCTGGGCGGGCGCTACGGCGACCGGGTCGACTTCCCCGCCTGGTTCGCCTCGCTCGAACTCTCCGACATCATCGGTCTGACCGTCGGACAACTCGTCCAGTACATCGCGGGGTGCCTGCGGTGACCATGATCGAGGCGAGCGGGATCCGGCTGAACGTGGAGCGGCTGAGCGGCGCACCCACCCCGGCACCGGGCCCGCCCCAGACGGTCGTCCTCGTGCACGGCATCGCCACCGACAACCTGACCAGCTACTACTTCACCATCGCGCCCGCGCTCGCCGCAGCCGGACACGACGTCGTGATGTACGACCAGCGCGGCCACGGCCGCAGCTCCCGCCCGCCGCGCGGCTACGGCATCGAGGACTTCAGCGGCGACCTGGACGCACTCCTCGACGCCCTCGCCCTGGAAGGGCCCGTCCACCTGATCGGCAACTCCTTCGGCGGCACCGTCGCCCTCGCCTACGCGCTGCGCCGCCCGGAGCGGGTCGCCGGCATCCTGATGCTCGAGTCCGAGCCGCCGACCGCCGCCTGGGCCAAGAAGATGAGCGGCATCCTGGCCGGCTCCGCCCACCAGCTCCACGACGAGCGCACCCTGCCGTGGATCGAGGAGACCTACGGCCGCCACGAGGCCCGCCTGGTGCGCTGGGCCACCCGGCTGCTGCACGGCACCTCCATCGCCGAGGACATCGGGTCCTGCCCCGTCCCCGCCGAGGAGTCCTGGCAGAGCCTGCACGTGCCGGTCTGCGCGGTGTACGGCGCTACCTCCGACCTGGCCGACACGGCGCCCTGGCTGGAATCGCTGCTGCCCCGCTGCCGCACCCTGACGGTGCCCGGGCACGGGCACTCCGTGCTCGTCGGCACCCCCGAGACGGTCGTCCCGCTGCTGCTCGACTGGCTACGGGACGGCCACCGGGAGCTGGTCGCGCCGTGAGCCGCTTTCTGTTCGTCGTGCCGCCCCTGGTCGGACACGTCAACCCGGCGGTCAGCGTGGCCGCCGAGCTGACCAGGTGCGGGCACCGGGCCGCCTGGGCCGGACTGCCCCGGTTCGTCGGGGAACTGGCCGGGCCCGACGCCGAGGTGTACCCGTGCGACGTGCCCACGCTCCCGGAACGTCCGGCTGCCCTGCGCGGTGCCGCAGCCTTGCGCTTCCTGTGGGAGGAGTTCCTCGTGCCGCTCGCCGGGGCGATGGCGCCCGGTGTGCGCCGCGCGGTCGAAGGGTTCCGGCCCGATGTCGTCGTCGCCGACCAGCAGACCCTCGCCGGTGCCCTCGTCGCCGAGCGCCTCGGGGTGCCGTACGCCACCGCGTCGACCACCCCGGCGGAGTTCAGCGACGCCCTGGACGGCATGCCGAAGGTGGCTCAGTGGACCGCCGGGCTCGTCGCGGAGCTGCGCGCCCGCCTCGGCGACCCGGGGTGCACCCACGATCCGCGCTTCTCCCCCGACCTGGTGCTCTCCTTCACCACCCCCGAACTCGCGGGCCCGGGCCCTCAGCTGCCGCAGCTGCGGTACGTCGGTCCGGCGTTCACCCGGCGCCCGGCCGCCGACTTCCCCTGGGAGTGGCTCGACGAGCACCGGGCCACCGTCCTGGTCTCACTCGGCACTGCCAACACCGGCCTGGGGGCGCGTTTCCTCGCCGAGTGCGCGGCCGCCGCGCGGGAGCGCGGGCGGCGGCTGCAGGCGGTACTCGCCGACCCCGGGGGGGTACTCGACCAAGAGTCCGACGCCGACCTCCTGGTGCTGCCCCGGATCCCTCAACTGCCGCTCCTGCGCCGGGCGTCCGCGATGGTCAGCCACGCCGGGCAGAACACCGTCGCCGAGAGCCTGTGGCACGGCGTACCGCTGGTGGTCGCGCCCATCCGGGACGACCAGCCACTGATCGCCGGCCAGGTCACCGGCGCCGGCGCCGGAGTGCGGGTGCGCTTCGGTCGCGCCGACCGCCGACGGATCGGTGCCGCCCTCGACGCCGTACTCGACGGGCCCGCCTACCGCGCGGCGGCCCGGCGCGTCGGGGACTCCTTCCGTGCGGCGGGCGGGGCGGCTGCTGCGGCGGCGTACCTGGAGAAGTTCGCGGCACAGAAGCCACGGGAGCCGCAGGAGTCACGGGAGCGGTGAGCGACCGACCGGCAGGGCGACCGCCGTGCCGAAGAGTGGAACGAGAGGAGACCACGGACATGGCCACCACGAACCAGCCCCCTGACACCCCCGACACACCCGCCCCACCGCCCCCTGCTTCCGACGCCGAACGCGTCGCCCGCCTGCGCCCCGCGTACCAGGCAGAGCTGGCCGACGGCATCGCCCGGTTCTTCGAGCCGCGCCGCACCGACTGCCCCTGGTGCGGCGCGCGGCAACTGCGTCGCCGCCTGCGCACCAAGGACCACCTGCAGCGAAAGCCCGGCACCTTCACCCTGGACCAGTGCCGCGACTGCGGACACACCTTCCAGAACCCGCAGCTCAGCGCGGCCGGACTGGACTTCTACTACCGGGACTTCTACGACGGCCTGTACGCCGAGAAGATCGGCGGCGCCCTGGACAGCGACGCCGCGAGGGAACGCAACCGCGACCGGGCCGTGGCCATGCGGCGGCACTCCCGGCCGAAGCGCTGGCTGGACGTCGGCACGGCGGGCGGTGACTTCTGCCTGGCGGCCAAGGAAGCACTGCCCGGCACCACCTTCGACGGGCTCGACATCGGCGCCCATGTGCTCGGGGCGCAGCAGTCGGGGCGCATCGAGCGGGCGTACCAGGGCTTTCTGCCCGACCTCGCGGACGAACTCGCCGGCCAGTACGACGCGGTGAGCATGTTCCACTGCCTGGAGCACACCACGGACCCGCAGGCCCAACTGGCCGCGGTTCACACCGTGCTCCGCCCCGGCGGCCACCTGATCATCGAGGTACCCAACCCGGAGTCGCCCTTCGGCCGCCTCTTCGGCCGGTACTGGCTGCCGTGGTTCCAGCCTCAGCACCAGCACTTCGTGACCATGAGGAACCTGCGCCGGGCCCTCACCGAGCTGGGCTTCACGGTGGTGGCGACGGACCGCGAGGAGTCCCATATCCCCGTGGACTTCACCGCGTTCGTAGGGCTGTACGTGCTGCGGCTGCTGCCGTTCCGCGACGAGCCCTGGCTGCCCGGGCCCCCGGGCCGTCTCGGCACCGCGGTCACCAAGACGGTCTTCTGGGCGGGCATACCGTTCTGCTTCCCGATGTACGCCCTGGACCGGCTCCTCGCCCCGCTGATCCGCCGCAGCCGCTTCTCCAACGCCTTCCGGGTGATCGCCCGCCGCGAGGAGTGACCAGCCCAGCACGAGCTGGGACTGGAGAAGTGGAAAGACGCCATGTGGAAGGTGGACCCTTCCTACGGCGTCCGCTACCGCGCCCCCAGGGACACCCAACAGCAGATGCTGAATCTCGTATTCGAACCCGATACGGGTCCGCTGCGACGCATCCTGCGCGACTTCATCTTCGAAGCTCCCGACGGGCGAACCATCCCAGAACTCAAGCGATACGCCCTCTTGGAAACCGTCTACCAGCCCGGCAAGGTGATCGATGCCGTCCGACAGCTACGCAACGCGGGTGCCGTAACGACGGAACCTCGTGCCATCAACACCAAGACGCGCGTGCACCTGGCCGCGACACCTCCGACGCCCAGCCCGTCAGCCGAGCAGGGCGCCCTCTGGTGAGCGGGCCCCAAGAGCACATCAGGGAATGCGAGCCAGGAAACGGCATCGATCGGCACGAGCTGCACAGACGGGTCCTGCCGGGGCACCTTGTCCAACTGCACGACGGGCATCGCCGGAGCAGCCCCGCGATGCCCGTCGCATCAAGTCCCCGTCCACGCAGACTCCCCGTCGGTGCACGGCGGCAGAAGCACCTCAGGTGTCACGCCGGTGTCACCAACCCCGTAGACTCTCCCGGATCTCAAGGATTCCGCCCACGCAAACCGCACCGTTTCGCACCACGTGGACGCCAGAAGACGGTTCTGACTACCTGTGCCAAGTGGTACCCAGGGAGGGACCCAAGATCAGGACGGGAGCCTCTTCTGGCCCGTCAAAGCGGTATTGCAGGGTGTTCGACGGTGTATCACTCACGCCCCAGACCCTCTCACGTATCACGAAATCTCACACGGCCCGGGGGAAGCCGGCGACCCTTGACCCTCTCGGCGCGACACGTCCGGCACCGCCGGAACCCTCGGGGTTCCGGATACGAGTTCTCCGGCGTGTACGCGTGGCCGTGAGGACAGTGCGTCCTCCTGGCTCGCGCGCTTTCCCAGTCCCTGCGCCGCAGAGCTACCTGCTTTGGCACGGCTTCCAGGTGGTCCGGGTTGCAGCAAAGTGTGTAATGCCGTCCCCAGGATCGGCATGACGCACCTGGAAGCCTTCCGGGATCTCCCCGACCAGCAGCCTGAACACCACACGGTGGACAAGCTGTGTCTTTCCCTCGTAGGAAACTTGGCCGTAGCCTGACGGCCCCTCCCCCGTTTTAGCCACCGGTCCACAGTCGGCAGCCGGTCTCCGGGTCCACCTCGGTCTTGGCTGCCATACGGCTGGGCAGGTCGCTCGGTCGGTGGGCCGCCTGACTCACGCTTGCCCTTCCGTCGCAGCACCGTGCAGGCCGTGCCACGTTGTGGCGGCTCCGCGGAGATCTTCTACGTCCGGCTTCACGTACCACCTCTTGGTGGTCTTCACAGGACCGACGGTCCGCACCGATTGCTCGCATCCGTCACGGCCTGATCCGCCAGGCGGGTCAGGCGGTCGAGGCGCTCCGCGCTCACCGGACCGAGGGCGAGCCGGTTGCCGCCCAGACAAAGGACTTCCGCGAGCGCTTCCCGCGCGACCAGCGGCCGGACGACGTGCAAGTAGTGCCGTCCCGGCCCAGCCGCCGTGATGGCGTAGGCGAGCACAAGTCGGCCCGAGGCAGGGGTGAAACCGACAGGTCGATGTCCTTTCCATGGGGAGCGACCGCCCGAGCTACAAGCCACCGGCCGCGTGGGGAGATGTCGTTGGGTGCGCCGGGATACGGGACCGGGGAAGCGAGCGAGGCGGCGAAGACCGCGACCAGGTCGTGCGGGACGCTGGCGCTGAAGCTGGCGCACCTCGTCATCAGGGCGGTCTTGAGGCTGTACAGCTCGGCGAGCCCACCGGCGAAGCGTGCACATGGGCGGCTGCTCCTCAGACTCGTCGAGTTCCTCCGGCCACGGCCACGACATGGGGGACATGGGCGGAATGGACATCAGCGGCAGCGGCACGGACGGAACGTGCAGCACCCCGTCGGCCTGGTTCTCCGGCGGGGGCATGCCAATGCGTTCATGCCTCTGATCTGGGGCAGCCCTCAGCTCCTCGGTCGTCTGACCATCCGGGCAAGGTACCGCGCTGCCACGCGTTTCCACTTTCCAAGCGGCAGCACTCATGGACACCCATCAGGTGGCACCCTGCTCCAGTAGCTTCTTGAGCGTTTCCTCGTCGCGGGGCAGCTCCTTGCGAGCCTGCGGACGGAGCACCAGGGGCACGAGAACCTTGCCCACCCCACGGGAGTCGAAGTCCAGGGCGACCGTCAGGCGTGAGCGCGCTCCGTTATCGAGCGGCTCGATCGTTCCGTGGACCTGTCCTCTGGCGGGGCCCTCGATGCCGCGCATACGCCAGCATCTCGGCGGATCGAATTCGGTCACCTCCATGAGCATCGGGAACTCGCGGCGGCCCAGCCGCCAAGTCGCCCTGATTCGGGAACCCACACCTATCGGGGCATCGCCCACCCGATGCGCGGATGCGGCGCTCTCCTGCCATTCCGGCAGGTGGGAGGGGTCGGTGACATACGAGAAGACCTCCTCGGGGCGGCGATCGATGTCGACAGTTTCCTTGATCGCGGACATTCTTGGCCCCCTCTGCAGGGTCATGGAAATGATCTCACCGGTTCGCTCGACCTGCCAGGCGAGCAGCCAGGAGTCACCGGGACTCGTACGGCGGCCCGCTCCCGTGGCCGGCCATGCCGAAACTGCCTCGTAGGGCAGCTTGCCTGGAGGCCGTACGAGAACAGGGCGGCGGGATGATCCTCAGCTCCGTTGAGGCCTCGGCGGCCTCCCTGGCGCACAATCACCCACGACAGTGCCGGATGAAGGAGAGATGCAGGGGGCTGTGTCCCCAGGCCATGTCTCAGCCTTCCGTGATCGCGGCCCGGCCGAGTTGGTGGTACCCGGCGTTGGGGAACAGCCCGGTGGCGGTGGCAAGGCGCACGTTGTAGTTGAAGATCGCTGTGACTTCCACGATGTGCAGGATGTCCGCGTCGGTGAACCCTGCCTCCAGCAGGCGGACGCTGTCGTCTTCATCGCACGCCTCGGGCGTCTGGGTCAGCTTGACGGCGAAGTCCAGCATCACCCGGTCCTGGCGCGCAAGCTCGACGTGACGGTAGTTGGCAGCCAGGCGGTCGACCAAGGCGGCGTCCTTGGTGCGCAACCGCAGCGCGGCGGCGTGCGCGGCCACACAATAGGGGCAGCGGGCCTCGGCCGAGACAACCACGGCGATCATCTCTCGTTGGGTCTTACTCAGGCCCGACGGCCCGCGCATCAGCTCATCGAAGTAGCGCCACCAGCCGACGAAATGGTCGGGAGTGATCGCCAGCAGTCGCGCCACGTTGGGCACGAACCCAATCTTCTGCACGATCGGATCGATCTCGGTGGCGACCTTCTCGGGCAGGCTGTCTGCCGACGGCACGGTGATCCATGCCGGGTTTTCGGTGTTGGCGGGGGACACGGGCACTGCTCCTTCCGTAGGGCGTTGGTTCCCGGCAAACGGAGTGCCGGCCAGGCCGCTGTGCGGACGCCTGGCTGCCCGTGACACCGACCGTCGTTTCGTTGGTCGCCTCCTTGTGCCGTGCTCCTTACGGCGGCGTCGAATTTCACTGAAGGGGCCCCGTTGGACACCGAACGTCGGGCCGCGTCCGCAGTGCGCCCAGCATGATGCGAACCATCGTTGGGACGTGGAAGCCAACTGGCCGGCGGAGGATACGTGCACGGGAGCTGCCGATGTCGTTCAGCTGCCGTTCCTGCAGCGTCAGCAGAGTGCGAGCGGCGACCAACTGCTCTGGATCGCATACCTCCAGGACTCCGCGCGCGCTCTCCAGCGCTGTGTGAGCGCGGGTGCACATGTCCTGTAGCAGAGCGCGCACGTTGGCGGTGTCCCGGCCCTGTTCGAGTTCGGAGCGGGCCACGGCGTGCAGGGCCAGGGCGTCGGCGGGCATACACAGGCGTCCGGCCGCCAGATCCGCCCTCAGATCGTTGATGAAGTCCAGGCGTTGAGCGAACTCGGCATAGGCCCGCCACGTTCGGGCCGCTGCGTCGTCGGGGCCGCCCCGGTATTGGAGACCTGCCGAGCACATCAGCAGGGGCCAGGTATAGCGATCCACATACTGGCCGAACTCCGCCTCGTCGGCGAAGCCTGTGAAGTCCGGCTCCAGCTCGGCGGCATCCAGCAGGCGCCGCATCCACGACGGGCACAATCCCCGCACCGTCATGGAGTTCACGAAGGCCCGCACGATCGGATAAGGGCACGAGCCGTCCGACACCTCGCGCCGTGCTTGGGCGAGCCAGTCTGCGCGCCGTGCTTGGGCGAGCTCGGTGTTACCTCCGTCGGCGAGGTCGTCGGTGCGGTTGGCGAATGCGAGCCCGGCCAGCAGGTGCGGCTGCAGAGCCGGCGGGGCCAGCACCCGGACTCCTGCGTAGGGTCCGGTGTCGCGGTCACGGATGAACCGCGCGCACTGGGTGTAGTCCTGGCGCAGCCGCTCGCCGCGAATGTCAGCGGCCTCCAGGGCCGTACGCCAGGTGGCGAGCTTGATCACCGCGTGGCCACCTTTCCGAAGCGGCGCGAGCGGTGGCGGTAGGTTTCGATGGCGTCGCGGAACTTCTCCGGTGTCATGTCGGGCCACAGATCGGGAAGGAACACCAACTCTGCGTAGGCCATGTGCCACAGCAGGAACCCTGACAGGCGCATTTCCCCGGACGTGCGGATCAGCAGATCCACCGGAGGCATGTCGGGATGGGGCAGGTGCGCGGCAAGGGTCCGCTCGCTGATCTGGTCGGCCGGAACGCCGGCGGCGACGATGGAGCGGACCGCGTGCACGAGATCGCTGTGGCCGCCGTGATTCAGGGCCACAGTGACCGTCATGCCCGTGTTCGAGGCCGTCATCGCGGCGGAACGGGCCATCGCGGAGCGCAGGGACAGCGGCACCTGGTGGTGCGACTGTCCCAGGTAGCGGATGCGGATCCCCCGGCGGTGCCAGCTTTCGAGGTTGGCCTCGATGAACTTCTCGATCGCCCGCATGATCAGGGCGACCTCGGCTGTCGGCCGCGCCCAGTTCTCCGTGGAGAACACATACATGGACAGCCATTCAAGACCCATGTCGTCGGCTGTCTCGACGATCCGCCGAGCGGGGTCGGCCCCGTGGTGGTGACCGTCACGGCGCACCAGGCCGCGCGCTTCAGCCCATCTGCCGTTCCCATCCAGGATGCACGCCACATGGCATGGATCGGTAGAGAGCATCACTAAACGACCTTTACGCTCAGAGGCAGTCCTGTCTCCATAGATATGTGGCGTAAGGCATCTATGCCATCCAGCAGGGGCCAGGCGTGCCACATCGGGTGCCACAGCCGGGGTCTCCAACAGTCAGCGAGGGACAGCGGCGGGCGCAGTCGGCACAACCCGCTCTGGGATGCGGGCGCCTGCAGGGCAGAAGAATGCCGCCCGCGGTCACGAGTACTTACCTCCGGCGCAGGCCGCACGCACACACCCTCGACGGCCGGATCCGGCCTCTTCTGCGGCAGTCTCTTGCGCCGCCCCCCATGCGTCGTGGCGCGTCGGGTCCCGTGGGCTCCCCGCGATACGCCGAACCGGGCGGCCGGGTCCCATACCGTGATGACCTTGCAGCCCCACACCCGGGGCGCTCGCGCGGGAACGTAGAACGCCGGTCGACTATTGCGGCTGTGCGGGGCGGGCCAGCGTGAGGCCCGGGCCGAGGCCGTAGGCGAGGTGATTGAGCAGCGCGAACGCCGCGATCCTGTTGCCGCCGTGTCGCAGCCCCATGGCTCCCCATCCGTAGGAGGGGTAGACGATGAACCATGGGAAGACGTGCAGGGCCTATGCGAAGAGCTGGAAGAACGGGGGGAAGGTTCCGAGGATCCCGAGGGCGATGAGCGCAAGGCTGATGACGAAGGCTCGCACCGTTTCGAACGGCTTGTTGCGCAGCACGGCGTACAGGATGGCCCAGGCGAACAGCCAAACGACCACAGCCAGGATGGTCTTGCCGGACAGTGGACCAACCGAGTCGCTCCACTCCAGGCCGTCGTGCACCGTCGTACTGGCCTCGGCGAGTGTGGTGAGAAGGCCCAGTGCGGTGGCTCCGACACCCGCGGCGATGATCGCTGCCGAGATTGGCCCCTCCACCTTGTCGCTGAGGGGGAAGTCCTCTTCCCGTCCGCCTCCGGACGGCGTTGCCGCGTTCTTGGATTCCACGCCGCAACCTCCTTTCAGAGCCTGGTCACTGGACAGGCTCCACCTTGGTGATGAAGGCGCCGAACGCCCCTGCCACCGCCGCGAAGACGAAGGCGAGGACGAACAGGGTGATGGTGGTACGGCGGACCCGGTTGTGCCGGATCAGGCCGGGGCCGTAGTACCAGACGATGAAGACGACGGCGGTCGCGAGGATCGGACTGAGCCAGGCGATGTGTTCCTTCCACTCCATGCCGAACTCGTGCCAGTCCGCCGTGTCCGGGTCGGCGAGCAGCTGTGATCTTGGGCTGTCCGGGGTCATCTCCCGGTACCACGGGTAGACGACCCAGGTGCCGGTGATCACGGTCGCCCATGCCGCCACCGCCATGGCGGCGACACCGATCCGTACCCGCCGCATCCGCTCCACCACTCCCACGCGCGTCATCAGGGCGGGCTTGAGGCTGTACAGCTCGGCGAGACCACCGGCGAAGGCGAGCAGGAAGGCGGCTCCGAGGATCATGCCGTGGATGAGGGTCCACCACTCGCGCTCGGTGAAGTTCACAGCCCGTCTCCCGTTCGCCCTCGGAGCCGACACTGCCGTCGGTGTGCCTCTCCGTTTCGACGCTGATAGAAAATTGGCAATTTGATCCGGAAAGGGATCAGTGGTGACCTTATCGCCAGGGTTCTGCACAGCTGCGCGGGCGCGCCGCGACTACCGTGAGGAGAGCGTGAGGAGAGGCGGGCCACCGTTGCGCCAGGGCCAGCCGACTCCCGGAGGGAGGCCCCCGGTGTCAGCACAACCGTTCGACGTCGAAGCCGTGGCTGCTCTCGTCAGCGACGCCGCGGCCGCACCGTCCATGCACAACGCTCAGCCGTGGAAGTTCCGCTACCTGCGTGGGGCCCGCACCTTCCACGTCCGCTCGGACCCCGAGCGGGCCATGCCCAATGCCGACCCCACCCACCGCGCCCTTCACATCGGATGCGGCGCGGCCCTGTTCAACCTGCGCGTCAGCGCCGCTCACGCGGGTTGGGAGCCGGCCACCCGACTGCTGCCCGACCCGGCGGACCCGGAACTGCTCGCGCTCGTGGAGCTGGCCGGTCCCGTACGCCCGGAGACCGACCTCGCCGTGCTGTACCCCGCCATCCGCCGCCGGCACACCAGCCGCTATCCGTTCTCGGACGAGGACATCCCCCCGGCCCTACAGGACGCCCTCTGTGGAGCTGCCCTGCGGGAAGGAGCGCGGCTGCTCTTTCCCTCCGAATGGCACGCGGAATCCGTGCTGGACCTGGTCCACGATGCCGAGGGACGCGACTCGCTGGACCCCAGCCAGCTCGAGGACCTCGTCCGCTGGACCCATATCGGCCCCGACACCGCCACGTCGGCCGACGGCATCCCCGACTACGCCTTCGGCCCACGCAAGCGAGACGGAGAGGCGCCGGTACGCGACTTCGCGGGCCGACGCGCCGTGCCCGGCCGCGAGGTGGCCACATTCGAGAGGAAGCCACACCTTGCCTTGCTGGGCACGACCGGCGACCGGCCCGGGGACTGGCTCAAAGCGGGGCAGGCAATGGAGCGCGTCCTGCTCGAAGCGACCCTGGACGGGCTGGCAACCTCGCTCACGTCCCACGCCCTCGAATGGCCGGAACTCCGCTGGGCCGTCCGCGACCCTGGGTCGGCGATGGGGTTCGTGCAGATGGTGCTGCGCCTGGGATACGGCAAGCAGGGTCCGGGGACGCCACGTCGTCCAGTGGAAGACGTGCTCGACATCGTGCCGTAGCGGTGCTTTGGTACGGCGTCGCCGCAGAGGGACCGACGCCCTCGGCTCCCGGCACGTCCCCGCCCGTGAGCGCCGCCCTTCAGTGGCTGTGTCCTGTTTCGCCGTGGTCCTCGGCCTCCTGGGACGGGGCAGTAGCCGTGGGTCGGGGCTCGGCCGTGCACTCGGCTGCGACGACGGTGGCGGCGACGGCGAGGGACGCGGCGGTTGCCAGCAGCGCGCCGAGGGCGATGACGGCCAGGCGGGAGGCGAGCAGTGTCGGGGGGGCGGAAGCCTGCGAGGGCCAGGCGCCGGTCGCCGGAGCGGGCGTCCAGGACGGTGAACAGCCCGGCCAGTGTGGCCAGGGACGCGATGGCGATCGGGGCCATGGTGCCGCCGTGATGTCGGGCGGCCATGCCTGCTGGGAGAGGGTGCGGCCGCTTTCGCGCACGGTCAGCGCGGTGGACTCCTCTGGGGTGGTGGCCACCGCGAGGAGGACGAAGACGACGGGTACGGCGATGAGCAGCGCCCACAGCACCCGGTCGCGGGCCGCTTCCCGCAGCCCCATGCGCACGCCGGCGGACAGCTGGTCGGGCCGCTGATCCGGGCCGGTGCAGTGGCGGGAGTGGGGCCGCAAGGCCGGCTGACCGCTCGGCACGATCCGCCGACGTGACGCGTCCGGGAACCCTGGGAGGCTCGGTGCCCGGACGCTGCCGCGTGCCGACGCTCAGCAGATACGGGGCAGTTGCTCCCCGAGCGGCATGTCCACGATGCGCCGGGCGCCCACCAGGGTCCGCAGGGTGACGCGCCCCTGCGGTCCGTCCGGTAGCACCTCGCCGATCCGCACTGCCTGCCCACCCTCGGGCACCGACCGCATCGCGGCCAGCGTCTCCTCGGCCGCGTCATCGGCGACGAAGGCGACCAGACAGCCCTCGTTGGCGACGATCAGCGGGTCCAGGCCGAGCAGGTCGCAGGCGGAAGCCACCGGCTCGGGCACGGGGACGGCGCTCTCCTCGATCTCGACGGCGACGGACGAGTCGTGGGCGATCTCGTTCAGGGCGGCGGCGAGCCCGCCCCGGGTCGGGTCGCGCAGCACGTGGACGGCGGGCCCGAGCGGGCCCAGGTTGCGCACCAGCCGGTGCAACGGTCGGCTGTCGGAGACGATGTCGCTCTCGAAGCCTAGGCCCTCACGGGTGCTGAGGACGGTCGTGCCGTGCAGTCCGATCGGCCCGGACAGCAGGACCGCGTCCCCGGGGCGGGCCAGCCCGGCGGAGGGGTGCAGTGAGCCGTGCCGTTGCCCGATGCCGGTGGTGTTGATGAACAGTTTGTCGGCGGCGCCGCGGCCCACGACCTTGGTGTCCCCGGTGACCACGGGCACGCCGACGTCCTGCGCCGCCTTGCCCAACGAGGCCATGACGGCACGGAGTTCGGACAGCGGCAGCCCCTCCTCGACGATCAGCGAGACGGACAGGGCGAGCGGCCACGCGCCCCGCATGGCGAGGTCGTTGACGGTGCCGTGCACGGCGAGGGAGCCGATGTCCCCGCCGGGGAAGAACAGCGGGCTCACCACGAAGCTGTCGGTGCTGATCACGAGTTCCCGGTAGCCCGGCAGCAGCGCCGCGTCCTCCAGCGGGCCGGGTGAGCCGTCCAGGGCGGGCAGGATCAGCCGGTCGAGGAGTTCCGCGGTGAGGCGTCCGCCGGCACCGTGGCCCAGCAGCACGACCTCTTCTTCATGCTTCGGGGTGGGGCAGTCGATGGTCATGCCGTGCTCCTCGCAGAAGTACGTCCGGCCGCGTGGAAGGCGGCGCAGGTGCCTTCGGACGACACCATCGGCGCGCCGAGGGGATGGCGGGGTGTGCAGCGGGCGCCGTACGCGGCGCAGTCGGTGGGCAGCTTGGCCCCGGTCAGGATGGCGCCGGCGATGCACTCGGCGTCCTCGACGGGGCTGAGGCCCCCCACGTCGAACCGGCGGGTTGCGTCGAACTCCCGGTATTCCTCAGCGAGTTCGAGCCCGCTGTCGGGCAGCGACCCGATGCCGCGCCAGGCCCGGTCGGTGACCCGGAACACCGTGCGGACCGCGTCCTGCGCGTCGGTGTTGCCCGAGCGGCGCACTGCCCGTACGTACTGGTTCTCCACCTCGTACCGTCCCGACTCCAGCTGCCGTAGCGCCATGAGGATGCCCTCCAGCAGGTCCAGCGGCTCGAAACCCGTGACCACGATCGGCACCCGGTAGCGGGCGGCGATCGGCTCGTACTCGCGCCAGCCCATCACCGCGCACACATGCCCCGCCGCCAGGAAGGCCTGCACCTCGCAGTCCGGGTCGTCCAGCAGCGCGGTCATGGCGGGCGGCACCAGGACGTGGCTGACCAGCATCGAGAAGTTCGTCAGCCCGAGGCGGGCCGCGTGCAGTACGGCCATCGCGTTGGCGGGCGCCGTCGTCTCGAAGCCGACAGCGAGGAAGACGACCTGCCGGTCAGGGCGTTCGGCGGCCAGGCGTACGGCGTCCATCGGGGCGTAGACCACCCGTACGTCCGCGCCCCGGGCCCGCAGCGACAGCAGGTCGGTGTCGGTGCCGGGTACGCGCAGCATGTCGCCGAAGCTGGTGAGGATCACGCCGGGCCGGGTGGCGACGGCCATGGCCCGGTCCAGGGTCTCCAGGGGGGTGACGCAGACCGGGCAGCCCGGCCCGTGGATCATCCGCATGCCGGCGGGCAGCAGCTCGTCGATGCCCTGGCGGACCAGGGTGTGGGTCTGGCCGCCGCACACCTCCATGATCCGCCAGGGGTGCGTGGCGGTCTGCCGCAGCTCGTCCAGCAGCCGCCGGGCGAGGACGGGATCACGGTATTCGTCCAAGTACTTCATCGGTGCGTGAGGTCGAGCCGGATGTCCACGACCCCCTCCACGGCCCGGACCGCCCGGGCCACCATCGGGACGAGCGTGCGGTCTGGCATGGATCCGCCCAGGGTGACCACGCCGTCGGTCACGCTGATGGTGAGGGGAGTGGTGACGGGGAGGTGGCCCAGGATGCTGTGCCGGATCTCCTCGGCGATCTCCTCGTCGTCGCGGAGGAAGCCCTTGAGCAGATCACTGCGGCTGACCACGCCCTGCAGCATGCCGACCGCGTCCACCACGGGCAGCCGCTTGACATGTCGTCGGGCCATGATGCGCGCGGCTTCGGTGACCGGGGCGACCGCGTGCACGGTCACGGCAGGGCTGCTCATCAGCTCACCCGCGGTCAGCGCCGCCGCTTTCCGCCGCTCCGAGCGGTCGGCCTGCTCGTCCTCGCCGCCCTCGCGGTCGCGGAACTCCTCCTTGGGCAGCAGATCGGCCTCGGAGACCACGCCGATGACCCGCCCCTCGCCCTCCAGGACCGGCAGGGCGCTCACCTTCCACTGGTCGATCAGGCCGACGATCTCCTTGAAGGGCGCGTCGCGCCCGACGGCGATGACGGTGTGCGTCATCACATCGCTCACGGTGTACGGAGATTCAGGCATCGCAGCCTCCCGGTGTATCCCCTTGGGTGCGGACGACCGTCAGGTCGAGGAAGTGGGTGGAGCACGAGATGCACGGGTCGTGGTTGCGGATCGCTCGCTCGCACAGGGCCGTCAACTCGGCGTCGTCGGGGTCGTGTTCGCCGATCGCCTCCTGGGCCAGCCGACGCAGGTCGTCCTCGATCGCACCCTGGTTCTGAGCAGTGGGCGGCACCAGCAGCGCGCTCGTGACAATCCCGTCGGCGTCGATCTCGTAACGGTGGTACAGCACCCCGCGCGGCGCCTCGGTGGCACCGTGCCCGGTGCCGGCGACCGGCGGCACCTCGGTGTACGGGCGCGCGGGAGGCTCGTACGCCTCGATGATCCGCAACGCCTCGGCGACGGCGTACACCGTCTCCACCGCCCGCACCAGGATCGACCGGAACGGATTGCGGCACACGGCGCCTTCGCGCGGATCCCCGAGCCCCGCCTCCACGGCGGCCTCCAGCGCCACCGGCGACAGCCGTGCGCCGCCGATCGCGAACCGGGCGAGCGAGCCGGTGAGATGCAGCCGCCCATCGAGACGGGAGTGCAGCGCGGTGGAGTGCGCAAGGTGCGTTTCGGCGACGTGCTGGGTGAAGTCCCGGACCGGGAAGGAAAAGGTGGTGCCGTCGGCCCGCAGCACGGTCGGCGTCCCGCCCTCGATGGCGTACGTGTCCGAGGCGGCCAGCGCGAGCAGGTCGGCGTCGGTGTGCCCGTCCGGGAAGTCGAAGCCTGCGACCCAACGTACGGTGTCCCAAGCGTCGTCGAGTCCTCGCTTCAACTCCTCCTCGACCGGCCGCAGTTCGGCGCGGGTCGGCGCCCGGTGGAAACCGCCGAGGCGGACGTTCACGGGGTGCACGGCCCGCCCGCCGAGCAGTTCCATCAGGGAGTTGCCCGCCTTCTTCAGCCTCAGCCCCCGCTCAACCTCCGTCCGGTGCGTGCGCGCCAGCTCGATCGCGCTCGTGCGGCCCAGGAAGTCCGGGGCGTGCAGCAGGTAGATGTGCAGGGCCTGGCTCTCGATCCACTCGCCGCAGTACAGCAGCCGACGCAGATCTCGGACGGCCGGGTCGACCGTCACCCCGCATGCGTCCTCGATCGCCAAGCACGCGCTCATCTGGTAGGCGACTGGGCAGATTCCGCACACCCGGGCCGTGATGTCCGGCGGCTCGGTGTACGAGCGACCGCGCAGGAACGCCTCGAAGAACCGCGGCGGTTCATAGATCTCCAGCCGCGCCTCGGTGACCGTACCGTCGTGCACATGCAGGCGCAGCGCGCCCTCGCCCTCGACCCGGGACAGCGAGCCGACGTGCAGCAGACGGGATCCGCGGTGCGTCACGGCGACAACTCCTTGTCGAATGCGGCGGTGTTGAAGGTGTGCAGGAACCTGTCCACGGCGTCCTCGTCTAGACCGTCGCGACGCAGCAACGGGATCAACGCGGGCAGGTTCACCGACCCGGACGGGCCGAAGCAGCCGAAGCAGCCCCGGTGGTACGCCGGGCACAGCGCCCCGCATCCGGCGTGCGTGACCGGGCCGAGGCAGGGGGTCCCGTGGGCGACGGTGACGCAGACCGTGCCGCGCCGCTTGCACTCGAAGCACACGCTGTGGTCCGGCACGTCAGGCTTGCGGTCGGCCAGGAACGCGGTGATGACCTCGATGAGCTGTCGCTTGTCGATCGGGCAGCCGCGCAGCTCGAAGTCGACGTCGACATGGGCTGACACGGGCGTGGAGGTGGCGAGCGTGGAGATGTACTCGGGGTGGGCGTAGACCACGCGCCGGTACTCGTCGACGTCCGCGAAGTTGCGCAGCGCCTGGATGCCTCCGGCGGTCGCGCAGGCCCCGATGGTCACCAGGTGGCGGGAGGCGGCGCGGATCGCGCGGATGCGCTCAGCGTCCTCGGCCGTGGTGATCGAGCCCTCGACGAGGGACAGGTCGTACGGTCCGGGCGCCACCGCGCTGGACGCCTCCAGGAAGTGGGCGATCTCCACCTCGCCCGCCAGAGCCAGGAGTTCGTCCTCGCAGTCCAGGAGGGTGAGCTGGCAGCCGTCGCAGGAGGCCAGCTTGAACACCGCGAGCCTGGGCGCCGTCTTCGTGGGTGTTGTCTCAGCGGCCGCCATCTCACAACTCCCTTACCGACAGCAGGGGTTCGGCCTGCTTCCAGTCGACGACGGGCCCGTCCCGGCACACCAGCAGAGGGCCGAGCTGGCAGTGCCCGCAGTGCCCTGTCGCGCAGCGCATGTTCCGTTCCAGCGAGACCCGGATGCGGTCGCGGGGCACACCGCGGTGGGCGAGTTCGCGGCTGGTGGCACGGATCATCGGCTCGGGCCCGCAGACGAACGCGCAGGTGCCGTCCGGATCGAAGTGCGCCCGCCCCAGCAGCTGGGTGACCACGCCGACGTCCCCGTGCCAGCCCGCGTCGGGCATGTCGACGATCACTCCGGTGTACGCCGTGGCCCAGCTCTCCGCCTCTTTCCGGGCGATGACGTCGCCCGGGGTGCGCGCCCCGACCAGGACGTTGACGCGGCGATACGCCTCCGGCTCGGCCAGCGCGCTCAGGATCAGCGGCCGCAGCGGGGCGAGACCGATACCGCCGGCCACGATCAGCACGTCGCGGCCACGGGCCCGTTCCAGCTCCCAGCTCGTGCCGTACGGCCCGCGAAGGCCGACGACGTCGCCGGCCTGGGCCGCGCAAAGCCCGTCGGACACCGCGCCCACCGAGCGAATCGTGTGCGCGAGACCGCCCGTGGCCTGCACGGAGCTCACCGAGACGGGGATCTCGCCGCGGCCGAAGCAGTGCACCATCGCGAACTGGCCCGGCAGGAAGGCGGGCAGCGCCGCGCCGACCGGTTCGAGTCGCAGCGTGACGGTGTCCGCGGTCTCCGGCCGGCGGGCGACCACGCGATGGGGGACCGGTACGGCGGTCATCGCGGTTCCTTCGTCTCGTAGGTCCCGTACAGGTCGACCAGCCGGGCGCGGGCGGCGTTCAGGCGGTGGGCCAGCACCCTGCCGACCCAGTGCTCGACGGCGCGGCCGAACTCGGGATCGTCCAGGCTCATCAGACGGACGGCGACGGCGTCGAACTCGTAGGCCCGCAGAGCGGTCACGGCCTCGGCGCCCAGCTGCCACACGTAGGGCTCGTACAGCCAGGACCAGCCGACGAGGTCACCGACGCCCAGGGTCTCGATGACCGGGGGCCGGCTGCCGGGGATGTGCATGTCGAGGGCGGCCGTGCCGTCCCGGATGATCCAGAAGCGGTTGGCATGTCCGCCCTCTTCGAAGAGGCGGGCGCCCTGCGGGAACGTGACCTCACGGCCGACGCGCAGCAGCCGCTCGCGGTGCTCGGGGGGCAGGGCGTGGTTCATGCGCAGGGCGATCGAGGGAGGCATCAGTCCGTCTCCGTTCCGTGGGCCGCGTGTTCGGCGCGTTCGGCGCGTTCGGCGCGTTCGGCGTCCAGGGCGGCGACCTCCTCGGTGATGTCGATGGCAGCCGGGCACCAGGTGATGCAGCGTCCGCAGCCCACACAGCCGGAGGTGTCGAACTGGTCGTGCCAGGTGGAGAGCTTGTGGGTGAGCCACTGCCGGTAACGGCCACGCGGCGAGGAGCGGACCGGGCCGCCGTGCAGATACGAGAAGTCCAGGTCGAAGCAGGAATCCCAGCGCCGCCAGCGCTCGGTATGGTCACCGGTCAGGTCGGTGACCTCCTCCGTGGTGGTGCAGAAGCAGGTCGGGCAGACCATCGTGCAGTTGCCGCACGTCAGACAGCGGGCGGCGACGTCGTCCCAGCGCTCGGCATGCAGGCTCGCACCCATGAGGTCACGGAGGTCGACCGGAGGCAGCGCACGCCCCATTCGGTCGCGGGCTCCCTCCACGGCGGCGCGGGCGATGCCCTCGGTGCCCGTGTCGGCGGTTCGGTGCGGCACCTGGTCCAGCAGCTCGGCGCCCTCTTCGCTGCCGACGCGCACGAGGAAACGGTGCCCGTCGCCGTCCACCACCTCGGTGAGCGCCAGGTCGTACCCCGGATCGGCCGCGGGCCCGCCGCCCGTGGAGATACAGAAGCAGGTCGCACCCGGCTCGGTGCATTCGGCGGCGATCAGCAGCGCCCCGGACCGGCGCTTCCCGTAGCCGGTGTCCGCGTACCCTCCGCCGGTCAGGACGCGGTCCTGGATCGCGATGGCCCGCAGGTCACAGGGGCGGACGCCGAGGAAGGCGTACGACGGCGCCTCTGGCTCGTCCGGGGTGAAGGACACGTCACCCTCGGGTGTCCGGTCGGCGCTCCACAGCCGCTCCCGTGCGGGGTGCAGGAAGTTCTTCCAGGACTGCGGGCCCGCGCTGTGCGCGAAGGCGGCCCCGTCCTCGCGGCGGACGAGCCGGTAGCGTCCGGCTTCCAGCTCGACGCCCCAGCCGTAGGGGAGCGCGTCCGCCGAGGTCAGCTCCGCCAGCACGATCGCGCCATCACGGACGGTCGGCCCGACGACCGTCCGTCCCTGCGCCACCAGAGCCGCGACCAGCGCGTTCAGACCCTCTCGGTCGAGTACGTCCGGGGCTGCGGTGGCGGTCATGACGGTCCTCCTTGTCAGGGGCGGCTCCGTGCTTCTCCACAGTCAGGTTCGCGCCCGGAGGGTGCCAGCGGCAGGGGCCGACCGGCCCTCTTGACGGGCCGACCGGATCAGCCGCGCCCCGTAGGGGCGCGGGGCTGTGTCGATATGCGGCTCCGCCGCGTGGGCGCGACCAGCCACCGGCGACCTGCACCGTCCGGACGGCCTTTGAACGGCACTCCCGGCGGAGCGCTACGGCAGCGGCTCACCCAGCTCGCCCTCGACCGCGTCCGCCATCGCCCGCAGCACGTCGAGCGTGCGATGCGCCTCCGCCTCGTCGACCTGGCTGATCGCGAAGCCGACATGCACGATGACGTACGACCCGACGTCCGCCTCGGGTGTGCAGCTCAGGCACGCCTCGCGCCGGATCCCGCCGAAGTCGACGGTGGCCATGCGCAGTCCGGCGTCGTCATGGATCTCCACGACCCGGCCCGGGATGCCCAGGCACATACGCGTTCACTCCTCCCCGGCCAGCCGTGCGGCGGCGACCGCCGCCTGGCCGTAGCTGATGCCGCCGTCCCCGACCGGGACGTGACCGCCGACCAGCACCCGCATCCCCTGCGCGTGCAGCCGGCGCTTCACCTCGGTGAGCAGCCGGCGGTTGACGAAGCAGCCGCCGCCGAGACACACCGTCCGTGGCGCGCCCTCGGCCACGGCCCTGGAGACGAGGTCCGCGGTGACGATCGCGAGCGTCAGATGGAACGCCGCCGCCAGCCGGGCCACCGGCTCCCCGCCCAGCTGCCGTTCCAGCAGGCCGACCAGTGTCGGTGCGGGGTCGTACACCCACAGGCCGTGCACCCGCACGATCCGGTGAGGGAGCGGCACGGCGTGCTCGCCACCTGCCGCTGCCTCGAGCAGGACGGCCGCCTCGCCCTCGTAACTGACCCGGTCGGCGAGGCCGAGCAGGGCGGCAACCGTGTCGAACAGCCGCCCGGCGCTCGACGCGCGCGGGCAGTTCACGTCCCGGGTGACCATGGCGCGTACCGCGGCGGTCTCGGCCGGATCGAGCCGTTCGGTGAAGTGCTGACTGAGCCACGGGTACGGCCGTGGGGAACCCAGCATCTCGCCGCCGAGCAGCTGGCCGAGGGCGGTGCGGGAGGGATGGCGTACCGCCGCGTCTCCGCCGGGCAGGGGCGCGGTCGCGAACCTGCCCACGCGGCGGTAGCCGCTCAGATCGGCGACGAGGATCTCGCCGCCCCACAGCGTGCCGTCGTCGCCGAGGCCCAGCCCGTCGTAGGCCACGCCGACGAACCGGCCCCGCACCCCGTGCTCGGCCGCGCAGGCCGCCACGTGCGCGTGGTGGTGCTGCACCGGGATCCGGCGCAGCGCCTGCACCTCGGCCCACTGCGTGGACAGGTACCCGGGGTGCAGATCATGGGCGAGAACCTTCGGCTCGATGGCGGTGAGCTGCTTGAGATGGTCGTACGACGCCACGAACGCGTCGTGGGTCGCCAGGTCGGCCAGGTCGCCGGTGTGGGGGCCGATGTGCGCCCGGCCGTCGGCGGCCAGGGTGAACGTGTGCTTGAGCTGGGCGCCGACCCCCGCGACGGGTTCCCGTACGGCGAGCGGCAGCGGGGCGGGGGCCAGTCCGCGGGCCCGGCGGACGGTGATCCGGGTCCGCCCGGTGAACTGCACCACGGAGTCGTCGTAGCGGGACCGGATCGGCCGGTCATGAGTGAGGAAGCCGTCCGCGACACCGGCCAGAGTGCGCCGGGCCTCGGCGTCGTCGACGGCGATGGGCTCGTCGCTGAGGTTGCCGCTGGTGACCACGAGCGGCCGTGCCAACTCGTCGATGAGCAGGTGGTGCAGGCCCGTGGTGGGCAGGAACAGGCCGACATGGGTCAGGCCGGGATGCACCTCGCGCGCGAGCGGGGCCGGACCGTGCCACCGGCGGCGGGCGAGCAGGACGACGGGCCGCTCCGGAGACGTCAGAGCCTGGCGCTCGCCGGCGCTGATCCGCGCCAGCCGGGCCGCCGTCCCGGTGTCGCGGACCATCACGGCGAACGGTTTGGCCGGGCGCCCCTTTCGGCGCCGCAGCTCCGCCACGGCCTGCGGGTCCCCCGCGTCGCACACCAGTTGGTAACCGCCCATGCCCTTCAGCGCGACGATCCCGCCCGCCTCGACGGTCTTCACGGCCGCCCGCAGCGCCTCCTCGCCGCGCAGCTCCTGCCAGGTCAGTTGTGGTCCGCAGGCGGGACAGGCGACGGGTTCGGCATGGAAGCGCCGGTTGGCCGGGGCGGCGTACTCGGCCGCGCACTGCCGACACAGCGGGAAGCGGCGCATGGTGGTGCGGACCCGGTCGTAGGGCAGGTCCTCGATGATCGTGGCACGCGGACCGCAGTCCGTGCAGTTGATGAACGGATAGCGGTGCCGCCGGTCGCGAGGATCCCGGAGTTCGCGCAGGCAGGCGTCGCAGATCGCCGCGTCGGGCGGGATCTCGCGCGATGCCGTTCCGGCGCGCCCGGGTCCGCTGAGCCGTACCTGGAAGCCATGTCCGTACGCCGACTGCTGGACGCCCCCGGTCAGTTGGACTCGGCGTACCCGGGCGAGGGCGGGGGCGCCGGTACGCAGGCGGGCCGCGAACTCCTCGATGGCGCGTGGCGGCCCGGCGACCTCGCCCTCGACGTGACCGTTCACGTTGGCCACCCAGCCGTCCAAACCGAGGGCGGCGGCCGTGCGGTACACGAACGGCCGGAAGCCGACGCCCTGGACGATGCCCTCCACGTGGAAGCGGCGCACGGTCATGTCTGCCCCCTGGCCACCGCATCCCGGTAACGGGCGACCTCGTTCTCGACCGCGTCCACGAGCGGATCCACGGAGGCCTCTACGGCGGGCGAGAGACCGGTGCCGAGCTCACCGTCGGCGCCCTCCACGGCGTACACGACCAGGTGGTCCGGCAGCAGGCCCAGGACCCGGGCGAGTTCGACGGCCTCGCCGAGGCCCAGCCCGTGCGAGCTGGTGGTCGACGTCTGCGCGAGGTGTCCGCCGTCGATTTCGAGGCGGTGCACGCGGCCGGGGCTGCCGGGGTGCGCGTGGGCCGCGTCCACGACCACCGCGAGGTGGGCGCCCTCCCACAGACCGATCAGCCGGGCGGGGTCGCCGTCGCAGAGGGCGAGCACGGTGCCCGGCGGCAGCGGCCGGTCCGCGGCCCGCTCCCGCAGCCGGGCGACCACGGCCCAGCCCACGCCGTCGTCGCGCCGGAACTCGTTCCCGACACCGATGACGGCGATCCGCGCACGCGTCCTCATGCCTCTTACGATGCACTGCCGCTGCCCGGTCCCGCAGGGGCCGAACGGCCCATCCGCCCGGGCCGACCCGCCCGGCCGGGGCTACGAGGGCACAACGGCGACGGGGCACCATGCGTGCAGGAGGGCGAGCGCGGTGCGGCCCGAGCGCCGCCCGACCAGTGCAGTCCCTCGCCGAACCACCCGTCGTTCCCGTCGACGGTGCTGCGGCCGCGGCAGACAGCCGGACGGCGATCCACTCGTTCGGCTGCTGACGCACGGCACACGTCCTGGGCAACCCGCGCTCCCTTCGCGCGAGCCGCCCTCGTACGTCCGGAGCAGGGGCCCCGTGATCAGCGGCTCGTCACCTCCGGGTTGCCGTAGTAGGCGTCGGGGCCGTGTTTGCGGGTGTAGTGCCGATACAGGAGGTGGCGAGGGGGCGGGACGGTGGAGGCCAGCGCCAGGGTGTGGATCGCCATGTCGGCGACGGCTTCGCAGATGATGGCGTGTTCCAGGGACTTGCGGGCGGTGGCACCCCAGGTGAAGGGCCCGTGGTTGGCCACCAGCGCGCCGGGCACCCCGGCCGCTTGGTCGTCGTCGCCGTCGAGCATGTCGACTATGACCCGGCCGGTGTTGTACTCGTAGTCCTTCGCGCACTGGTCCGCGGTGAGGTCGGGGGTGCACGGGATGGGCCCATTGAAGGTGTCCGCGTGCGTGGTGCCCAGCACCGGAATCTCCCGGCGTGCCTGGGCGAAGGCCACCGCGTGGGTGGAGTGGGTGTGGGTCACGCCGCCGATGGACGCGAACGCCAGATACAGGCAGCGGTGGGTCTCGGTGTCGGTGGAGGGCCTCAGGTCGCCGTCGACGACGGCTCCGTCTGCCAGGCGCACCGTCACCAGGTCGTCCGCCTTCAGGTCCTCGTACGGGACTCCGGAGGGCTTGATGACGAAGACGCCTTCCTCCCGGTCGACCCCGCTCACATTGCCCCAGGTGAGGGTGGCGAGGCCGGCCCGGGGGATGGCCAGGTTCGCCTCCAGCACCTCCTGCCGCAGGGCGTCCCGGACACGTGCGGTCATCGGGTGTCTCCTCTTCTCGTGCGCTTCTCGTGTGTCACAGGGCCTGGGCGAGGCGGTAGTAGGCGGCGTTCCACCTGATTTCCTTGGCGAGTTTCTCCACCGATGTGTTGTCGTCGATGGTGAGCAGTTCGACGTCGGTCATGGCGGCGTAGTCGCTCAGGGTCTCCAGGTCGACTGCCGAGCTGAGCACCGTGTGGTGGGGGGCGCCGGCCAGCAGCCAGCTCTCGGCCGATTCGGCCAGCGAGGGACGCGGCTTCCATACGGCCCTGGCCACGGGAAGGTTGGGCAGCGGTTCGCTGGGGATGACGTCGACGGCGTTGGCGGTCAGCCGGAACCGGTCGCCCAGGTCACAGAGGCCTACGACCATGGCGGGGGCGGGTGCCGCGTCGAAGACCAGCCGGACGGGGTCCTCCCGTCCGCCGATCGACAGCGGGTGGATCTCGCAGCGGGGGCGTTGCGCGGCGACGGAGGGGCAGACCTCCAGCATGTGCGCTCCCAGGATGCGGGGGATGCCGGGGCCGAGGTGGTAGGTGTAGTCCTCCATGAAGGTGGTGCCGCCGTTCTGCCCGAGGCCCATGACCTTCATCGCGCGCAGCAGCGCGGAAGTCTTCCAGTCGCCCTCGGCGCCGAACCCGTAGCCGTCGGCCATCAGCCGCTGCACGGCGATTCCCGGCAGCTGCCGCAGGCCGCCCAGGTCCTCGAAGTTGGTGGTGAAGGACGTGAAACTGCCGTCCATGAGGAAGGCACGCAGCCCGAGTTCGAGCCGCGCCGCGTACAGCAGCGAGTCATGGCGGGGGCCGCCCGCACGCAGAATGGGTACGACGTCGTACAACTCCTCGTATTCGGCGGCGAGTTCGGCGGCCTCCTTGTCCGCGACGCTGTCCACGACGGCGACCAGGTCATTGACCGGGTAGGTGTTCACCGAGAACCCGAAACGCAGCTCCGCCTCGACCTTGTCCCCCTCGGTCACCGCGACATCACGCATGTTGTCGCCGAACCGCGCGAGGCGCAGGTTGCGCGAGGCCTGCCGGCCCGCCGCGGCACGCGACCAGGCCGCGATGCGCTTGACGACCCTGGGGTCGGTGGCGTGACCGGCGACGATCTTGCGGGTCACACCGAGCCTGGCCTCGATGTGGGCGAACTCACGGTCGCCGTGGGCCGCCTGGTTGAGGTTCATGAAGTCCATGTCGATGCTCGGCCAGGGCAGCGACAGGTTGAACTGGGTGTGCAGATGCAGCACGGGCCGGTCCAGGGCGCTGAGCCCGGCGATCCACATCTTGGCCGGGGAGAAGGTGTGCATCCACACGATCAGACCGGTGCAGGTGTCGGAGGCGTTGGCCTCCAGGCACAACCGCCGGATCGACTCGGCGTCGGTGAGGACCGGCTTCCACACGATCCGCGCGCGGATCTCCGCGTGGGAGCCGAGGATGTCGGCGATGTGGCGGGACTGCTCGGCGACCTGGCGCAGGGTGTCCTCGCCGTACAGGCCCTGGCTGCCGGTGAGGAACCAGATCTCCTGTGCCTGGTAGGTCTCGTTCGGTGCGGTCATGGCGGTTCCATACCTTTCGTATGAGATCTGGTGAGATCTGGTTCAGGCGGACGCCTCGGCCCGGATCCGGCGCAGGCGGTGCATGACCTCGTTGCCTCCGCGGCCGAAGTAGTCGTGCAGCAGCCGGTATTCGGCGTACAGGCGGTCGTAGGATGCGGCCCGCTCCGGGTCGGGCAGATAGACGCCCCGGTGGACGTTGCCCATGGCGTGGGCCGCGGCACGGATGTCGGGGTACGCACCCGCGGCGACGGCGGCGTGCATCGCGGCGCCGAGGGCCGGCCCCTGGGCGGAGCCGATGACGCCCAGCGGGCGGCGGGTGACGTCGGCGTAGATCTGCATGAGAAGGGCGTTCTTCGTCAGGCCGCCCGCGATGATCAGTTCCCGTACCGGTACGGCGGCGGACTCGAAGGCGTCGATGATGGTGCGGGTGCCGAAGGCGGTGGCCTCGAGCAGCGCGCGGTAGATGTCCTCGGGACGGGTGGAGAGCGTCTGGCCGATCAGCAGGCCGCTGAGATCGTGGTCGACCAGTACCGAGCGGTTGCCGCTGTGCCAGTCGAGGGCGAGGAGACCGTGTTCGCCGACCCTCTGTGCGGCCGCGAGGGCCGTCAGGTACTCGTGCGGGGTCTGGCCCGCCGCCGCGGCCCGCTGCGCGTAATCGGCGGGCAGGCCCGTCCGTACGAACCAGGCGAAGATGTCGCCGACGCCACTCTGACCGGCCTCATAGCCCCACAGCCCCGGCAGGATGCCGCCGTCGACGACGCCGCACATGCCGGGCACGGTGCCGTGCTTGTCGGAGCTCATGACGTGACAGGTGGAGGTGCCCATGATGGCGACCATCTGGCCGGGCTCCACGGCCGCTGCCGCCGGGGCGGTGACGTGGGCGTCGACGTTGCCGACACAGACCGTGATGCCCTCGGGCAGCCCGGTCCAAGCTGCCGCCTCGGCCGTCAACCGCCCGGCGGAGTCACCCAGTTGACCGATCGGCTGATCCAGCTTTTCGGTGACGAAGTCGGCGAGGTCCGGGTGCAGGGCGGCGAGATAGTCGCGGGAGGGGTAGGCGCCATCCTGGTACTGGCCCTTGTACCCGGCGGTGCAGGCATTGCGGACGTACGTCCCGCACAGCCGCCACACGATCCAGTCGGCCGCCTCCAGCCACCGCTCGGTGCGGTGGTAGATCTCCGGGTCCTCCTCCAGGACCTGGAGCGCCTTGGCGAACTCCCACTCCGAGGAGATCTTCCCGCCATACCGCTCCAGCCACTGCTCCTTGCGCTCGGCGGCCAGCGCCGTGATCCGGTCGGCCTGGGCCTGGGCGGCATGGTGCTTCCACAGCTTGACGTAGGCGTGCGGACGGGCGGTGTACTCGGGCAGTTCGCACAGGGGCGTGCCGTCGGCGAGCACCGGCAGGACCGTACAGGCGGTGAAGTCCGTACCGATACCGATCACCTGCTCCGCCCGCACGCCGGCCCCCGCCAACGCCTCGGGCACGGCGTGGCGCAGGACGTCGATGTAGTCGGCGGGCAGCTGCAAGGCCCAGTCGGGCGGCAGCAGGGTGCCGTCGGGCAACTGCCGGTCGAGGACGGCGTGCGCGTACCCGTGCTCCGCACTCCCCAACTCCGCACCATCACGGACCCGGACCACCACAGCCCGCCCGGACAGCGTGCCGAAGTCGACTCCCACGACGCAGGGATCGAGGTCCTTCCGCTCACCGTGCTCGGCGTTCATGAACCGGCCACCCTTCCTGTGTTCGATATATCGATCGCTGTTTGAAAAGCAGACGAGAAGAAAGGCAGCGCCCTCCCAGGCCCGCCGACCGGCGTCCGGCCGGGTCGGCCGGGTCGGCCGGAGCCACAGGTCCATGCTGTCCCGGGTGACGATCTCCGTGCATGGGCCGTCAGGTCCTACCGGAAGGGTCGAACGGCAATGATGCGGAGGCCACTTGGACTCGACAGCCGACGCCACGCATGGTCGCGACCGTGAGTTCAGGACGGTGGCCGAGGGGAGCGGAGCCACTCAGAGGCGGGCTGTGATCATGATGGGCCGGCGTCGGGTGGGGACGTCGCGACTGGGCTCTGCTTCTTCGCCGGGGTGAGCGGCTTCACCGGCTTCGTGGTGGGGTCGGTCGCCCTGGGCGTGGTCGCCAAGGCGACCCGTCCCGTCGTCCTCGTCCGGGCGGGAGAGGATGCCCAGGACGAGCATCTCCCAGGAGACGACCTGACCCAGACCAGCTGGGGACTGTCCCGCGACGACGCGGAAGCGTCCTTTTCCCCCTGTACATGGAGAAGGGGATCTTCGCCGTGTCGCCGTGTCGCCGTTCGAGACCATCGACCAGGAGGGCGTCGGCCAGCTCGTGGAGACGGCCGTCGAGGCCGGCCGTGTCGTCAATCCCCGGCTGCAGACCGGAGTGTGCGGCGAGCACGGTGGTGATCCGGAGTCCATCCACTGCTTCCACCGGGCCGGCCTGGACTACGTCTCCTGCTCACCGTTCCGCATCCCGGCCGCCCGCCTGGAGCCGGACGGGCCGGCCTGACCGAGACCACCGGCACCAGCGACATCAGGTGACGCTCGCGGTCGCGCAGTGTCTGGGGCGCCGGACCGCTGAACAGCCACAGTGGGCGTTCTGCCAGGGCGCGGCGGTTGCGGCGCACGAAGCGGCGGGCGTCCTTGTGCCAGCGTCCGGCGTACAGTCCGCCGCCGACCACGACGGCGTCGTACGGAGTCACGTCCGCCACCGATGCGGCCGGCGACGTCACGGCTGTGAACCCTTCCTTGCGCAGGATGTCGGCCACGGCCTCGGCGATCTGCGCGGTCGATCCGCTGGTGTCGTCCTGTAGGCGACCAGCAAGTTGCCGGTCATGACGGTCCGCCTCCTCTCACTCTCAATTCACAGCTTGCGCAGCCAGTCGTCGGCGACGCCGTGGAGTGCCTGCTCGTCGGGCTGGATGTGGGAGTCGTCCAGCCGGTAGGTGAGTTCGTCGACGACGGCGACCACGCCGTCGATCTGACGGGTCATGGAGACGGCGATCTCCGACTCGCTCTTGCGCTCCATGTGGCCGGAGAGCGTGACCACGCCCTCCACCACGGAGACGTCGACGCTGTGGGGCGCCAGCCACAGCGCGCGCACCAGCACCTCGTCGATGACCTCGGTGCGGATCTCGGCGTCGGGCCGAAGGAAGACCTGGAGCAGGTCGCGGCGGGTGACGATGCCGACGAGCCGTTGCTCCTCGTCCAGGACGGGCAGCCGTTCGATGTGGTGCCGCGCCATGGCCCGGGCGGCCTCGACGATGGTGTTGTCGGCGTGGACCGTGACGGGCGGCTCGGTCATCAGCTGGCCGGCGGTGCGCGCCCGGGCCTTCGCGGCGCGCCTCTTGGCGGCGGGCGTCAGCCCGGCGAACCGGAAGCGCTTCTTCGGCTCGTAGGGGTCGGGGCTCTCCGCCTGGTGAACCATCAGGTCCGTCTCGGAGATGACGCCGATGACCTTCTCGTCGTCGTCGACCACCGGCAGCCCGCTGATGCGGTGCTGGCCGAGCAGCCGGGCGACTTCCTTGAACGGGGTGCCGTACTCGGCGCGGACGACCTCTGTGGTCATCACGGAGCCGACCTTGTTGTGCTTCATGGCTCATTCCTCTTCAGCGGAGTCGGCGCAGATACGGGTCGTGGGGCCTGCGGGGCAGCAGGCGTATGCGCGCGTCGAGCACGGTGACTGCGCCCGGGGTCGCGAGAACGGGGTTGAAGTCGGCCTCGGCCAGCTGCGGCAGGTCGCTCGCCAAGCGGGACAGCCGCAGCAGGAGCTGTTCGAGGCCCTCGAGGTCCACGGGCTTCGCGCCGTTCGCGCCGAACAGGAGCGGGGCGCAGCGCGGGGCCGTGATCAGGTCGTGCACGTCGTGGTCGGTGAGCGGAGCGAGGCGGGCTGCGTGGTCGGCCAGTACCTCGGTGGCGGTGCCGCCGAGTCCGAACAGGACGAGCGGGCCGAAGACCTGGTCCTGGACCACGCCCGCGAACAACTCGGTGCCACGGTCGGCGAGCGGCTGGATCACCACGCCCGTCAGCAGGCCCGCGAACCGGGTCTCCAGGTCCCGGAAGGCGGCACGGACTTGGGAGTCGCCGCGGAGGTCGAGGTGGACGGCGTGCTCGACGGTCTTGTGCAGCAGGCCCGGCCAGTGGCCCTTCATGACCACCCGGCCGTCAGCGCCGCGCAGCCGGTCGGCGGCCAGGACGGCGCCGTCCTCGGTCTCGGCCCAGGCCCACGGCAGTTGCGGAATGCCATAGCAGTCGAGGAGCTCGGCGCATTCGCGCGGCTCAAGCCAGCCGCCGTCCGGGTGCGCGTCGAGGTACGCCTCGACGACCGCGTGGGCGCGTGCCGTCTCGACACCGTCGAGGTCGGGAACGGTACCGGCGGGCCGGGCGAGCCAGGCCGCGCGGTGAGCCGCGTGGGCCAACGCCCTTGCCGCGGCCTGGGGTTCGGCGTAGGCGGGGACGGTGCCACCGTCGGCGGCGGGCAACAGCTCGACGGGCAGGGCCTGTTCGAGTCGTACCGCGGCGATCGGCTTGGGCCCCCGTCCGGGGGCGCGGGTGAGGGCCCGGACGAGGTCGTCGCCGGTCGCCGCGGCGACCGCCGTGGGGACGAGGGCCACGAGGACGGCGTCGACACCGCCGTGCCGCATGATCCGCTCCACACAGTTCGCCAGCTGCTCCTCCGTGACGGCGGCGGTGGCGTCAACCGGGTTGCCTACTGCGGCGCCGTCGGGCAGAACGGCGAGCAGGTCGTCGATCAGCTCCGGGGTGGGCGCCGGGAGCTGGAGCCCGGCCTCGGCACAGGCGTCGGCCGCGAGCACACCGGCTCCGCCCGCGTTGGTGACGATCGCGACGCGGAGCCCGGCGGGCAGCGGCTGGGAGTGCATCAGGGCGGCGGCTTCCAGGAGTTCGCCGACCGAGCGGGTGGCGGTGATGCCGGCCTGGGTGAACAGGGCGCCGCGGGTCATGGTGCGGGTGGCGGCGGCCGCGGTGTGCGAGGAAGCGGCGCGCCGGCCGGCTTCGGTGCGGCCGGCGTCGACGGTCAGCACCGGCATCCGCCGGGTGACGCGACGGGCGGTGTGGGAGAACGCCCGCGGGCTGCCGAAGGACTCCAGGTGCAGCAGGGCCAGCTCGGTGCGCCCGTCGCTCTCCCACCACTGGAGCATGTCGTTGCCGCTGACGTCGTACTTGTCGCCGAGGGAGGCGAAGGAGGAGATGCCGATGCCCAGCCGGGACAGCCCGTCGAGCAGGGCGATGCCGACTCCCCCTGACTGCACCGCCACGCCTGCTGTGCCGGGGCGCGGATGGCCGGCGGCGAAGGTGGCGTCCAGGCGCAGTCGCGGGTCGGTGTTGGAGATGCCGAGGCAGTTGGGGCCGACCAGCCGCATGCCGTACGCGCGGCAGGTGGCCAGCAGGTCGTGTGCCTGGTCGACGTCCAGTCCGGCAGTGACGACGAGCAGGGCGCGGACGCCCGCCTTGCCGCATTCCTCGGCGGTCTCCGGCACCGCGGCGGCGGGCACGGCGAGCACCGCGAGGTCGGGGGTCTTGGGCAGGGCGCTGACGGACGGGTGGCACGGCACGCCGAGGATCGAGTGCGCGGCGGGGTTCACCGCGAACAGGCGCCCGGTGTAGCCGCCCGCGTGCAGCTGGTGCAAGACCGCCCGACCCACCGAGCCCGGCTTGCGCCCGGCACCGACGACGGCGACCACCTTTGGCCGCAGCAGCGGCTCCAGGCTGGCGACGTCGGCGGCACGGCCACGTTCCTCCACGGCCGTGAGGTAGGTGTCGCTCTGGTCGAGTTCGATGGTGCAGCGCACCTCCGGGCCCTCGAAGTGGCGGGCCGTGCGCAGGCCGAGGTCGGCGAAGAGCTTCAGTACCTCGTGGTTCTCGCTGAGCGCGTCGGCCGTGAAGGTCGTGATGCCCTCCGCCCGGGCGGCCGACACGAGGTGCTCGACGAGCAGGGTGCCGACGCCCCGGTGGTGCAGTCCGTCAGCGACCGCGATGGACATGTCGGCCGTATCCCCGGTGCCGCCGCTGTCGTACTCGGCGAGGCCGATGACCCGGCCCGCGGTCTCGGCCAGCAGGGCCCGGTGGCCCGGATGTACCGGGGCACAGGCCCGGTCGGCGGCCAGGCCCGCCGACCGGCGGCTCGCGGCGAAGAACCGCAGCCTCAGGTTCTCCGGGGACATCTCCTCGTAGAACCCCTCCAGCTGCTCGTGATCGGCCCGCACCACCGGCCGGATGCACACGGTGGTGCCGTCCGAGAGCAAGGCGTGAACCGTGGGTTGGCGGTGCGCGTCATTCGTCATCGCGGCTCTCCTCCTGATGTCCTGACACTTCGAGCGTCCAACGGATCGGGCGGCGCTCCCATGGGCTGTCCGGGGCAGAACGTGGGCCGGTCGGCCCTCTCTGGGTGCCGGGCTTCGACCGGTCCAGGTCCGCCTCCAGCCGATCGATGCCGTGCTCGCGATCCAGGCGTGGTGGCGGGTGCGGGCGGCGGTCATGTGCGGGCGGCGTCGGCCGTGTGCCGACGCCCGGCAGGACCGCGCACGTGGTCGACGACGGGTTAGCGCTTCTCAGCGCTTCACGGGCGTGCGCACGACAGGCATCTCGGGCCGACGCGCCGTCCCGGCCATCCCGGACGTGCCGGTGGCCGACGCCCGCCGCGCGGCGCGGCGCTGCCGCGACCGCAGGTACAGCGCGTCGACCGCGGCGCTGAGTACGAAGGTGACGGCCATCGCGATCACCAGGAGGACGGCGAACTGCCGCCAGAATTCCGGAGTCAGGCTCGTACCCATGGTGTTCCACTCCTTTCCGCTCTGCCGAATGGCTCTCTCACCACCATCGAACTGCGGTCCGCGGGGTGGCACAGGGTGCCGCAGGGCTGGAGGTGGCTGCCGGACGGCCCGTTTGTGAGGCCGAGTGGCCCATGGCCCGTCACCCGGCACGCACACACGCTGGCAGTGCCAGGTCCGTACGCCTTTCTGGGAGGCACGCCATGAACGCTCCCGCAACGACGAGCTTGCCGCGGGCGCTGTCCGCCGAGCACCGCCGGCGGCTGATGCGGGCCGCCCGGGAGGTGTCGTACCCCCAGGGCACCAGGCTCTTCGAGGAAGGCGGCCGCGCCGACCGGTTCTGGATCATCCGCACCGGCACGGTCGACCTCGACATGCGCGTCCCCGGCCGCCGGGCGGCCGTCATCGAGTCGCTCGGGCACAACGAACTCCTCGGCTGGTCCTGGCTGTTCACCCCGCACACCTGGCACCTGGGCGCCGAGGCGGTGACCCCGCTGCGGGCGTACGAGTTCGACGCCACGGCCGTCCGCTCGATGGGCCAGGAGGACCCGGCGTTCGGCCAGGCCGTCGCCCATTGGGTGGGCGAGGTCGTGGCCCACCGGCTGCGCGCGGCCCGTACCCGGCTGCTGGACCTGTACGGCCCGTACGGCAGCGGAGGACAGCCGTGAACGCGCCCGCGGCTCTGGTTGAGCGGTCACGTCAGGGTCTGGGAGCTCGGTCAGCGCATCCTGGTCGCCGCTCACGCGTGTGGCGCACGGCCTGGGATGTCCCCCGGTCCGCGCCGGTGGCAAGGCCGCGCGTGGGCCGACCGGCACCGTGCCAGGACCGGCGGGGCCCTGGCGGCCGTACGGTCTGCCCGTACTCACCGGTGGCGGCGCCGCCTCATGCGACGCCGCCGGCTCCGGACGGCGGGTTGACCGCCACGTCGTCCGGGAGATCCGGGTCGAGGTCCGGGTGGCGGCGCGGCCCCGTGAGCGCGCATTCGACGTCCACAACGCCCTCGACGGCCCGTACCAGACGCGCCGCGATCGGCACGAGCATCGTGTCGTCGATCCGCCCGGTGAGCTTCACGACTCCGTCGCGCACCTCCACGCGGATCGGTTCAGGCGATTCGGGGAACAGATGGGCGACGACCTCGCGCCGCACCTCCCCGGCGATGTCCTCATCGCCCCGCAGGAAGACCTTGAGCAGGTCGGAACGGCTCACGATGCCCTGCAGCACGCCCTCGTCGTCGACCACGGGCAGCCGCTTCACCTTGCGGCGAGCCATGATCCGCGCGGCCTGCGCGAGGGAGGCGTACGCCGGGATCGTGATGGGCGGAGCGGTCATGAGTTCCTCGGCGGTCAGCGCACCGGCCTTGACCATGTCGGACAGGCGCCGCAGCTGGGTGTACCGGTCCGGATCGCCGTCGCGGAACTCCTCCTTGTGCAGCAGATCGGCCTCGGAGACGACGCCGACGACCCGGTTCTCGCCCTCCACCACGGGCATGGCGCTTACCTGCCACTGCTGCATGGTCTCCACGATGTCCTTGAACGTCGCCCCGCGCCCGAGGGCGACGACGGTGCGGGTCATCACATCGCTCACGATGTGCGGAGTGCCGTGCTGCATGGCGTCCTCCCTGTGCTCGTAACGGGCGACACCTTCAGCGTCGGGCATGCACCCGGCGGCGACATGGGCCGAGTGGCCCCGTGCCGGGTTCCGATGGGCTCTCGCTGGACGTGCGGACAAGACACCGAACGGCCCACGGCTCCGGGCCCGGACGGGAGTCGCGCGCCTCCGGAGGTCGAAGACGGCCAGGTTCGGGCAGGGACGGACAGTAAGCGACATGGGGTGACAGACGCGCGTGCACTGGGATGCCCTGAGTCACCGCGAAGCGCCCTTTGTCAGCAGCACCGCGCAGCCATCCATCCGGGCACCCCCCTCCTCTCCACCAACGGCCCGATCGAGACGTCCGCCCGCGACGTCGAGGGCCCGGCGAGCCCGCTGCCCGGCGCAGGCAGCCACAACCAAGACGTCACCTGCTGCCGCCCAGCTCCCAGCCTCACCAACTGGCGTCCTCGCCAAAGGCATCCCCGCCGCGCCGTAGTCCGTGCCCGAGGGCGCGCGCCTTCCTCCACCAGGCGCTCGGTTTCTGGGACTGCGCCACGGCCACGGACGAAGGGGATTCTCCTGCTGTCGGAGAGCCTGGCAGGCGCCGTCCGGCAGCCGAGCGTCCGACCGGCCCGCACCCGCGCCGCACCGCCGACGGCCCCGGCTCCCCACTTCCCCCTTCCCCGCCTGGGGCTTGAGCAGGGACAAAGGGCCGTTCGGCCCGGGGTCGAGGCCGGGCAGCCCCTGCCCGAGCCTGGGCTTTCACGAGGACGCTAGTAGTGCAGGGGTCCGCAGAAGAAGAGGTGCGCGGGCATCGATCCGGGGAGGTGTTGGCCATGCTTCGCCCCATTGTCGTAGGCCTGGACGGTTCACGTGAGAGCCTCGCCGCCGCCGACTGGGCGGCCCGAGAAGCCCTGCGGCGCGGCCTGCCGCTGCGCCTGGTGCACGCCTGGGAGGCCGGTATGCCACCCGACGAGTCGGAGCTGCCCGAGCTGAAGGCGCCGCGCTACTGGGCGCGGCGGATCCTGCGCAGCGCCATGGACCGGCTCAACGAACGCTATCCGCAGGTGTACTTGAGCGCCGATCAGATCTCCCGGCCCGCGGCCGACGCCCTCATCTCGGCGGGCGCCGAGGCCGAGCTGCTGGTCCTGGGCAGCCGGGCCTTCAGCGGCTTCGGCGGGTTCATGGCCGGTTCGGTGGCGCTGGCGACGGTGGCCCATGTGACGCGGCCCGTCGTCCTCGTCCGTGCCGACCTGACCCTCAAGGACGAGCACGTGCCGGACGCGGACGGCCGCCCCTCGGCGCACACCCCGTACCGCGATGTCGTGGTCGGCGTGGACCCGGCGCATCCGTGCGAGGAACTCCTCGCGTTCGCCTTCGAGAACGCGGCGCTGCGTTCCGCGCCACTGCGGGTCGTGTACGCATGGCAGCTGCCGTACGTCCAGAGTGCCGCGGAGGCCAAGGCACGCAAGGCTGTCCACGCACGTGCCGAGAAGGCGCTGGCGGCCGTGCTCGGGCCGTGGCGGGACAAGTACCCCACGGTGGAGGTCATCGAGCTGGTCCAGGAGGGGCGTCCGGCGCAGCAGCTGCTGCACGCCACGCAGGACGCCGGTCTGCTGGCCGTCGGCCGCAGGATCCGTCCGGCCAGGCTCGGCATGCACACCGGGCCGATCGCGCACGCGGTGATGCACCACGCGCGTTGCCCGATCGCGATCGTGCCGCACGAGTGAGCCCTGCGGAACAAGTCGTGCCTCCCGGTCCGTCTGGCAGGGGCCGGGTCCCCTCGGCCCTTCACACGGGACGTTCGGCCCCTGAGGAGTCCGGCGTCGCACGCGGTACGACTGCATCAGGGTCCCGTAGGGAGGAGGGTGCCGTGTTCCAGGTTCGTCTCCACGGCCGTGGTGGCCAGGGCGCCGTCACGGCCGCGGAGTTGTTGTCGGTGGCGGCTTTTCTGGAGGGCCGGCACGCACAGGCGTTCCCGAGCTTCGGCTCGGAGCGGACGGGGGCGCCGGTGATGGCGTTCTGCCGGATCGACGACCGGCCGATCCGGGTCCGAGAGCCGGTCACCCAGCCCGAAGCGCTGGTGATCCAGGACGCCACACTGCTGCACCAGGTGAATGTCTTCGAAGGGCTGCGTCCCGGCGGTGCCGTGCTGATCAACTCGCCGCGCCCCGTCGCCGAACTGGGCCTCGGGGATCTCGCCAACCGTGCCCTCACGGTCCCGGCCACCGCGCTTGCCCTGCGTCACTTCGGCCGTCCGGTCCCGAACATCGTCCTGCTCGGCGGCCTCGCCGCCCTCACCGGCTGCGTGGCGATCGACTCGCTCGCCGCCGCCGTCCGGGAACGTTTCCCCGGCGAGCTGGGGGCCGCCAACGCGGCCGCGGCCCGGGAGGCGTACGACCACGTCCGCACCCAGCGCGCCCAGCGGGAGGAACACGCCCATGCTCAAACAGACTGAGGGCTCGCGCGGGGTCGCCGCGACCGTCGCGCACTGCCGTCCCGAGGTGATCGCGGCCTACCCGATCTCGCCGCAGACGCACATCGTCGAGGAGCTCAGCCGCCTGGTGAAGTCCGGTGCGCTGAAGCCGTGCGAGTACGTCAACGTCGAGTCGGAGTTCGCCGCGATGTCCATGTGCATCGGGGCCTCGGCGGCGGGCGCCCGCGCCTACACGGCGACCGCCAGCCAGGGCCTGCTGTACATGGTGGAGGCCCTCTATAACGCCTCCGGTCTCGGCCTGCCCATCGTGATGACGGTCGCCAACCGGGCGATCGGCGCGCCGATCAACATCTGGAACGACCACAGCGACAGCATGTCGCAGCGCGACTGCGGCTGGATCCAGCTGTACGCGCGCGACAACCAGGAGGCCGCCGACCTGCATCCGCAGGCCTTCCGGCTGGCCGAGGAGCTGTCGCTGCCCGTGATGGTGTGCATGGACGGCTTTGTGCTCACGCATGCCTGGGAGCGCATCGACGTGCCCGAGCAGGCACAGGTCGACGCGTTCCTGCCGCCGTACGAGCCGCGTCAGGTCCTGGACCCGGACGAGCCGGTGTCGATCGGCGCGATGGTCGGCCCGGAGGCCTTCACCGAGGTGCGCTATCTGGCACACGCCAAGCAGATGCAGGCGCTGGAGGCGATCCCACGGGTCGCCGGGGAGTTCCGGCGGGTCTTCGGCCGCTCCTCCGGCGGGCTGATCCATCCGTACCGCTGCGAGGACGCCGAGACAATCGTCGTGGCGCTGGGCTCGGTGTTCGGCACGGTCTGCGACGTCATGGACGAGATGCGTGAGCGCGGGGTGCGGATCGGGGCGCTGGCGATCACGTCGTTCCGGCCGTTCCCGCTGGACGCGGTGCGGGCCGTGCTCGGCGGGGCCCGTCAAGTGGTGGTGCTGGAGCGGGCGTTGGCGGTCGGTATCGGCGGGATCGTGTCGGCGAACGTGCGCACCGCACTGTCCGGGATCCAGCTCGACGGCCACACCGTCATCGCCGGGCTCGGCGGGCGGCCGATCACGAAGGTGTCGCTGCACCGGCTGTTCGACGACGCGATCGCTGGACGGCTGGAGGAGTTGACCTTCCTCGACCTCAACACCGAACTGGTGGAGCGGGAGTTGGCGCGGATGGCACGGACCCGGAGGTCGGGGCCGTCGGCGGAGAACATTCTGCGCGATGTGGGGAGCAACCGATGAGTGCCGCGCAGCAGGTGAAGTTCTACCAGGTCGGCAGCTTCGCCGCCGGGAACCGGCTGCTGGGGCCCGAACTCCAGTCCGACCAGGCCGACCCGGCCCGCGCCAACGCGCTGACCTGCGGCCACCGCGCCTGCCAGGGCTGCGGCGAGGCACTCGGCGCCCGTTACATCCTGGACGCGGCGCAACGCGTGGCCTGCGGCAGGGTGATCGCGGTCAACGCGACGGGCTGCCTGGAGGTGTTCTCCACGCCGTACCCGGAGACGTCGTGGCAACTGCCGTGGCTGCACTCCCTGTTCGGGAACGCGCCCGCCGTCGCCGCCGGGGTCGCCGCCGCACTGCGCGCCAAGGGCCGCACGGACATCCGTGTGGTCGGGCAGGGCGGCGACGGCGGCACGGTCGACATCGGGCTCGGCTGTCTGTCGGGCATGTTCGAGCGCAACGACGACGTCCTGTATGTCTGTTACGACAACGAGGCGTACATGAACACCGGCGTGCAGCGCTCCGGCGCCACTCCCCCGACCGCGCGCACGGCGACCACACAGGCGGTGGGCGAGGAGCCGGGCGCCCCCTTCGGGCAGGGCAAGAATCTGCCGCTGATCGCGATGGCGCACGAGATCCCGTACGTCGCCACCGCGACCGTGGCCGGACTGCGCGACCTGGAGGCCAAGGTGCACCGGGCGATGGGGATGCGCGGCGCCCGCTATCTGCATGTGCTGGTGCCCTGCCCGCTGGGCTGGGGCACGGTGTCCCACGACACGGTGCACATCGCGCGGCTCGCCGAACAGAGTGGCCTTTTCCCGGTGTTCGAGGCGGTGGACGGCGAGGTCACCGACGTCACGTCGATCCGGCGGAGGGTGCCGGTCGAGGAGTATCTGCGCCCGCAGAAGCGGTACGCGCACCTCTTCCAGCCGGAGCTCCGCACGGACGTCATCGCCCGCCTGCAGCGGACCGCCGACCGCAACATCGCCCGCTTCGGGCTGCTCGCCCAGGAGGCCGTACCGTGAAGGAGAAACCGTTCGCGATCACCCTGGACGTCGGCTCCAGCCTGGCCAACCACACCGGCGCCTGGCGGACCGAACGTCCCCAGTACGTCGACCGGATGCCGCCGTGCAACCAGGCGTGCCCGGCCGGCGAGAACATCCAGCAGTGGCTGTTCCACGCGGAGAGCGGCGACTACGAGTCCGCCTGGCGGCAGTTGATGCGGGACAACCCGCTGCCCGCCGTGATGGGCCGGGTCTGCTACCACCCCTGCGAGACGGCCTGCAACCGCGCCCAGGTCGACAACGCCGTCGGAATCAACTCCATCGAGCGGTTCCTCGGCGACGAGGCGATCAAGCGCGGCTGGACCGTTGCGGGCCCTTCGGTGACGTCCGGCAAGCGTGTCCTGGTCGTCGGCTCCGGTCCGGCAGGGCTGTCGGCCGCTTACCATCTGCGGCTGCTCGGCCACGAGGTGACGCTGCGTGAGGCACAGGAACAGCCCGGCGGGATGATGCGTTACGGCATCCCCCGTTACCGGCTGCCCCGCGAGGTGCTGGACGCGGAGATCGACCGCATCGTCGCGATGGGCGTCACACTGGAGCTGAACACCCGGGTCGACGACGTGCTCGCCTCGCAGCGGGACGGCGCCTTCGACGCCGTGTTCCTGGCCGTGGGCGCGGGCGTCGGCCGGCGCACCTACATCCCGGCGGGGGACAGCGCCCGCATCCTGGACGCGGTGGCCCTGCTGGCCGGCATGGAGGGCGAGGACCCGCCCATGCTGGGCCGGCGGGTCGCGGTCTACGGCGGCGGCAACACCGCCATGGACGCGGCCCGGACCGCCCGCAGGCTGGGCGCGACGGACGCCGTGGTGGTCTACCGGCGTACGCGCGATCGTATGCCCGCACACGACATCGAGGTCGAGGAGGCGCTGGAGGAGGGTGTGCGGATGAAGTGGCTCTCCACCATCAAGCACGCCGACGAAGGCCATCTGACCATCGAGCGGATGCGGCTCGACGAGAGCGGATTCCCGCAGCCCACCGGCGAGTTCGAGGAACTGCAGGCCGACACCGTGGTCCTCGCCCTCGGCCAGGAATCCGACCTGTCCCTGCTGAAAGACGTCCCCGATCTGTCACTGGACCACGGCATGGTCCAGGTCGCGGACGGGCTGATGACGGGCCATCAGGGCATCTTCGCCGGCGGCGACATGGTGCCCGCCGACCGCACGGTCACCGTGGCCGTCGGGCACGGCAAGAAGGCAGCCCGGCACATCGACGCGTATGTGCGCGGGGCCTCCTACGACCCCGGTGCCAAGCACGCCCCCGCGGACTTCGACCGGCTCAACACCTGGTACTACGCGGACGCGCCCGCCTCCGTACAGCCACGGCTCGAAATGGCCCGGCGGGTCTCGACGTTCGACGAGGTGGTGCAGGGCCTCGACGAGTCCACGGCACTGTTCGAGGCCCGGCGCTGCATGTCGTGCGGCAACTGCTTCGAGTGCGACAACTGCTACGGCGTCTGCCCGGACAACGCGATCACCAAGCTGGGCCCCGGCAAGGGCTTCGCGATCGACCTGGACTACTGCAAGGGGTGCGGGCTGTGCGCCGCCGAGTGCCCGTCCGGGGCGATCGACATGGTGCCGGAGGAGTAGCGAACCGGGCACGGGGGTGGCGACGGACTCCCGCCTCGGCCCGTCCGCCGACCCCTCGTCGAAGGAGTCGTCGGCCTGGTCCAGGCGCCGGTTCGGCGATGACGTGGGTACGTCCTGCGGCGTGCAGCGTGAACACCCGGGACAGATCCTGGCGGGGGCCGACGAATGGAGCCGATGACGGAGAGCCGCCGAGCACGGTCTCGAAGATCGGTGGGTTGATCGCCGCGTTGTCGGCGGGCAGCCCCACCACGACCAGGCACCGCGCCGTCGGCGTCCAGGCGGAAGTTCACCGGCAGTACGGCGGGCAGGGCCTGGCGTGTGTGGTCGATGCGGCCGACGGACGCGCCTTCGCCGGCAGACGCAGACGGCATTCCTGCCGGTCGAGTTCGCGGAACCCGTCGTTGCGGTACATGAGACAGTCCGTCTTTCGCCTGATGCAGCGACATGTGCTCTGCGTCCATCCTTCGCCGGGCGGGGCTGCGCACGATGGGCCATGAGTCCCGGCTGTGCCGGACAACAGCTCTGTCACGCGGTGATGCGGCGGCCGGTGACGGCGACGGACAAGGCAGGGCACGACGGATGTGGTCGAGCAGGATGTTCACGGCACCGGACAGGGCGCTTGGCAACCGGCTGGGACTCGCCGGTGAGGGCGGCCTCTGCGACCTCCACCGACTCCGCGACGGTCAGCCGCCCGTCGGCCGGTACACGGTCGTCGGCCTCCAGCAGGACGACGTCCCGGGGACGAGGCCGTCCGCCTCCACCACCCGTTCCCGGCGAGACGACGGCAGCACAACGCGGCCGGGCCGTGTCCGGCGCCGTCGGGCGGGCGGGCCCGCCTCGCTTCCACGGCTCTCGGCGTCGGCCCACCGAGATCGACCAGCACTGGGCCATACGGGCCCCAACGGCGCACCGTCCGGCCCTCCCCGATGGGCCCGGGCGCGGCCACCCTGGAGTCGGAGGCGCTTGCGCGGCCGGCCTCGTCTGTCGCGCCGACCTCGGAGGTGAGACATGACCGGCCCTGTCGTTGTCGGACTCGACGGCTCCGCCGCGAGCGTGACGGCCGCGTGGTGGGCTGCCCGCGAAGCTGTGAGCATCCGCCTACCCGTCCTGCAGGTCCATTCCTGGACCAGCCAGCCGCTCAACGTGCCGATCCCCCAGGAAGCCCTCAGCAAGCAGCGGTACGGAGACCAGGTGCTGCATGGGATGGAGTCCGAGCTGCTGCATCGGCACCCAGACCTGTCCCTGACCACGGAACTGGTTTCGGCTCCCGCCTCGCAGGCGCTCGTGGACCTGAGCGACAGCGCGGCCCTGCTCGTGCTCGGCTCGCGCGGACACGGGTCGGTGGCGACTTTCCTGCTCCGTTCCATCAGCCTGCACGTCCTTGGCCTCACGCAACGTCCCGCCGTCACCGTCCGGGCCCACGACCCGGCCGTCGAGGGCGGCTGGGGGCACCCGGCGGCAGCCGCCCGGGACGAGATCGTGGTGGGCGTGCAGGAGCCCGGCCCGGCCTCGGACCCGCTGCTGGAGTTCGCCTTCGCCACCGCGCAGTCCAGGGCAGCGCGGGTGCGGGCGGTACGAGCGCTGCCGCCGTCCTCGCTCGGCACTCTGCCCGGAGAGGGCCTCGAAGCCGACCAGCGGACACGGCTGACCGCCGCCCTCGCCCCGTGGCGGGAGAAGTTCCCCGCCGTCGCCGTCGCCGCGCACGTGGCCACGGGCCCCGCCGCGCAGGCGCTGCTGTCCGCCTTCGTACGCGCCTGCCTCACCGTGGTGGGACGCGGGCGCCATCCGTCGCACCTCACGTGGAAGTTCGGGCCGGTCGCGCACGCGGCCCTGCACCACGTGCCGTGCCCCGTCACCGTCGTCCCGCACGACTGAGCCGTGCACCGGAGCGAGAACCGTCATGGACAGCAGACTTCCGACGAGGCCGCCGCACCGGCTGCCGGCGGTTCTGTCCCGCATGCCGACGCTCGAATCGCTCCTGCTGGCCGCCACCGCCCTCGCCCTCACGGTCGGTGGCGTCTTCTGGCTGGCGGGCGCCACCGACCGCGCCGACCTGTTCTGGGCCCTGGGCACCGTCGTGGCCGTCGCCCCGGCCGTGGGCTGGGTGCTGGGTGCGCTCCGGCGCGGTCACGCGGGCGTGGACCTGATAGCCGTACTGGCGCTCGGCGGCACGCTGGCCGTGGGCGAGTACCTCGCCGGCGCCCTGATCGCTTTGATGCTCGCCACCGGCCGCACCCTGGAGGCCGCGGCACAGCAACGGGCCTCCCGCGACCTGCGCGCCCTGCTGGAACACGCGCCCCGCACCGCCCGGCGGCGCGCCGGCACCGAGGTGCGGACGGTGCCACTGGGCGAGGTCGCCGTCGACGACCTGCTCGTCGTGGGTCCCGGCGAGGTCGTCCCGGTCGACGGCCGCGTCGTCGACGGCACGGCCGAACTCGATGAATCGGTCCTCACCGGCGAGCCCCTGAACGTGCGACGGCCGGCGGGCGAGCCGGTGCGCAGCGGCGTGGTGAACGCGGGTGGCGCCTTCGAGCTGCGTGCAACGGCGACCGAGCAGGACAGCACGTACGCCGAGATCGTACGGCTGGCGCGGCAGGCCGGTGCCGAGTCCGCACCCGTGGTCAGGCTGGCCGACCGGTACGCGGCCTGGTTCCTGCCTCTGTCCGCGGCGGCTGCCGGGCTGGCCTGGCTGGTCAGCGGTTCCGCGGTGCGGGCAGTGGCGGTGTTGGTGGTCGCCACGCCGTGTCCGCTGCTGCTGGCGGCGCCGGTCGCGGTGGTCTCCGGGCTGTCGCGGGCCTCGCGGCTCGGCGTGGTGATCCGGGACGGCGGTGCGCTGGAGAACCTGGGCCGGGCCCGCACGCTGCTGCTGGACAAGACCGGCACCCTCACCGGCGGCCGGCCCCGCGTGCTCGACGTGATCGCCTCCCCTGACTGGCAGCCGTCGCAGGTGCTGCGGGTGGCCGCCTCGCTCGACCAGTATTCGCCGCACGTGCTCGCGCGGGCCCTCGTAGACGCGGCCCGCGAGCGGGGGCTGCGTCTGTCGGTGCCCTCAGACGTGTCCGAGGAACCCGGCCGAGGTGCCGTCGGCTCCGTCGCCGGACGTCGGATGGGCGTCGGCCGCCTCGACGCCCGGACCGAGAAGCCCGCCTGGGCCCGCGCGGTGGACAACCGGGCCCTTCTGGACGGCGCGAGCGTCGTCTGGCTCAGCGTCGACGGGCACCCCGTCGGTGCCGTGCTGCTGCGTGACCCGCTGCGCCACGACGCGCCACGCACCCTGCGCCGACTGCGGGTGGCGGGCATCGAGCGGCTCGTGATGCTCACCGGCGACCGCGCCGAACCCGCCCGCGAGGTCGGCGCCGTACTCGGCCTGGACGACGTACGAGCGGAACTCGCTCCCATCGACAAGGTTGCCGCGGTGCGCGTCGAACGCGACCGCGCGGTCACCGTGATGGTCGGCGACGGCGTGAACGACGCCCCCGCGCTGGCCGCCGCGGACATCGGCGTGGCGATGGGCGCCCGCGGCTCCACGGCGTCCTCGGAGGCCGCCGACATCGTCCTGACCACCGACCGGGTGGACCGGCTGGCCGACGCCGTCGCCATCGCCGTACGGTCCCGGCGCATCGCCGTGCAGAGCGCGCTCGGCGGCATGGTGATGTCGCTCGCCGCGATGGCCGCGGCCGCCTTCGGGCTGCTCCCACCCGCCGTCGGCGCCCTGCTCCAGGAGGGCATCGACGTCGCCGTGATCCTCAACGCCCTGCGCGCGCTGGGCGGCGACCGGACGGCGCGTCCGCCGCTCCAGCCGTCCACGGAGGCGCTCATTCACCGCTTCGCGGCGGAGCACGACGATCTGCAGGACGTGGTGGAGGCGGTACGCGGAGCCGCCGACCGGCTTTCGGACGGCACCGGAGCGGAACCCCTGGCGGCGGTGGCCTACGTCCACCGGCTGCTCACCGAGCGCCTGCTGCCGCACGAGCACGCCGAGGAGCACGAACTCTACCCGGCGCTCGCGCCCACGCTCGGTGGCCCGGAGGCCACGGCCACGATGAGCCGCGCCCATGCCGAGATCGACCGGCTCGCCCGCCGCATCGCCACCCACCTCACGCTGGCGGGCCCCGACGGGGTTCTGGCCCCCGAGCAGATCGACGACCTGCGCGGCTGCCTGTACGGGCTGCACACCGTGCTGCGCCTGCACTTCACGCAAGAAGAAGAGAACTACTTCTCCCTAGCGCCATGAGGTGACGCCATGAACGACCCCACGGGGAACCCCGATGCCGCACCGGTGCTCGCATGCGCGCACCTCGTCCGGCGGTTCGGCGAGCGCACCGCCGTAGACGACGTGAGTCTGAGCATCGCACCGGGTGAGACGTACGGCCTGCTCGGGCCGAACGGTGCGGGCAAGACGACGACGATCCGGATGGTCTGCGGCCTGCTGCACCCCGACTCCGGCACCGTGCACGTGGCCGGCCGCCCGGTGAGCACCAATGCCGGGCCGGCCAAGCAGCTCATCGGCTTCGTCCCGCAGGACGTGGCCCTCTATCCGGACCTCACTGTCCGCGAGAACCTGCGCTTCTTCGGCCGCCTCTACCGGCTGCCGCGCCGTCAGTTGGAGCGCCGCGTCGACGAGGTGCTGGACCTCATCGATCTCGGCGCGCGGGCCCGCGACCGCGTCGACTCCCTGTCGGGCGGCATGCGCCGACGCCTCAACATCGGTGCCGGGCTCGTGCATTCACCGACTCTGCTGGTGCTGGACGAGCCGACGGTCGGCGTCGATCCGCAGAGCCGCCACGCGATCCTCGAGAGCGTCACCCGGTTCGGCGAGGAGGGCATGGCCGTCCTCTACACCACGCACTACATGGAGGAGGCCGAACGGCTCTGCGACCGCGTCGGCATCATCGACCGGGGCCGCCTGGTCGCCGAGGGCACCCAGCGCGAGCTGGTGGCGCTGGTGGCCGAGCGGGACCGTGTGCGGCTGACCGCCGTCGGCAACCTGGTCGCGTACGCGGACGCCTGCAGCCGCCTCGCCCGGGTCGAAGGCGCGGCGCGGGCCACCGGGAACGGCGACGTGGTCGAGCTGGTCGTCAAGGACGCGCGCAGCCTGCTGCCGGACCTGCTCGACCTCGCCCACGAACAGGACGTCGACATCAGCAGCGTGGAGATCGACGAACCCGACCTGGAGGCCGTCTTCCTCCACCTGACCGGCACGGCGCTGAGGGAGTGAGCCGTCGTGGGTGTCGTACTCGCCATCGCGGCCAAGGATCTGCGCCAGCGGCTGCGCGACCGTTCTGCCTGGGTGATCGTGTTCCTGGCGCCGGTGCTCATCTCCGCGTTGATGGCCATGGCGTTCAACAACAACTCCGACTTCCGCGCGAACATCGGCGTCGTGGACCTCGACGAGGGTCCGGCCGCCGCCGGCCTCACCCAGGTGTTGAAGAGCCCAGAGCTCGAGGACACAGTGCACGTGCGGTCGTACGACGACGCGAGTGCCGCTCGGCGGGCCGTGGACGCGGGCGGCGTGCATGCCGCGATCGTCGTACCCGACGGGTTCACCGAGTCGCTGCGGGGCGGCACGGCGACGCCTGTTCTGGTCCTGGACAGCGTCGACTACGGCCTGCAGGCGCAGCTCGCGCGGGCCGTCACCGAGTCGTACGTGGCCCAGGTGAACGCCGGCCGGCTGTCGGTCGCCACGGCCGTCGCGGCGGGCGCCTCGCAGACGGACATCCCCGAACTCGCCGCCAAGGCAGCCCTGTTGCGCCTGCCCGAGCAGGTCCGGGCGGAGGGGCTGCCCGACGACCCGCTGAAGGTGATCAGCTATTTCGGACCCAGCATGGGCATGTTCTTCGTGCTGTTCACCGTCGGCTTCGGGGCGCGCGGCTACTTCATCGAACAGCAACAGGGCACCCTCGACCGGATCGCGGCAGCACCGGTCGGGCGCAGTGCTCTGCTGATCGGCAAGTCGGTGTCGACGTTCGTGTACAGCCTGGCCGGGCTGGCGACTGTGACCCTGGTGTCGTGGCTGGCCTTCGACGCCAGCTGGGCGGACCCGCTCGGGGTCGCGGCCCTCAGCGTGGCCATGGCTGTGTGCGTGGTGTGCTTGACCGCGCTGGTCATCGCGCTCGTACGGACCGAACAGCAGGCCCAGGGACTCGCCTCGATCCTCGTCTTCGCGCTCGTCCTGCTCGGCGGCAACTTCGTCTTCGCCTCCGGCACCACACCGGCGATCCGCAGCCTCGCCCTGTTCACGCCCAACGGCTGGGCCCTGCGCGGCTTCACCGATCTGGGCACCGGGGTGCGCGGCTGGGACGCCGTAGGTGCTCCACTGCTCGGCATCGCCGCGTTCTCGGCCGTCGTCGTCGCGGTGACGGCACTGCTCCTTCGACTGAGGAGGACGTCATGACCGCGCTCGCCGTGACCCGGGCCACCCTCACACGCGTGCTGCGCGACCGCACGGCGCTGTTCTTCATGGTGTTGCTCCCTGTCGCCATCATCGTCGTCATCGGCGTGACCGTCAGCGGCTTCGACCAGTTCCGGATCGGACTCGTCCCTGCGGCCCAGGCGGGCCCCGTGGCACGGGAGTTGACCTCGGACCTCAAGGACGCACCCGGGCTGCGTACCCGCACGTACGACACCGCGGCGGACGCGCAGACCGCACTGCGCCGCGCGGAGCTGGACGCGGTGGTGCTGGTGCCGTCCGGTCTCGACGCGGACGTACGGGCGGGGCGTTCCGTCACCGTAGGGGTCCTGGTGGAGCCTTCGGGCAGCGCCGGGCACTCGGCCGTGACCTCGGTGTCGGCCGTCGTGGCCGAGCACGCGGCACGCCTGCAGGCCGCCCGCTTCGCCGGTGACCAGGCCGGCGGCGACTTCGACGCCAACCTCGCGCTCGCCCGCGGCACCGAACAGGCCGCGGCTCCCATCGCCGTACGCACCGTGACCGTCAACGGCGAGAGCGACTTCCTGCCGCTCGGCTACAGCTACAGCACACCCACCATGCTGGTGCTGTTCGTGTTCATCAACGCCCTGGCGGGCGGCGCGGCCATCGTCGAGACCCGCAGGACGGGCGTGTACGCCCGCGCCCTCGCGGCGCCCGTCTCCGCCCGCACCGTGGTACTCGGCGAGACCATCGCCTACCTCCTGCTGGCCCTGCTGCAGTCCCTGCTCATCGTCGGCATCGGCGCGCTGGCCTTCGACGTCGCCTGGGGCGATCCGCTCGGCGCGGGCGTCCTCGTCACCGTCTGGGCGCTGGTCGGCACCGGAGCCGGTGTGCTGGCCGGGGCCCTGTTCCGTACGCCGGAGCAGGTGCACGCGGTCGGCCCGGCGCTCGGCATCGGCCTCGGCATGCTGGGCGGCTGTATGTGGCCGCTGGCTCTCGTGCCAGACTGGCTGCGCACCGCGGGCCACGCGGTGCCGCAGGCCTGGGCCGTCGACGCGTGGACCACGCTGCTGTCCCGGAACGGGGACCTGTCCGCGATCCTGCGCGACCTGACGGTCCTCGCCGCCTTCGCCATCACTCTGGTCACCCTGGCGTCCCTGGCCCTGCGCCACCGGCTGACCACGAGCCCCGGGGCGTGACCTCCGATCGGCAGGATCGCATCTCGGTACGCGGAGACGAATCCTCGATCCGCCTCGACACGGGCGCCCCTTCCTGCATGGGCAGCCGACCGCCTTTCGCCGCAGTCAGGCACGGCGTCCCGGTCGCGGTGTGCGCCGCCCGTCGGCGAGAGCGTGCATCCGCGCCCGGTAGGTGGCCGCGTCGATCCGGCCGTACAACCGCCGTGCCACGACCCGCCGTTCGGCCGTCTCCAGCGCGGCACGGCGCCGCCGGATCCGAACTCTCGACAGGCGGCGGCCTTCGGTGGGCGTCAGCAGACGGGCAGTGTCGTACAACGCGCCTACGAGAATGAGCAGTTGGAGCAGAACGGCAACGGTAACCATGGCGTGGCCTGAGGAGAGGCAAGCCATCCGCCCGCTGCGGACGGCACATCCCCAGCCTGCGCACGAGCGCCATGCCGGCCCAGGGCCGACTGGGCTGCTTCCGGGGCCGACCGTCCCCTTCACCACTCGGCGGCCGCCCGCGCCCCTCAGTCAGTTGTGCGGAATCACCGCGGCCGGCGCCGCCGCGTGACGCAGCACGGCATGCGTGACAGGCCCGATGCGGGCACCGAGCACGGTCCGGCGGATGCGGCGGCCAACGACGCTCGGCCGCCGCACCGACAAGGTGGCCGCCCCGTGCCCGCTCGCGGCCTCCACCCATTTCCCCGCCTGCCCCGGCTCCCTGGCGTGCCGACGCTATCGGGTCCCGATCCGCGACGATCACCCTTCGGCCCACCCACCATCAAGCCGCGCACCGTGCCGACCGATCCGTCATGAGGGAGCAGCCCGCCCCCCACGAAGATCCCGGCAGTGGAGCTCGCCGTGGTTCGGGCCGTACCCGCCCTGCCGTGCGGCCGGTGCCCGGGGGCGGAGCGTGAGCGCCTGCGCAACGACGGCATCCTGATCTCCTGACTGGTCCGCGTGACCGGCAACGCGGTCATCGGGACGATGGCGGCGACGGTCCTACAGTGAGCCTGACCGCGCTCGTCCCATCCAGCGGCGTCGGGCAAAGGTCCTTGGGCGAACTCGCCCGGACGGCAGCTCCGAAGGGTCCGCGCCGATGACCGTTCTGAGGTAGGCAGGCCGCCACGGCATCCGCGCCACCTGGGACGGCACGGGGAGCGTCGAGGACGCCTCCCGGGCGTTGGGGTTCTCGCGGGCGAAGGGCTACGACCCCGGAACTGCATCCTTGCTCCGGGTGCTCGAAGCGGCCTGTCGTAGCCCTCCCCACGCAGAAGCCCGGCCGGGATACCGGCGGGGCTTCTGCGTGTCACGCCCTCTCACACAGCTCTCACCAACTGCGTGGACTCCCTCGGACAATAAGGACCTGACCTGGCATTGTGGGCCTACCCTCGATCGGCTGGACGCCCCTGGACGGTCTTTACGACCTGTGCCATGTTGTACCGAGCGAGGGGCCCAAGATCAGGACTGGCGCCTGTTCCGACCCGATCGGGCTTCACATAGCACCGCTTGGTGGTCGCCACGTGGGTGTGTCCGCCCACCGAGCGAGGATGTGGTCCGGCACCTCATAGTTGGTCAGATACGTGAGACACGATGCGCGTGCATCGCACAGACGTACCCGGCGAAGCTTCAGGAGCACCATGATCCGGTAGGTCCGCCGACGGAATTGCTTGGTGTTGCGAGGCTTCCGCCCCCTCCCTCCCCGGGGCTGTAGTGCTTGGTGCGCCGAAATCGGCGATCAAACTGGCAAGTTCCATTGACATGCTCTTGGCTGACATCTACTTTCTGCTCGAAGTTGCGAACAACGTTCGACTTTTCGAACCATGGCCGTCAAAGGGGACAGCCCGTGTTCCGCACCCGTCACTGGCTCATTCCTGAGACAGCTCTGTTAGCCCCCTCCGCCGCCTTCGGCACCCGGCCCGCCACTGCGGAGCCTCCGGTCGCTGCCACGCTCAGGCGGGAACCGCGGCTCCTCGGCCACCGACCGGCATTACGCGACGTCCGACGTCACGAGGGAGCGGTCTTGCCCCAACGGCACGGAGGCCGAGTCTCACCACTCGGCCCTGGCTATGACCTGATCATGACACTTGCAGAAAGACAGGAATGCGCATGTCCGCGGTTCTCGCTCGGCTGACGGCGATGTTGGTCGCCGCCTGCCTGCTCTTCACAGCCCAAGTCGTGACCACGCCTCAGCGGGCCGCCGCCGCGGACCCGGGCTACCTGATGACGCACTTCATCGGGGAGGGGGCGACCGGTCAGCAGATCTACTTCTCGCACAGCACGGACGGCCTGAACTGGACCGACCTCAACGGCGGCGGGATGGCCCTGCGGTCCACCGTCGGCACGCGCGGGGTGCGCGACCCCGCACTCGTGCGGTCACCGGACGGCAGCCGGTACTGGATCATCGCGACCGACCTGTGCATCGGCTGCGGACAGTCCTGGGGGGACTCCACCTCCAACGGCAGCCGCAACCTCGTGGTGTGGGAGTCGACGGACCTGGTCACCTGGTCCGCGCCGCGGCTGCTCGACGTCGCCGGCGCGATCCCCGACGGGCGCAACGCGTGGGCGCCGGAGGCGATCTGGAACCCGGCCACCAACGACTACGTCCTGTACTGGGCGACCAACGCGACCCTCAACGGCGTGCTGAAGCACCGCATCTACTACGCCCGGACCACGGACTTCCGCACCATCACCACTCCGCAGATCTACATCGACCGCCCCGGAACGCAGGGCATCATCGACACCCAGATCGTCGAGGTGCCGTCAGGTGTCGGCGACTTCCGCTACGTACGGGCCTCCGGTGACGGCCAGATCACGCTCGAGGGCAGCAACTCGATCCTGGGAACGTGGACCAGCCTCGGCAACCTCTCCGGCATCGGCCTGACCGGCTCGCAGGTCGAAGGCCCGATGTGGATGAAGTTCCGCGACCGCAACGAGTGGACCCTGTACCTCGACCAGTACGCCTCGGGACGCGGCTACATGCCGGTTCTGACGACCAACCCGTCCGCCTCGGGCACCTACCGGCTACCGGCGTCGGGAACCTACAACCTGGGCGGGACCAAGAAGCGTCACGGCTCGATCCTTAACCTGACGGCGGCCGAGGAGAGCCGTGTACAGGCGCGCTGGCCCAACACGACGGCCAAGCGGCTGCAGTCGTTCAACTTCCAGGACCGGTACGTGCGGCACGCCAACTTCGACGTGCGCATCGACCCCAACGTCAGCCCCGCCCAGGACTCCCAGTTCCGGCTGAGGACCGGCCTGGCAGGCTCCGGCACCGTCTCGTTCGAGTCGGTGAACTTCCCCGGATACTTCCTGCGGCACGCCGGATACGACTTCCAGCTGGCCTACAACGACGGCACCACCCAGTTCGCCGCAGACGCCACCTTCCGCCAGGTAGCCGGGCTCGCCGACGCAAACTGGTCGTCGTTCCAGTCGTACAACCACCCCGACCGGTACATCCGCCACTACGCGTACCAACTGAAGCTCGACCCCATCACCACCGCGACGGGGCGCAGCGACGCCACCTTCCGTGTGACGAGCTGACCTGACAGGGATGCCGGCGCCCCTCAGGCGAACTCCCGCCTGCCGTCCCCTCCAGGGAAAAGGCGCCGGCATCCCGACGCGAGCCATCCCGGTGACCAACGACGTCCGAGCACCGTTCTCCTCATGATCGGCCGCTGCATCATCTGGCGAAACGGCCACCCCGACGGCCGGCAACTGCGTGCCAACCGTGGTTGCCAGGGCGAAGGTTGCCTGATGCGGCACTAGGTGAGCGGCAACCTCAGTTCGAACAAGGCGCCTCCGCCGGGGGCGTCGGTGACTGTCAATGTGCCTCCGTGGCGTACGGCGATGTCCTTGGCGATGGCGAGGCCCAGGCCGGCGCCGCCGTCGTCTCGGGCTCGGGATTCGTCGAGGCGGACGAAGCGTTCGAAGATACGGTCGCGGTCGGCGAGGGAGACGCCCGAGCCGTCGTCGGCGACCTGGAGGACCGTCTGGTCGGCGTCTGTGCGCAGGGTGACGGCGACGCGGTCGCGGGCGTGGCGGCGGGCGTTGTCCAGGAGGTTGCCGAGGACACGGCAGATCTGGTTGCGGGAGCCGCGCACCTCCACGGACTTGACGCTGTCGAGGGTCACTCCGTCACGGGAGGACACCTCCTCCGCCACGACCTTCGCCAGGTCGAAGCGCGCGTCCGGCGGGGGCCGCTCCCCCGCGTCCAGCCGGGCGAGCAGCAGCAGGTCGGCGGCGAGGCTCTGCAGTCGTACGGTGTCCTCGACGGCCCCGTCCAGGTCCAGCAACTCCGGGTGCGCGGCTCCCACTTCGAGCTGGGTGCGCAAGGACGCTATGGGGCTGCGCAGCTCGTGCGAGGCGTCGGCGACGAACGCGCGCTGCCGCTCGACCGAGGTCTCCAGGGCGGCGAGGGTCTCGTTCGTCGTGCGGGCCAGGCGGGCGATCTCGTCGTGCGTGTCCGGCTCGGGGACGCGGCGGGAGAGGTCCTCGGACGCGGTGATGGCCCCCATCTCGGCGCGGATGCCTTCGACGGGGCGCAGCGCCCGCTTGGTGACCACGTACGTCACCCCGCTGACCGTCAACAGCAGCAGGGGCAGCCCTATGAGCATCGTCGTCAACGCGGTGCTGACGGCGTCCTTTTCGGTGGAGAGCGGGGCGCCCGCGTAGACGGTGAGCAGGACACCTCCCGGCGTGATCAGGTCGACCGCGGCGAACCGGTACTCCGCGGTCACCCCCTCGACGGTCGCGGTGCCCTCGCCGTACCAGGTCTCGTCGGTGATCTCCCCGGCGGAGAGAGTGCCCCCGTCCTCCGCCTCGCGATCACCCTCCGCCTTGTCGTCGGCGTCGTCGTTGGTCTCGGAGTTCAGCCGCTCCGAGGCGACGGCGGTCACGTTCATGGCCTCGACGTCCTCGCCGGCCGCGACGGGCTTCTCGTTCCGGTCCAGGACCTCGACGGGGTTCTCGTCGCCGTCCGGCAGCTTCAGCTCGTCGTACGCGAACCCGTTCGCCAGCGCCGAGGCGGCGTTGCGGGCCACGGAGTCGGCCTCGGCATCCGCCTTGTCGGTGAGGGTGAATCGCAGCGAGAGCAGTACGGCGGTGCCGGCGGCGACCAAGGCTATGGCGACGACGACGGTCGTGGCGAGGGTGGCGCGGGCCCGCACGGAGCCGAGACGACGGTTCACGGGCGGGCCTCCAGTCTGTATCCGTCCCCGCGTACGGTCTTGATGAGTGCGGAGCCGACCTTGCGGCGGAGAGTGCTGATGTAGACCTCGACGATGTCCGGGGCGCCCTCGTACGCGAAGTCCCAGGCGTGCTCCAGGATGTCGGACTTCGACACGACCTCACCGGCCCTCATAGATCGGCACGTCGCGGCCGGCGGCGCGCAGGGCGGCGCACACAGGCGTTCAGCTCTGGTGGAGCCTCGAGTAGCGCGGTGGTGGGAGACGGGCGGGTGCATTCGTTCAGCTTGGCAAACCGAACCTGAAGTGGCTTTCAGGTGGCTTCAGGTTTGCTTCAGCGTCGATCGGCCAGATTGGTCCCCGTCGAAAGCAGATGAGGCAGACAAGCCGACTGCAACCGTCAACAACATCCGTTGCCGGCTGCAACCAGTCGCATTCTGGAGGAATCCCGTGAAGCGCAACGTCGTCATCGCCACCATCGCGGCCGTCGCCCTGATCGGCGGCGGCACCGCGACCGCCATCGCGGTCACGAGTGACGACGAGGCGGTGGCGAAGAAGACCGTGACGGTGTCGAACGACGACACCAACCGCGACAACACCGACAACACCGACAACACCGACAACACGGCCCAGGACAGGGCCGCGGACCAGTCTGCCCGCGCCACCGACGAGGACGCCGAGGACAAGGCCGAGAACGCCGCCGACGCGAAGGCCGGACAGATCACGGCCGCCGACGCGATCAGGGCGGCGCTGAAGCACACGACCGGTACGGCGGTCTCGGCCGACCTGGACGACGAGGGCACGGCCCACGTGTGGGAGGTCGACGTGCTGACCGACGGCGGTGCCTGGCACGGCATCCAGATCGACCCGGCCAACGGCAAGGTTCGCGGCTCGCACACCGAGAAGGACGACGACGGTGACGATGCCGCCGAGACCGCGCAGATCCGTGGCGCCCTGAAGGGGAGCTCCGTGACCGCCGCGGATGCCGCCGAGGCCGCCGCCGCCAAGGGCACGGTGACCTCCGTCGACCTCGATGAGGAGAGCACGGACCAGGCTTGGGAGGTCGACACCACCGCCGCCGACGGCACCGGCAGCGACTGGCGCGTGAACCCCGACTCGGGCAAGGTCACCGCCGACCGCTCGAACGACTGACCCAGGCACACGAACCACCGGGCGGAGTGACCCCGCCGCCCCCGTCGGCCCACGGTCACTCCCCCAGGAGGACCGCGTCTCCTTCCTCCACACCGGGAGACCGACTCCTCCTCCCTCCCGGGAAGGCCGAAACCTCCACTCCCCCTTGAGGAAGGACGCCTTCCCCACCCCCACAGGTAGGGGCACCCGACACCGGGTGCCCCTACCACCGCATCAGGGCCTGTCCGGCAGATCATGCCCCCGGTGTGTCGGCATTTCTCGACACAGCCGAGGTCGCGTGCCGGGTGCTGCGTTCGCCTGTGCCGGCCGAACGTTGTGTGGTTGATGCCGCCCCCTGTTTCGGACGCCTCCGGCGCGCCCGCGGACAGCCACCCGCACCGGTCCGGTGACCCACCTCACACCCGACTCCTGTCAGGAATCGCTGCGCTGTCCCGCTCAAGGGGCAAGCGATTCAGACAGGAGGCACACCATGAAGCACCGCATCCTCGTCCTCGGCGCCGGTTACGCCGGGGCCTTCGCCGCCGGGAGCCTGGCCCGCCGCCTCTCGCCCGCCGACACCGAGATCACCGTCGTCAGCGCCGAGCCGGTCTTCGTCGAGCGGATGCGCATGCACCAGCTCGCGGCGGGCCGGGAACTCGCGACCCGGCGGCTCGCCGACGTGTTCGCGGGCACCGGGGCACGGCTGCGCGTGGCGCGCGTCACCGCGGTGGACCCGGAGCGCAGGACCGTCACCGTGACCGGCGAGGACGGTGACGGCGAAGTCGGGTACGACACGCTGCTGTACACGCTCGGCAGCCGGGTCGCCGACCACGGTGTCCCTGGTGTGGCTGAGCACGCCTTCGACGTCGCGGGACGGCCGTCGGCGCTTCGGCTGCGCGCACGCCTGGACAGTCTGGGCGGAGCCGGCACCGTGCTGGTCGTCGGCGAGGGCCTGACCGGCATCGAGACCGCCGCCGAGATCGCCGAGTCGCGTCCCGGTCTTTCCGTGGCGCTCGCCGCCCGTGGTGAGCTGGGAGCCTGGCTCTCCCCGGCGGCCCGGCTCCACCTGCGGGAGGCCTTCGACCGGCTGGGCATCACCGTCCACGAGCACACCGGCATCGAAGCCGTCGGGGCGACGTACGCGGTCGGTGCGGACGGCACCTCCTTCCCTGCCGACGCGACCGTGTGGACGGCCGGGTTCGCCGTCGACCCCATCGCGGCCGCCGCCGGTCTCGAGGTCACCGAGGACGGCCGGATCATCGTCGACGACACCATGCGCTCGGTCTCACACCCGGACGTCTACGCCGCTGGCGACAGCGCGTACGCGATCGGCGAGAACGGCCGGCCACTGCCGATGTCCTGCGCCTCTGCAGGACATACCAACATGCAGGCGACGGACGCGATCGTGGCACGGCTGACCGGACGCCGGGTCCCGAACGTCAAGAAGACCTACATCGGCAACCACATCAGCCTCGGGCGGTACGACGCGATCTTTCAGATGGTCGACGGCGACGTACGGGCGAAGTCCTGGTTCGTGGGCGGCCGGAAGGCCGCGCGGTTGAAGGCGGGCATCCTCAGGGGCAGCCTGTGGAGCGTCTCGCACCCGACCTTCGGCATGCCGAAGCGCAAGCGCCGCCTGACCACCACCACGACGGCTGCCGACACCACGGCCGTTGCCGCCGCGCCCGAAAATGCTGCCGCATAAGGTCGTCTGCATGGAGAGCACCGTCGCTGATCGCTTCGAGGCCGGCCGGGCCCGGCTGGCCTCGCTCGCGTACCGTCTGCTCGGCTCGGCAGCCGACGCCGAGGACATCGTGCAAGATGCGTACCTGCGCTGGCACGCCGCCGACCGGGAGCGGATCGAGGTGCCGGAGGCGTGGCTGACCAAAGTCGTCACCAACCTGTGCCTGGACCGGCTCCGCTCGGCACCGGTGCGCCGCGAGCGCGCGGCCGGCGCCTGGATGCCCGAGCCGCTTCTCGACGGCGACCCGATGCTCGGCCCGGCCGACACCTTCGAGCAGCGCGAATCGGTGTCGCTCGCCGTCCTGACCCTGATGGAGCGGCTCTCACCGGTCGAACGGGCCGTCTACGTCCTGCGCGAGGCGTTCTCCTACCCCCACTCCGAGATCGCCGGGATCCTCGACATCTCGGAGTCCGCGAGCCAGCAGCACGTCCACCGGGCCCGGCGCCGGATCGCGGCCGCGCGCCGCGGCGGCGGTGAGGTCGACCCGGCGTCCGCGCGCAAGGTCCTCGAGGAGTTCCTCGCCGCCGCGTCCTCGGGTCGTACCGAACGTCTGGTGGCGCTCCTCACCGACGACGCGACGGCGATCTCCGACGGCGCGGGCCTCTCCAGGACGCTGTGGCGCTACGAGACCCCCGAGCGCGTCGCCGCCGTGATGCGGACCGCCTTCAAACCCACTCCCGCGAAACGGCGCCTGGTTGGCGGCTCGCCCACGATCCACATCGGGCAGGTCAACGGCTGGCCCGCCGTGCTCCTCGTACTCGAGGAGCGGATCGTGGGCGCCGCGGCGTTCGAGATCAGCGACGGCAAGGTGGCGGCGCTGCACGGCTTCGGCGCCGCGGAACGGCTCGCGCGCCTGACCGGGATGTGGCGGCAGCAGGAACCCGACGCGCCAGCCATCGGCCAGTGGTGACCGGCGTCTCCGCCGCGTAATGCGCGGTTCCAGCGGATGCGGAGGCCGATCTGTACGGAGACCGATCTGTACGGAGACCGATCTGCACGGAGACCGATCTGCACGGAGGCCTTCCCGCCGTGGTCGGTTCCGGCGTGGTCGATGATCCGGCCGGGCGCAGCCGGACCGGGACCGGGATCGATGTGGTCGTGCTCGCGGCTCAGGAAGCAGGCGTCATCACCGAGCCGGCTGCTTGGCGCGGTGGGGTGCACGGCCGGACTCAGACATGCAGGGTGGGCCGGTAGATGAGCTCTTGGACGTGACCGTCGAGCGTCCGGCTCTCGATCAGCTCAAGATCGAAGTCGGCCGCGCCCTGGAAGACCGGGTCCACCCCGGTCTGACCGGTGATCACAGGGAAGAGCGTCACCTGGACGCGGTCGACCAGACCGGCGGCCATCAGTGCCCGGTTCATCGACAGGCTTCCGTGCGAGCGCAACGGCACCTCGGACTCCTCCTTGAGCCGGGCGACGACGTCGACGGCGTCACCGCTCACGACGTTCGCGTCCGGCCAGTCGAGAGGTCCTTCCAGCGTGGTCGACACCACCGTTGCCGGCAGGCTCCTCATCCGGGTGACCCATGGATCACGCACGTCGGACTCCTCGGTGCTCGAGGCCAGCATCCGCGCGAACGCCCGATATGTGTTGGCCCCGAAGACCATCCGCTGCTCCTCGCGGTACAGGGCGAGGCGGTGGTCGAGCAGCTCAGGACCTTGCTTGCCCCAGTAGCCGGTCCAGTTGCCACCGGCGGCGCCGAAGCCGTCGAGGCTGGAAAAGACGTCGAACGTGTAGGTAGCGGTCATGATGCTCTCCTCGAGTGCGGTTGATCGTGTGTTGGAGATACAGACCGGCAACCGCGGCGGGACTCATCGCCCCTGGACTCCTGGAATCCGGCCGCCCAGTAGCGGCGAGATGTACGCGGTGATCCGCATGCGCTGGGAAGCCGCGCGCCCGGCAGATGGCGAGCGAACGGGAGACGACGGGCCAGGAAGCAGGCAGAGACCGGACAGGCCGCGCAAATTCTCGATGCGGTGAAATTTGACAGCACGAAGCCCTGGGATGCCAGAGGACGAACACCCGGGTGGCGTCATGGGTCGGTCGGGTGGCGTCATGGGTCAGTCGGTGAGCCCAGGCCGGTGAGGGCACCGACCGGGTCGAGGTCGGGGGTGCCTCGGGGCCACCAGTCGTCGTGGCCCGGTTCCGATTCGTACGCGTACCAGAGGCCGTCGTGACCGAGGCGGAGCTGTATGTGGCCGCGAGGGTGGGTGAGGTGGTTGTGCCAGGGGCGGAAGGCCGGGAAGTCCGCAGCCAGGAGGAGGGGGCGGGCGCGGTCGAATCGACCCGCCGGCGGGTCCCAGGGTTCCTCGAGGACGGCGAGCCCTTCCAGTCCGCCCTGGCGCCAGGCGGCGACCGCGCGTGCCAGGTCGGCGGCGGTGCGGCCGGCGGCGGAGGCGAGGGACGCGTACAGGGCGCGGGTCGTGGCTGTGAGGCCGGAGCCGGGGCGGGCGGCGGCGAGGCGGACGGCGTCCTGCCAGAGGGTCAGCTCCGCTGCCGGGTCGCGTCCCGTCGTGAGCAGCGCGTGCGCTCGGGTGGCCGCGTCGGTGGCCAGCTGGTCGAGGGCGAACGGGTCCGGGCCGCCGGGGGCCGCCGGATAGGAGGGCGGCTGCCCGGGGTGTGCGGGCGGGAGCAACGGCTCGGGCAGGGGCGGGAGTTGGCGGGACGCCAAGGCGTCACGGGCTCGTACGCCGGGGAGTTCGGGTTCTTTGCCCTCTCTGCCTTCCTTGCCTGCGTGGGCCGAGCGGGCGGCCAGGGCGGCGTTGCGGCGCGACAGCGCGTCCAGCAGCTCGCGCTCGCCTCGGCCGCGCAGCAGGAGCAGCACGAAGGGGTCTTCGTCCAGCAGCCGTGCCGTCTGATAGCAGAGGGCGGCCGCGTGCTTGCAGGGGTGGCCGTAGTCGGGGCAGCTGCAGTGCGGTTCGAGATCTCCGGGGCCGGGCAGCAGCTCGACCCCGCACTCGGCGAGCGACTGGGGCATGTCCTTGTCGAGCAACGCCGCGATGTGCCCCGGCCGTTCGGCGGCGGCTTCCAGGAACCGCTCCCAGTCCTCGTCCGCGAGCGTACGCATACGGATCTGCACCCGGTACGGCCGCGGCCGGCTCCCGTGCACATACGCGAGCACGAGCCCCGGCGTGACGGTCACGGCGTCCACGTGTCCCTGCCCCGCATACACCCGCCCGCGCGCAAGCCGCGCCGGGTCCAGCGCGGCCTCCTCCAACGCCCGCACCCAGGCGTCGCCCCACCATGTCTCGGCGAACCTGTCCCGATCCGGGGGCCGCGACGGCAGGGCGGGGAAGGTACGACGCAGGTCGGTGCCGTGGGCCGGGGAGCCCATGGGGCGGGATGGGGGCGTGTGCGGCTGGAGGGCTCCGCCGGGCACGGAGGTGGAAGGGGACGACGAAGCGTCCGCGTCGGTCTGGGTCCCGGTGGGACGCGTACGGGCGCCTCGGCGCACGGAACCGACAGCGGAAGCGGGTGCCGCCCTGGGTGGGAAGTGTCGCTCGGTGGGCGCGGGAGCGGCCTCCGGCGTCGTTGCCGAGGGTGTGGTGCTGCGTGATTCGTCAGGCCTCGTCGTCCGGGCTTGTCCGGCCGGCCACGGCGGCGCTTCGGAGGCGTCGCTCAACCGGTCGGCCATTTCCGGAGCCTGAGCCGCCGCGCGACGGCCGGCGGTGCTCGGCGACGGTTCGGAGGCAGGGGTCCTCCTCGCGTCAACGGGGCGGCTCGGACCACCAACTCCCTTGGCCCCGGCGGCCGTGCGACCGGTGCGGCTCCCTGCGGATCGCGCGGCGCGCAGCGCCTCGCGGGCCACGTCACCGGGACGCGGTGTACCGGACGCCCTGCCGCTGCCGGGCCGACCGGCGTCGGGACGGCCGACGGCCGACGGCTCGGACGTCTCCTGGGAGCGCACAGTGCCCTCCGTCTCCTGGGAGCGCACGGTGCCCTCGGCCCCCGCCGCTCCGGGCACCTCGTCGCCGGTCGGCGGGGACGTCGCTGCCCCGCCTTCCGTGTGAGCCGCAGCGCCCGCGCCCCGACCGGTCGCGCCTCGCAAAGCCTCACGCGCCACGTCACCCGGACGGGGTTCACGCGGTGCCGTCCGCCGCCGGTCAGCAGTCGTCCCGGCGGCTGCCTGCTCCGTACCCCGTGCCGCCGTTCGCGTCTGAGGCGCGGCGGAATCGTCCTCCTGCGGGGCGGCCCCGGCGTTCCCGGCCTCGCCACGCCGCGCGGCCCACAGGGCACGGCGGGCCACATCGGCAGGCCGGGCCTCACCGGATGAGCTCGACGTGTCCGGCCGAACACCTCCGTGCGGCGGCTGCGCGGACCGGCCCGGCTCGGCGGCCGTGCTGCTTTCGGCGGATCTGTCGCGCCCTGCCGACGCGTTGGGCTCGGCTGACATCACGCCGACCTCCGGAGTGAGACCAGGTCCGACAGCTCGCGGTCGGTCAGTTCTGTGAGGGAGGCCTCGCCGGAACCCAGGATCGCGTCGGCCAGCGCCCGCTTCGAAGCGAGCATTTCGGCGATGCGGTCTTCTACCGTGCCCTCGGTGATGAGGCGGTGGACCTGGACGGGCTGGGTCTGGCCGATGCGGTAGGCGCGGTCGGTGGCCTGTTCCTCGACGGCAGGGTTCCACCAGCGGTCGAAGTGGACGACATGGCCCGCGCGCGTGAGGTTCAGGCCCGTGCCGGCCGCCTTCAGAGACAGGACCAGGACAGGCGTCGCCCCGCTCTGGAAGCGGTCCACCATGTGTTCGCGCTCGGGCACCGGCGTACCCCCGTGCAACAGCTCGACCGGTACCGCTCTGGCCGCGAGGTGGGAGGTGATCAGTCGCGCCATGCCGACGTACTGCGTGAAGACGAGCGCCGAACCGTCCTCGGCGAGCAGCGTGTCCAACAGCTCGTCGAGCAGGGTGAGTTTGCCGGACCGGGCGGCGAGCCGGTCGCCGGTCTTCGGCGGGACGTCCTCCTTCAGGTACAGCGCGGGATGGTCGCAGATCTGCTTCAGCGCACCCAACAACTTCAGTACCAAGCCACGGCGGGCGATGCCCTCCGTCGTCTCGATCGCCAGCATCGACTCGCGCACCACCGCCTCATAGAGCGCAGCCTGTTCACGGGTGAGTGGGACCGGGTGGTCCGTCTCCGTCTTGGGCGGCAGCTCGGGGACGATGCCCGGGTCCGACTTCTTGCGGCGGAGGAGGAATGGGCGGATCAGTCGGGCGAGGCGGCCCACGGCTGCCCCGTTCTCGTCGGACTCGCCGTTCTCCACCGCGCGCGCGTGCCGGGCGCGGAAGGACTTCAGGGGGCCGAGCAGTCCGGGGGTCGTCCAGTCGAGCAGGGCCCAGAGTTCGGAGAGGTTGTTCTCCACGGGGGTCCCGCTCAGGGCGACCCGGGCCGGCGCGGGGATCGTCCGCAGGGCCTTCGCGGTCGCCGAGTACGGGTTCTTGACGTGCTGCGCCTCGTCCGCGACGACCATGCCCCACCGCTGCTGGGCGAGCCGGGCCGCCCCCGACCGCATCGTCCCGTACGTGGTGAGGACGAATCCGCCGTCCAGGTCCTCCAGTGTGCGGCCCGCTCCGTGGTAGCGGCGGACGGGGACGCCGGGGGCGAACCTGTTGATCTCCCGCTGCCAGTTGCCGAGCAGCGAGGCCGGGCAGACCACGAGGGTCGGCTCGCGGCGCGCCCGCTTCAGGTGGAGGGCGATGACGGTGACGGTCTTGCCGAGCCCCATGTCGTCGGCGAGGCAGCCGCCGAGGCCGAGCGAGGTCATCAGATCGAGCCAGGCCAGCCCGCGCAGCTGGTAGTCCCGCAGCCGCGCCGTCAGACCGGCGGGCGGCTCGGCGGGCCGCACCCCCGCCGTCAGCCGGTCACGCAACGCGGCCAGCGCGCCGACGGGCACCGCCTCGACCGTCTCACCGTCGACCTCCGCGCTGCCGGTGAGCGCGGCGGAGAGCGCGTCCACCGGGTCGAGCAGACCCAGTTCGCGTTTACGCGCCTTGCGGACGAGGGCCGGATCGACGAGCACCCACTGGTCCCGCAGCCGTACGACGGGCCGGTGTGCCTCGGCCAGCGCGTCCATCTCGGCCTCGCTGAGCGGATCGCCGCCGAGCGCCAACTGCCAGCGGAACTGGAGCAGTTCCTCGCTCTCGAAGAACCCGGTGCCGTCCGTCGCCGAACCCGGCGCCGGACGCACCACCGCCGCCGCGCTCAGGTCCTGGGCGAGGTCGCGAGGCCAGTGCACGGCCACACCGGCCGCGCCGAGGCGGGTCGCCGCGACGCCGAGCAGATCGGACAACTCGTCCTCGGACAGCGCGAGTACGTCCGGTACGTGCTGTTCCGACAGCCGGTCCAGCGGCGGCCAGACGCGGGCCGCGCGCCGCACGGCCAGGGCGGCGTCCACGCGCGCGCGTGGCCCGAACGTCTCGTCGGCCTCGCCGGCCCACAGGGCCGCGGCGTCGACGACGAGGGTGGGGTCGGCGAGGCTGTGCACCTGGACGACGGCCGCGCCCGCCCGCCGCGCGGCCTCGCCGTCGTCGGTGTCGCTGTCGTCGAACAGGTCGTACGCGGAGAGGTCCAGGCGCAGCGAGATGCGTACGCCCGCGTCCATGCCCGCGGCGACCTCCGCCGCCCAGTCCCGGGCGCCCGGCAGCCGCTGCGGCTCGCGCGCGGCGAAGGGTTTCCCGACGGCGTACGGCGCGGCCTCGGTGCGCGGCAGGGTGTCGGCGACGGCGTCGAGGAAGGCGCGCATCAGCGCTTCCGGGTCGGGCAGCCGGAGGGGGCTGCGGCCAGGGAGGGGGACGGCATGTCCCTCGTACGGGAGGGCCGCGGCCATCGCCCTCAAGTGGGCGATGTCGTCCGGGTCCAGCGGTCCCGCGCGCCAGGCGTCGTGGCCGTCCCGCGTCAGTCCGGGCAGCAGTCGCCCTCGGGCGAGGAGCCGCAGCGCGTGCAGTGCGGCGGCGCCCCAGCACGCCGTGGCGGGATGTGCCGCGGGGTCCCGCCTCGCCCGTACGAGCAAGGGCAGCGCCTCGCCGACCGTGAGGCTCAGTGCGGGCGCCGGTCCTCGCCTGACTTGCGCGCCGTGCCGCCGTACGACCGTCAGCTCGGTCCGCTCACCCTCCGGCAGCGCCCCACCGTCCGGGTCCCAGAAGGCGATCCGCCCGTCCCGCGGCAGTCCGGCCGGCAGAAAGACGGCCGCGAGCCGAACCGGCACCGCTGTCCGCGCGGCTTCGCCCACTCGCCCCTCGACGTCTTCCACGCTCATACTCCCGGCCACCTCCCTCACCCCAGTCAGACCACCCGGCCCGGTCAGAACACTCGTCGCCGGACCAGTCGGATCACTCGTCTTCGACTGTACGGGCCGGGTCTGACAATGGGTCGGCGGCCGAACCACAAGGCCAGGAAGGTCAGGGCGTCGTTCTGGAGACCACGAACACCATGGGACGGCCTGGCTTCGACCAGTTCACGACCACGTCCAGCGTGGGGGTCGGGTTCTTCCGCGCACGGGTGAGGCCCGACCAGGGGCCGGGTCCCGTGAAGTCCCAGTCGACGATCTTCCGATGGCGGGCGCTGATGGGGAAGTCGTCCTTCTCCAGGGCGGCGCGGCTGGTACCGATTTTCTTGAGGAACGTGTCGAGGCCGTCGTCGCTGGTGAGGAACTGGACGTACAGCCGGCTGGTCCTCCAGTTGTTCGTCTCGTAGTACGCGACCTTCTTCGAGCGGGGCGGGATCAGCACATGGTAGAGGCGGCGCTGGACACGCGAAGGCCAGTCATGAGTGAGGCCCGTTGCGGAATACTTCTCCTCCTTGCTCCTGCCGCTGTCGCGACTCTGGTTGGCGGAGATCACCAAATAGCCGGCCGGAATGCCGATCAGCAGCACGATGATCAGTAGCGTCAGCGCACGGCGGCGGATCATGTGGCCCCGGCCCTCGGGCGGGCGAGGCTCGTGGGGAGATGGCGTCCGGTGGGGCAGCGAGGTAGTCGTCACAGCGACCCCTGCGTCGTACGGCGCGACTGCACATACCGCTCGTATCGCTCATAGCGCTCCACCCTGCGCCGGTTGGCGCGCCGGAAGCGGCGGGCGACGAGCCGGGCGAGATCGGCGGCGCCGACCATGCCGGCCTCGGGGCCGAGTTGGGCGCGGGCGATACGGGCCTCGGGGCGGTAGCCGCGACCGGTCAGATGACGTCGGAAGGCGTCCCGCGCGGGGCCGATCAGCAGGTCGTCGGCCGCCGAGACACCGCCTCCGATCACGAAGCAGGAGGGGTCGAGCGCGGCAGCCAGGTTCGCGATGCCGACGCCGAGCCACTGGCCGATGTCCTGGAGCAGCTCGACGCACATCGCGTCGCCCTCGCGGGCCAGTTCGGTGATCATCGGGCCCGTGATCTCGGAGATGTTGCCCTTGACGTGCTCGATGATGCCGTACGCCACCGGGGAGTCGGCGGCGGCGAGTTCGCGGGCCTCGCGCACCAGCGCGTTGCCGGAGCTGTACTGCTCCCAGCAGCCGCGGTTGCCACAGGGGCATCGGTGGCCGCCGGGTACGACCTGCATATGGCCGAACTCGCCCGCCACACCGAACTTTCCGCGCTTGACCTGACCGTCCTCCAGGATCGCGCCGCCGATACCGGTACCCAGCGTGATCATGACCAGATGGTCCTCGCCGCGGCCCGCTCCGAAGCGCCACTCGGACCAGGCGGCGGCGTTGGCGTCGTTGTCGACGAGGACGGGGACGGCGAGGCGGCCGGAGATGCGGTCCCTCAGAGGCTCGTTGCGCCATGACAGATGGGGCGCGAACAGGACGCGGTTGCGGTCGGCGTCGACCCAGCCGGCCGCGCCGATGCCGACGGCGTGCACGTCGTGCCGGTCGGAGAGGTCCAGGACCAGCTCGACGATGGTGTCCTCGACGACCTTGGGGCTCTTGGACTTGTCGGGGGTCTCGGTGCGGACCTTCTCGAGGATGTTGCCGTCCGCGTCGACGACACCCGCCATCACCTTCGTACCGCCGATGTCGATGCCGACGGTGGGAACGCGGGGAGCCGTCAGATGCGATCGGCGCTCACGCGTGCCGACGGTCCGCAGGACGGTGGCCCTTGCGGAGCCGCGGTGTGCGAGGGCGAGGTCGCGGTAGGTGCTCATCGCGCCGATTCTGCCGCACGTCGGCGCCGGCTTGCACAGGGAGGCCCTTCGCTTCGCTCGGTGCCGCCTGGAAACTGCAGGTCGAATACCAGGTCACAGGTGCGTCGCGGTTGGTCGCGCCCCCGCGGCGGAGCCGCAAATCGACACAGCCCCGCACCCCCTCAGGGGGCGCTCCCCGTACCGCCCGCGGGAAAAGGGGAACTCACGGGCGTACCAGCAACTGGAACTCGAACGAGTAGCGCGATGCCCGGTACGTGTGGGTGCCGTATTCGACCGCCCGGCCCGTGTCGTCGAACGTCGTGCGTTGCATGGTGAGGAGGGGGGCGCCTTCGGGTTCGCCCAGGCGGTCCGCTTCCACGATGGTGGCGGCTCGGGCTCCTACCGTCTGGCGGGCGCTGTGCAGGGTGATGCCCGCGGCTCGCATCAGGCGGTACAGGCCGGTGGCCTCCAGTTGGGAGCTGTCCAGGTCGAGGAGGCCGGGCGGCAGGAAGTTGCAGAGGTACGCCATCGGCTCACCGTGGGCCAGGCGCAGCCGTTCCACCCGGTGTACGTCGCTGCCCTCGGCGACCGCGAGGGCGGCGGCGATCTCGGCCGATGCCGGGACGACGACGTTGACGAGGACCCTGGTAGCGGGGCGCTGGCCGGCCGCCTCCAGGTCGTCGTACAGGCTGCTGAGTTCCAGGGGGCGCTTGACCTGGCTGTGTACGACCTGGGTGCCGACGCCGCGGCGGCGTACGAGGAGGCCCTTGTCGACGAGAGACTGGATGGCCTGGCGGACCGTCGGCCGGGACAGGCCTAGCCGCGCGGCGAGCTCGATCTCGTTGCCGAGGAGGCTGCCGGGCGTGAGAGCGCCGTGCTCGATCGCCGCCTCGAGCTGTTGGGACAGCTGGAAGTACAGCGGCACCGGACTGCTCCGGTCGACGCTGAGCTGGAGCGTCACGGTCGGATCCACTTCTGGTTTGGGCACGGGGCGAGCGTAGCTCTGGTGAATGATGACGGGAAGTTGTGAAGTTCGATTGTCAGGACAAAGCTTGACAGCGAGCTGGTTCCAGCCGCAGTTTGATTCCATGCGCATCGGACTTATCGGAACGGGTCGTATCGGCACATTCCACGCGACGGCTCTCAGTCGCCATCGTGAGGTCGGTGGCTCTCTCATCGTCACGGACGCGGACACCGCCCGGGCCCGTGCGCTCGCGGACCGCCTGGGCGCCACGGCCGCTCCCGGCGTCGACGAGATCTTCACCTGGGGCGTGGACGCCGTCGTCATCACCACGGCCACGTCGGCACACGCCGAACTGATCGGTCGGGCAGCACGCGCGGGGCTCCCGGTGTTCTGCGAGAAGCCCATCGCCGTCGATCTGCCGGGCACGCTCGACGCACTCGCCGAGGTCGAGGCGGCCGGAACGATCCTGCAGATGGGCTTCCAGCGCCGCTTCGACGCGGGCTACACGGCCGCACGCGAGGCGGTGCGCTCGGGCAGCCTCGGGCGGCTGCACACCGTGCGGGCGATGACGTCGGACCAGACGCCGCCCCCGGCCGCGCATCTCCCCCTGTTGGGCGGCCTGTACCGGGACTGTCTGGTGCACGACTTCGACATCCTGCGCTGGGTCACCGGCCATGAGATCACCCAGGTGTACGCGATGGGCTCGGACGCCGGGCCCGCGATGTTCCGCGAGGCGCACGACATCGATACCGCCGCGGCCGTCCTGACCCTGGACGACGGCACGCTCGCCACGGCGACGGCGACCCGGATGAACGGTGCCGGATACGACGTACGCATGGAACTGGCCGGTGAGCTGGACCAGATCGGCGTCGGCCTGGACGACCGCACGCCGATCGGCTCCACCGAGCCGACCGGGCCGCCGCCCGCGACCAAGCCGTGGACCGGTTTCCTGGAGCGCTTCGCGCCCGCGTACGAGGCGGAGCTGCACGCCTTCGTCGAGGTCGTGCGCGGGGAGCGGGCCAACCCGTGCGACGGGCGCGAGGCGCTGCACGCGCTGCGCATCGCGGAGGCCTGCGAACTCTCGCGGCACGAGCGCCGGTTGGTGTCCTTGGCGGAGATCCCGGGCGGCCGGGACTGAACGCTCGGCTGGAGAGGCGGTGCGCAGGCTGCGGGCCGTCTGTGGTGGGGCGCCCGCGCGGCGAAGCCGCATATGTCACATCCCCGCTCCGCTGCTGGCGGACAACGACGTCACCGCCCCTGAAGGGGCGCGGTACGGCACGGGACTTCGGCAAGTCCGCTGTGCCGGCCCGCTACCGGCGCTCAGTGCTCGTCGCCCTCCAGGAGGCCCGCGTCATACGTCAACAGCGCGATTTGTACTCGGTTGTTGAGGTCGAGCTTGGCGAGGATGCGGGACACGTGTGTCTTGACGGTGGCGACGCTCATGAACAGCTCGCGGGCGATCTCGGCGTTCGAGTGCCCCTGTCCGACGGCGACGGCCACCTCGCGTTCGCGGTCGTTGAGTGCGGCGATGCGGGTACGGGCCGTCGTGCGCCGGGTGTCCAGGCCACCACCGGCGGCGTGCTCCATCAACTGGCGGGTGACCGTGGGGGAAAGCACGGGGTCGCCGGCCGCGACACGGCGTACGGCCTCGAGGATGTCCGCCGGTGGTGTGTCCTTGAGGACGAATCCGGCGGCACCGGCTCGCAGTGCCCTCAGGACCTGCTCGTCGGCGTGAAAGGTCGTCAGCACGACGACCTGCGGCGCATCCTCACGCCCCCTGAGCCGTTCCGTGGCGGCGAGTCCGTCCACGGTCGGCATCCGGATGTCCATGAGCACCACGTCGGGGCGGGTCCGCTCGACGAGTTCCTCCACCTCGCTCCCGTCGGAGGCCTCCCCCACGATTTCCAGATCATCGGCACCGCCCATCATGAAGGCCAGCCCGGCGCGAACCAGCGGGTCATCGTCGACGAGGAGCAGACGGATCGGAGTCATGGACCTCACGTAATCATGAAGTGGGGGCGCCCATGGGGGTGTTGGGTCGGGGTGCGTTCAGCGAGCAAAATACGTTCGCCTAGCCGCCCGACGCCCAGGGCAACCAGGCCGACACCTCGAAACCCCCGTCCCCCACCGGCCCATGCGAAAGCCGGCCCCCCGCCAACATCGCCCGCTCCGTCAACCCGATCAGCCCCTGCCCGGACCCGGGCACCAGCGGCACATCCCCCGGCGGAGCCGGATTGCGTACGGACACGGTGAGTCCCGAACCCGCCGCCCCCGAAATGGACACCGTCACCTCCGCCCCGGGCGCATGCTTGCGCGCATTGGTCAGCCCCTCCTGGGCGATGCGGTACGCGGTACGCCCCACGGAGGCGGGCACTGCGGCGGCATCGTCAACGCGGTTGTCGAGGCTCACCTTCATCCCGGCTTCACGCGACTCGGAGACCAGCGCCTCCAGCGCCCCGAGCGTCGGCTGGGGCCGACCGGGCTCCCCCGACTCCGCGCCACCGGGCCCGGCCCGCAACACCCCGATGATCTCCCGCAGGTCCTGCAACGCCTCGTGCGCACTCTCCCGGATGACCCCGGCAGCCCGAGCCACCTCCTCCCGAGGCGCGTCGGGCCGGAACTCCAACGCCCCCGCATGCACGCTCAGCAACGTCAGCCGATGGGCCAGTACGTCGTGCATCTCGCGAGCGATCCCCTCCCGTGCCAGCCGCTGCGCCTGTTCGGCACGGAGCGCGGCCTCCGTCTCGGCGCGCCGGGCGCGATCCCGCAGGCTCAGCAGGAGCTGGCGGCGGGAGCGGACGAACATGCCCCAGCCGAAGATCGCGGCGGTGAGCACCCACCCGAGGAGCACCGACGCGACGTAGTCGAGATCGGGCTCGGGCCGCACATAGTAGAAGAGCGGGAGCAGCGCGGCGTTGACACCGCCGGCCCAGGCGACGTACTTGAAGGGCCGGTGCACGGCCAGCGTGAACAGCGCCACCAGGCCCACCCCGCCCGCCGTGGTCGAGACGAAGCTGATGGGAACCATGGCTACGGCGAGGCCGACCGGCCAGCGGCGACGCAGCCAGACGGCGGCACAGGCAAACGCACCGACCCACTGGTCGGCGACCTCCAGCGCGTGCGGGAGGTCGGGGGCCTGGGACAGGGTGTCAGCACCGAGCAGGCCGACAATCACGGCCAGCAGGAAGGCGGCGAAGTCCACGGCCCAGTCCCGCACGGTACGCCGGGGCCGTCCCGTCCGCCCGACACGCGCCACCCGGTCGGGGTCTATCTCGACGGCGACCGCCGAGGGCAGCCAGCGCCGCCCGGGCAGCGGCACCGGGGCGGCCCCCGGCTCCGGTATCAGCCCCGCCGCTCCTGTCCCTACCGCTACCGCTCCCGGTCCCGGTCCCGCCCCCGACGCACGCTCGTTACCGCTCACGGTCGACAAATCTACGCATCAGCACCCACCCGCATCGCCCCTCTGTGCACGATCGCCGACCAAAGTCGCACCACCGAAGACTTTCGACGCGCCCTCCGCCCGGACTCCAGACTTCCGTCGGACATACCTCGCCCCGCGGCCGATGAGCGTGGGGGGTCCGCGGGGCGAGGATCCTGGCATGAAGCAGGTTCTGGAGTTTCTCGGCGTGATCGCTTTCCTGCAGGGCGCGGCCGGCCTGGTGCACGAGTTCACCGACTGGGACATCGGCCTCGTACAACGGGTCGGCTTCCTCGACGACTACGAGATCTACGCGAGCGTCGCACTACTGGTTCTGTCGTTCGCGCTGTTCGCAGTCGCCGAGAGCCGGAAACCCGGGTGACCGGCAGCGGTGATCAGCAGTGCCGGCCAGCAGCCGCACGGGGGGCGGCTGCTGGTCAACAGCTGTGGTTGACCAGCCGGAACGACTCGTAGTGGTCCGCCGTGTAGTAGTCCTCCTGCTGCTCCTCACCCGTGACGATGCGGCGTGCACCGCGGTCGTCGGAGCCGGGCGTGATCACCGTGTACTCGTGGTAGTAGCCGGTGTCCTGGTCAGGAAGGATGCCTTCGCGGTTCTGGAAGACGGTGCCGTCCTGGGGGAAGGGGAAGGGGCCGCCCGACTCGATCAGGTCGAGTGTGTCGTGCGCCTGGGACGGCAGTGCGCTGTAACAGACGTTGCCGACGGCGGCCGGCGCCGCGTTCGCGGGGACCGTGGCGGCGCCGCCGATGAGCAGGGCGGATGTGAGGGCGACCAGAGCGCCGATGCGAGTGCTGCGTGGGGGGAATCTCATGGCTCCTAGCATGACGCGCGTAGACGCTGGCATGTCAATGTCAACGGCGACAATTTCGCCCGGCAAGTCGCATGATTTTTCCGGGAGTTAACCTGTCCGCGCGCCGGCACCTCGGCCCTACGCAGTCTCCGCCGGCAGCTCGTACGATCCGTACTCCGGGCGCCCTGCCAGCTCATACGTGTGGATGGCGACACCCGTGCTCGTGATGCGCGCCTCGGTGTGAGTGAACGCGGTCGGTACGGCGCCTTCGGCGAAGAGACGGCGACCCGTGCCGAGCACGACCGGGAAGGTCAGCAGCTGCACGGTGTCGACGAGGTCGAGTGCGAGCAGGGACTGGGCGAGGTCGCCGCTGCCGTGGGTCTGGAGCTCCCCGTCGGTGTTCTCCTTGATCGCGGTGACTTCCTTGGCGAGGTCGCCGCGGACGACCGTGGTACCGGCCCAGTCGGCCTGCGTCAGGGTCGACGAGGCGACGTACTTGGGCAGGGAGTTGAGCTTGCCCGCGACCGGGTCGTCCGGATCGGTGACCCTGGGCCAGTGCGCGGCGAAGATCTCGTACGTCCGACGCCCGAGCAGGAACGCGCCCGCCCGGCCGAAGACCTCGTCGATGAACCGTCCGAAGTCCTCATCACCGTACGGAACGCTCCAGCCGCCGTGCTCGAACCCGTCGCGCGTGTCCTCGTTGGGACCGCCTGGCGCCTGCATGACGCCGTCGAGGGTGACGAAGCTGGTGAGACTGAGCTTGCCCATGATGACTGCCTTCCTTGGAGGGAGATGCTGTCTCTGCCATCAGCTCAGACCGCTCCTGCGCCCGCAACTCATCGGTCCGTGGACTCGTGTGCGCGGCGTCGGGCCGACAGGGGGTTCATCGCCCCCGCCTCAGCCCCCCACCTCCCGAAGCCGCCCCCGCAACCCCGCGACCCCCTCCTCCGTCAGCGCCCCGAACAGCCGCAGCCGCGAGATCCCTCCATCCGGGAAGATGTCCACGCGCGCGTGCGTACCCACGACCGGTACGGACAGGACGAAGCGATGGTTCGTATCCGGCTGTAGGCGGGTCCGGGGCAGGACCTCGACCCAGTCGCCGCTCTCGGTGTCCCTCACCGACACCGAAGCCCACCCGGCCGAATTGCCCTTCAGATACGCCGTATCGATCTCGATCGCCCGGATCTCGGACCGAGCGACAAGCCGGTAGCGAATCCAGTCGTGGCCGGTGTCACGACGCCGACGCGTCTCCCAGCCGTCGTCCATCTTCCGGGAACGGCCCGGCTGGATGGTGTTGGTGGCGGGCGAGTAGAAGAGGTTGGACGCGTCCTCGGCCCGGCCGCCGTTCTCCAGGGCCACGACGTCGAAGGTGCCGAGCACGGACAGCCACTCAGGGTCCGGCACGACCTCGCCGTACACGCGGAGTCGGGCGATGCCCCCGTCGGGATGCTGGTTGACGCGCAGATGCGTGAACCGCTGCTCCAGGGCGACGTCGAAGCCATTGGCCGCGTGGCCGCCAACGGCCGTACGGGGCACGAGAGTCGTCCACTTCACGTCGTCCGACAGCAACTCCTCCGGCGACGGCGCCCCCGGCACCGACACGCCCTCGACCGACACCTCCTGCGGGTAGTTGCCGCGGAAGTGCGCGGTGTCGACGACGACGCCGCGTACGACACCGGGGGCGCCGAGGCGTACGAGCGCCCAGTCGTGGTCCTCGGCCGTGGGCCAGGGATGGTCCGCGGAGGCGCCCCGGCGGCGCCGTGTCTCCCAGCCATCCATGATCTTGCCCTTGTGCCCGAAGCGCTCGGGGTCGAACTCGGCGCGCTCGGGCACGAGCAGATTCTCGCGCTGGGCGAAGAACTCGTCGTTGGCGGCGATGACACCGGCACCGAGTCGGCGGTCGGCGAGGTTGGCATACCGCGTGAAGGGGAAGTCGGCGGTGCGGTAGTCCGCGTACGGGTCGCCGCCCCCGTACGGGCTCGCGTCGCCGGTGAAACGAGCCAGAGGGGATTGATGCTGCGCCGTCACGGTAATCAGTTGTTCCTCTCGAGAAGTCGGCCCGCGGGTTCACCGAACTCGCCGTCGGCCACGATGCGTTCGCCGCGCAGCCAGGTGGACTTGACGACGCCGTGCAGGGTCCGGCCCGCGTACGCCGTGACCCGGTTGCGGTGGTGCAGCGCGGCGGGGTCGACGGTGAAGGTCTCGTCGGGCGCGAGAACCGCGAAGTCGGCGTCGCGGCCGGCCTCGATGGCGCCCTTCTGGGAGAGTCCGGCCAGCTCGGCGGGGCGCGCGGACATCCAGCGGACGACGTCCTCGAGGGACCGGCCCCGTCTGCGCGCCTCCGTCCAGATCGCCGAGAGGCCCAGCTGGAGCGAGGAGATGCCACCCCAGGCGGTGGCGAAGTCGGCGGTCTTGAGGTCGGCGGTGGAGGGCGAGTGGTCGGACACGATGCAGTCGATCGTGCCGTCGATCAGGCCCTGCCACAGCGCGTCCTGGTTGGCCGCCTCACGGATCGGCGGGCAGCACTTGAACTCGCTTGCCCCGTCCGGGACTTCCTCGGCCGTGAGCGTGAGGTAGTGCGGACAGGACTCGACAGTCAGCCGTACGCCCTCCTGCTTGGCGGCGGCGATCAGAGGAAGCGCGTCGCTGGACGAGAGGTGCAGCACGTGCACGCGCGCGTGGAGGCGCTCCGCCTGCGCGATGAGCTGGGCGATGGCGGTGTTCTCGGCGTCGCGCGGCCTGGAGGCGAGGAAGTCGGCGTAGGTGCCGCCGCTCCTCTGAGGGGCGGCGGCAAGCTGGTGCGGGTCCTCGGCGTGCACGATCAGCAGGCCGTCGAACCCGGCGATCTCGGCCAGCGAACGGGCGAGTTGCTCCTGGTCCAGCTCGGGGAACTCGTCCACTCCTGAGGGCGACAGGAACGCCTTGAAGCCGAAGACTCCGGCGTCGTGCAGCGGTCGTAGGTCCTTGACGTTGTCGGGCAGGGCCCCGCCCCAGAAGCCGACGTCGATGTGCGCCTTGGACCGGGCGACGTCCTTCTTGGTACGAAGATGGTCGACCGTCGTGGTCGGCGGAAGGGAGTTGAGGGGCATGTCGATCAGCGTCGTGATGCCACCGGCCGCCGCGGCGCGGGTGGCGGTCCAGAAGCCCTCCCACTCCGTGCGGCCCGGGTCGTTGACGTGCACGTGGGTGTCGACGAGGCCGGGCAGCAGGACGTCGTCGCCGAAGTCCTCCACCCGCGCTCCGGCGGGCACTTCGGCGTCGTACGGCAGTACGTCCGTGATCCTGCCCGCGGCGACCGCGACCGAGGCGGCGCGCGTCCCTTCAGGAGTGATGACACGCGTCGAGCGCAGGATGAGCTCGCCCCGTCGCTCGCCCTGCCCTGCGCTCCATCGGTCGCCGGACACCCGGACCCCTCTCTGCCGCTCTGTTCCGCGCTGCCGTTTCCTTCCGCCTCTTCCGCAGTGCGAAATTCAACGTTATGTTGAAGGAGTCTTCACCGCAGGCTCCACCCCGTCAAGAGCACGCCCCTTCGCCTGGACCATTCCGTAAAGCGGAATTAACATTCCATCAAGCAGAACGTAGTTATCCACAGCCGGTCAGTCAACACACTGACCGGCCGATAGGCTTCCTCTCCTGCCGGACCTGAAAGGAACGCCCCGTGCCGACGTCCAGCGCCAGCGACGCCCCCGCGGATGCCTCCGCATCGAAGAACTCCGCACCCAGCGGTGGCGTCCAGTCCCTCGAGCGCGCCTTCGACCTGCTGGAGAGAATGGCGGACGCGGGCGGCGAGGTCGGCCTCAGCGAGCTCTCCGTGAGCAGCGGGCTTCCGCTGCCGACGATCCACCGGCTGATGCGCACGCTGGTTGCCTGCGGTTATGTACGACAGCAGGCCAACCGCCGGTACGCGCTCGGCCCCCGCTTGATCCGCCTCGGCGAGTCCGCGTCCCGGCTGCTCGGCACCTGGGCCCGGCCCTACCTGGCGCGCCTGGTCGAGGAGACCGGCGAGACGGCGAACATGGCGCTGCTCGACGGCGACGAGATCGTGTACGTCGCGCAGGTCCCGTCCAAGCACTCGATGCGGATGTTCACCGAGGTCGGCCGTCGGGTGCTGCCGCACTCCACCGGCGTCGGCAAGGCCCTGCTCGCCCACCTCCCGGCAAGCGAGGTGCGCGCACTGCTGTCCCGCACAGGCATGCCGGCCGCCACAGAGAAGACGATCACCTCGCCCGACGCATTCCTCACCGCACTGGAGGAGGTACGCCGCTCCGGGTACGCGGTGGACGACAACGAGCAGGAGATCGGCGTCCGCTGCCTAGCAGTCTCCGTGCCCAACTCCCCCACCGCGGCGGCGATTTCGATCTCCGGCCCGGCCGGCCGCGTCACGGAGGAGATGACGGAGAAGACCGTGCCCGTGCTGCAACAGGTCGCGGTGGAACTGTCGGAGGCACTGGCAAGTTCGGGGCCGGGCGCCTGATCGGGGCGCCCCGCAGGGGCGCGAGGCAGTGACATTGTGCGGCTCCGCCGCGATGGGGGTGCCCCGCTCATGGGGCTCCCACCGCTCGAGCGGAGCCGGGAGTGGGGAAGCGACGAGCCACAACGGACCCGCAGCTTCGAACCGTTCCAGCCCAGCGCTCAGCGGCCCGGCTCCCCGAAGAGCTCCACCGCGCTGCGCACATCCTGCAGCCCCGGTGCCAGCGCACTCACCGATCCGATGGAGCCGGCGATCAGCAGCAGCGAGCGGCGCAGCCGCGGTACCTCCGGGATGCCGCTGACGGTCATCGCGGCGAGCGCGGCAAGCTCGTCCTCCGCGATCCCGCGATCCGGGAGTTCGGCAGGATGCGCGGCGAGTTCGCGGCGCAGCCTGGACACCGCGGTCCTGAGCTCCGCCACCCTCGGATCCTCGTCGCTGCCGGTCACTGGCCTCTGTCCCAAGCTCCGCAACACAGCTCTCCCCCCTCGCACTCCTTTGTGCGCCTGACGTACTGCTTCTGTCGAGCACCCCGTGGCGTTGGTCAGGCACCGGGGACCGCGGGCCAGTAAACGCCACCCCCAGCGGTGGGCGCCACTCCAAGGGCCGAAATTCAGTCCTTGGACACCATGAACTCGCCGTGCTGTCAGGTATGCAAGAGGCATGACAGCGAAACGGGACCAGGTGGCGGGGCTGCTGCTCGCGGCGGGCGGAGGCCGTCGGCTCGGCGGGCGGCCCAAGGCGCTGCTCGAACACCGGGGGCGCCCCCTCGTCGAGTACGCGGCGGGGGTGCTGCGTGCGGGCGGCTGCGCCCGGGTGCATGTGGTCCTGGGGGCACGGGCGGGCCTTGTCCGTTCCACGGCCGTACTGCCCGACTGCGTCCTGATCGACAACGCCCAGTGGGAGGAGGGCATGGGCTCCTCCCTGCGGGCCGGGCTCGACTCGCTGGCCGGAACGGGGGCGCGGGCAGCCCTCGTATCACTGGTCGACCAGCCCGGCATCGGGCCGGAGGCGGTGGCCCGCGTGCTCGCCACGTACGCCTCCGAGACATCGCTCGCGGCAGCCGCGTACGACGGTGTACGCGGCCATCCCGTGCTGTTCGGCGCCGACCACTGGCCCGGCATCAGCGCGACGGCGGTCGGGGATCGCGGGGCACGCGCCTACCTGAAGGCGCACGAGGACGCGATCACGCTTGTCGAGTGCGGTGATGTTGCGCAGGCGTACGACATCGACACGGAAGGCGACTTGGTCCACCTCGAGTGAGCCGCATGTCGCCAGAGCGCCCGCCCCTGTTGTCTCGGCCCTTGCCTCGACTCGGAGAATCTCGACATCAACAAAACATTGAACTTCCACCATGAGGAAATTAGTATCCATTGACACCCAGTGCCGCCGTGTACTGAAGTCAGCTCGCTGAAGGAAGTGACAGCTCATGTCCGCACCAGCGCCGTCTCCGCTGGCCATCGTCGACGCCGAGCCCCTGCCCCGGCAGGGTGAGGTCCTCACGGACGCGGCGCTCGCCTTCTTGGCCGAGCTGCACCGGCGGTTCACGCCCCGGCGTGACGAGCTCCTCGCCCGTCGCGCCGAGCGCCGCGCCGGGATCGCCCGTACGTCCACGCTCGACTTCCTCCCCGAGACCGCCGCCATCCGGGCCGACGACTCCTGGAAGGTGGGCCCGGCACCGGAGGCCCTGAACGACCGCCGCGTCGAGATCACCGGCCCCACCGACCGCAAGATGACCATCAACGCCCTCAACTCGGGCGCCAAGGTCTGGCTCGCGGACTTCGAGGACGCCTCGGCGCCCACCTGGGAGAACGTGGTCCTCGGCCAGCTCAACCTGACCGACGCGTACGAGCGCCGTATCGACTTCACGTCCCCCGAGGGCAAGTCGTACGCCCTGAAGCCGGCCGAAGAGCTGGCGACGGTCGTGATGCGCCCGCGCGGCTGGCACCTGAGCGAGCGCCATCTGGTGGACGATTCGGGCACCCCCGTCCCGGGGGCGCTCGTCGACTTCGGTCTGTACTTCTTCCACAACGCGCAGCGCCTGCTGGACCTCGGCAAGGGCCCGTACTTCTACCTCCCCAAGACGGAGTCGTACCTGGAGGCCCGCCTCTGGAACGACGTGTTCGTCTTCGCGCAGGACTACGTCGGCATTCCGCAGGGCACCATCCGCGCCACCGTCCTCATCGAGACGATCACGGCGGCGTACGAGATGGAGGAGATCCTGTACGAGCTCCGCGACCACGCCTCGGGGTTGAACGCGGGCCGCTGGGACTACCTCTTCTCCATCGTCAAGAACTTCCGTGACGGCGGGCCGAAGTTCGTGCTGCCGGACCGCAACGCGGTGACGATGACCGCCCCGTTCATGCGCGCGTACACCGAACTCCTCGTGCGCACCTGCCACAAGCGCGGGGCGCACGCGATCGGCGGCATGGCGGCGTTCATCCCCTCGCGGCGCGACGAGGAGGTCAACAAGGTCGCCTTCGAGAAGGTCAAGGCCGACAAGGACCGTGAGGCGAGGGACGGCTTCGACGGCTCCTGGGTGGCGCATCCGGACCTGGTGCCGATCGCGATGGCGTCCTTCGACGCGGTGCTCGGCGAGAAGCCCAACCAGAAGGACCGGCTGCGCGAGGACGTCGACGTCAAGGCCGCCGACCTGATCGCCATCGATTCGCTGGACGCGAAGCCGACGTACGCGGGCCTGGTCAACGCCGTCCAGGTCGGCATCCGCTACATCGAGGCCTGGCTGCGCGGCCTCGGCGCTGTCGCCATCTTCAACCTCATGGAAGACGCGGCCACCGCCGAGATCTCCCGCTCCCAGATCTGGCAGTGGATCAACGCGGGCGTGGAGTTCGAGAACGGCGAAAAGGCCACACCGGAGCTGGCCCGCAAGGTCGCTGCCGAGGAACTGGCCGCCATCCGCGCCGAGTTGGGCGACGAGGCCTTCGCGGCCGGCAACTGGCAGCAGGCCCACGACCTGCTCCTGAAGGTGTCGCTGGACGAGGAGTACGTGGACTTCCTGACGCTGCCCGCGTACGAGCAGCTCACCGGCTGAGTCAGCCCGCAGACCGAGTCAGTCCGCCGGTTTCTCCGAGTGGCCCAGGGTCCTGCCCGGGGCCACTCGGTCGCGTACGAGGCGCTTGACGGCCGTCGGCTCCGGGAAGCCCTGCTCGCGCCGGTCCCAGACCACCTCGTCGTCGACGCGCACGACGAACACCCCGCCCGTGCCCGGCTTCAGGGACAGCTCCGTCAGCTCGGTCTCGAACGTGGTCAACAGCTCCTGCGCCAGCCATGCCGCGCGGGGCAGCCAGCGGCACTGGGTGCAGTACTCGATCTGAACGCGGTGGGTCATCCGAGGTGTACCGACCAATCCTGTTCCGCCGCCGGTTTGCCGTGCAGGTCGGGGACCTGCTGGAGCCACTTCGGACGGCCTCTCTGACTCTTCGCCGCGCGGAGGGCCTCCTCGGCGGCGAGTTCCTCCCGGGTGGGGAAATCCGTGGGCAGCCACGCCGCCGATGCGCGCACGCGCGCGTGGAGGTAGCCGGCGTAGGCCTCGCGCAGCTCGTCGGGCGTGGCGAAGCCCGGCTCGTCCGCGAGCCAGGCGTCCGGCACTTCGGCCGTGATCTCGCGGAGCAGCCGTTCGGTCACGCGGAGCGCCAGCTCGGCGTCGGCGGCCCGTACGTCCGGGGCGTAGTGGCCGAGCGCGTGGTGCCGGAAGTCATACGCCTTCTCCGGTTCCGTCGCGTCCCAGCGGTGGTGGAAGACGAGGGCGGCGCCGTGGTCGATCAGCCACAGGTGCGGGGGCGCGGTGCCGAACGTGGGCCAGACCATCAGGTTGGAGCTGTGGACCGTACGGTCGACGTTGACGGTCAGTGCGTCGAGCCAGACGATCCGGCCCGCCTCCAGCGGGTCCACGCGGAACGTCTCGGCGACCTCGGGCGTGAAGTCCTTCGCGCCCGGCAGGAAGTCCATGCCGAGGTTGATGCCGGCGCTGACGCTGTGCAGGTCCCGCACCTCCTGATGCGGCTCCCCGTCGGCGATCGACGGGTCGAAATGCACCAGGACCAGCTCGGGGAACCGCAACCCCAGCGCACGGGCCAGCTCACCCACGATCACCTCGGCGACCAGCGCCTTCCTGCCCTGCGCGGAGCCGGTGAACTTCACGACGTAGGTGCCGAGGTCGTCGGCCTCGACGATTCCGGGGACGGAGCCGCCGGATCGCAGAGGTTCTATGTAGCGGGTCGCAGTGACCTCTCTCATCATTCTCTTAGGCCACCCACCTCTTTGACCTTGCAATTCAACGGACACTCCCCGAGGTGCCGGACAGCGGGAATCGCGCGTCGTCAACCCTGGGGCGAATCTGGGGAGTTTCGACCGGCACGCAGATCTCCCTGCCTCCCCAGTGGTCCGTCAATGGCCGTCCACCCCTTGCTTCCGGCCTCCGGCATGGAGTGAGCATAGTAACCGGGGGTGATCGCCGGGGAGGAGTGCCCGAGCCACCGCGCCACGGTCACTGCGGACTCTCCCGCCTCCGGCATGATCGAGGCACAGGTGCGCCGCAGTACGTGGAAGCCGTCCTTCGGAGCCGCTTCCCACTGCCAGTACCGCGGGGCCGGTGCCGGTGGCCACGTCGAGGACACGGCATGCCCGTCCGGGCGAGGTAGGGCCGAGCTCGGCCAGGGCTGTGGCGGTCACGTCGTCGGCGGCGTGGGCCCAGGCATCGCCGACGGCGGCGTAGTCGCCGCCGCTCCAGCCGCCGGTCACCGGCCGCGGCTCCGGTCCGGGAGAAGCGGGGCGTGCAGTGCGACGCCGTGCTGGGCCGCCAGCGTCTCCGGCAAACCGGCCAAGCCCAGCAGCTGTTCGATGTGGTGCACCCCGGTCGGCGGAGTCCCGGTGAGCAGTTCACGGGTCACGTACGCGGCGACCAGACCGGTGTTCCTGCTCTGTCCGCGTCCGGTGAGAGCCCAGGCCGCGTGCCGGTCACCGCGCCGGGCGTCGACGCGGATCGCGAAGCCGTCGCTCCCGACGTGGACCCGGCGGAAGGCGCCGGTCAGCATCCGCCGTATACCCGGGCGGCCGGCGGCACGGAGCAGCCCGGTGCGGCGGGCGGCGAAGAGCGCAGCGCCATACGGTCCAGCTCCGCTTCGCCGAGGCGCTGACGGCCAAGACCGGCGGCGCGCTGCGCGAGGGCCACGACGCCTCCTCGGCCGCCGACATCGCCCTGGCCGTTCTCGGTCCGGAGACCTACGACCTGCTGGTCACCGGTCGCGGCTGGTCCCCGGCGCGCTGGGAGCGGTGGGCGACGGACGCGCTCGTTCGCCAGCTGCTCCCGTGAGGGGCAACGCCCCCTGCCGCGCCGCACCCTCAGCTCCTCGAACCGGGCCCGCCCCCTCCCGGACCCGCTGCCAGGCTCCGCGGTACAGATCGGCGGCGGGTTCCACCGGTACGACCACGTCCAGGGGGCGTGGTCGCCGCTGACCAGGTTCGCCCCCGGAATGTCCGCGGGATGGATCCGTCCGTATGCCCGCCCCGGTCCGGATCCCGTGCTGACCCACCACGCCGAGCTCGCACCGGACCCGGCACGGGCAAACGAGCCGGTCTCCGCCTGAGGTGCGGCCCGCCGAACGCCCGCTCAGGAGCGAGACCGCACAGGTGGTTAGGCTGATCGCGCGAACCACAGGTGCGCGCCCCCTACCGCCCGAGCCGGTGCACCCGGCGCACGGCTCCGCAGGTCGAGGAGGTCTCCATGCGGCTGGCACACGTGCTCGCCACCGCCCTCACGGCGGCCCTCCTGCTCGCGGGATGCGGCGGGAGCGACGCGCCGCCCCGTCCGTCGGGCGAGGTCACGGTGGCCACCGGCAACCGGGGCGGGGTCTACGCGGAGTACGGCGCCGGATACGCCGATCTCATCGAACGCCGGCTTCCCGCCACCTCCGCCCGGGTCCTGCACACCGGCGGCAGTGTCGACAACCTCCGCCGGGTGGGCGCGGGCGAGGCCCGGGTGGGCTTCACGCTCGCCGACTCCGCCGCGGACGCCATCGCCGGGCGCGCGCCCTTCACCGGTCGTGTACCCGTGGTGGCGCTGGCCGCGCTGTACGACAACTACGTGCAGCTCGTGGTCGCCGCCGACAGCCCGGTGCGCAGCGTGAAGGAGCTGCGCGGGCGGCGGGTCTCCGTGGGCGCCGAGGGATCGGGCACCGCGATCGTCGCCGAACGCGTCCTGGACGTCGCGGGGCTCTCCGCCGACGACGACGTGACCGGACAGCGGCTCGATGTACGCGAGTCGGCGTCCGCCCTGGCCGACGGGCGGATCGACGCCTTCTTCTGGAGCGGTGGCCTGCCCACGGCGGCGATCACGGAGCTGCGCCGGACCACACCGATCCGCCTGGTCGACCTCGGCGACGTGGTCGGCGCCCTCACCGAGTCCTACGGTGAGCTCTACACGGAGACCACCGTGCCCGCCGTCGTCTACGGGGCGCAGAGTGCGGTGACCACGGTCAGCGTGCCGAACGCCCTGGTGGTGCGGCGGGACATGCCGGAGGCGGAGGCGTACTGGCTGACCCGGCTGCTGTTCGACGGTCAGTCACGGCTGATCCGTGCCCACCCGGAGGCCCGCCGCCTGGACCGGCGTACGGCGATCGCCACATACCCGCTGGACCTGCACCCCGGCGCGGAGCGCTGGTACCGCGAGTCACATCCCTGACGTCAGGGCTCGGCGGCCGGGCGCGCGGGAGCGGCGGGCAGCCGTACGGTGGCGGACAGTCCGTGCGGCTGTGCGGCTGCCAGGAGCAGTTCGCCGCCGCCCGCCTCCACCACCATGCGGGTGAGCGCGAGGCCGAGCCCCGTGCCGCGGACGTTCTGGTGGCGTGTGCTACGCCAGAACCTCCCGCCCGCCTGGGAGAGTTCCTCCGCGGTCAGGCCCGGACCGGCATCCCGTACCGTCACATCCACCGTCCCCGC
>NZ_JBIAHS010000028.1:0-110460 GCF_042870755.1 Streptomyces sp. NPDC006365
GACGCGTCGTACGCCCAGAGCGTCATGCCGTTCGCGTGGTACGGCAGCGTCTTGCGGCGGTGCAGGATCAGGTCGTCGTCGAAGGAGAAAGGGATCTCCTGAGCATCGCCGATCTCGACGCCCAACAGCCGCAGCCTTCCGGTCGACTTGATCCGCTCGACCTCGTGCTCGGCCTGGAGGACGTCGACGGTGTGCGGCTCGTTGCCCTCCAGGCCGAGCAGGACAGCCTTCGGGGTGCCGTGGCCGTGGCCGGTCGCTCCCAGGGAGCCGTACAACTCGGCGTGGACCGTGGTGGTCTCGGCGAGTACACCGTCCTCCTTCAGCCGGGCGGCGAACATGCGTGCCGCGCGCATCGGGCCGACCGTGTGGGAGCTGGACGGGCCGATGCCGATCGAGAACAGGTCGAAGACCGAGATGGCCACGGTGACTCCTCTATACGGGGGGGAGGTACACCCGAACCGGCAGCGGGTCCGGGTGCTCCACCAGGCGACTTACTTGTTCAGACCGGGGTACAGCGGGTGCTTGTCGGCCAGCGCGGACACCCTGGCCTTCAGCGCCTCCGCGTCGGCCTCCCCGAAGGGAGAAGCCGCCTTGAGCGCCTGCGCGATGACGTCCGCGACCTCGGCGAAGTCCTCGGCCCGGAAGCCGCGGGTGGCCAGGGCAGGCGTGCCGATGCGCAGGCCCGAGGTGACCATCGGCGGGCGCGGGTCGTTCGGGACGGCGTTGCGGTTGACCGTAATGCCGACCTCGTGGAGGCGGTCCTCGGCCTGCTGCCCGTCCAGCTCGCTCTCGCGCAGGTCGACCAGGATCAGGTGCACGTCCGTGCCGCCCGACAGCACGTTGACGCCGGCCTCGCGGGCGTCCGGTGCGGTGAGCCGCTCCGCGAGGATCCTCGCGCCCTCGACCGTACGGCGCTGACGCTCCTTGAAGTCCTCGGAGGCGGCGACCTTGAAGGAGACCGCCTTGGCCGCGATCACGTGCTCCAGTGGGCCGCCCTGGAAGCCGGGGAAGACCGAGGAGTTCAGCTTCTTGGCGAAGTTCTTCCTGGCCAGGATGAAGCCGCCGCGCGGGCCGCCCAGCGTCTTGTGGGTGGTGGAGGTGACCACGTCCGCGTACTGGACCGGGTTCGGGTGCAGGCCCGCGGCGACCAGGCCCGCGAAGTGCGCCATGTCGACCCACAGGTACGCCTCGACCTCGTCGGCGATCCGGCGGAACTCGGCGAAGTCCAGCTGCCGTGGGTACGCCGACCAGCCCGCGATGATCACCTTCGGGCGGTGTTCCTTGGCCAGCCGCTCCAGCTCGGCCATGTCGACCAGGCCGGTGGCGGCGTCCACGTGGTAGGCGACCACGTTGAACTGCTTGCCGGAGAAGTTCAGCCGCATACCGTGGGTGAGGTGGCCGCCGTGGGCCAGGTCCAGGCCGAGGACGGTGTCGCCGGGCTGGGCCAGCGCGAAGAGCGCGGCCTGGTTGGCGGAGGCGCCGGAGTGCGGCTGGACGTTGGCGTACTCGGCGTTGAACAGCTCCTTGAGCCGGTCGATCGCGATCTGCTCGGTGATGTCGACGTGCTCGCAGCCGCCGTAGTAGCGGCGGCCCGGGTAGCCCTCGGCGTACTTGTTGGTGAGGACCGAGCCCTGGGCCTCCATGACAGCGACCGGAGCGAAGTTCTCCGAGGCGATCATCTCCAGGGTGGACTGCTGACGGTTCAGCTCGGCGTCGACCGCGGCGGCGACCTCGGGGTCGAGCTCGTGCAGGGGCTGGTTCAGAACGGTCATCTGCGGCTTCCTAGTGTTGGGGCGCAGGGTGCGCCGTACGCCTCGGCGGGGGAGTTGTCGGCGGCGGCTTCGACAGCGGGGGATCGTGCGGCGGAGCCGGCTGAAGAGGTGCGGATTGTGCCGGGCGATGCACCCCGGCTCCTCAGCGGAAGACCACGGTGTGGTGGCCGTTGAGCAGGATGCGGCTCTCGCTGTGCCACTGCACGGCCCGCGCAAGTACCCGGGCCTCGACGTCCCGGCCCATGGTGACCAGCTCGTCGGGGTCGTGCGAGTGGTCCACGCGGACGACGTCCTGCTCGATGATGGGCCCTTCGTCCAGGTCGGGGGTGACGTAGTGGGCGGTGGCCCCGACCAGCTTGACTCCTCGTTGGTGGGCCTGGAGGTAGGGGCGGGCTCCCTTGAAGCTGGGGAGGAAGGAGTGGTGGATGTTGATGGCCCGGCCCTCGAGGCGTTTGCACAGGTCGTCCGAGAGGATCTGCATATAGCGGGCGAGGACGACGAGGTCGATCTCGAACCGCTGTACCAGATCCAGCAGTTCCGCCTCCGCCTCAGCCTTGGTCTGCGGTGTGACGGGGATGTGGTGGAAGGGGATGCCGTGGCTGTGGGCGAGCGGCTCGAAGTCCCGGTGGTTGGAGACGATCGCCGCCACCTCGATGTTGAGGGCGCCGGTGCTCTTACGGAACAGCAGGTCGTTCAGGCAGTGGCCGTACTTGGAGACCATGATCACGGTGCGCGTGGGCGCGGCCGCGTCCCACAGCCGCCATTCGATCCGGTACGCCTCGGCCACCGGGGCGAAATCGGTGCGCAGGCGCTCCAGTGAGGTCTCGGGGTCGGAGACGTCGAAGTGGACGCGCATGAAGAAGCGGCCCTGCAGTCGGTCGTCGAACTGCTGGCTTTCCAGGATGTTCCCGGAGTGGTCGACAAGGAAGCCGCTGACGGCGTGGACCAGGCCGGCCTGGTCGGGGCAGGAGAGGGTGAGGACGAACTCGCGGCCGGGGTCGGGGCGAGGTGACATGACATCACTCCAGTGGTGCGTAATGAGCAACAAGGCGAGCAATACGCAACATGGTCCAAGGGTGAGGGTGTCCGGTCAAGGGTGTGTCTTGACAGAAGTCCGCCGGGCGGGCTTCCTAGGTCATGTTGTGCATTGAGAAATGATCAGCGTAATAAGCAACAAAGCCGCCGCGTGGCCGCGCCACCGCCGCCCGGGCAGCGACGCCAGATGCGGCGTGGTCCGTGAATCCCAGCGGCGGGACGGCTTTCACCGATTCCCACACACCGCGGAGCGCCATACATGACCCGCAAGGCCCCTGCTGAGGACCCTGGCGACGCCCGACTGCGGGTGGGTCCACCGAAGGACTACGCCGCCGGGATTCCGGCGGTCACCTCCTCGCTGCGCCACGCCGGCACCCAGATGGGCGCCCGCCGTGGCCTGCTCACCCTCCTCCAGGTCAACCAGAAGGACGGCTTCGACTGTCCGGGCTGCGCCTGGCCCGAACCGGAACACCGGCACCGTGCGGAGTTCTGCGAGAACGGGGCCAAAGCCGTGGCGGAGGAGGCCACTCTGCGCCGGGTGACCCCGGAGTTCTTCGCCGAGCACAGCCTGGAGGAACTCGCCGGCCGCAGCGACTACTGGCTCGGACAGCAGGGACGCCTCACCCACCCCATGTACCGTCCGGCGGGCAGTGACCACTACCGCCCGATCTCCTGGGAGGACGCGTTCGCCGTGGTCGCCCGGGAGCTCGCCGCCCTCGACCACGCCGACCAGGCCGCCTTCTATACCTCCGGCCGGGCGAGTAACGAGGCAGCCTTCCTCTATCAGCTGTTCGTCCGGATGCTGGGCACCAACAACCTGCCGGACTGCTCCAACATGTGCCACGAGTCCAGCGGTTCGGCCCTGGTCGAGACGATCGGCATCGGCAAGGGCAGCGTCAGCCTGGAGGACCTCCACGCGGCGGACCTGATCCTCGTGGTCGGCCAGAACCCCGGCACCAACCACCCGCGGATGCTCTCCGCCCTGGAGCGGGCCAAGCAGCGCGGCGCCCGCGTCATCGCGGTCAACCCGCTGCCCGAGGCCGGCCTGCTCCGGTTCAAGAACCCCCAGCGGCCGTCCGGCATCGTCGGCGGCGGCACCCAGCTGGCCGACCTCTTCCTGCAGGTCAGGCTGGGCGGCGATCAGGCCCTGTTCCAGGCCTTCAACCGGCTGCTGCTGGAAGCGGAGGACGACACACCCGGCACCGTCCTCGACACCTCCTTCATCACCTCGCACACCCACGGCTTCGAGGCTTTCGCCGAGCACGCCCGCAAGACCTCCTGGGAGGACGTCCTGGAGGCCACCGGGCTGTCCGAGGACGAGATCGGGGTCGCGTTCCGGGAGGTGCTCGCCGCCGAGAAGGTCGTCGTCTGCTGGGCGATGGGCCTCACGCAGCACCGCCACTCCGTCCCGACCATCCGCGATGTCGTCAACTTCCTCCTCCTGCGCGGCAACATCGGCCGTCCCGGCGCCGGGCTGTGCCCGGTGCGCGGCCACTCCAATGTGCAGGGCGACCGGACCATGGGCATCTACGAGAAGCCCGGCGAGGACTTCCTCGACGCCCTCGGCACCGAATTCGGTTTCGAACCGCCAAGCCGCCACGGGCACGACGCGGTCGAGACGATCCGCGCCATGCGTGACGGCAGGGTGAAGGTCTTCGTGGGGCTGGGCGGCAACTTCGTCGCCGCCGCCCCCGACACCGAGGTGACCGAGCAGGCGCTGCGCGGCTGCCGGATCACCGTGCAGATCTCCACCAAGCTCAACCGGTCCCACGCGGTCACCGGGGAACAGGCGCTCATCCTGCCCTGCCTGGGCCGCACCGAGGCCGATCTGCGGCCCGCGGGGCCCCAACTGGTGACGGTGGAGGACTCCATGGGCATGGTGCACCTCTCGCGGGGACGGCTCACCCCGGCCTCCGATCACCTCCGCAGCGAGGTGGCGATCATCTGCGGGATGGCCCGGGCCGCCCTCGGGGCCCGCGAACCGCAGGTGTCCTGGCGGGAGTTCGAGGCCGACTACGACCGCATCCGCGACCGCATCGCACGGGTGATCCCCGGCTTTGAGGACTTCAACGAACGAGTGCGCCGACCCGGCGGCTTCACCCTGCCCCACCCGCCCCGCGACGAGCGCCGCTTCACCACCGCCACCGGCCGGGCCAACTTCACCGTGAACCCGCTGGACATCCTGCGCGTACCGGATGGCCGGCTGCTGCTGCAGACGCTGCGTTCGCACGACCAGTACAACACCACCATCTACGGACTGGACGACCGCTATCGCGGCATCCACCAGGGACGTCGCGTGCTGTTCGTGCACGAGGACGACCTCGCCGCCCGGGGGCTGGCCGACGGCGACCTCGTGGACATCGTCAGTGAGTACGAGGACGGGGTGGAGCGCCGGGCACCGGCCTTCCGCACCGTCGCCTTCCCGACGCCCCGCGGCTGCTGTGCGGCGTACTTCCCGGAGACCAACGTCCTGGTGCCCCTGGACTCCACGGCGGCCATCAGCAACACCCCGACGTCCAAGTCTGTCGTGGTCCGGCTGGAACGTGCTGCTGGGGTGTGACCCACCCCTTGACACCGCTCCTCCGGAGGAAGGAGTGTTTCTCATAGCGCACAGGAGTGCGTCATGTGCAACGTCTGCTGGTGTGAGGCGGCCCGGCACCGCACCTGTCGGTCGTACGGGAACCCGCGAGGAGCTCGACAGTGACACACGAAGTACGCGCCGTCGTCGCCCGGAAACAGGGCGTCCCCGTCTCGGTGGAGACCATCCTGGTGCCGGACCCCGGCCCCGGTGAGGCGCTGGTGCAGGTACAGGCCTGCGGTGTCTGCCATACCGACCTGCACTACCGGGACGGCGGCATCAACGACGAGTTCCCCTTCCTGCTCGGTCACGAGGCCGCCGGCGTCGTCGCGGTGGGCGACGCCGGCGAGGCCGTCCGCGCCCTCACCGGTGGCTTCGGTGCCGACGTCGTCGTGGACGCGGTGGGTCGCCCGGAGACGTACAAGCAGGCCTTCCATGTCCGCGACCTGGCCGGCACCGTCGTCCTGGTCGGTGTCCTTCCCCACCCCGGACATGACCGTCGACCTGCTCCTGCTGGACGTCTTCGGCCGGGGCGGGTCGCTGAAGTCCTCCCGGTACGGCGACTGCCTGCCTTCCCGGGACTTCCCCGCCCTCATCGACCTCTGCCTGCAAGGCCGCTTCGACCTGGCGGGCTTCGTCAGCGAGAGGATCGCCTTGGGCGACGGGGAGGCGGCGTTCGACAAGATGCACCGCAGTGAGGTCCTGCGCTCGGTGGTGGTCCTGTGACCGCGTGGATCGAACCTCCCGGGAGTCCGTGCACGCCGATGGCCCGCCGGTCGGCGTAGCGCATCCGGCGCTGATCCGGCCGCGGAAGCCCGGGAAACCGGCGAGACCGCGAACTTGCGCATTCTCAACATGACCTCAGGAGACGGACATATGCCCTCTTCATACGATGTGATCGTCGTGGGCCTGGGCGGGATGGGCAGCGCAGCCGCCTACCACCTCGCCACCCGAGGCCACCGCGTACTGGGCCTGGAACGCTTCGGCCCGGCCCACAACCTCGGCTCCAGCCACGGCGGTTCACGCATCTACCGGCAGGCCTATTTCGAGGACCCCGCCTATGTGCCGCTGCTGCTCCGCGCGCACGAACTGTGGCAGAAGCTGGCCACCGACTCCGGCCGCGAAGTCTTCACCGAGACCGGCGGCCTGATGATCGGGCGCGAGGAGAGCCTGGCCGTCGCCGGAACCCTGAACAGCGCCCGGCAGTGGGGCCTGGACCACGAGATCCTGGATGCCGCCGACATCCGGCGCCGTTTCCCCACCTTCACCCCGGCCGCCGAGGACATCGCCGTCTACGAGCACAGGGCCGGCGTGGCCCGGCCGGAGGCCACCGTCAGAGCTCACCTGGACCTGGCCCGTGCCCACGGCGCCGAGCTGCACTTCGAGGAACGCGTGCTCGGATGGGAGGACGACGGCCCCGGCAGCAAGGCCTGGGTGGTCACCGACCGAGGCGTCCACACCGCCGACCGGCTCATCTTCGCCCCGGGTGCCTGGGCGCCGAGCCTGCTGTCCGACCTCGGCGTCAGCGTGACGGTGGAACGCCAGGTCATGTACTGGTTCCAGCCCGAGGGCGGCACCGGTCCGTTCACCGCCGACCGGTACCCCGTCTACATCTGGGAGGACCCGGACGGCACCCAGATCTACGGCTTCCCCTCCCTCGACGGCCCGGAGGGCGGAGCCAAGGTCGCCTTCTTCCGCAAGGGCCTCCCCAGCGACCCCGACACCCTCGACCGCCGGATCCACCCGGAGGAGATCGAGGCCATGGCCGAGTACCTGCGTCCGCGCATCCCGGCCCTTCCCGGCCGTTTCCTCAAGGGCGCGGCCTGCATGTACGCCAGTACTCCGGACGAACACTTCGTCCTGTCCCGGCATCCCGAGCATCCGCGCACCACCGTCGCCTGCGGATTCTCCGGACACGGGTTCAAGTTCGTGCCGGTGATCGGCGAGATCCTCGCCGACCTGGCCACCGAAGGCAGCACCGACCACCCCATCGCCCTCTTCGACCCCCGCCGCGTACGCGTCTGACATTCCCGAAGGTGACACGATGACCATCACCAACCTGCCGTCGACCAACCTGCCGTCGACCAACCTGCCGTCCAGCCTGGTCGCCACGCTGCCCGGCGACCACTACACGGACCCCGAGGTCTTCGCCCTGGAGCAGGAGCGCATTGTCGAGTCCATGTGGTTCTGCGCGGCCCGCGCCTCGGAGCTGGCCAAGCCAGGCCAGTTCCGCACCTGCCAGGTCGGACGGGAGAGCGTGCTGATCTCTCGTTCGAGAGACGGTTCGATCAGGGCGTTCCTGAACATCTGCCGGCACCGCGGGGCCAAGCTGTGCACCGCGGAGTCCGGCGAGGTCAAGCGCGCATTCCAGTGCCCGTACCACGCCTGGACCTACGGCCTCGACGGAAAGCTGGTGGCCGCGCCCAACCTGACGTCGATGCCGGACATCGACCGGATTGAATACGGCTTGATCAACGTCCATGTCCGGGAGTGGCTCGGGTACGTGTGGGTGTGCCTGGCGGACACTCCGCCGTCCTTCGAGGAAGACGTGATGGGCGCGGTGACCGAGCGCCTGGGCACCGCCGAGGCGATCGAGCGCTACGACATCGGCAACCTCGAGGTGGGCCGACGGATGACCTACGACGTGAATGCGAACTGGAAGCTCATTATCGAGAACTTCATGGAGTGCTACCACTGCGCCACGATCCACCCGGAGCTGACCGAGGTGCTGCCCGAGTTCGCCGACGGCTTCGCGGCGCAGTACTACGTCGGTCACGGGGCCGAGTTCGGTGGGGAGATCCAGGGTTTCACTGTCGACGGCAGCGAGGGTCTGGACCGCATTCCGGGCGTCTCCGAGGACCAGGACCGCCGCTATTACGCGATCACGGTCACGCCGCAGGTCTTCATCAACCTGGTTCCCGATCACGTCATCTTCCATCGCATGTACCCGATGGCCGTGGACCGCACGGTCGTCGAGTGCGACTGGCTCTATCTCCCGCACGTCGTCGAGAGCGGCAAGGACGTCAGCCGGTCAGTGGAGCTCTTCCACCGCGTCAACCAGCAGGACTTCGACGCCTGTGAGCGCACACAGCCCGGGATGAGCTCCCGCGCCTACGCCAAAGGCGGCGTCCTCGTCCCCAGCGAGCACCATATCGGCGCCTTCCACACCTGGGTGCAGGACAAGCTCGGGGCGATCCCCGCCCGCTGACGGGGCTTGCCCCATACCTGAGGAACCGGGCTGGGTAGCCGTCGCGAATGCGCAGTCCATCCAGCCCCAGAGACCGGCCGTACGGTGTGCCGGTCGGCGTTACGATCAAGCGAGGCTCTGTGCCGGCAGCCGTCCCGCCGCTCTCGCCTGCGCGGTCACCACCCCGGCCGACGCCGACAACCTCGCTGCGCATACCGTCATCGGGGCCGCGTACGGGTGCACACTTTCGGTGGCCGCTGCGGCGTTCTGGAGTCCGAGGCTGCCGGCAAGCCGACCCGGGCGCGTCCGAAGCCGGCTCAATGCCGGTCTACCCCGGGAGGACCGGCTCACCGCTGACGTCGGTTGCGCACGCCACCGCGAGCAGCCGGGACGCCTTCAGCTCGGTCTCGTCCCACTCGCGCTCGGGAGCCGAGCCCCAGGTGATGCCCGCGCCGGTGCCGAAGCGCAGCACAGGGCCGGTCGCGGTCCGCTCGATCCAGAAGGTGCGGATGCCGACGGCCAGTTCGCCGGTGCCGCGGTCGGCGTCGACCCAGCCGACGCCGCCGCAGTACGGGCCGCGGAGTGTGGTTTCCAGCGCCTCGATGATCCGCAGCGCGCTGGACTTGGGGGCGCCGGTCACGGAGCCGGGCGGGAAGGTGGCCGCCAGCAGTTCCGGCCAGCCCGCGCCCTCGGCGAGCTCGCCGCGCACGGTGGAGACCAGGTGCACCAGGCCGGGGTGCTGTTCGACCGCGCACAGCGCGGGCACGGTCACCGAGCCCGTGGCACAGACACGGCCCAGGTCGTTGCGGACCAGGTCCACGATCATCACGTTCTCGGCCCGGTCCTTCGCCAACAGGTCCGCCGCCGTCCGACCGGTGCCCTTGATCGGCCCGGACTCCACGATCCGCCCGGCGCGGCGCAGGAACAGCTCGGGCGAGGCGGTGGCCACCTCAACGCCGTGGGCGGGCAGCCGTACCGTGCCCGCGTACGGAGCCGGGTTACCCCGGGCCAGCAGAGCGGTCAGCGCGTCCACGTCGGCAGGCAGTCCCTCGGGCTCGGGCAGCGGAGCGGACAGTACGCGGCAGAGGTTCGCCTGGTAGACCTCGCCCACCGCGATGCGCTCGCGGATCCGCCGTACTCCCGCGGTGTAGGCGGCGCGGTCGAGCGAGGAGGTCCAGTCACCGACGGCGGGGCCGTGCCAGGCGCCGGGCCGGGGAGCGGGGACGGGTTCGTGCCGTACGTCCCCGAAGCGGGCACAGACCAACCGGCCCTCGAAGTCCGCGACCACCGCCCAGAACCCGGTCGAGTCCAGGGCAGCGGGGTCGCTGGTGACATCCCGTAGGTCAGTGGCGACGAGTTCACCGAACCGGGACAGCGGAGGCAGGCGGGGCAGGACGTCTGCCCGGTGTTGACCCATACCCGAAATGCCTTCTCGTGGGGAGGAGCCACATGGTCATCGTGCCCGCCGCGCGTCCCGGCCCGGTTCGGTGAACTGCCCGGTCGATGCCGGGGCGCGCGGCGCATGGGTGCCCGACTACGTGGTGCGCGCCTCTACCGCGCTGTCCTTGGCCCCGTTCGACGAAGTCCCGTTCTCCAGGCCCTCCTCGATCGCCGTGACGGCCTGGTCGACGAGCCGCTCCTCCTGTTTCTTCCGTTGGGCGGCGAGATAGGCGTGGTGTTCTCGGCGGAAGGACTTGGCCGTGGCGAGGCACATCCCGATCATCACCAGGCTGAAGGGCAGTGCCGTGACGATCGCCGCCGTCTGCAGCGTGGACAGCGACGAAGTTCCCGTGCCGCTGGCGATGAGCAGCGCGATGGCCACGGCCCCCTCGGCGGCGCACCAGAACACGCGGCTCCAGGTCGGCGGCTCGGGGTCGCCGCCGGAGGCCAGCACGTCGACCACATAGCTGCCGGAGTCGGAGGAGGTGACGAAGAACAGCACGATCAGCAGGAGCGCCATCCCGGCGACGAACGCGCCGCCAGGCAGGGTGTCGAGCAACTGGAAGAGCGCGCTGTCCGTACCCACCGTGCCGTCCTCGCCCACCAGTCCACCGTCACCGACCGTCTCGCGGTGGATTGCCGAGCCGCCGAAGATGGCGAACCAGACGAAGGTCAGCAGAGTCGGTACCAGCAGCACACCCGTCACGAACTCACGGACGGTCCGTCCGCGGGAGATGCGGGCGATGAAGACGCCGACGAACGGAGCCCAGGAAATCCACCAGCCCCAGTAGAAGACCGTCCAGCCGCTGACCCATGCGGTGCCCTCGGCGCCCTGGCTGGCGCCGGTGTCGAAGCTCAGCGCGAGGAGGTTCTGCAGATACGCGCCGATGTCCTCGACGAAGCCGTTGAGGATGAACAGGGTCGGGCCCGCGACGAGCACGAACACCATCAACGCGCCGGCCAGGCCCATATTGATGTTCGACAGCCACTTGATGCCCTTGCCGACGCCCGTGACCACGGAGATGGTGGCGAGCAGGGTGATGCCGATGATGAGGACGACCCGCAGGGGCGTGCCGGGGTCGGTCACCCAACCCTGGAGGCCGAGCCCCGCCGAGATCTGCAGGACGCCGAAGCCGAGCGAGGTGGCCACGCCGAAGACGGTCCCGACGACGGCGACGGTGTCGATGGCGTCGCCCCATGCGCCCTTGATCCTTTCGCCGAAGAGCGGCTCCAGAGCCCAGCGGATCGAGATGGGGCGGCCCTTGCGGTGCACGGCGTAGGCGACGGCGAGACCGACCACGACGTAGATGGCCCAGGGGTGGATACCCCAGTGCAGGAACGTCTGGACCATGGCGAACTCGCTCCGCTGGGCCGCGCCCTCACCGACGCCCGGCCTCGGGGAGACGAAGTGGTTCAGCGGCTCGGCGACACCCCAGAAGACCAGCCCGATACCCATACCCGCGGCGAACAGCATCGACAGCCATGAGCCCATGCCGAACTCGGGTCGCTCGTCGTCCTTCCCGAGCTTGATGTCTCCGAAGCGGCCGATACCGACCCACAGGGCAAAGATCACAAAGAGTGAGACGAGGGCGGTGTAGTACCAACCGAGACCACTGATGATCTCCTCCTGCACCGTACTGATGACGTCCTGTGCGGAGTCCTTGAAGATCGTGGCGTAGAGCACGAAGGCAACGATGATGATCGTGGACGGCCAGAAGACACCGGGTGCGATCGTCGCCAAGAAGGGGGAGCGGCCCCCCGGTTTTTCTTGATCCGAGGTGTCACTTGGTGATTTCGCCATCTGGGGTGCAGCCATGCTCTCTTTCCTTCTGTCGTTGGGCTCGGGCATGGTCGGGTCGGACTGCCTGGTGCTGCGGCGACGCAGTGCTCAGGACATGGATGACGGGGGACGGGGCGGCGGCACCGCAGGCACTCGGTGGCACGGTGTTGCGCAATGAGAGATGTTTCTCTGTTGGCGCAACAGAGAACACGCCCTGAGTCTCGCCGTCAAGACCGTCGCGCCGACCGCCGGACCCTCGACCAGGATTGAAATCGACCCGTGACTCATGGGGCGGCCAGCGGCGTTGTACTCGACAAGCCCCTGCCGTAGCGCAAGAGGCATCACCGTGCCTCACCGGCAATGACTGCGCCCGCCCGCGCGCAACGGCCGTCCAAGGCTTCAAACCGAGATCGACCGCATTGCTGGAGGCGCCACGCGGAGCTCGCCGCCGAACGCTACGGGGTCGACGCCCGCGCGCTCCTGCTGGAGGTCGGCCGCCGGGGCGGCCTGGTCGGCGGGCAGGAGGACATGATCGTGGACATCGCCCTCGGCTCTCGGGAGTTGGCCGCCGATTGAGGGCCGGCGTTACGACGGCGGTTTCGGCTGCGTCTGGGCGGCCTGAAGGTCGGCGAGCAGTTCGGCCTGGCCGGCGAGCACGCCGGACAGGATGGTGCGGGCGACCCGGAGCAACTCGGCGATGTGCGGGCTGGTCAGCGAGTAGTACACGGTCGAGCCCTCCTTGCGGGTCACCACCAGGTTCGCCCGCCGCAGCACCGCGAGCTGCTGCGACAGGTGGGCCGGCTCGATGCCCACCTCGGGCAGCATCTCCGCCACGGCGTGCTCGCGCTCGCTCAGCAGCTCCAACACCCGGATGCGTGCGGGATGGCCCAGCGTCTTGAAGAACTCGGCCTTCAGTTGGTACAGCGGGGTCGTCATCGTGCCGCCCTCTCCCCGGCGGAGCAGTACGGCCGTATGGGCCGGTCCTCGGCGCATCGCATCCACCCTCCCCCACTCTTCGGGCGGGGGGACCCCCATCTCGCTTCGCTCGTCACACACATGCGGCCCATCCTCGCGCGCGGCAGCGGCTGCGCCGAATCTGGGGACCGGACGACAGTCTGCCGCCCGCGCTGGAGGATCTGTTGGGGGCCGGTGGTCTCATCTGTGAGCTGCGTGCCCGGGGCGGGGACCGCTGTCCGCCGAGGCGGCCGCTCGTGCCCTGTGTGCCGCGAGCGCGTCGGACAGGTCGGCGTGCACGGGGATGGGCGGGCAGTCACCGACGGGGGCCAGGGATCCGTCGGCGGGGATCGCGGCCAGCTCCAGGCTGCGGCCCGCTTCGGCGAGACGGCGCGCGGCCTCGGTGATCGCCAACCGGCCCTCGGCCGACCAGCTGCGCAGTCCGGTCAGGTCGACGACGACCGGGCCGGTCCCGCGTCCCACCACCCAGCCGACGGCACCCGCGAAGCGGCGAACGGCGTCCAGACCCAGGTATCCGGAGACGGACAGGATGCCGAGGTTCTGCTCGACGGTGTAGCGCCATTCGATGGTCATGGGCGTCAACTTCCTTGCGCGATCAGCCTGTTCGGTCAGAAGGGAGGGCGATCCAGATGCTCTTGGCGGAGTACTCGGCGGAGCACTCATCCGACGGGTTCCTCCGTTTCCTCGTTGAGGGGCCGGGACGTCTGGGCGGGGAGGGCCGGCATGACGCCGGCGCACTCCAGGTGAGTACGGGCGCTCTGGATCGCCTCGGGGGTGGTGGCGTACTCACGCCCCTCCAGGCGCAGCAGTTCCAGCGCGCCGACCGAGTCCAGGACCTGGCGCTGACCGGCGCGGATCCCAGAGGTCATGACGACGATGCCGCGCCGGTGGAGCTTCTCCACCGCGTCCTTGAGGACGAGGGCGCCGGTGGCGTCGATGGTGGACACCCGGGACATCCGCAGGATGACGACGCGTACGTCGGCGACCTCGGCCAGTTCGAGAAGGAAGCGATGGGCGGCGGCGAAGAACAAGGGCCCGTCGATGCGGTAGGCCACGATGTGCTCGGCCAGCAGCGCATGCTCCTCGGCGCTGTGGTCGCCCCGGTCGAGGGGGACCTGGTCCAGGCGGGCCTGCATGGCTACCGCACGCAGGGCCAGTGCACCCGCGACCACCAGGCCGATGATCACCGCGTACACGAGGTCGAGCGCGAGGGTCGCGACGGCGGTCAGCACCAGGATCAGCGCGTCGGAACGGGTGGCCTTCGCCATCGCCCGGAGCGAGCCGACCTCGACCATGCGGATCGCCGTGGCCAGCAGGACGCCCGCCAGCGCGGCGAGCGGGATCCTGGAGACCAGGGGCGCGGCGGCGAAGACGATCACGGCGAGGACCGCCGCGTGGGTGAGAGACGACAGCCGGGAGCCGGCGCCCGTACGGACGTTGACCGCCGTCCGCGCGATCGCGCCGGTCGCGGGCACGCCGCCGAACAGCGGGGCCGCGATGTTGGCCAGACCCTGCCCGAACAACTCGCGCTCCGGGTCGTGCTTCTGGCCGACCGTCATGCCGTCGGCGACCGAGGCCGACAACAGTGACTCCAGGGCTGCCAGCGCCGCCACCGCGACCGCCGGGGCGAACAGGGAGCCGAGTGCGCCCGGGTCCAGGAAGGAGAGAGACGGCGAGGGCAGTCCTGACGGCAGCTCGCCGATCGGCTGCGCGGCGTCCAGGCCGGCCACCTGCGCAACGACGGTGGCCGCGATCACCGCGAGGATGGAGAAGGGGATCGTGGGCCGCAGGCGGACGCCCATCAGCATCACGGCGGCGACCGCCAGGGCGAAAGAGACGGCGGTCCAGTTCGGGTGCTTCGCGAACTCCTCGAGGGCGCGCCAGGTCACCACGAGGACGCGGTCGCCTTCCGGCTTGGGCACCCCCAGGACATTCGGGATCTGCTGCAGACCGATCACGCAGGCGATGCCGAGCGTGAAGCCCTCGACGACCGGGGCAGGCACGTACTGCATGTACTTCCCGGCTCTGAGCAGGGCGAGCGCGACGAGTATCACGCCTGCCATCAGCCCCACGGCCAGAACCCCGGACGGCCCGTGTTCCGCGACGATCGGCACCAGCACCACCGTCATCGCGCCGGTCGGCCCCGACACCTGCAGATTCGAACCGCCGAACACCGCGGCCAGCGCACCGGCGATGACCGCGGTCGCCAGCCCGGCCTCGGCGCCGAGCCCGGAGGAGACACCGAACCCCAGCGCGAGCGGTAGTGCGACGATCGCCACCGTGAGCCCGGCCAGCAGGTCCCGGCGCGGGTCCCGGCGCATCTCCGTCAGATCGGCACGCCCGGGCAGCAGCGCGGTGAGCCGGGCCCCGACCCGGGCGAACGAGTTCCTCATCGCGGAGTCACCTCGGCATCCCGCAGCTCGGCCAGCAGCTCGTTCCGCCCGGCCAGCATCTCGGTCAGGATCCGGCGTGCGGCCTTCATCAGGTCGGCGACGTCCCCGCTGGCGAGCGCGTACACCACTGTCGAGCCCTCGCGCCTGGAGCTGACGATGCCCGACCGACGCAACACCGCCAGCTGCTGCGACAGGCTGGAGGGTTCCACCTCGATCCGGGCCCGCAGCTCCCGTACCGGCATCGGTCCGTCCTGCAGGAGCTCCAGCACCCTTATCCGTACGGGGTGCCCCAGCATCCGGAAGAACTCGGCCTTGGCCTGGTACAGCGGAACGGACACGGCTTCTCGACTTTCCCGACAGAGCCCCACCCGGGGCAATCGAAGGCCGTGTGGGCGGCTACCTGCGAACACAGCCAACACAGCATCTAACCAATTGCGAAATTTTGCAATTCGGCATCAGGTGGCACTACGCGTCGTCCCGGACGGGGCCGCGGGACAGGGCTGGCACAGGGGCCGAATGGCCCAAGCCGTGGACGAACCGCCCCTCCCACCACCCGGGCGTGGATGTCACGGTGGGTGGAACCCGTTGCTGCAGCACGTCTGCGCAGCCCGACGAAAGGCGGTGAGGGACATGGAGCTGCCCCTGATCGTAGGTGTCGACGGATCGGATTCGAGCCTCGTCGCAGTTGACTGGGCGGTCGACGAAGCGGCCCGGCACGGACTGCCGTTGCGACTGGTGTACGCCTCCCTGTGGGAGCGTTACGAAGGGGCCGCCCCGTCCGGGAGCGCTGCTGAACACTCGTCCGAGGAGGTGCTGGCGGACAACATCGTCGGTTCCGCTGCGGAGCGTGCCCGGCGGCGCAATCCCGAGGTGAAGGTCTCCACCGAGGTGGTGCCCGAGGACGCGGCGTCCGCCCTTCTGCTCGAGGGCCACAATGCCTCCGCCCTGGTGACGGGATCGCGTGGCCGCGGTGAGCTGACGGGCCTGCTCCTCGGCTCGGTCTCGCTGGCCGTGGCGTCCCGTGCCCACTGCCCGGTGATCGTGGTGCGCGGCGACAAAGCCGGCCTGGCGGGCAGCCACGAGCGGATCCTGCTCGGCGCGGGCGAGTCCGCGACCGGCGGCGAGGCGGTGCGGTTCGCGTTCCGCGAGGCCGAGGCGCGCAGGTGCACCCTCGATGTCGTACGTGCCTGGCGCTGCCCCGCGCACGAGACCGCCGCTCACCCTCTGCTGGCCGGGGATCCGGCGCACCACCACGAGCAGCAGGCGTCCGCCGTGCTCGATGCCTTGCTCCACGACCCGATGGCGGACAACCCCGGGGTACGGGTTCGCCGTCACACCGTGGAAGGACCGGCCCGCAAGGCGCTGTTGCACCTGTCGGCCGCCGCGGATCTGGTGATTGTCGGGGCGCGGCACCGGTCCGGCCATCTCGGGCTCCAGCTCGGCCGCGTAGGGCACACGCTGCTGCACCACGCGGCGTGCCCGGTGGCGATCGTGCCGCAGCGGGGATGACCGTGCACCGCCCACTCGCCCCTGGGGCGTCCCGCGAAGCGCTCGCACCGGTGCTGCGGGACGTGCGGGCCGTCGTCTTCGACACCGACGGAGTGATCACCGATTCGGCCCGGGTGCACGCCGCGGCCTGGAAAGCGGCCTTCGACGCCTACCTGCGCGCCCACCCGCCCGAAGACCCCGAACAGCGCCGCCCGTTCGACGTTCGGGACGACTATCTGCGCCACGTCGACGGCAAGTCCCGCCTCGACGGCGCCGCCGCGTTCCTGGCCGCACGCGGCATCGAGCCGTCGGATGAGACGGTGCGTGCCGTCGCCGCGGACAAGGAGCGCCTGTTCGTGCAGCGGCTGCGCGAGCACGGCGTCGACGCCTATCCGGGGACCATCCGGCTGGTGCATGCCCTGCGCCGGGCGGGGGTACCCCGAGCGGCGGCCTCCGCGTCCCGCCACGCAGGTGAACTGCTGGCCCGGGCCGGGGCACTCGACCTGTTCGACGTCCTCATGGACGGCGGCGAGGCGGCCCAACTGGGCCTGGCGGGCAAGCCGCAGCCCGACCTGTTCCTGGAAGCGGTCCGCCGGCTCGGCGTCCCCGCCGACCGCGCCGCCGTCGTCGAGGACGCCCTCGCGGGCGTGGAGGCGGGCCGGCGCGGCGGGTTCGCCCTGGTGATCGGCGTGGACCGGACCGCCGGTGAGGACACCGGGGCGCGGCTGCTGCGGCACGGCGCCGACATCGTCGTACGAGACCTGGGAGAACTATGTGGGGGAGGAGCGCCGAAGTGACGGGCTGGAGCTGGGAGTACGAGGGCTACGAACCTGCCGACGAGCGCCTGCGGGAGTCGCTGTGCACCCTGGGCAACGGCTATTTCGCCACCCGTGGCACGCTGCCGGAGTGCGCCGCCGACGAGGTGCATTACCCGGGCACGTATGTGGCCGGCTGCTACAACCGGCTCACCTCCGAGGTCGCGGGACGCCAGGTCGAGAACGAGGACATGGTCAACGTTCCGAACTGGCTCCCCCTGCGCTTCCGCCTCTCCGACGGGCCATGGCTCACCCCCGACACCGCGGCCGTGCTCGACCACCGTCAGATCCTGCACCTGTCGGCAGGGCTGTTGGAGCGCCGGACGCGGTACGACCTGGGCGAAGGACGGGAACTGAGGGTGCGCCAGCAGAGGCTGGTGCACATGGCCGACCCCCATCTGGCCGCACTGCGCACCGAGTTCACGGCCGAGGGCTTCTCGGGCGAACTCCAGGTCGAGGCAGCCCTCGACGGCGGCGTCACCAACTCCGGCGTGCCGCGCTACCGGGACCTGGACGGCCGCCACCTCACCCACGTGCACATCGGTACCGCCGTCCCGGACACGGTGTGGCTGCGCTGCCGCACCCGCACCTCGGACATCCGCATCGGCATGGCGGCCCGCGTCACCGCCGAGGCGCCCGTCTCCATCTCCCATGAAACCCCTTACGCCATCCAGCGGTTGACCCTCGATCTGGCCTCCGGACGCACCGCGACCGTCGACAAGACCGTGGCCCTGCACACGTCCCGCGACCCAGCGATCAGCGACCCGCTCCACGCCGCCGTCGACCGGGTGGGCCAGGCACCCGGCTTCGACGCGCTGGTGGAGTCGCACCTGACTGCCTGGGACCAGCTGTGGCGCCGGGCCGAGCTCGAGGTTCCCGGGGAGGCGGGCCGCATCCTGCGGCTGCACCTCTTCCACGTCCTGCAAACCCTCTCGCCGCACACCGCCGAACTCGACGTCGGTGTGCCGGCGCGGGGACTGCACGGCGAGGCCTATCGCGGGCACGTCTTCTGGGACGAACTGTTCGTCCTGCCCTACCTCAACCTGCACTTGCCGGAGGTCTCCCGCGCCCTGCTCGGCTACCGCCACCGCCGCCTCGAACAGGCCCGGATGAATGCGCGGGCGGCGGGCCGCAGGGGGGCCATGTACCCGTGGCAGAGCGGTAGCGACGGACGCGAGGAGACCCAGCAGCTCCATCTCAACCCGCGCTCCGGACGCTGGCTGTCCGACCATTCCCGGCTCCAGCACCACGTCGGCTCGGCGATCGCGTACAACGTGTGGCAGTACTGCGAGGCCAGCGGCGACATGGAGTTCCTGCACACCAAGGGCGCCGAGATGCTGCTGCAGATCGCCCGCTTCTGGGCGGACGCCGCCGTCTACGACGAGTCCCTCGGACGGCACCGCATCAGGGGTGTGGTCGGCCCCGACGAGTACCACGAGGCGTACCCCGGCGCGCGGGTCCCGGGCCTCGACGACAACGCGTACACGAACCTCACCGCCGCCTGGGTGCTCGCCCGCACACTGGAGCTGTTGGAGGCCCTCCCGGAGCCGCGCCGCCGCGAACTCGTCGAGCGCACAGGTCTGGACGGGGGCGAACTCGAACTGTGGGAGGACGTGTCCCGCACGCTCCACGTGCCCTTCCACGACGACGTCATCAGCCAGTTCGAGGGCTACGGCCGGCTGGAGGAGCTCGACTGGGACGGTTACCGCGAGCGGTACGGCGACATCCGGCGCCTGGACCGGATCCTGGAGGCGGAGGGCGACAGCGTCAACCGCTACCAGGCCTCCAAGCAGGCCGACGTCCTGATGCTCGGCTATCTCTTCTCACCGGCTGAACTGCAGGGCCTTTTCCGCCGGTTGGGCATACCTCTCGATGAGGACACCTGGCAACGCACCGTCGACTACTACCTGCACCGCACCAGCCACGGCTCCACCCTCAGCGGCCTCGTCCACGGCTGGGTGCTGGCCCGGGCCCGTCGGGCGGAGGCCTGGAAGTTCTGCCAGGAGGCCCTGCAGGGCGACATCGCCGACCTGCAGGGCGGTACCACCGGCGAGGGCATCCACCTGGGCGCCATGGCCGGCACCCTGGACTTCGTCCAGCGCGGACTGACCGGCCTGGAGACACGGGGCGGTGCACTGTGGCTCGACCCGGTGCCGCTGCCCGAGCTGTCCTCGTACGGCTTCGCCCTGCGCTACCAGGGGCACTGGGGCGTACGGCTGCGGCTGGAGCGAGAGTTGCTGCGGATCGAGGTGCCGTCGTCCGACGCCTCGCCGATCGACGTACGGCTGCCGGACCGCACGGTGTGCCTGCAGCCGGGGGAGACCGGTCGACTGCTGCTCCCGGAGTGACGGCACTCCCGGGCGCCAGGGGGCAGGGGCTCACGCCGCCAGGTGTGGCCGCGACCCGTTGGGCCAACTTGTGCGCGATGGCTGCCGTACTGCCGTGGGGTCGGGCGTGGGCACCGTCTCGTGCTGTGTCAGTGGTCGTGTGGTCTGGCTGTGGCGGCTGGCGAAGACGTAGAGGCGCAGGATGGTGAAGCGGGCTGTGCCCGCGAGGGCGGAGGCGCTGAGGTAGACGATCTGCTGGGTCAGTGTGCCGGGGGAGGGCTGGGTCAGGTGCAGGACGTAGATGGCGATGCTGGTCGCCAGGTACGCGGCGGTCGCTGAGCCGGCGGACTGCCAGTGCTCTTGCCATCGGGCGCTGCGTCCTTTGACGAAGGTGAAGCGGGCGTGGAGTTCGGTGCACAGCAGGGTGGAGGCGACGGTGATGATCGCGTTCGAGATGGCCCAGGGCATGGTCATGGCCAGCATTGGTACCGAGAGGCTGGAGAGGACCCCGACGCCGCCTCCGGTGATGGCGAACCGTAGGAAGGAGGCGACGGGGCCAGGGGTGGCCGAAGTCGCCATCTCGGGTTTGTGTGCGAGCGACGACTTCATGACGGGTTACTCCCTTGGAGGCGTGGAGGCTGCGGGCTAGAGGCTGCGGGCGGTGATGTCGCCGTAGGCGGTGGTCGCGTGGATGTTCAGGTCGGCGGTGCCGTCGGTGTTCAGAAGCGCGTTGTGGATCCGGCCGTAAGTGGTGCCGGCGTCCAGCGCGGCGGAGACTCCGCGGGCGGCACCGATGGAGATCCCGCCGGACTCGGTGCGCAGCGTGACCGTGCCGCGCATGGCCTCGGTGATGCGGATGTCGCCCTTTTGGGTGCTGATCTGCGCGGGGCCGCCCAGGCGGCCGACCGAGACGTTCCCGGCCAGGACGGTCAGGCGGGCGCCTGCGGTCTCGTCGAGCTTGACTTGACCGTTGGCGCCGTCGATGGCGACGTCGCCGAGCCGTCCGACCCCCCGGAACTCGGCGCCGGCCGACTTCGCCTCGATGCGGGAGCCGACGGGCAGTTGGACGGTCACCTCGACCGAGCCGGACGGGCCCAGGACCCGGTTCTTCGTCGCCGCCGTGGCCGTGATCCGCAGGGCGCCGTCGGCGTATTCGACCGTGGCCTGCTCGGCCAGCTTCACATCCCGGTTCTTGGAGGGGTCCGCGGGCCGGATCTCGACCGTGGTGTCGGTGCGGTCGGCGGCGATCACCTGCACCCGCCCGGCCTGGATGTCGAGGACGGCGGAGACGGGGGCGGGGGTGTCGAACTTCTGCATCGTGCTCTCCTTCGGCTCGTTGTTTCGAACGATGGAAAAGCTACGTTGCGTTCAAGGATCCTTCAACATGTTCGTTGCGTATGGCTGACATATAGGCAGGTCAAAGCCGAAGAATCGTTGCAACGGTTCTGAATCTAATGCAACGATGTATGTCTGTTCGTTGCAATGACTTGGAAGTGAACGCTATGCTGTGAGGCATCGACGAGCACGAAGGAGACCGCGATGCCGGGAGGCAGGCTCACCCAGCCCGAACGCCAGCAGATCGCGCTGGGACTGGCCGACGGCCTCGCCTACGCGGAGATCGCCCGACGCCTCGACCGCCCGACCTCCACGGTCACGCGCGAGGTGATGCGCAACGGCGGCCCCACCGCCTACCGCGCCGACCTGGCCCACCACGCCACCGAACGCCGCACCCACCGGCGCCGGCAGGCCACGCCCCGGGAACCGGAGGCACCCCCGCAGGCCCACGGACGCGACACCGAGGCCGTACGCGAGTACGAGGAGATGTTCACCACCGTCCTCATGGCCTCGGGCGCGCCCAAGATGATGTCGCGGGTGATGGCCTGCCTCACCCTCACCGACACCGGCAGCCTCACCGCCGCCGAACTCGCCCAGCGCCTGCAGGTCAGCCCGGCGTCCATCTCCAAAGCGGTCGCGTTCGCCGAGAGTCAGGGCCTGGTCCGCCGGGAACGCGACGAACGCCGCCGCGAGCGCTACATCGTCGACGACGACGTCTGGTACGAGTCGATGATGGCCAGCGCCCGCTCCACCGCCCAGATCGTCGAGATCGCACGACAGGGCGTCGGCGTCCTGGGCCCCGACACCCCGGCCGCCGCCCGCCTGGAGAACATCGCCCGCTTCCTCGACTTCGTCGCCGAGAGCACCGCCCGCGCCGCGGAACAGGCCCGCGAGATCCTCCACACGAAATCGGCAACGACCTCCGACGACACCGCCACGTCACGCCCAGACCGCGAATAGGTATAGCGTCGTCAACGTGGACGGTTGACCAGGGCAGGGCGATGCCGACAGCGCCGGGGCCACTGGCCGGGCCTGCTGCACCAGGAGCTGCACCGCCCGAGGGCAAACGACGAACGTCAGCGGACCGGCAGCACCGGATACGACGCTGACCAAAGAGACAGAACCGAGAACGCCTCCCTCCGCGCTTTTCACGGAACGTGTTGTCCCACCGCCGTAGGGCTTCGAACAGGAACTCAGGGCCGACCGGCCCACCTTCCGGCCCCGGTCAGCCCATGTGACCCCGCCCCGTTCCGCTGGACGCTTTCGGTGTCAGGAGACCTGGAGGAACCCGCGATGACGGACGACGCGCTCAACAGGCCCACGGTTCACGCCCTGCTCGCGGACGGCACCACCGTGTGCATCCGGCCGGTGGTGCGGGCCGATCACGAGCAGTTGCAGGGGTTCTACGAGGAGATCTCCCCGGAGAAGCTGAGGCTGCGGTTCTTCGCCGCGAGCCGCCGGTCGGCCGGCCTGGCAGCCGACCGGGCCTGCGGTCCGCCGCGTCCCGGGCACCGGGCCCTGCTGGCCGAGACATTGGGCCGGGTCATCGGTCTCGCCGAGTACGACACCGGCGGCATCGGTGACACGGCCGACATGTCCATCGCGGTCGCCGACGGACTGCACCACCGGGGCGTCGGCACGCTCCTTGTCGAGCACCTGGTCTCGGCCCCCCGGGCGGAGGGCATCACCGCCTTCACGGCCGACGCGCTGAGCGAGAACAGCGAGGTACTGCGGCTCTTTGCCGACCTCGGCCTGCGCACGGCCCGCCGCTTCGAGGGCCCGGAGGTGCGCGAACGGCGCCCGGCCCGTCGACCTCGAAGGCCTCGAACAGCTCGTGCTGCGGCTGTCCCGCTTGGCGAGCGACCTGCCGCAGCTGGCCGAGGCCGACTTCAACCCCGTTCTCGCGACACCGGGCGCAGTCACCGTGCTCGATGCGCGCGTACGCCTGCTGCCCCGCAGGCACCACGACCCGTATCTGCGCCGACTCCGCTGAGGAGGAACAATCATGAAGCACAACAAGGTCGGTTCCGTGATGACCACGGAGGTGGTCCGCGCCGTGTACGGCACCCCGTTCAAGGAAGTCGCACGGCTGCTCGGCCGGCACCGCATCAGCGGGCTGCCGGTGGTCGACGACGACGAGAAGGTCATCGGTGTCATCTCCGAGACGGACCTCATCATCCGGCAGGCCGAGACCCCCGACCCGTACGAACCGAAGAAGCGCTTCCGGCTCACCGACCTCACCCGCGACACCCGCAGCCGGGCCGCGAAGGCCAGGGCCCGCACCGCCGGCCAGCTGATGACCGAGCCGCCCGTCACGGTCCACGCCGCCGACACCATCGTCGAAGCGGCCCGGACCATGGCGCGGCACCGTGTGGAGCGGCTGCCCGTCCTGGATGAGAAGGAGCGGCTCGTCGGCATCGTCACCCGCCGCGATCTGCTCCAGGTCTTTCTGCGGCCGGATGCGGAGATCCGCGACCAGATCGTCGAGGAGGTGCTGGTACGGGCACTGTGGCTGGCGCCGCGCAGCGTCGACGTCTCCGTGGTGGAGGGCGTGGTCACGCTCTCCGGGCACATGGAGCGCAAGAGCGAGACGAAGATCGCCATCTCCATGACGCAGCAGGTCGACGGGGTGGTCGCGGTAGTCGACCAGCTCACCTACCACTTTGACGACGCCGGGCTCCAGCCGGACGAGCGGGCAATTCACGGTATGGCCGCCAACTGGCTGCCCAAGGTTTGAGAGGAGGCGGACCCTCATGACCGGCAACGTGCTGGTCGCCTACGGGACGACGAACGGATCCACCGCGCAGATCGCCGAGGCCGTGGCCGCAGTGCTGCGCAAGGAGGGTTTCACGAGCGAGGCGCTGCCGGCCGGCTCCGTCACGCGCGTGACACCGTACGACGCCGTCGTGGTCGGCGGCGGACTGTACGCGGGACGCTGGCACAAGGACGCGCGCCGCTTCGTGCGCCGGCATCGCCGCGAGCTGGTCGAGCGCCCGCTGTGGCTGTTCAGCAGCGGGCCGCTCGACGCCTCGGCCTCGGAGCGGGACATCCCGCCCGTGCCCGGCGTCAAGCGGGCCATGACACGGCTCGACGCCAGGGAACACGTCACCTTCGGAGGGTGCCTCGAGGAAGGCGCGAAGGGGTTCATCGCACGGAAGATCGTGTCCTCCGGAAAAGGCGGCGACTTCCGGAACTTCCCCGAGATCGAGGCATGGGCGGCGCGTGTCGCCGGAGAGCTGGCGAAGACACGAGAGACCAGCTGAACACCTGCAGCGCGGGCCGGGTTTCCCGGCCCGGGAAACCCGGCCCGGCCCGGTGCGGCCGTTGGCCGATGTCATGGCCAACTGGCCCCGGCTCAGGTGGCCTTGCGGGCCCACTGCGGCCCGACCTGGTCCCACTCCCGGCCCCACTGGTCGATGCGCCGCCGGTCCAGCCGCCCTCGTGCCACGCGTCCGGTCGCGTACGTCACGCCGCCGACCCCGAGTGCGGCTGCGGTGGCCGCGTAGCCCGAGAACACGGTGGCCTGGGCGGCAGTGACCGGCTCCGTGGTGAGCTGCCCCTGGTTGTCCGTCCAGACGCGGACCTTCGCACCGGCCTTGTGCCCGGTGTCCACCTTGGCCTTGCCGGTGTGTGTGGCGCCGTCCGCGGTGGTCCAGCGGACCCGCGCCCGAGCACACCGGGCATGTCCAGATGCTCGTGCGCATCGGTTACGGTCCGGAGGGTCCCGCCACTCCGCGGCCTGCCCCGCGCGCTGTCCTCGCGACCGGGACCGTGGGCCACGAGCGCTGAGCGGGCGATGGCATGTTCGCGCTTCGCGCGGGAGCGGTGTGGACCGCGTCCGGGCCCCGTGCCGCAGCCCGCACGCCTTCAGGGCGAGAGCTGGGCGCGACGCGGGGAGCCGGGGTCCGCGGCCGGGCTGCCGGTGTCGTCGACCTTGAAGTCCAGGCGCTCGGAGACGTCGACCACCCCGTCCACACTCCGGCACAGCCGCAGGGCGACCGGTATGACGCTCCGGCGTTCGACGGTGCCGCGCAGGGTGACCCGTCCTTCGACGACATGCACCGTCACCGCGGTGGGCGGGATGCCCAGCGTGCGCATCAGCACGTCCCCGGTGATCTCCTCGCGGACGGCGCGATCGCCGCGCAGGAACACCCGCAGCAGATCGGCGCGGCTGACCACACCGATCAGCCGGCCGGACCCGTCCACGACCAGCAGTCGCTTGACCCGGTTGTCTTCCATCGCCCGGGCGGCCTCGACCACCGTCCGCTCGGGGCGGGTGACGACGGCCGGGCTGGTCATCAGCCCTTCTGCCGTGGTCGCCTCGGCCTTGGTGCGCCCGGCGGACCCAGCGTGCAGGGCGGGCAGGAGTCCCGCCGCATCGAGCCGACTCGCCTCCTTGCGCAACAGGTCCGCCTCGGAGACCACACCGAGGGGCCGGTCGTTGTCGTCCACGACCGGAACGGCCGTGATGCCGTGCTCCGCGAGCAGCTTGGCGATCTCCGTGAAGGTCGCATCTTGCCGCACGCTCACGACGTCCGTCGTCATCAGCTCACTCACGATGCGATGCCGCATGGCTTCTGCCTCCTTCCGGGGTGCCCCTCTCCACTGTCCGGCTGCGGCTCAGTAGACGGAGCCGGGCCAGGCGGACGCCACCGCGATGATGACGCCCACATCCAGCAGTACGCTCACGCTGAGCCACGGGTCGAACCAGACGGCCTTGAGAACGAGTCCGCTTGCGGCCGCGACGAGAGCCGCTGTGGCCCACCAGCCACTGCCCGCGAACACCCCGGCCCCGGCGACGATGTACGCCAGCGCCGTGTACCAGGCGAGCGCCAGCGCCGCGGCCCTGGTCGGCGCGGTGGATACGTGTGCGGCGGCCAACGCCCACGAGTGCCCGCGATCGAACGGGGCCGGTTTGCCGGGCTGCTCCGGCGTCGTCCAGACGCCCAGGTGCAGCAGTCCATGCACGATCAGGAATGCCCCCACCAGTGCGGTGATCACGACAGGTCCTCCGAATCGCTCGGTTCGGTGCCGCCCACGGCCAGCCGGAGCGGCGGATAACGGTCGGTGCCCAGGGCGTCGTTCGAGTAGTTCACCCGGTCCGGACGGGCCGGTACTCCCGCCAGGGTTGTCATAGTGATCAACTCCTTCGCCCCCGGCCGATGTCCGCCGGATCGGGTCTACTGCCAGGGTGGCCACCGGCCGGGAACCGTCACGAGGGCCGTGCGGGTCCTCCTGGGGACCATTGGTCCTACTCGCCGGGTGTGCCGTCCGGCCCGAAGTAGGCCGCCTGCATGAGCTGCTGCAGGTCGTCGAGCATCGGCGTGCGCGGGTTGGCGGGCGCGCACTGGTCCTCGTAGGCGTTGAGGCGCCCCTTCAGGGGCGCGGGGAACCGCGTGACCGGCCACAACACACCCGCAGCCTCGAACCGCCCTCCCAGCGGAGCGCTACCGCTCGGGAAGCCAGCGGTGGGCGACCCGGCGAGAGGGGCGTTTCTCGGGCGGGTGCGTGTCGTCGATGCGGAAGGTGAGGCTGTTCATCACGCCCACCACGCCGTCCACCCGCCAGGTCAGCCGGACCACCAGCGGGATGTCGCTGCGGCGTTCCAAACGTCCCTCCAGCGTGGCCGTGCCGTCGTGGACGGAGACGATGACGGTGTGGGGCGGCAGGCACATGGCGCGGGTCAACACCTCGTCGATGATCTCCTGACGGATCTCCTCGTCGGTGCGCAGGAAGACCCTCAGCAGGTCACTGCGGGTGGCGATGCCGATCAAGCGGTCCTCTTCGTCCACCACGGGCAGTCGTTCGATGTGGTGGCGCTCCATCACCCGTGCGGCGTCCGCGACGCGCTGTTCGGGATGCACGGTGATCGCGGGTGTCGACATCAGCTGTCCGGCGGTCACGGCCCGGGCCTTGGCAGCGGTGACACGTGCCTTCCGGCGCAGTGCCGGCAGCCGGAAGGGGCCTCCCCGGTCCCGTACGGCCTTCGCCGCCTGCCGGTGCATCAGATCGGTCTCGGAGATCACACCGAGGACCTTGCCGTCGGCGTCGACGACCGGCAGCCCGCTGATCCGGTGCCGGGCCAGCAGTTGCGCCACGTCCTTGAACGGTGTCTCCTGACGGGCCTGGATGACCTCGGAGGTCATCACCTCGCCGACCTTGCAGGTCTTCACGGCCATTCCCTTCTCCACGGTGCGTGCGGAGCGCGACCGGTCTCTCCTTCGTACGACCCGTGCACACCGTCGCGCGTCCCCGCGGAGCGATGAGCTTCTGCGGTGGGGCACTGGGGGCCGGAACTCGCGGGTGAGGGCGGCCGATCCGGCCGCTGTCGTCCCTTTGGACTGTCCCGGGCAGCCGGCCCCCCGATGCCTCTTCAGCATCCCGCACACCGGCTTGACGATGCAGGGGCCGACTGGTCCCGATCCCCGGGCCGAACCGCCCTCTCATCAGCACATCGGGGCGGCCCTGTGTGTCACCGGCTGTCGCTGGCCTTCGTCTCGGGAAGCGCGGCCCGTCCGGCCTCCAGGCGGGCGACCGGGACGCGGAACGGCGAACAGGAGACGTAGTCGAGGCCTGCCGCGTGGAAGAAGTGCACCGAGTCCGGATCCCCGCCGTGCTCCCCACAGACGCCGATCTTCAGGCCGGGCCGGGCGGCGCGGCCCTCGGCGACCGCGATCTCGACCAGCCGGCCCACACCGTCGCGGTCGATCGTCTCGAACGGGGACACCTTGAAGATGCCCTTGTCGAGATAGGCGGAGAAGAACGCCGCCTCCACGTCGTCGCGGGAGAAGCCCCAGGTGGTCTGGGTCAGGTCGTTGGTGCCGAAGGAGAAGAACTGCGCCTCCTCGGCGATCCGGCCGGCCGTCAGGGCGGCCCTCGGCAGCTCGATCATCGTGCCGATCGGGCAGTCGACGGGGACACCCGTGCTCTTGGAGACCTCGGCCAGGACCTGCTCCACTTCCTCGCGGACGAGCCGGAGCTCCTCGACCGTGTCGATGAGCGGGACCATGATCTCCGCCCGCGGGTCGCCACCCGCGCGCTTGCGGTCCACGACCGCCTCGGCGATGGCCCGTACCTGCATGGCGACCAGTCCCGGTGCCACCAGCCCCAGGCGCACGCCGCGCAGGCCGAGCATCGGGTTCTCCTCGTGCATGCGGTTCACGGCGTCCAGCAGCTCGGCGTCGTGCGCGCTGGGCGGGGTGCCCTGGGCTTCGGCGGCGGCGAGGCGTACGGCGAGTTCGGTGCGGTCCGGCAGGAACTCGTGGAGCGGTGGATCGAGGAGCCGGATGGTGACCGGCAGGCCGTCCATGGCCTCCAGGATCCCGACGAAGTCCTGCCGCTGCAGGGGCAGCAGCGCGGCGAGGGAGCGTTCGCGTTCGGTGTCGGTGCGGGCCAGGATCATCGCCTCGACCAGCTGCCGGCGGTCGCCGAGGAACATGTGCTCGGTGCGGCACAGTCCGATGCCCTCGGCTCCGAACCGGCGGGCCCGGGCGGCGTCCTCGGGCGTGTCCGCGTTGGCCCGGACGCCCAACTTACGTACGCCGTCGGCTTGTTGCATGGCGCGTGCCACGGCGTCGACCAGTCCGGCTGAGCGCTCGCCCCGCTCGTCGGTCTCGAAGTACCGCATCACGGCGGAGTCGACCAACGGAGCCGCGCCCGCGTAGACCGCGCCCTCGGAGCCGTCCACCGAAATGACCGTGCCCTCCTCCACGACGGTGCCGCCCACGATGAAGCGACGCCCCTGCGGGTCCACGGTGATCTCTTCGGCCCCGCACACGCACACCTTGCCCATGCCGCGGGCGACGACGGCCGCGTGGCTGGTCTTGCCGCCCCGGCTGGTCAGCACGGCCTGGGCGGCGACCATGCCCGGCAGGTCGTCGGGGGTCGTCTCCTGGCGTACGAGGACGACCTTCTCCCCGGCGGCGGCGCGGCGGACCGCTTCGGCGGAGTCGAACACCGCGGCGCCCACGGCGGCGCCCGGCGAGGCCGGGATGCCGTGCGCGAGCGCCTCACCGACTGCCGCGGTGTCGAAGCGGGGGAACATCAGCCGGGCGAGGCCGTCACCGCTGACACGCGCCAGACCCTCGTCCGGGGTGATCAGATCCTCGTCGACCAGCTCGGCGGCGATGGCGAAAGCGGCCTCCGCGGTGCGCTTGCCGACCCGGGTCTGCAGCATCCACAGCTTGCCGCGCTCGACGGTGAACTCGATGTCGCACAGGTCCCGATAGTGCGACTCCAACGTCCGCATGTGGTCGCGGAGTTGGGCGAACGCCTCCGGGTTCAGGCGGCCCAGTTCGTCCAGCGGCACGGTGTTGCGGATGCCGGCGACGACGTCCTCGCCCTGAGCGTTGGACAGGTAGTCGCCGTACACGCCGCGGGCGCCGGTGGCCGGGTCACGGGTGAAGGCGACGCCGCTGCCGGAATCGGGGCCGAGGTTGCCGAAGACCATGGTCTGCACGTTGACCGCGGTGCCCAGGTCGTCGGGGATGTGTTCGCGGCGGCGGTAGAGGCGCGCCCGTTCGCCGTTCCAGGACTCGAAGACGGCCAGCACCGCGCGCCGCAGCTGCTCGGCCGGGAGCTGGGGGAAGTCCTCCCCGGTCTCGTACTTGATCAGGTTCTTGTACGTCTCCACGAGCTGGGCGAGGTCGCCCGCGTCCAGGTGCAGATCGTCCGGGGCGCCGCGCAGCTCCTTGACCTGCGTCATGGCCTGCTCGAACACTGCGCTGTCGACGCCCATGACGGTGCTGCCGAACATCTGCACCAGGCGCCGGTAGGAGTCCCAGGCGAAGCGCTCGTTCCCGGAGGACTTCGCCAGACCGAGCACGGAGTCGTCGCCCAGCCCGATGTCGAGGATCGTCTCCATCATGCCGGGCATGGAGAACCGGGCCCCGGAACGGACGGAGAGCAGCAGCGGGTCGTCCGGCTGCCCCAGCCGTCGTCCGGCGGCCTGCTCCAGGACGGTCAGGTGCTCGGAGATCTCGCGGGCCAGGCCGTCCGGCTCGGTGCCGGTGGTGAGGAAGGCGCGGCAGGCTTCGGTGGTGACGGTGAAGCCGGGCGGGACCGGCAGGCCCATGCGGGTCATCTCGGCCAGGTTGGCGCCCTTGCCGCCGAGCAGGCCGGCCATGTCACGGCCGCCCACGGTGAAGTCGTACACGTAACGGACCATGACGGTGCTCTTCCTTCCGGCTTACCAGGGAATCGTGGGGCCCGGCCGTCTGCCGCGTGCCGTACTGAGGTCGGCACGCGGTGGCCAGGCGGTGAGTGGGTCACATCTCGAAGACGATGCGTGCCTTGATCTGGCCGTTCAGGACCTCGGCGATGGAGTCGTTGACGGTGTCCAGGGGACGGGTTTCGTAGATCACCTTGGTGCGGCCGGCGGCGTGGAGTTGGAAGACCTCGTCCAGGTCCTGTCGGGTGCCGACGATGGAGCCGATGACGGAGGTGCCGTTCAGGACGGTGTCGAAGATCGGGACCTGGATGGTTCCGCCGGCGGGCAGGGCGACCATGACCAGCTTGCCGCCGCGCCGCAGTCCGCCGAAGACGGAGGCGAACGCCTGCTCGTTGACGGCCAGCGCGATCGCGGCGTGGGCGCCGCCGTGCTGCTTCAGCACCTCGGCGGGGTCCTCCTTGCGGGCGTCGATGAGGATGTCCGCGCCCAGTTCCCGGGCGAGTTCCAGCTTGTCGTCGGTGACGTCGATCGCGGCGACGGTGGCTCCGGCGATCTTCGCGTACTGCACGGCGAGGTGGCCGAGACCGCCGATGCCGGAGATCGCGACGAGTTGGGTGGGGCGTACGCCGGCGACCTTGAGTGCCTTGTACGTGGTCACGCCGGCGCAGGTCAGCGGGGCCGCGTCGCGCGGGTCGATGCCGTCTGGGACCACGGCGGCGAAGTCGGCCGGGGCGAGCATCTTCTCGGCGTAGCCGCCGTCCACGCTGTAGCCGGTGTTCTGCTGCTTCTCGCACAGCGTCTCCCAGCCGGACAGGCAGTGCTCGCACCGCCCGCAGGCCCAGCCCAGCCAGGGCACGGCCACCCGCTGGCCGACCGCCAGGTGCGTCACGCCGTCGCCGAGGGCCTCGACGATGCCGACGCCCTCGTGGCCGGGGATGAACGGGGGGTTGGGCCTGACGGGCCAGTCGCCGTGGGCGGCGTGGATGTCGGTGTGGCACAGCCCGGACGCCTCCAGCCGGATCCGGACCTGGCCGGGGCCGGGCTCCGGATCGGGCCGCTCCTCGATCACCAGCGGCTCGCCGAACGACCGGACTACTGCTGCCTTCATGGCATGCTCCCCACGCTCTGTCTCTGCCGAAGCTCTGTCTCTGTCGGTGTGGTGCCAGCATCGATCCGGGGCCGAGTGCGGCGGCAGGTGCTGGAAGTCCTCATGGGTGGGGCCGATCGGCCCCACTCACGAGGGGCGCTGAATCCGCGTGGCGAGCCGCCGGGCCGAACGTCCCTCGCTTGGCCCCCGCACGGCCCATGCCCGATGCGATCCGCTGTCAGCAGGCCGGCAGCGCGCCAGACGCGGAAGGACCGGGAGGACAACGGACATGAGCGTGCGCGTGGGCATCAACGGCTTCGGCCGCATCGGACGCAACTAGCTTCGCTGCGTGCTGGAGCGCGCGGAGACCGCCGCCGGCACCCCGGTCGAGGTCGTCGCCATCAACGACATCCCGGCTCCCGCAGAGCTGACGGCCTCGAGAATCCTGAGGGGCTGACCTTGGCCAGGCCCCGAGGCTCGTCGGCTTACCCCGGTGGCCGAGCCGTGGTCCGGCGCGCCACCAGCGTGGGGGACAGTCTGATCTGGACGGACGGTCTGTGCCGGTCGGCGATCCGGTCCAGCAACAGACGGGCGGCGTTCCTGCCGATCTCGTGGCCCGCCTGGTCGACGCTGGTCAGCGACACCGGGCCGAACGCGGCCAACGTGGTGTTGTCGTAGCCGGCCACCGAAATGTCGTCGGGGACGGAAAGACCGGCTTCGGCGACCGCCTCCAGCACACCCATCGCCACGACGTCCGCTCCGGCGAACACGGCGGTGGGCCGCTGCGGGCGGTCCAGCAGTTCCTTCGCGCCCCGGTAGCCGCCCTCCTGGGTGTAGCTGGTGGAGACGACGTCGATGCATTCGTCGAGGCCGTGGGCCCGCATGGCCTGTCGGTATCCGTCGGCGCGCCGGGCGTTGGGCATCTCCGCGAGGCGTGTCGGGTCGGTCTCGAGATGCTCGATGTGGGCGATGCGCCGATGCCCCAGAGCGGCGAGGTGGCCCACGACCAAGGAGGCGCCTTCGACGTCGTCGTCCGCCACCGTGTCGTACACCGGAGAGGAGCCGTGCCGGCCCACGATCACGGTCGGAACGGCGGATGCCACCTCGTCGAGACGCTCGCGTGACGCCAGGGGCGCGACCAGTATCAGGCCGTCCATGCCGCGGTCGATCAGGGCCTCGGTGACCCGGGCCTCCGCCTTCTCGCCGCAGTCGCCGGGTCCCAGGAGCACCTGGTACTCAGTGTCCTCCAGCGTATGCGTGACGCCGTCGAGGACCTCGGGGAAGAACGGGTTTCGGATGTCGGGCAGCATGACGCCGATGGAGTACGTCTGTCCGCGCAGGCCCCTGGCTCCGGCGTGCGGCCGGTAGCCGAGCTCGTCGATCGCGCGGCGCACCTTCGTCCGCATCTCGGGGCTGGCCCCGTACGCGTTGCGCAGCACCTTGGACACGGCGGTCGTGGAGACCTGTGCGTGCCGTGCGACATCGACGATGGTGACGCGGCGGCGCGATGCCGGGGGCTCCATCCGGTTCCTTTCCCATGGGGAACGTTGCCCCGATTGTACGTACGGACCCAGCAGTTCAGTAAGCGCCCGTGGAGGGCTGGGTCGTGTCCTCCTCGTAACAATCCTGCAGCGTGCGCGGCATCTTGACGTCACGCGAGGCGCTCTCTAAGGTCTGGCCACACCCAGTGGGAAACGTTACCCACGAACCGCCGCAGGACCCCGCCACCCTCCGGACCGATCACCCCCATTCGGAGAAGCCGAGAGGCGCTCCTCTCTGTGTCTCGTTGACCGAAGTCCCGATCCGGCAGGTGCTTTGAAACGTTTCAGGAAAGGAGGTGTGCCGGTGACCCTCGCCCCGCACAAGCATCTTCCGGACCACGGGCGGCCCCCGGACGCGGAAGAGATCCGCGGAGTCCGGCGGGCGCGCACCACCCCGCCCTGGTGGTTCGCGCTGCCCGCGCTGGTGCTGTTCGCCTTCGTCGTCCTGGTGCCGAGCGCTCGTGGTGTCCATTACGCCTTCACCGACTGGGACGGCCTGGATCCCAGCTTCTCCTTCGTGGGCCTGGACAACTTCTCCGCCATGCTCGACGACCCCGACGCGAAGGCGGCCATCTGGCACACCCTGCTGATCGCCGTGGCGATCACCGTCATCCAGAACGCGCTGGGCCTGCTGCTGGCCCTCGGGGTCAACACGGCCATCAAGTCCCGGAACCTGCTCAGGGTCTTTCTGTTCGCCCCGGCCGTGATCACCCCGATCGTCACCGCTTACCTCTGGCGCAACCTGCTCGGCCCCGACGGCGCGGTCAACAGCCTGATGGGCGCGATCGGACTGGACGGCCTGCGGCAGGACTGGCTGGGCAGTCCCCGGCTCGCCCTGTGGTCGGTGATCGGAGTGATCGTCTGGCAGTACGCCGGCTACTCGATGGTCATCTTCCTGGCGGGACTCCAGTCGGTGCCCAAGGAGATCCACGAGGCGGCGGCCATCGACGGGGCAGGGGCCGTACGGCGCTTCTGGTCGGTCACCCGGCCGCTGCTCGCCCCGGCCTTCACCATCAACCTGATGCTGTCGATCATCGGCGGGCTCAAACTCTTCGACCAGGTCTACGCGTTGACGGGAGGCGGCCCCGGCCACGCCACCGACACCATCTCCACGCTGATCTACAAGGACGCCTTCACGCTCGGCGAGTTCGGCTACAGCATCGCGCTCGCGGTGGTCCTCACGATCATCGTGGCGATCGCCTCCACGGGCCAGTACCTCGTGCTGTCCCGCAACGAGAGGGCCGCCTCATGAACCGGTACCGCCGCCGCACCTTCGCGCTCGAACTGACGATGATCGCCATCGCCCTGTTCGTGGGCTTCCCGGTGTACGTCCTGGTCAACCTGGCCGTACGCCCCACATCCGACACCTCGTCGCCGATCAGCCCGACCACCTCGCCCACTCTGGACAACTTCACCGAGGCATGGCAACAGGGCGCACTGGGCGGGGCGTTGGGCAACAGCGTGCTGGTGACGGCTTGCAGCGTCGTCATCGTGCTGGCCGTCTCGTCGCTCGCGGCGTACCCACTGGCCCGCGCGACGGCTCGCTGGTCGCGAGGTACGTATCTGATGTTCCTGCTGGGCCTCGTACTGCCCTTCCAGCTCGCCTCCCTGCCGCTCTACCAGACCATGCGTGACATGGGCCTGCTCGGCACCCCCTGGGCACTGGTCCTCTTCTACGCCGGCCTGCAGGTGCCGTTCACCGTCTTCCTGTACGTCGGCTTCCTGCGCGCCCTGCCCCGCGACTTCGAGGACGCGGCCCTGATCGACGGCTGCACACCGCTGCAGGGCTTCCGGTACGTGGTCCTGCCGATGCTCAAACCGGTCACGGTGACGGCCCTGGTGCTGAACGCCGTCGCCGTCTGGAACGACTTCTTCACCCCGCTGCTGTACCTCAGCGGCAGCGCCCAGCAGACCATGCCGGTCGCGATCGCCGGCTTCGTCGGTCAGTACGTCACCGACTGGAACCTCATCTTCGCCGCTCTGGTGATCAGCATCCTGCCCGTCCTGCTCGTCTACTTCGTGCTCCAGCGCAGCATCATCAACGGCTTCGCGGGAGGGCTACGGGGATGAGACGCGACGCCCACCCGTCACCGGTGCCCGGTGGCCCTTCCCCGAGGGGGACATCATGAAGACACGCAAACTGCCGGTCCTGGTCGCCGCGTTGACGGCCGGATCTCTACTCGCCGCCTGTAGCGGCGGCACCAAGGCAGGCTCGGACGGCGACTCGGGCGGCTCCAAGACCTTGACGCTCGCGTCGGTCGACCAGGGCTCGATCGAGGACGTCGTCAAGGCGTTCGAGAAGGCCAACCCGGGCGTCAAGGTCCGCTACACCACCAGCGGCGCCGACCAGTACCAGCAGCAGATCCGGACCCAGCTGTCGTCGGGCACGGCACCCGACGTGATGTCCGTCTGGCCGGGCAACGGGAACCCCGGCGCCACCTACGTCCTCGCCAAACCCGGTTATCTGCGCGACCTTTCGGACCAGCCGTGGGCAGCCAAGCTGCCCGACGTGATGAAGACCGTCGCCCAGTACGAGGGGAAGACCTACACCGGGATCTTCGGGCAGAACGGCATCGGCGCGGTCTACAACCAGCAGGCGATGGACAAGGCCGGGCTCACCCCGCCGGACACCTGGACGAAGCTGCTGGACTTCTGCCGGGACGCGAAAGCCAAGGGCACCCCCGCTTTCGCCCTGGGCAACCAGGACAACTGGGTCACACAGCTCGTCCTGTACGCACTGGTCGCCACCACCGTCTACGGCGACGACCCCGACTTCGACCAGAAGATGCAGGCCGGCCAGGCCACCTTCGCGCAGTCGCCCTGGACCACGGCCCTGGACAAGTACCTGACCATGGAGAAGACGGGCTGCTTCCAGAAGAACCCGCTGGGCACCAACTACGAAGCCAGTCAGCAACTTGCCGCCACCGGCAAGACCCTCGGGATCATCCAGGGCAACTGGGTGATCGCCCTCCTGAAGGGCAAGAACCCGAAGGGCACGTTCACGCTCCGGGCGCTCCCGGCCACCGACGACCCGGCCGAGACCATCATTCCGGCCGCGGCGGGTGCCGGCTACGGCGTCAACGTCAAGGCGAAGAACGAGGAACTCGCCCTGAAGTTCGTGAACTTCGTGATGTCGCCCGAGGGCATGAACCTGTTCGCCAAGAAGCAGGGCGGTCTGCCCTCCCTGCCCGACACGGGCTATGCGGCCGACCCGTCGCTGGCCGAACTGTCCGAGTTCGTCGAGGCGGAGCGGACAGTGCCGTTCATGGACCAGCTCTGGCCGAACGCCAAGGTCCAGCAGACCATGCTCAGCGGCCTCCAGGAGATCTTCAGCGGGCAGTCCACGCCCAAGGAACTCCTCGACGACATGGACGCCGACTACGAGGCCGGGAGCTGACCGTCGTCGCCGGCCACTGTTCCGGTGCGCACAGCACACCCCTAACCGAAATCGCGTGATCGGAGTTCTGGCATGCCCGACGTCCCGAGCGGAGCGTTCGGCCGTAGAAAGGTGGTCGGCACGATGGTCGTCTCAGCGGCAGGGCTGGCTGTGCCCGCCGCTCCCGGGCTCCCCGTGCAAGCGGCCCACGCCGCCGCGGAGGGCGACCGACAGGGAGCGAGGGTCACGGGTCTGGCAGTCGACGGCCGCGAGGACAACCCGCTCGGCGTCGACGACCCCGCCCCGCGACTGAGCTGGCGGGTGGTGGGGGCCGGGGAGGGATGGACCCAGGGCGCCTACCAGGTTCGCGCGGCGCGCTCCGAAGCGGATCTCGACAGGGGCCCTCTGCTGTGGGACAGCAGCAAGGTCCGCTCCTCGGCCCAGAGCGACATCGCATGGCACGGCCCCACTCCGGCCTCGCGTGACCGGGTGGTCTGGCAGGTGCGGGCCTGGCGCACCGACGGCGACGCGACACCGTGGAGCCGGCCCGCCTCTTGGGAGATGGGGCTCCTCAAGCGCTCCGACTGGGACGAGGCCCAGTGGATCGAGTACCCGGGCCGTACCGTCGATCAGCCACTGCCGGTGTTCGCCCGCGCCTTCCGGGTGGACGGCCGACGGGGAAGGGCCGTCAGGGCGAGGCTGTACCTGTCCGGCATCGGACTGCACGTGGCCCGGCTCAACGGCAGGCCCGTCACCGACGAGGTGCTCGCCCCGGGCAACTCCAACTACCAGCTCTCCACCGAATACCGGGTCTACGACGTCACTCACCTCATCCGCCGCGGTGAGAACACCCTGGGCGTCGAACTGGGTCACGGTACGGCGCTCGTGACACGTTCGGTCGCGAATCCCGCGACCGGCCGCACCGCCCCGTACAGCTGGTGGCAGAGCCAGTTCAAGGGCAGCGGCCACCTCGTCGCGCCCGCCGCCCGGGGCGCCACCACCATCAAGGTGAGCAGCGTGGCGGGCTATCACGTCGGCGGCACCGTCAACATCGACACCGGCGACGGTGGCGAGCGCCTGGAGTCACGCACCATCACCTCGATCGGCACCGCGGGCACCGACGGCACCGGTATCACCTTCGAGCCCGGACTCGCGTCCACTCACGAGAGCGGCGCCGCCGTCACCGGCTCCGGTAACTCTCTTGCGAGCACCGACCCGAGCGCGGGCGCCGCCGTCTCCCCACGGCTGATCGCCCGCCTGGAACTCACGAGAGCCGACGGGACGGTCGAGACCGTCGTCAGCGACCGCTCGTGGAAGACGGCTCTCGGCCCGACCGTCACCGCCAACTGGTACTCCGGCTCCGACTACGACGCCCGGCGCGAGCAGCCCGCCCGGACCGCTCCCGGTGCGGATCTCGGTGAGTCGGCGAGGCGGCGCGACGGCACAGCCATGGGCTGGGTGGACGCCGGAATCGCTCCACCGCCCAACCTGACCACCGAGTTGGTCTGGCGGGTGGCCGAGCCGCTCAGGATCGTCGACAGGCTCCGCCCGGTCAGCGTCACCCGGCCGCAACCCGGCGTGTGGATCTTCGACTTCGGGCAGAACTTCGCAGGATGGCCGCTGCTCGAACTCGACGGCCCGCTCGAGGCCGGAACCACGGTCAAGCTGTACCCCGCCGAGTCGCTGAACGCCGACGGCACCGTCAACCAGGCTTCGATCATGGGTGGTGGCGCCGCCCGCGGCACCAACGTGTTCGCCGCCTACACGACGTACGGCGACGAGCGAGGCGAGAGCTGGCACCCGCAGTTCCATTACTTCGGGATGCAGTGGGTCCAGGTGACCGGCCTGCCCGAGGGCTACGTACCGACCCGGGACACGGTCACCGGCCTGCAGATCCACGCGGACGTGCCGGCCGCCGGCTCCGTGCGGACCTCCGACAACCGGGTCAACCGCATTCATCGCATGGCCCGTTACTCGATCATGAGCAACACCATGTCCACCTTCACGGACTGTCCCGGCCGCGAAAAGCTCGCCTACCCCGCCGACTACGTGCAGCCCTTCGGATCCGTGCACCGCACCTTCGGTTACGCGGCCTACCTGCGCACCATGCAACGGCACCTGGCGGAGGGCCAGTCCAGGTCCGGCGACAACATCGGCAATGTGGCGCTCAAGGCCCCGGTGTACGACTGGGGATACACCGGCCGGTTCGGCGACGAGATCAACTGGGGCAACGGCATCATCCTCGTGCCCTGGCTGGCGTACGAGACGTACGGCGACACCCAGACGATGAGCCGCTACTACCCGCAGATGCAGGCCTTCCTCGCCTACATCAGGACCAAGAAGGCCGGCACCGGCGCGGACGCCCACATCGTGGACGCGGCCCTTGCCGACTGGATCGCCAGTGAGAACACTTCGGGCCGCATCACCGGAACCTGGGGCTACTACCAGATCGCCGACCGAATGGCTCGGATGGCAGGGCTGATCGGGCGCTCCACGGACGCGGCCGAGTACCGCGACCTCGCGGCCGACATCAAGGAAGCGTTCAACGACGCCTTCTACAACGCGGCGCTCGGCCGGTACACCGCCGAGGGAGACCAGGGCGATACCGGGGCGACACAGGCCGCGCAGGCGCTGGCGCTGGACGAGGGCCTGGTCCCGGAGGGCGAACGCGGGAAGGTCCTCGACGCCCTGGTGGAACTGGTCCACGCCCACCGGCCGTTCGGGGGCGGGCCGCACTTCAGCGGCGGCACCATCGGCCTCGCGCCGATCATCAAGGCCCTGTACGAAGGCGGCCGTGACGACGTCCTGTGGGACGTCCTCCAGGAAGACACCCGCCCGAGCTACGGCTACTTCATGGCACCCACCACCGCCAATCCCGAGGGCCTGACGACCGTTCCCGAAGAGTGGGACATGGGCAGCTCCAAGAACCACATGATCCTGCTGCAGATCGAGGAGTGGTTCCACAGCGGCCTGGTGGGGATCCGCCGGCCGCGCGGCAAGGCCGGCTACCGCGAGCTGGTGATCGACCCTCGCCCGGTCGGCGATCTCACCCATGCCGAGGGCAGCTATCGGACGCCGTACGGCGTGGTGTCCGCGCGGTGGACCCGCAAGAACGGCAGGTTCCGGCTCGACGTGGAACTCCCGCCGAACACCACGGGGGAGATCCGGATGCCCACGGGTGATCGCGCCACGTATGTCGTCGGCTCCGGGCAGCACACGTTCACCACCCGCGATCTCCCGATCGATTCCCGGAAAAGTGAAAGGACCAAGGAGTGAGCCAGGTACGTCGTCGAACCGTGCTCGCCGCGACGGCTGGCGCCATGTCGACAGGGGCCGGTGTCATGGGAGGCGGAACGAGCGTTGCGGCGGAAGCTTCGTCCGGCCGTGCGGAGGGCGGCCCGGTGTGGGGCCTGACCGTGGAACACCGCACGGATCCCCTGGGCGTGGACGCCGCCCGGCCGCGCTTCGGCTGGCGTATGCGGTCGGCAGCGCGCGGCCGGAGCCAAGGGGCGTACCAGATCCTCGTGGCGAGCTCACCCGACAGGCTGACCGCTGCCCGCGCGGACCTCTGGAACAGCGGCCGCGTCCGCTCCTCCGATTCCGTCGCCGTACGCTACGCGGGCAGTCCGCTGCGCGCCTCGACCCGCTGTCACTGGACCGTCACCGTCTGGGACAACGCAGGCCGTCCGGCCGGGACCGCATCCCCCTCGGTCTTCGAGACCGGCCTCATGAGCACCGACGGCGTGGCCGGATGGGACGGTGCGCAGTGGATCGGGATGAAGGGGAAGAGTCCCAACTCGGCGGGCGCACCGATGCTGCGGAAGCAAGCAGCCCTGAAGAACCGGTCCCACGTCAGCGAGGCACGGCTGTACATCTCGGCCCTCGGCGTGTACGAGGCCCACGTCAACGGGCGCCGCGTGACCGTGCCGCAGGACGGCGGCACCACGATCGAACTGCTGCCGCCGGGCTGGACGAACTACGACGCCCGCGTCAACTACATGACGTACGACGTCACCGACCTCCTGACGCGGGAGCCGGCCGTCACCCTCGCCGTCGTCCTGGGCAACGGCTGGTACAACGGCCGTGTCTCCGACGGCAGTACGTACTACTCCAAGGACGGCAACGCCCTGGCGGTCAAGGCGCAGCTGCTGATCCGGTATGCCGACGGCACGTCGCAGACGGTCGTCACCACCCCGGACGGCGGTTGGAAGGCCACGGACACCGGCCCCCACCGCGCCGACGACATCTACGACGGCCAGACCTACGACGCCCGCAAGGAACTGCCGGGCTGGACGGCACACGGGTTCGACGACTCCGGCTGGTCGGACGTGGAGCGCGTCGCCTTCGACGACAAGTACCCGGACGTGCAACTCCTCGCCTACCCGGGCGAGACCGCACGCTTCATGCCGCGCTGGGACCGCCGGCCGCAGTCGATCACCGTCACCACCGGAGTGACCCGACAGGACCGCAGCCCCAACGGCAAGGGACGCATCGTCGTTGACCCGGCCCGAACGGTGACCGACTCCGCGAAGGCAGCCTCCGCCCCGGTCACGATCGGCAGCGGCGAGACCGCAATCCTCGACCTCGGCCAGAACATGGTCGGCGTGGCCCGCTACAGCCTGCGCGGACCGGCCGGAGCCCGGGTCGAGTTCAGGTTCGGCGAGGTGCTCAACGACGACAGCGCCGGTGCGGACGGCCCCGAGGGCTCCGTGTACCGGGCCAACCTCCGCAGCGCCAAGGCCACCAGCACGTACGTCCTCAAGGGCGACCGGAACGGCGAGACCCACCAGGACTCCCTGACCTTCTACGGCTTCCGCTACGCCTCCGTCACCGCGACGGAAACCGTCACGATCACCGGCCTGACCGGAAAGGTCGCCACATCCGCGATCCGCGAGACCGGCACCGTCAGGACCAACGATCCCGACATCAACCAGCTGGCGAGCAACATCCGTTGGGGCCAGCGCGGCAACTACCTGTGGGTGCCCACCGACTGCCCGCAACGCGACGAACGCCTCGGCTGGACCGGCGACACCCAGGTCTTCGCCACGACCGGCCTCTACAACGCGGACGCCGGTGTCTTCCTCAGCCACTTCCAGGACACGGTCGTCGACTCCGCTGTCATCTATGGCGCGGACACGGCGCAGTTCACCGGGGTGGCTCCCGGCGGCCGGTACAACTTCCCGGGCGGTGGGAGTGGTTGGGCGGACGCCGGTGTCATCGTGCCGTGGACCGTGTGGCAGATGACCGGTGACGTGACCGTCGTCAGGGACAACTGGCCGGCGATGACCAGGTACTTGGACTGGATCCGGCAGCAGACCGGCGACTCCTGCTTCGGACAGGGCTCCCTCACCGGCGACTGGCTGGCTCCGCAGAAGACCAGCGCCCAGCTCATGAGCGACGTCTACTACGGCTATGTCGCCCGGCTGATGGCACAGATGGCCCGCGCGATCGGCCGGACGGCGGACGGGGAGGCGTACGAGCGGCTCTTCGGACGCATCAAGCAGGCGTTCATCACCAAGTACCTGAGGACCGAGGGCGATCGGGTCACGGTGAAGTCCAGCCTGGGGGAAGCGTCACCGATTGAACCGGGCGCCGACCCCAACGAGAAGACGGAGGACAACAGCCAGTCGGCGCTGCTGTGGGTCCTCAAACTTGGCTTCTACGAAACGGAGGCTCAACGCCGCACGCTCGTAGGGCTGTTGGCCGACAACATCGGCAACGACGAGGCCTACAAGGCCGCCCACCCGAGCAGCACCCGGGTCAGGTACGCCGAGAACACGCTGTCCGTCGGCTTCCTCGGCGTCAACGTCCTCGCCCCCGTCCTCACCGACGAGGGCCGCGCCGACCTGGCGTACAAACTGCTGCACCAGGACGCGCTGCCGTCCTGGCTGTACTCGGTGAGGAACGGCGCCACCACCGTCTGGGAGCGCTGGAACTCCTATTCCGAGGACGCCGGCTTCGGCCCGGTCAGCATGAACTCCTTCAACCACTACGCGTACGGCGCGATCATGGAGTGGATGTACGCGTACATGGCCGGCATCGCCCGCGATCCCGACAGCCCCGGCTTCAAGCGCTTCCTGCTCCAGCCCCACATCGATCCCACGGGCAGGATCACGTGGGTGTCGGGCTCGTACGAGTCGCCGTACGGCGAGATCACGAGCGAGTGGAGGGTGGAGGACGGAGGCGGCGTCCTCATGTACGAGGCGGCGGTGCCCGCGAACAGCGAGGCGACCCTGCGGCTTCCGGCCACCTCCGCCGACGCCGTCCGCGAGGGACGCACGCCGCTGGCACGAGTTGAGGGGGTGCGCTTCCTCGGTCACGCGGACGGGGTGGCCTCGTACCGGATCCCGTCCGGCCGGTACCGCCTGACCGCCCGGACGCGACCAAGTTGATACATCAACTATATGTCGATAGTCTTACGTCCTGGCCGATCCCGTCCAGTCGGGCGGGACCAGGTCCAAGAGGAGGACGCATGGCAGTCGAAGTGAACGATCTTCCCGAGTCGAGGCGCTACGAGGCCCGGGTTGACGGAGAGCTCAAGGTTGCGGGCGTCGCGGAGTACATCCGTACGGCGGAGCTCGTCGCGTTCGTGCACACCGAGGTCGCACCGGAATACGAGGGCAAGGGAGTCGGGTCCGCGCTGGCCCGCACCGCTCTTGACGACGCCCGCGCCTCGGGGCTGCGGGTATTGGCCACCTGCCCCTTCATCGCGGGCTGGATCGCCCGGCATCCCGAGTACCAGGACCTGCTGTACCAGTCCCGCAGCAACGTCAGCGACTAGCACCGCCGCACACGGCGGTGAGGGAGGCGGGTATGAGCGACAAGCCCGCGAAGAAGGCGTACAAGAGCGAGTCGATCACCGTGACCTTCGAGACCCGGCGCTGTCTGCACGCGACCGAATGCGTCCGTGGCCTGCCGGAGGTCTTCGACACGGCCGCGCGGCCGTGGATCAGGCCTGACGGAGCCTCGGCCGATCGCCTGGCCGAGGTGGTGCGGCGCTGCCCCTCGGGTGCGCTGCAGTACCAACTCGCGGACGGCGGGACGGAGATTCTGGAGCGACCCACGCGGATCACGCGCGGCTCCAGTGGCCAGCTGACCGTGCGCGGCGAGCTGCGCGTGGATACACCGGAAGGTCCGCGTGCCGAGACCCGAGCCATTCTGTGCGGCTGCGGGCAGAGTCGGCTTCAGCCGTACTGCGATCATGCGGGGCCCTGTGGTCGGTGATTCCGCCGGGCCCGCCCCGCGCAAGTAATCGGTTCGCGTCCCGCCAGGACGACTCCCCGCAGACGAAGATGATCGCGACCCCGCGTGGCAGGGGAGCCGGGCTTTTGACGCCAAGGGCGAGGGAAACGAACTGTTCACCCGGGCCGGAGTGCCGGCGACCCACCTGAACACACCTTCTTCTTCCAGGGGTTTCTGCAAGGCCTGGGCCCCAGCGAGCCGAGGACGGCGTCCTGACGCTGGCCCTGCCGCTGGAGGACGGCAAGCTCCTTGCCGGCGTGGATGTGGCAGACATCGGCCGAACTGCTTTCGCCATTCTCAAGGGCGGCGAGCAGTTCATCGGCAGCACCATCAGCCTGGCGGGCGATCACCTCACCGGAGCGCAGTACGCGGAGAAGCCGGGGCCGCGATCGGCGAGCCGGTGCGCTTCCAGTCCGTCCCGGCGATCACCGACATCCGGGCGGTGTACCGGCAGGCCGCCGACCGATCGCCACTTCGACCAGTACCGGTCAGCCGTTGCTGAACGTTGGGGGAGCATCGCTCCGCCGGGCGTCCTTGACGAACACGATCCCGTCGGTGCCGGCCAGGTGTGCCGGGTCGAGTGGGGAGTAGCCGTACCAGGGGGAATCTCGGTGGGCGGGTGTCGCGTCGGCGAGCAAGGCGGCCAGTCGGCGGGCGTCGACCAGGCAGGACTGCTGCGGGAGCGCGTACAGCAGCCCCTCGACGGTGTCCGGGGGCGGGACGTCCACTCCCTGATGGCGGATCGTGCCGAGGGCCGTGGCCAGGAAGGCGTAATCCTCGCCCAGGTGGGCGCTGACGATCGCGCCGGCGCTCCACCACTCCAGCAGCGGCTGGTCCCACATGCGCATCGTGCTCTTGGCCCGCTGCAGATGGCCGTTGTGGGCGGACACCAGCGTCGGGCCCCGTTCGGCGAGGGCGAGCAGATTGGCGGCCATCATCGAGTCCCGCAGGGCCACCAGCCACGCCATGCGGCTCGGTGACGTGTCGGCCATCCAGGAGTGGTAGCGCAGCAGCCCGGTGGCGGTACGCCCGTACAGGCCTGCCCGGTGCCAGTCCTCCCGTGAGGACGCCGCGATCAGCTGTGGCGTCTGCGTGTCGAGCAGGGTCACCAGATCATCGGCGAGCAGTCGCAGCTGTTTGGCGTCGGGCGTCTGCCCCACGGACTGGGAGGGGTCCATCATCGCGGCCGGATTGGTCCACCGGTCGTCAGCGCCGAGCAGGCGGTCGAGCGTTTCCGCTGTGCAGGGAAGCAGATCGGCGGCGACCCGGGCGGTGAGGTAGTCGTGGAGTGCGGTGAGGGCCTGTCCAGGGCTCGCAGCGCAGGTGATCTCCAACGGGCCGTCGAAACCGGCGAAGCGGAGCTGCTCGGAGGCGGGCCGGCCGTCGTTGTACGCGTGCATCCAGCGCACCAGCTCGCGGTTGCCCGCGAAAGCGCCCCACTCGTGGCTGAAGCCGCGCTCCATGACGTCGTCGAGGATGCCGGTGCCCGAGGTGACGTAGTCGTCCACGATCAGGCCCATCATGCAGTCGCTCTCGATCGCGATCGTCCGGTAGCCCTCCTGCTCGACGAGTTGCCGGAAGAGATCGTTTCGCAGCTCGAGCAGATCGTCCTCGCCATGGGTGGGCTCGCCCAGGGCGAGCAGCCGCGGCCTTGCCGGGAGCAGACCCCTGACGGTTGCAGGGTCGACGGCATGGGCGGCGTCTGTGATACCAGCAGTCATGTCCTCAACGGTATCGTTGAATCAACGGTGGAAACTTGTCGTCGATATTGGCAGGACAGTGAGGCAAAACCTTCAAAGTGGTGGTCGGCTCAGGCCGGTTGACCTGGCGCGAGCGCACGGTCTGTCCACACAGGCGGTCAGGAACTACGAGGCGGCCGGCATCCTTCCGGCCGCCGAACGCACCTCGCACGGCTACCGCACCTACACACCGCTGCACGCGCAAGCCCTGCGCGCGTTCCTCGCTCTCGTGCCCGGACACGGCCACCAGACGGCCACGGCGATCATGCAGGCGGTCAACCAGGACGCCACCGAGGACGCTCTTCGGCTCATTGACGAAGGTCACGCCCAGCTGCTCGACGACCGCCGCACCCTCCAGGCCGTCGAAGCCGCGCTCCGCGACCTCGAGCCCGAACCGCAGGAACGCGGTGAGATGTTCGTCGGCCCCCTGGCGAGAAGGCTCGGCATCCGTCCGGCCACCTTGCGCAAATGGGAACGCGCCGGCCTGGTTCAGCCGCGCCGCGACCCGCAGACGGGCTACCGGGTCTACAGCGCGGCCGACGTACGCGACGCCCTCCTGGCCCACCAGCTCAGACGGGGCGGCTACCTGCTCGAACAGGTCGCCCCGCTGATCGCCCAGGTCCGTTCCGCCGGAGGCATCGCGCCGCTCGAGTCGACACTGCGCGACTGGCACGCCCGCCTCTCGGCCCGAAGCCGCGCCATGCTCACCGGCGCCGCCGCACTGGACACCTACCTCAACTGCCGACCGGCCCCGCCCACAGACAGACCGAGCCCCCGCACCACCGTCTCGTCAACCACTGCTCCGATTCAGCCACCCAGTAGCGCGGCCCGGGACAGTCAGGGCAGGACAGGTCGGGTCGCGCCTTCGGAGTTGGTGAGCTGTCAACTATGTTTACCATTACTGCATGGGAGAAACGGTGCGGTGGCTGACACCAGACGAGCAGCATGCGTGGCGGAGCTTTGTCCGGCTGCAGGAACGGCTCGGGGGCCGCTTGGCGCGCTTGTTGCAAACGGAGTCGGGTTTGTCGGCTGCCGACTTCGCGGTCCTGGTCAATCTGACGGACGTGCCGGAAGGGCGGCGGCGCTATCAGGATCTGGCCCGCGCGTTGGAGTGGGAGAAGAGCAGGATGTCCCACCACATCGCGCGGATGGCCGGGCGGGGTCTGGTGGTGCGGGAGGAGTGCCTTGAAGATGGGCGCGGCGCGTTCGTTGTGATCACGGAAGCGGGCCGTACGGCGATCGAGGCCGCTGCCCCGCTCCATGTCGAGGCGGTGCGCGAACTGTTCCTCGACCATGTCACGCCGGCAGAACTGCGGGTGCTGGGCGACGTCTCCGAGCGCATCGTGGAGAAGTTGGACGGGGACGCGTCCTGACCCGGAAAGACCGTCGGCGCGCGGTGAAGTGAGGGTCACATCGCGAGTCCGAGGGTCACGGCAGTGGCCACTGAAAGCGGGATGAGGAGGATGGGGGCCATGGCGTTCCCCCGCGTGGCCGGGTCGGCGTAGTCCCCGGCCTTGGCGTGGAAGCCCACCGCGCCGACCATTGTGATGGCGAAGCCCATGGCGGCCGCGATACCGAGCGGCTGCCAGAAGAGGCCCACGATCAGGCCCACTGCGGCGGCGACCTCGGCCAGTCCGATGAAGCGGACGAGGCCCGCGCTCAGCCCCAGGTGCGACTGCAGCCCGGCGGAGACGTCGCCCTTGAGAAGCGCCTTGGGCGCACCCGCGGCCAGCGCCACAAGGGCGAGGAGGACGCTGAGGATGGCGGCGGTGACGTACATGGGGTGGTCCCTTTCGTGCGGTCCACGCCGGGGGCGGAATGGATGCAGTGCTTCGTGGTTGATTCGTCAACGGGGACTTTAAGCAGATATAGATGATGTGTCAATCAAATGGCGATCCGCTTCGTGGCGTCCGTTGATCGAGTGAACGGCGAGCCGGGCCCGCTACGTCGGTCGCGCCTACATCTCGCGGAGTGCCGTCACCGGTACGAGATCCTGGTCGACGGCCGGCGTGCCGGTCTGACCGCGTACCGTGACCGTGGTGAGCAACGGGTCTTCTTCCATACGGAGATCGACGACGCCTTCGCCGGTCAGGGCCTGGCCGCGCGGTTGGTCCAGCAGGCCCTCGTGGACGTGCGCGAGTCCGGGAAACGGATCGTGCCCGTCTGCCCCTACGTGGCCAAGTTCCTACAGAGGCATGCCGAGTTCGCCGACATCACCGACCCCGTGACACCCGATGTCCTGAGGTGGCTGGAGGCGGAACTCGGCTGACGGGAGCCGCTGTCGGCGGGGCGGAATAGGGAAGCTCCGAGGCGCGTTGGAGGCGTATGGTTGATCTGTCAACCACATGGATGAAAGGCTGAGGACGATGCAGTTCGGCATCTTCACCGTCGGTGATGTCACCACCGACCCGAGCACGGGCCGTACGCCGACCGAGCACGAGCGGATCAAGGCGATGGTCACCATCGCGCGGAAGGCCGAAGAGGTCGGGCTGGACGTCTTCGCGACCGGCGAGCACCACAACCCGCCGTTCGTGCCGTCCTCGCCCACGACGATGCTGGGCTGGATCGCCGCGCGGACCGAGCGGATCATCCTGTCCACGGCCACCACGCTGATCACCACCAACGACCCGGTGAAGATCGCCGAGGACTACGCGATGCTCCAGCACCTGGCCGACGGTCGCGTGGACCTGACGATGGGCCGCGGCAACACCGGCCCGGTCTACCCCTGGTTCGGGCAGGACATCCGGCAGGGCATCAACCTCGCCATCGAGAACTACGCCCTGCTGCACCGGCTGTGGCGCGAGGACGTCGTCGACTGGGAGGGGCGGTTCCGCACGCCGTTGCAGGGCTTCACCTCCACGCCCCGGCCGCTGGACGGCATACCGCCGTTCGTCTGGCACGGCTCCATCCGTTCCCCGGAGATCGCCGAGCAGGCCGCGTACTACGGCGACGGCTTCTTCCACAACAACATCTTCTGGCCCAAGGAGCACACCAAGAAGCTGATCGATCTGTACCGGGAGCGGTACGCGTACTACGGCCATGGCAACCCCGAGCAGGCCATTGTCGGCCTCGGCGGCCAGGTTTACATGCGCCCCAACTCCCAGGACGCGATCCGCGAGTTCCGCCCGTTCTTCGACCACTCACCCCTGATGGGCGGAGGGATCTCCATGGAGGAGTACATGGAGCAGACCCCGCTGACCGTCGGCACTCCCGAGCAGGTCATCGAGAAGACGCTCACCTTCCGCGAGCACTTCGGCGACTACCAGCGCCAGCTGTTCATCGTGGATGGCGGCGGAGTTCCGCAGAAAGCCGTGCTGGAGCAGATCGACATGCTCGGCGAGGAGGTCGTACCGGTGCTGCGGAAGGAGTTCGCCAAGTACCGGCCGGCCGACGTGCCCGACGCCCCCACCCACGCCTCGCTGCTCGCCGCCCGCGACGCGGAGCGCGCGCCGGCCGCCGGACCGACGGCCTGAGACCTGTACGGCCTGAGACCTGTACGGCCTGAGACCTGTACGGCCTGAGACCTGTACGGCCTGAGACCTGTACGGCCTGAGACCGCACGATGAGACGACCGCACCACCCGAGACCATACGAAAGGACCGGACGATGAAGCCCCTGAAGCTGGCGGTCGTGTCTGCGGGCCTGCGCCAGCCCTCCTCCACCCGGCTGCTCGCGGACCGCCTCGCCGCCGCCACCCGCGAGAGCCTGGCGGACGCCGGACGCGAGGTGGACGTGCACGTGGTCGAACTGCGCGACCTGGCCACGGACATCGCCCACAACCTGGTCAACGGCTTCCCGGGGCCTGCGCTGCGGGAGGCCCTGGAGACCGTCACGGAAGCGGACGGCGTCATCGCGGTCACGCCGGTGTTCTCGGCCTCGTACAGCGGGCTGTTCAAGTCGTTCTTCGACGTGCTGGACGAGGGCGCCCTCACCGGTAAGCCGGTGCTGATCGCCGCCACGGGCGGCAGCTCCCGGCATTCCCTCGTCCTGGAGCACGCGCTGCGTCCGCTCTTCGCCCACCTGCGCGCGATCGTCGTACCCACTGCCGTGTACGCGGCGTCCGAGGACTGGGGAACGGCCGGTGACGGGCGTACGGGCGGTCTCGCTTCCCGGATCGGCCGGGCCGGTGGCGAACTGGCAGGGCTCATGGCCGGCCACCGAGCCGTCGCGGAGCCCACGGAGACCTTCGTGCCCTTCGAGCAGCAGCTGGCCGCACTCCGGTCGGCGTGAGGGAGAGTACTTATGAGCGACAACTTCAACGACACCTGGGCGAACGGCGGTGTCGCGCCCGACCGCTGGGCCGGCGCCCTGCACCTGTTCGACAACGGCGCCGGCGTGCCGCACGAGGAGACCACCGCCGAACGCTGGGAGCGAGCTCAGTTGCTGTTCGAGGCCAGGGACTACATCGGCGCCGCGAAGCTGCTCGCAGCCGTCGTCGAGGAGGCCCCGGAGCAGACCGGCCCCCGGCTGCTGCTGGCCCGTGCCTACTACCACTCCGCACAACTGCGGCGCGCCGAGGAGCAGTTGCGCGTGATCGTCGAGCGCGATCCCGTGGAGCACTACGCCCACCTGATGCTGGGCCGCACCCTGCAACGCCAGGGGCGGCACGGGGAGGCGGAGCCCTGGATGCGTATGGCGGCGGCGTTCTCGGGTGAGTTTCCGGACGACGACTGAGCTGGGGCGTTCGAGGCGATTTGCGGGCGGCGGACACTGGTCAACCAGTGTCCGCCGCCGACGTGTTGCTGAGGTGGCCGGTCAGGTGACCGGCCGGTTCACGGATGGCCCCGCAAGATGTCCAGTGCCGTCAGCGCCACATGGAGTTCCGTGCGCTCTTCGCCAGACTCGAGGTCGCAGGCCAACAGCCGCTCGATGGTGCGCAGGCGTTGGTAGACGGTCTCGCGGGACAGTTCGCCGCGGCGTGCGGTGGTGGTCTTGTTGCCGGACGCGTCGAGGTAGTGCCGCAGGGTCGTCAGCAGGTCGGTGCCGTGGCGGGTGTCGTGGTCGATGAGGGGGCTGAGCGTGCGTTCGGCGTACTCCTGGATGCGGGGGTCCTCGCGGAATGCGTACAGCAGGCGGCGCAGTCCGATGTCGGGCAGTTCGTGGAACGAGCGGTCCGGGGGGAGGGGCTGGCCGGGCGGTGTGGCCTCGGCGATGCGGGCCGCCGCGCGGAAGGAGCGGGCGGTGTCGCGCAGGTCCGTGACCTCCGAGCCGACGCTCACGACCGCCGTCGAGGCGACGTCCAGCGCGGCGCGGCCGAGCAACTCGGCGACAGGCCGCCAGGACTGGGACGGGCGCAGCGCCAGGAGGACGCCGAGACGGCCGGGAGCCAGCTCACCGACGAGTGCCGGGATCCCTGTGGTCCGCGCTTCTTCGGAGAGACGGGCCTCAAGGACCGCGGCCTCGTCCGAGTCCGACGTACGGAGCTCCGCTGTTCCGAGATCCACGAGGATCGCGAGGAACCGGCTGTCCTCCGTGGGCAGGCCCAGTGCGGCGAAGCGGGCGCGGGCGTCCTCGGGGGAGTGGTGGCGCTGTTCGGCCAGCTCCCGCAGGGCGTCTCGATGCGCTGTGCGTTCCCAGGGCGTGGGGTGGATGAGGCGGGCGACGGCCAGGGCCATCGCCGTACGTTCCAGCACGGTGATGTGCTCCGGGCCGAAAGACGGCTCGACGGGCCGGACCGGGAGCATGGCCACGCGACCCCAGCGTTCGCCCTGGTACTCGACGGGTGCGGTGAGCCAGCCCTCCGGGCCGCCCACGCCCGGGTGGTCGCCGGTCGGCGTCGCCCTGGAGCGCTGTTCCCAGTCGGTGAGCGCCTCCTCCAGCGTGCTGCCGGAGACCTCGTACGTCAGCGCCTGGTGCACCAGGTTCTCCAGTACGACCGTCTGGCCGCTCAGCTGGGCCGCCACGCGGACCACGTCTTCCGGACCCGCACCACGCAGCGTCAGGGCGGTGAACGCCTCGTGGATGCGCTGGGTCCGGCGCATCGCCTCCGCCTGGCTGCCGAGGATGAGCGCGTGGACGACCTGGGTGACTTCCAGGAAGTTGACGTCCTTGGCGAGGGTGATCAGCGGGAGCCCGCGGACCCGGCAGGCCTGGACGAGTGCGTCGGGCGGGCGGTGGTAGCGGCGTACGAGTTCGATGACCAGGGCTGCGGCGTCGACGCGGGCGAGTTCGTCGACGTACCGGCGCACGCCCGCCGGGTCCTCGGGCAGGGGCATGCCGGTGGTCAGGACGAGTTCGCCGCCCTTGAGGAAGGAGGCGGGATCCGTGAGCTCGGTGACGTGGACCCAGCGCACCGGCCGGTCGAGGTGCGCGACGCCGGTCACCACCTCAGGCCGTCCGGCGGCCATGACGGGGAGGGCGAGGACGTCGGCGACGGTGGGCTCGTGGCCGGCCGCGGAGGTGTCCCGGTCGTCGGCGGCCGGTGGACGATCCGTCGGGTGTTTGTCGTTCACGGTGTCTCCATAGGGGTACCCGCGCCACAGAAGCCGGGAGTGCGGGAGGAGCCGAGCCCTCGAGGGAGTGCCCGGTCACTGTGGCAAGCGGCGCTGACCTGCGCAAGAGCTGTCCGCCGGCGTACGCCCCGTCGGCTGGCAGCTCCGCGGTTGACACAATGTCCGATCACCGCGTTCAGGCCGGACAGATCGCGCGTTGTAGCCGTCCGCGCCCGCGGAAATACTCGGGATAACAGGAGCAAGCAGACCACGCAGATCACGATGTACGGCCGGGAGACGAACATGACCGCACTGTCGCCGCACCTTCGCCAGGCCACCCCCGTGACGGCGGTCCGGGGCGAGGGCGTCCACCTGTACGGCGAGGACGGCCGCCGTTACCTCGACTTCACCGCCGGCATCGGCGTCACCAGCACCGGGCACTGCCACCCCAGGGTTGTGGCGGCGGCCCAGGAGCAGGTGGGCACGCTGGTCCACGGCCAGTACACGACCGTCATGCACAAGCCGCTGCAGCGACTTGTCGACAAACTCGGCGAGGTGCTGCCGTCCGGCCTGGACAGCCTGTTCTTCAGCAACTCCGGCAGCGAGGCCGTCGAGTCCGCGCTGCGGCTGGCCCGCCAGGCCACCGGCCGTCCCAACGTCGTTGTCTGCCACGGCGGTTTCCACGGCCGTACGGTGGCCGCTGCCTCCATGACCACCTCCGGCACCCGCTTCCGCTCCGGCTTCTCCCCGCTGATGAGCGGCGTGGTCGTCACTCCCTTCCCGTCGGCCTACCGCTACGGCTGGGACGAGGACACCGCCACCCGCTTCGCTCTCCAGGAGCTCGACTACACCCTCCAGACGATCTCCTCGCCCGCCGACACGGCCGCGATCATCGTCGAGCCGGTGCTCGGCGAAGGCGGCTACGTCCCCGCGACCCGCGCCTTCATGGAGGGCCTGCGGGAGCGCGCGGACCGGCACGGCTTCCTGCTCATCCTCGACGAGGTGCAGACCGGCGTCGGCCGCACCGGCCGGTTCTGGGGCCATGACCACTTCGGCGTCACCCCGGACATCCTGATCACCGCGAAGGGCCTGGCCAGCGGGTTCCCGATCTCCGGCATCGCCGCTTCCGAGGAGCTGATGACCAAGGCATGGCCGGGCTCGCAGGGCGGCACGTACGGCGCCAACGCCGTCGCCTGCGCCGCGGCCTGCGCCACCCTCGATGTCGTACGCGACGAGAAGCTGGTCGAGAACGCCGACGCGATGGGTGCCCGGCTGCGCACCGGCCTGGAGGCGGTGGCCGAGCGGACGCCGGCCATCGGGGACGTACGAGGCCTGGGGCTGATGCTGGCCAGCGAGTTCGTCACCGAGGACGGCAGCCCCGACCCCGAGACGGCCGCCCGTGTGCAGCGCGCCGCAGTCGACGAGGGCCTGCTCCTGCTGCTGTGCGGCGCCTGGAACCAGGTCGTACGGATGATCCCGGCGCTCGTGATCGACGAGAAGGCGGTGGACGAGGGCCTTCAGGCGTGGACGGCCGCGGTGGAGGCCGGTACCGCAGGGGCGTCGCAGCGATGACCGAGTCCCTCGCGCGCCTGGTCGACGAGCTCGCCCGTACCGCTCCCGGACTGCGGATCGAGACCGGTGCGGGAGGGACCGGGGCTTACGCCTACGACGCCTCGAACTATCGGGTCCCGCCGCAGGCGGTGGCCTTTCCCCGCAGCGCCGACGACGTGTGCGCGGTGCTGCGGGCCTGCCGTGAGACGGGCGTCCCGGTCACCGCGCGAGGCGGCGGCACCAGCATGGCGGGCAACGCCGTCGGACCCGGCGTCGTCCTGGACTTCTCACGGCACATGAACCGGATCCTGGACATCGACCAGGAGGCTCGCACCGCGCGCGTCGAGGCAGGAGTGGTCCTCGACGCGCTCCAGAGCGCGACCAGCCCGTACGGTCTGGCCTTCGGCCCCGACCCCTCCTCGCACAGCCGCTGCACCCTCGGCGGCATGATCGGCAACGATGCGTGCGGCAACCGGTCCGTGCGGCACGGGCGGACCAGCAGCCACATCGAGTCCCTGGAGATCGTCACCGCCGACGGCGTACGTGCCATCGCCGACCACAACGGGCTGCACCCGGTCGACCCCGCGGCCGCAGGACACATCTCCCGCCTGGAACAGGACATACGGAACCTGATCGGCGACAACCTGGCTCCGATCCGCACCGAGCTGGGCCGCATCCCCCGCCAGGTCTCCGGCTACCACCTGCACCGTCTGCTGCCGGAGAACGGCTTCGACATGGCCCGCGCGCTGGTCGGCTCGGAGGGCACCTGCGCGGTCGTCACCGCGGCGACGGTACGGCTCGTCGCGACGGCCCCCGCCACGGCGCTGCTCACCCTCGGCTACGACGACGTCGTCGACGCCGCCGAGGACGTGCCGGAGATCCTGCGCTGGTCGCCCACCGCCGTGGAAGGCATGGACGAGGCGATCGTCGCCACGATGCGCGCCCGCCGCGGGCCGGACTCCGTCACCGGCCTGCCCGAAGGGCGTGCCTGGCTCTACGTCGAACTCGACGGCGACGACGAGGCCGCGGTGAACCACCGCGCCGCGGAACTGCTCGACGTGCTCAAGGCCCGGGGCCGGATGACCGGCGGACGAGTCGTGGAGAGTGCGGCCGAGCGGCGCTCGCTGTGGCGGGTTCGCGAGGACGGGGCCGGGCTCGCCGCCCGTCTCGTCGACGGCGGGGAGTCCTGGCCCGGCTGGGAGGACGCGGCGGTCGCGCCCGAGCAACTGGCCGCCTACCTGCGGGACTTCCGCGGGCTGCTGACCACCCACGGGCTGACGGGGGTGCTGTACGGGCACTTCGGTGCCGGCTGCGTCCACGTACGCATCGACTTCGACCTCGCCACGGACACCGGGCGCGCTGCCACCCGCCGCTTCCTCTCCGAAGCGGCCGCGCTGGTCGTCGAGCACGGCGGAACGCTGTCCGGTGAGCACGGCGACGGGCGGGCGCGCGGTGAGCTGCTGGAGGTCATGTACAGCCACCGGATGATCCAGGCGTTCGCCGCCTTCAAGGAGACCTTCGACCCTCAAGGCATCCTGAACCCCGGCGTCATCGTCGACCCGGCTCCCCTGGACGCCGATCTGGCGCTGCACACGCCCTCTGCCGTGCTGCCCGTGGAGACCCTCTTCTCCTTCCCGCACGACGAGGACGGCTTCGAGGGCGCTGTGCGCCGCTGTGTCGGAGTCGGCCGTTGCCGCAGCGACGCGGGCGGTGTGATGTGTCCCAGCTACCGGGCTACGGGCGAGGAGAACCACTCCACGCGGGGCCGGGCCCGGCTGCTCCAGGAGATGGTGCGGGTCGGGACCGTCCAGGACGGCTGGCGTTCGACCGAGGTCAAGGACGCCCTCGATCTGTGCCTGTCCTGCAAGGCGTGCTCCAGCGACTGCCCGGTCGGCGTCGACATGGCCACGTACAAGGCGGAGTTCCTGCACCACCACTACAAGGGCAGGCTCCGGCCCCGCTCCCACTACTCGCTGGGCTGGCTGCCCCTGACCTCGGCCCTGGCCGGATACGCCGCCCGGCCGGTCAACGCGCTGCTGCGCGGCCCGGCCGGCAGGGTGCTCGCCCGCCTCGGAGGCGTGACCACGAAGCGCAGGATCCCGGCGTTCGCCTCCCGGCGCGCCCTGCGCAAGACCCTGCGCGCCACGAAGACCGGCGAACCTCCGAAGGCCCTGCTCTTCGTCGACAGCTTCACGCGCGCCTTCCGCCCCGAGGTCGCGGGCGCCACGAGCCGCGTACTCGCCGACGCCGGAATCCCCTGCACCGCCAAGGACGACCTGTGCTGCGGCCTGACCTGGGTCAGCACCGGCCAGCTGTCCGTCGCCCGCCGCATCATGGCCCGTACGGTCGCCCGCCTGGACAACGGCGACGACCAGCCCATCATCGTGGCCGAGCCCAGTTGCGCCGCCGCACTCAAACGCGACGTACCCGAACTCCTCGGCACCCGCGCCGCCCAGCGCGTCGCGGCCCGCGTCCACACCCTCACCGGCGCCCTGACCGACCTGGCCGCCCCCGAATGGACGCCCCCCGACCTGCCGGACAACGTCGTCCTGCAGACCCACTGCCACGAATACGCCACCTTCACCGGCCGCCGCCCGCGCGACCTCCTGCGCAAACTCGGCGTTCGGAAGGTCGACGAGGCCGAGGGCTGCTGCGGACTCGCCGGCAACTTCGGCTTCGAGGAGCAGCACTACGACACCTCGATGGCCGTCGCCGACCTGGCGCTGAAACCGCGCCTCGACGCCGTCAACGGAGTCGAGCGGACCGTTGTCGTTGCCGACGGATTCAGCTGCGCCACCCAGATCGACCACCTCGCCGGAGACCGCGACATCCGCGCCCTGCACCTCGCGGAACTGCTCGACCCCGCCGCCGATCGATCCGATCAACCAGGAGAAACCTCATGACCGACACACCCACGCAGTTGTTCATCGGCGGTGCCTGGGTGGACGCCGCGGACGGCGCCACCCTGCCCGTGGACGATCCGGCGACCGGCGAGATCATCGCTCATGTCGCCGACGCGGGCCCCAAGGACGCCCGGCTCGCGGAGGACGCGGCCGTGGAGGCACAGGAGGGGTGGGCTCGTACGGCACCGCGGGCACGCAGCGAGATCCTGCGCCGCGCGTACGAGATCATCATCGACCGCACCGACGAACTCGCCCACCTGATGACAGCCGAGATGGGCAAGCCGCTGGCTGAGGCCAGGGGAGAGGTGGCGTACGCGGCGGAGTTCTTCCGCTGGTTCTCCGAGGAGGCCGTACGCATCGACGGCGGCGCCGGCATCCTGCCCGACGGCCGCAACCGCATGCTGCTCTCCCGCCGCCCGGTCGGCCCCTGCCTGCTGATCACGCCGTGGAACTTCCCGCTGGCCATGGGCACCCGCAAGATCGGCCCGGCGATCGCCGCCGGCTGCACGATGATCCTCAAGCCGGCCCCGCAGACTCCTCTCTCCAGCTTGGCTCTCGCCGCGATCCTCAAGGAGGCCGGGCTGCCGGACGGCGTGCTGAACGTCGTCCCCACCTCCCGTGCGGGGGAGGTGTGCGAACCGCTCCTTCGCGGCGGGCGGATTCGCAAGCTCTCTTTCACCGGCTCCACGCAGGTCGGGCGGCTGCTGCTCGCGCAGTGCGCCGACACCGTCGTGCGTACGTCGATGGAGCTGGGCGGCAACGCGCCGTTCGTCGTCTTCGAAGACGCCGACCTGGACAAGGCCGTGGACGGCGCGATGGTTGCCAAGATGCGTAACATGGGTGAGGCGTGCACGGCCGCGAACCGCTTCTTCGTGCACCGGTCGGTGGCGGAGGAGTTCGGGCGGCGGCTCGCCGAGCGCATGGGCGCGTTGGTGGTGGGCCCCGGTACCCGGGACGGGGTCGATGTCGGTCCGCTGATCGACGCGAAGGGACGGGCCAAGGTCGAGGAGCTGGTCGCCGACGCGGTGGAGCGCGGCGCCGAGGTGCTCGTAGGCGGCCGTACGCCTCAGGGCCCCGGTTGCTTCTACCCGCCGACCGTGCTCGCGGATGTCGACCCCGAGAGCCGCCTGATGGACACGGAGATCTTCGGCCCCGTGGCGGCGATCCTCACCTTCGAAGACGAGGACGAGGTCGTACACCGCGCCAACGACACGCCGTGGGGTCTGGTCGGCTACCTCTTCACCGAGGGCCTCGACCGCGCCCTGCGGGTCAGCGAACGCCTGGAAGTGGGCATGGTCGGCCTCAACACGGGTCTGGTGTCCAACCCGGCCGCGCCCTTCGGCGGCGTCAAGCAGTCCGGGCTCGGCAGGGAAGGCGGCCGGGTCGGGATCGACGAGTTCCTGGAGTACCAGTACCTCGCGGTGCCCGTGCGATGACGGCGGCTGTCCTGCCCTGACGTACGCCCCGTCGCGCACCGCGGGGCCACCCCGTGCCCGGCCCCGCTGTCCTCCCGGCCGGGCACGGAGGCGGCCCGCGTTCGCGCAGCCGGGCGGCCGCTTGCGCACGTGAGGTCGGGTACGGGGCCCACCGCGCGCAGGGGGCCCGGCAGGAGCCGCCGCTGCGGGGCCTGCACCAGTCAGGGGGAGTGGGCGCAGTAGAGCGCAAGTAGGCACGGTTCGGACCGGCGTGCTGTCGTCCCCAGGCGGTAGGCGGCTGTCTCCGGCCCGGGGCCGTCACCCTCAGCGCAGGTGTCGGGCGGTGATTTCAGCCGCGGTGTCGGTCACCAGTTGGCCCAGCTCCGCAAGTCGGCCGGGCTCGAAGCGGGAGTCGGGCAGGGAGACGGCCACGGCGGCCAGCGGCACGCTGTCGCCGTCGAGGACAGGTGCCGCGATGGCACAGACACCCTGGAGGTACTGGTTGTGGTTGACGGCGTATCCACGGTCTCTGACGCGCTGGAGCTCCGCGCGCAGCTGCACCGGGTCGGTGATGGTCTCCGCGCCGTAACCCTCGAGCGTGCCCGCCGTGACCTCGTCGACCTCGGACTTCGGCAGATGGGCGAGGACCGCGTGTCCGCTCGCCGTGGCGTGCAGGGGCGAGGTGTCGCCGATGGCGTGGTGCGTCCGTACGGTGTGGTCGCAGTCGAGGCGGTCCACCACGACCATGCACTGCAGGGCGTCGGGCACCGACAGGTGGATGGTCTCGTTCAGCGCGTCGCGGAGCCGCGTCATGGGTTCGCGGGCGGCGGCGAACAGGCTGGATCCCTGCAGGGCGGCGGGCCGCACGGCGAGGATACGGGCGCCGATCTCCCAGCGGGTGGTGTCCTTGCGGTTGGCTCGCAGCCAGCCTGCCTCGTTGAGGGAGACCAGGGTGCGCTGCACGGTCGATTTCGGCAGGCCGAAGAGCTTCGTCAGCTCTCCCACGGTCACGGGCTGGTGCTTGGCGACCGCCTCCAGGATGCGCAGTGACCTGGTGACGCTCTTCATTTCCAATTCCGGTACCCCCGTCAGTTGTGTAGCTGCGGCGTGCTCACTTCTTGACTCCCTCCCAGGAGTCGTGGACATGTCGTGCCAGATAATAGCATGGCGTTCCACAATCTGGCATACGCTCTGATGGGACCGGTGATGGGACCGGTGATGGGACCGGTGGCGGGGCCCGTGTCGAGTTGCGGGAATCCGGTGTTCCTCGCGGCGATGAACGGCGACAGCGCCCGGACGGCGCTGTACCGCGCCGTGTGGGGCAGTCGCCCTGTGCCCTGCCCCTCCCTCAGCGGGCGCAGGGCGGTGGGTGCCTCGAGATGCACTGAGGGTCGGCTCCCACGCTTGCGCGTGCGAGCCGACCCTTGCCGGGTGCGGGCTCTCGGGTCACCGCTTTCCGCTCAGGCGCCCGCCAGGCGCCCGGTGATCTCCGCGGCCGTGCCGGCGACGAGGCGGCCCCACTCGGGTGCCCGGTCCGTGTCGTACCGGGACTCGGGCATCGAGATGGCCACGGAGGCCAGAGGTGTTCCGCCGTCGTCGAGTACGGGCGCGGCGAGAGCGCAGACGCCCGGGCGGAACTGGTTCGTGTTGATCGCGTACCCGTCGGTGTGGATGCGGTCCAGCTCGGCGCGCAGCTCGTCGGGGTCGGTGGGGGTCGTGTCGCTGAACCGTTCCAGTCCCCGCGCGACGAGTTCCTCGATGTCCTTCTTCGGAAGGTGGGCGAGGATGGCGCGCCCGACTGCGGTGGCGTGCATCGGAGAAGTGTCGCCGATGGCGTGGAAGGTCCGTACGGCGTGGTCGCAGTCGACGCGGTCCACCACGACCATGCACTGCAGGGCGTCGGGCACCGACAGGTGGATGGTCTCGTTCGTCGCGTCCCGGAGGCGGATCATGGGTTCGCGGGCGGCGGCGAACAGGCTGGACCCCTGCAGGGCGGCGGGTCGTACGGCCAGCACCCGCGCGCCGATCTCCCAGCGGGTGGTGTCCTTACGGTTGGCTCTCAGCCAGCCGGCCTCCGCCAGCGTGACCAGGGTGCGCTGCACCGTGGACTTCGGGAGTCCGAAGAGCTTCGTCAACTCCCCGACGGTGACCGGCTGATGCTGCGCGACTGCCTCCAGGATGCGCAGTGACCTGGTGACGCTCTTCATTTCCATACGGTTTCCCCCTGTTAATCGTCGGAATTTCTGCCGGACACCCTCTTGACTCCCCTCTTGGCCGCTGTCATTCTCGTGCCAGATTCTAGCACAGCATTCCACAATGTGGCACGGCCAGGCCGAGAGAGATCCCGGAACATGAGCCGGAACTCCGAGACACGACGGCTGCGGGCTGTGTGCCTGACGCAGGGCCCGGCCCCCTTCTGAACACCTTCGAACTGATCAGCCTCACGTCGGGGCCCAGCATGCGCCCCGGCGATACGAAAGGAAAGTCCTGTGTCAGCTGCCAGGAAGCGCGTCGCCGTTGTCGGCGTGGGAACGATGGGCAGCCAGGCCGCCTGGCGGCTGGCGGCCCGCGGCGCCGAGGTCGTCGGGTACGACCGGTTCGCTCCCGGCCACGACCGCAGTGCCGCCGGCGGTGAGACCCGGATCTTCCGCAGCGCGCACTTCGAGGACTCCCGCTACGTCCCGCTCCTGAAGCACGCCGACTCCCTGTGGGAGCAGCTCCAGCAGGAGACCGGCCGTGAGCTGCGCCGCCTGACCGGGTGCCTGCTGATGGGGCCGACCGAGCAGCAGCAGATGGCCACCGTCCTTCAGTCCATCGCCGAGCACGACCTCGACCACGACGTGCTGGATGCCGAGTCTCTGTCGAAACGTTTTCCCCAGTACCGCATCGGGGACGGCGACGCGGCTGTGCTCGACCGTCGCGCCGGCTTCATCCGCCCCGAGCTGACCATCCAGACCGCCGCGCGCCGTGCCGAGCAACTGGGCGCCGTGATCCACCGCTACACCACGGTCCGCGAGATCGTGCCCGTCGCGGGCGGCGTGGAGATCCGCACCGACGCAGGCAGTGAGCGCTTCGACACCGCAGTCGTCACCCCCGGCCCCTGGGTCAACGACCTGCTGCCCGGCCTGCCGTGGGAGGTGGAGATCCTCCGCGTGATCAGCGCCTGGTTCATGCCCACCACCGACGCCTGGTTCGGCGAGGAACGTCCCGCGTTCATTCGCACGGCCCCCACCCACTGCTACGGCCTGCCCTCCCCGGACGGCGTCTCCGTCAAGCTCGGCCTCTCCCAGGCCCTGCACAAGCCGGCGGGAGACCCGAACGCGCTGGACCGGACGGTGCGGCCGGAGGAGCTGGAGATCTATGCCGAGCTGATCGGCCGTTATCTGCCCGATCTGCACCCCGACCCGACCCGGCTGTCCGTCTACATGGAGGGCTACACCGACAGCAGCCGCCCCCTGGTCGGCCCGCTGCCCGGCACCGAGAACGTCATCCTGCTCGCCGGCTTCTCCGGCCACGGCTTCAAACTCTCGCCCGCCTTCGGCGACATCGCCGCGGACCTCGCGCTGGACGGCTCCTCACCCCAGCCCATCGACTTCCTCTCCACCGTCGGTCGTACGGAGGCATGACCATGAGCGATACCACCCTCTCCGTCGGCTCCCTGCACGCCGAGCCCGGCACCAAGGAGCGCGGCAGCGTCCGGGCGAACCTCGGCGCCCTCACCGCGGACATTCCGCTGACCCTCGTCAACGGCACCCGCCCGGGGCCTCGGGTCGTCATCACCGCCGGAGTGCACGGCGGCGAGTTCACCCCCATCGACGCCGCGGTGCGCCTGGCAGACCTGTTGGAACCCGGTGAGGTGCGCGGACAGGTGATCATCTGTCCGGTCGCCAACCCCAACGCCGTGTACCAGGGCCGGCTCAACGTCTCCCCGGTCGACGGCGTGAACATCAACCGTGTCTTCCCCGGCGACCCGGACGGCGGCCCCACCGAGCGACTGGCCGCCTGGCTCTTCGCCCACCTCGTCGACGGCGCCGATGTCTACGTCGATCTGCACTGCGGCGGCATCGACCAGGTCCTGCGGGACTTCGTCGGCTACCGCCTCACCGGTGACCCGGACCTCGACAAGGCGACGGCCGAGCTGGCAGGCTCCTTCGGTATCGAGGACGTCATCCTCGGGCTGACGGCCGAGGGCGGCAACAGCCACGCGGCCGCCGCCCGCCGGGGCATCTCGGCGGTCCTCGTCGAAGTCGGAGCGCTCGGGCAGCGTGACGAGGCCACCGCCCTCCGCCGCGTCGACGGCCTGCTCCGGGCGCTGCGCCACCTGGGCGTACTGGACCCGGACGACTCCGCCCCGGCGCCGATCCGCGAGTGGGTCTGGTCCGCGGGCGTCACGGCCGAGGCCACCGGGCTGTGGTACCCGGAGTTCTCCTTCGACGGTGACGTCATCGGCGAAGTGGCGGACGGCGACGTTCTGGGCCGCATCGTCGACCCGGCCGACGGCACTGAGCACACGGTCCACGCCCCGGCCGGCGGGCGGATCTTCTACGGCATGCACGGCCTCACCGTCTGCCCCGGCACCGAACTGGCCGCCCTGGCCGTCCCGTGGGACCCCGACACGGCCACGCGACCCGACACTCTTTCGGCCCCCGGCCTGGGCCGCGGAGCCGACGAGGCGGACCCCCGCCCCTAGACCCCCATTCCCAGCCGTCCCTCTTTCCCCGTAGCACCACCCCAGGAGGCACACCATGAGAGACGCCCGTATAGACCGCAGACTCTTCCTGCGAGGCGTCGGCGGAGTCACGGCGGGTCTCGCCGCCGCGACCGCCCTCAGCGCATGCGGCACCGGCACGAGCCGTACCCCTTCCGGCAGCGCCAAGGGCGGTGGCAAGACGGTGATCGTCCGTGACAGTGGCGGTTCCTACGGTGCGGCCCTGCAGAAGGCGATCTACACGCCGTTCACGCAGGAGACCGGCATCGCCGTCAAGGTGCTCAACGTGGACGACGCCCCGCTGCTCGCGCAGATCAAGCAGGGCCGCCCGCAGTGCGACCTCATCAACAACTCGATGATGTCCCACCTCAAGTACGTCAAGCAGGACGCTCTGGAGGCGCTGGACCCCGACCGGGTCAAGAGCGTGAAGAGCGCGAAGATCCCCGAGAACCAGATCACCGAGCACGCCATCGGCAACAGCTTCTACGGCCAGTGCATCGCGTACCGCACGGACGCCTTCGGGGGCAAGAAGCCGGAGTCGTGGGCGGACTTCTGGGACACCAAGGCGTTCCAGGGCGGCCGTTCGATGGTCAGCCCGGACGGTGACCTGCCGGAGCTGGAGTTCGCGCTGCTGGCCGACGGCGTCCCCATGGACCAGCTGTACCCGCTGGATGTGGACCGCGCGTTCAAGGCGCTGACCCGGCTGCGCTCGAACATCAAGAAGTTCTGGGACAGCGGCCCGCTCCCGGGTGTGCTGCTGAGCCGTGAGGAGGTGACGATGTCCACCGTCTGGGACGGCCGGATCGCCGATCTGCAGAAGCAGGGCGTCCCGGTGGAGCGGCAGCTCAACGGCATGCGCCGCCAGTTCCAGGGCTACGCCATCGCCAAGGGCGCGGCCAACGCGGACAACGCCTACAAGCTCATGGACTTCTCGCTGCGGGCCGAGATCCAGGCCAATCTGGCCAAGGCCTTCCCCTCGAACCCGACTTCTCCGCTGGCCTACGAAAAGCTCACCGAGGACGAGCGCAACGCACTCGCCGGTGCGCCCAAGTACTACGACAAGGGTTTTGACACCGACATCGACTGGTGGCTGAAGAACGAAGCGGCCGTCACCAAGCGCTGGCTGGAGTGGGCTCGTGGCTGAATTCGGTGTCGCCACACCGTCCGTCAAGGTGGCCGGCGTCACGCCGGCCGCCGCGACCGGCAAAGCGCTGTCGGTAGTGGCTCTGCGCAAGACATACGGGGACGTCGTCGCGGTCGACGAGGCGTCCATGGAGATCGCGGCCGGGGAGTTCGTCACCTTCCTCGGCGCCTCGGGGTCGGGCAAGACCACGACCCTGATGATGATCGCCGGGTTCTGCGAACCCGACTCCGGCACCATCACCGTCGGCGGGCGTGATGTCACGCGGCTCGCCCCGCAGAAGCGAAACCTCGGCTTCGTCTTCCAGCAGTACCTGCTCTTCCCGCACATGACGGTCAGTGAGAACGTCGCGTTCCCGCTCACCCTGCGCGGAGTGCCGAAGGACGAGATCCGCCGACGGGTCGGGGAAACCCTGGAGATCGCCGGTCTGTCGGGGTTCGGCGGCCGCAAGCCGCGCGAGCTGTCCGGTGGTCAGCAGCAGCGCGTGGCCCTGTGCCGGGCACTGGTCTACCGCCCGCCGGTCATCCTCATGGACGAGCCGCTGGGCGCCCTGGACAAGAAGCTCCGTGACCAGCTGCAGGTCGAGATCAAGTCCATCCAGCAGGAACTGGGCCTGACCGTCATCTATGTGACGCACGATCAGGAGGAAGCGCTGGTCCTCTCGGACCGGATCGCGGTGATGCGCAACGGATTGATCGAGCAGTTCGACACCCCCCGTGAGCTGTTCGAGCGGCCGAAGACGCCCTTCGTGGCGGACTTCCTCGGCGCGGCGAACTTCCTGCCCGGCCGGGTGGAGAAGCACGACGGCGAGCACACCCTGGTCCGTCTGGAGCACAGTGGCGGCCTGCTCAAGGTGCGCCGTCACGAGCTGGCCTCCGGCACCTCTGTGAAGGTGGCCGTGCAGCCGGGCCGGCTGCGGGCCGTGGCACCGGACGACGGTTTTTGTACCGGCACGGTGGAGAACGCCACCTACGTGGGCACCCTGGTCCGCGCCGGCGTGCGCATCGACGGCGGCGAGGCGCCGCTGCTGCGCCTGGAAGTACCGGCCGGCCGCGGCCCGGTCGGCGGCGAGCGCGTCGGGATCAGCGCCGACCCCGAGGACGTCAACCTCTTCCCGACCGAACAGGGCGGGTGAGCCATGGCCGCCCTCACCGCCACCGCCGGCGCTCGTCCGCGCAAGCTGCTGGCTTCACGCAAGACCCGCCTCGGGATCCTGTACGCGCTGCCGGTCGTCGTCTATCTGCTGGTGCTGTTCATCTATCCGATCTTCAGCACGCTGCTCCTCAGCCTGCAGGACACCGATGGTTCGTTCACGCTGCACTGGTACGCCGACGCGCTGACCGGCGTCAACCTCTCCGTCCTGATCACCACGCTGCGGATCTCCGCGGAGACGGCGCTGCTCAGCCTGGTCTTCGGGTTCCTCCTGGCCCAGGCGATCTCCCGGCTCAAGCCCATGTGGGCCGCCCTGGCCATGCTGGTCGTCGTCGTCCCGCACTTCATCAGCGCCCTGGTACGCACCTACGGCTGGATCATCATGCTCGGCGACAAGGGCCTGGTGAACGAGTCGATACCGGGCGGGCCGTTCAAGCTGCTCTACAACGAGCTCGGTGTGGTCATCGGCACCACCTCGATGATGCTGCCCTACACCGTGCTGCTGCTGTACGGCGTGATGCGCGGTGTGGACCGTCGCCTGCTGGCGGCCGCGGCCAGCATGGGCGCCGGACGCGTGACGATCTTCAGCCGCATCTACCTGCCGCTGGTCGCCCCCGGCCTGGCCAGCGCCGGACTGCTCAGCTTCATCCTCTCGCTGGGCTACTACATCACCCCCGCCCTGATGGGCGGACCCAACCAGACGATGATCGCCACCCTGATCAACCAGCAGGTGACCAAGGAAAACCAGTGGAACGGGGCGGCCGCCCAGGGCGTCATCCTGCTGCTGCTCACCTTCGCCGGACTGCTGCTGGTCAAGCTCGTGACCTCGCTGGGCGCCAGCGCCAAGAAGAGGAGCGCGTCATGATGGAACTGCGCAAGACCCTCGCCGGGCGGATCGCTCTGACCGCGGTTGCCACCATCATCCTGCTGTTTTTGGCGCTGCCCATCGTCGTCATCCTCGTCACCTCCTTCAGCAACAACGCTTTCGCCGCCTTCCCGCCCGAAGCATGGACGCTGAACTGGTACAAGGCGCTGTTCGCCGACGGCAGCAAATGGCCCGCCGCACTGTCCCTGAGCGCCCTGGTCGCCGCCCTGAGCACCGTGTTCTCCCTCATCATCGGGGTGACCGCGGCCACCGCCCTGACCCGCAGCGAACTCCCGCTGCGCTCAGCGGTCTACGCCCTGGTCCTGGGACCGCTGGTCATCCCGCAGATCGTCACCGCACTCGGGCTGTTCCTGCTCTTCGAGCCCGCCGCGATGCTCGGCAGCCCCATCGCCATCGCCCTCGGGCACACCGTGCTGGCCTCGCCGATCGCGGTACTGATCCTGATCGCGACCCTGCGCGGGATCGACGAACGCCTCGAGGACGCCGCGGCCAGCATGGGCGCCGGCCGTCTGACGATCGCCCGGCGGATCACCTTCCCCCTCGCCGCACCGGGGATGATCGCGGCAGCGATCTTCTCCTTCATCACCAGCTTCGACGAGTTCTACATATCCCAGTTCCTGTCCTCCGTCGACACCGTCACCCTGCCGGTGCGGGTCTACAACTCCCTCACCTTCGAGATCGACCCCAGCGTGACCGCGGTCAGCGCGCTCCTGACCGCCTTCGCCATCCTCGCCCTCGGCCTGGTGGCCCTGGTGCGCTGGCTCGGCACCGGACGCCAGAACTCCCTCCTCTCGGTCGAGAACACCGTCGGGGTCGCCAACCCCGGAGGCGAGACCGTATGACCGCCGCCACCGCTCAGCGGCACCTGCTGCTGAACATGACCGCCAACGGCTCGCTCGGCCCCGAGGGCGAAAACCTCCTCGTCGTCCGGCGAGGGGAGGGCCCGTACGTCGACGACGCAGACGGCAGGCGTTACATCGACGGCCTGTCAGGGCTGTACTGCTGCCAGCTCGGCTACTCCTACGGCGCCGAGTTCGCCGAGGCCGCCGAACGGCAACTGCGCGAGCTGTGCTACAGCCCGCTGTGGACCGGCTCCGCGCACCCGACGGCGATCGAACTCGCCGAGCGGCTGTCCCGTATCGCCCCTGTGGACATCGAGCACACCTTCTTCTCGAGCGGCGGCGCCGAAGCCGTCGAGACCGCCTGGAAGATCGCCCGCCGCTACCACGCTCTGCGCGGCGAGCCGGGCCGCATCAAGGCGATCGCCCGGCGCGGCGCCTACCACGGGCTGACCGTCGGCACCCTGTCGCTCACTGACGATCCCGGCCTGACGGAGCCGTACGGCCCGCCGGCGATCGACACCCGGTTCGTGTCCAACACCAACCGCTTCGGCCTCGCACCGGAGTATGCGGACGACGACCTTTACACGGCCCGGCTGCTCGCCGAGTTGGAGGCCGCGATCCTGGCCGAGGGCCCGGCGACCGTCGCCATGCTCATCGCCGAGCCGGTGCAGAACCGCGGCGGCTGCATCACCCCGCCCAAGGGGTACTGGCAGGGGCTGCGGGCGCTGGCCGACCGGTACGGCTTCCTGCTCGTCGCCGACGAGGTGATCACGGCCTTCGGCCGGGTGGGGGAGTGGTTCGGCGGGGACCGCTACGGCGCCCGCCCGGACATGATCACCGTAGCCAAGGGCATCACCGCCGGATACGCCCCCATGGGCGCCACCCTGGTCAGCACCAAGGTCACCGAGGTCATCAACCAGCCCGGCGCGGTACTCAACCACGGTTACACCTTCGCCGGGCACCCGCTGAGCGCGGCCATCGCCCTGCGCAACCTGGAGATCGTGGAGCGGGACCGGATCCTGGAGAACGTCCGCGGCCTCCAGGACCACCTCGCGAAGCGCATGGCGTCCCTCATGGAGTTGCCGATCGTCGGCGACGTCCGCGGTACCGGGTTCTTCTACTCCTGCGAACTCGTCGGCGATCTTGAGGACGGCGGATTCAGCGACTTGGCCCGCGCCGGCCTGATCCTCGACCGGATCCCGCGTCGGCTCCGCGAGGCCGGCCTCCTCGCCCGCGTCTACAACCGGTCCGCGCCGCTGGTCCAGATCGCGCCCCCGCTGATCAGCGACCGTTTCCTCCTGGACCGTATCGCCGACATCCTCTCGGAAACCCTCGCCGAGGCGTCCGCCCGCATCTGATTCACGTTTCGGAAAGGAACGACATGTATTCCATCGGTCCGCTGACCGTCGCCCCCGGCGAACGCGCCCAGGGCCTCATCCCGGTCGGCACCAGCAGCTACGGCGTGGAGCTCGGCATTCCGCTGATCGTCGTCAACGGCGTGCAGGACGGCCCGGTCCTGTGTGTGGACGCGGGCGTACACGGCGACGAGTACGACGGCCAGGAGGCCATCCGGCGCGTACTCGCCGAGATCGACCCGGCCACCCTGCGCGGCACCGTCGTCGGCATCCCCTGCCTGAACACTCCGGCCTTCGAGGCGGCCGCCCGAGCCAGCGGCATCGACCACCTCAACCTCAACCGCATCTTCCCCGGCGACGCGGAGGGCTCGTACTCCCAGCGTCTGGCCGCCACCTTCGTCGAGAAGGTCATCCCGGCCGTCGACGCCGTGGTCGACCTGCACACCGGTGGCGCCTACGGCGAGATCGCCCCGCTGGTCATCCTCCAGGGCGGCTACGAGGACCTGGCCACCGACCTGGCGCTCGCCGCCGGGCACGAGCTGGTCTGGAAGGGCGGCAAGTGGGGCGGCACGGTCCGCCACCCCGTCCTTGAGGCCGGCAAGCCCGCCATCACCATCGAGTGCGGTGGCGCCACCTATCGCGAGACCAACGTCGAGCATCACATGAACTCGATCCGCAACATCCTGCGCAGCCTCGGCATGACCGACGGCCAGGCGGAGCTGCGGGACACCTACACCACCGTCTCCGGCACCTTCGCCCGCTCCGCCTCCGGCGGCTTCTTCGTCGCTCGCGCCGAGCCGGGGGAGAACTGCAAGGAAGGCGATCTGATCGCGACCATCACCGACCACTACGGCAACACGCTGGAAGAGGTCACCGCCCCGCAGGACGGCATCGTGCTCTGGGTCCGCCGGATCCGCACCGTCCGCCCCGGCGACGAGGTCGTCATCTTCGGCGAGGTCCTCGGGGAGATCCGGCCATGACCGGCGAACTGCAGCTGACCGAACTGCTCATCGACGGCAAGCGGGTCCCCGCCGCCGACGGCCGCTTCTTCACGGTCCTCGACCCCTCCGACGGGACGGCCATCGCCCAGGTGGCGCTGGCCGGCGAGGCGGACGTGAACCAGGCGGTGGCTGCCGCACGGGCGGCGTTCACCTCTCCCGAGTGGGCCGGGATGCGCGCCGCCGACCGGGGCCGGATCCTCTACAGGATCGCGGAGGCCATCCGCTACGAGGGTGAACGGCTGGCGCGTCTGGAGAGCCAGGACGTCGGCAAGCCGCTGCGCCAGGCGAAGGCCGATGTCGAAGCGGCGGCCCGCTACTTCGAGTTCTACGCGGGCGTCGCCGACAAGCTCGGCGGCACCACGGTCCCCCTCGGACCCGGCCTCATCGACTACACCGTCCGCGAGCCGATCGGCGTCTCCGGCCAGATCATCCCCTTCAACTACCCCCTGCAGAACACCGCGCGGGGTTCCGCCCCGGCGCTGGCAGCGGGCTGCACGGTGGTGCTCAAGCCCTCACCCGAGGCGCCGCTCACCCCGCTCGAGATCGGCAGAATCGCCCTGGAGTGCGGCCTCCCGCCGGGCGTTCTCAACGTCGTCCCCGGCGACGGCGAGACCGGCGCGGCCCTCGCCGGCCACCCGGACATCAACCAGGTCACCTTCACCGGCTCGGTACCCACCGGCATCAAGGTCGCCCAGGCCGCTGCCGCCAACGTGGTGCCCTCCGTCACGGAACTGGGCGGCAAGTCGCCGGTCGTCGTCTTCGCCGACGCCGACTTCGACCTGGCCCTCGGTGCCGTCGCCGCCTCGGCCTTCGGCAACGCCGGGCAGACCTGCTCGGCCGGCACCCGGCTGCTGCTGCAGCGAGGCGCCGAGGAGTTCCTGGACAAGCTCGTCGCACACGCTGCCGCACTGCGCGTCGGCCCGGGTCTCACCGACCCGGACGTCGGCCCGCTCGTCGCCGCCCGGCAGCGCGACCGGGTGCTGGGCTACGTGGACCTGGCCCGCGAGGAGGGCGCCGTGGCACGGGCCGGTGGCCGTGCGCCGTCCGACCCGGCCCTGGCCGACGGCTACTACGTCGAGCCGACCGTCCTGACCGGCCTGACAAACGACGCCCGCTGCGCCCGCGAGGAGATCTTCGGCCCCGTCGTCACCGTCATCGAGTTCGACGACGCCGACGAGGCCCTGGACATCGCCAACGACAGCCCGTACGGCCTGGCCTCCTACGTGTGGACCCGTGACATCGACAAGGCGATGCGCCTGGCCGAGGGCATCCGGGCCGGCCAGGTCTACGTCAACGCCACCGGCGTCGGCACCGGCGTGGAACTCCCCTTCGGCGGCTACAAGCACAGCGGCTGGGGCCGGGAGAAGGGCCTGGCCGGCCTGGACAGCTACCTGCAGACCAAGAACGTCTGCATCGGCTTCGGGAACCGGTCATGAGATACCGCACGCTCGGTGAGCGCGGCCCGGCCGTCTCGGTGGTGGGCGTCGGCGGCAACAACTTCGGCGCCCGTCTCGACGAGGACGGCACGAAGGCTGTCGTCCACGCCGCCCTCGACGCCGGGATCACTCTCTTCGACACCGCCGACATGTACGGCGGGATCGGGGAGAGCGGCACCGGGCGCGGTGACGGCGAACGGCTCCTCGGCGCCGCCCTCAAGGGCAGACGTGACGAGGTCGTGCTCGCCACCAAATTCGGTATGGAGATGGGCCGGGACGCGGACCTGTACGGGCCGCGCGGGGCTCGTGCCTACCTCCGGTACGCGGTGGAGGCGTCACTGCGCCGGCTGGGCACCGACCGGATCGATCTGTACCAGTACCACGAGCCGGACGGCGTCACCCCGCTGGAGGAGACCGTCGCCGCGCTCCAAGAGCTGGTCGACGAGGGCAAGATCCGGTACTTCGGCTGCTCCAACCTCCCGGCCGAGGACCTCACCGACGCCTTCGTCTCCACCCAGGCCCGCTACCACCTGCTCGACCGCGGCGTGGAGCGGGACCTGATCCCGGCCTGCCTGCGCCAAGGCGTCGGCCTGCTGCCGTACTACCCGCTGGCCAACGGCCTGCTCAGCGGAAAGTACCGGCGCGGTGAACAGCCCCCGCCCGGCAGCCGGCTGTCCTGGCGGCAGGGCTGGCTCACCGACGCGGCCCTCGACAAGGCCGAGGCGCTCACCGCGTACGGCGCCGAACGAGGACTCACCCTCCTCCAGGTCGCGGTGGGCGCACTGGCCGCGCTCCCCGCCGTCGGCTCCGTCATCTGCGGCGCCATGACCCCCGAACAGGTCACCGCGAACGCGGCGGCGGCCGACTGGATCCCCGACCCGGCCGACCTGGCCGCACTCGACGCGATCGTCACCACCGGCGAACGCGTCGTCTGAAGCCCCCACCCCGCCCCACCCCACCCCCTGGAAATCCGGAAACCCGCGAGACTGAGGCGAACACCATGCGAGAGATCGTCACCTTCGACGCCTATGCCACCCTGATCAACTTCGAGCTCGCCCCCACGACCCTGAAGGTCCTCGAGGACCGGCTGGACCTGGACAACCTGGACGTCGACGAGTTCCTCGACGACTTCCGCGTCATGCGGTTCCAGGCCGTCCTGGAGGCCTACCGCCCGTACCACGAGATCCTGCACTCCAGCCTGCGCAACGCCATGCGTCTGCACGGCCTGGAGTACCGCGAGTCCGACGGTGACGCCCTCGTCGAGGCCGTACCCTCCTTCGGTCCCTTCCCGGAGGTCCCGGACGCCCTGCGCGCCCTGAAGACCAAGTACGAGATCGCCATCATCTCCAACACCGACGACAACCTGATCGCGCGGAACGTCGAGAACATCGGCGTCGAGTTCGACTACGTCATCACCGCCCAGCAGGCCGGCGCCTACAAGCCCGACCGCCAGACCTTCGAGCACGCCTTCAAGACCATGGGCGTCGAGCCGTCCCAGGTCATCCACACCGCCCAGGGCTGGGAGTACGACCACATCCCGACCCGCGACCTCGGCCTGAAGCGCCGAGTGTGGATCAACCGCTACGGCCACCCCGGCAGCGCTGACTACCAGCCGTACGACGAGCTGCCCGACCTGTCGGGCCTCCCGAAGCTGCTCGGCTGCTGACCGACGGCCGCACCGGCGAACCAGACCGAGAACACAGAGGACGCACGCCATGAAGCAGATCCCCTACTGGCTGGACACAGCCCCCGCCTTCCCCGACCGTTCCGGAAAGGACCTGCCCGACGAGGCGGACGTGGTGGTGATCGGCGGCGGTCTCACCGGCCTGTCCACCGCCTACCACGCCGCCCGCAAGGGCGCCCGGGTCGTCCTGGTCGAGAAGGACAAGGTGGGCTCGGGCGCCTCCGGGCGCAACGGCAGCATGTGCACCCAGGGCATCACCATCAGCCCCGCAGAGGCGCGCAAGCGCTTCGGGCAGGAGCGGGCCCTTGAGCTCTACAACGCCTTCCGCGAGGCCGTCGACGTCGTCGAGGAGCTCACGCGCACCGAGAACATCGACTGCGACTTCAACCGCTCCGGGCGCCTCGGCGCGGTCTGCAAGCCCGGGCACTTCGATGGCCTGCGGGCCAAGCAGCGCGACCTGGCCGACAACTTCGGCCACGAGACGATCGTCCTGAGCAAGAGCGAACTGCGGGCCGAGCTCGGCACGGACTACTACCACGGCGCCCTGCTCGACCCGCTCAGCGCGGGCCTGCACGTGGGCAAGTTCGTCGGAGGCCTGGCGGACGCCGCCGAGCGTGCCGGTGCCGAGATCCACGAGCGCAACGCCGCCACCGGCCTCACCCGCCTCCCCGGTGGCGGCTTCGTGGTGGAGACCATGAACGGCATCATCCGGGCCAAGCAGGTCATGGCGGCGACGGACGCCTACACCGACAAGTCGATGCCGTGGTTCCGCAAGCGGCTGATCAACGTCGGCAGCTTCATCATCGTCACCGAGCCGTTGGGGGAGGCACGCGCCAAGGAACTCATCCCGAACGGCCGCCTGTTGGTCGCCCACAAGAATGTCGGCCACTACGTCCGCCTCACTCCGGACAACCGCCTCGCCTTCGGCGGCCGGGCCCGCTTCGCCCCCTCCAACCCGGCCTCCGACGTCAAGAGCGGCGAGATCCTCAAGCGGGAGATGACGGAGATCTTCCCGCAGCTGGCCGGGACGCGGATCGACTACGTCTGGGGCGGCATGGTCGGCTTCTCCTGGGACCGCATCCCGCACGCCGGTGACGTCAACGGCCTGTACTACTCCATGGGTTACTGCGGTCACGGCGTCCAGATGGCCACGTACATGGGCCGCGCGGTGGCCGAGATGATGGACGGCAAGCCCGAGGCCAACCCCCTGCGCGGCTTCGGCTTCCCGAAAGTGCCCGTCCCCTTCTACAACGGCACTCCCTGGTTCCTGCCGTTCGGCGGTGCCTACTACAAGGCCAAGGACCGGCTGCTCTGAGCCGAGGCCGACAGGGGTGACATTGCGGGGGCCTTCCGCGACATGGTCGCGGGAGTGCCGCAAGAGGCTGTCCACGGTCACGCCGATGTCGCCGTGACCGTGGACAGCCACCCGGTACCGGCGAGGAAAACGATCACTGGCCTCGACGGTTCCCGAACTCTTGTCGACTGAAGACCAGCGGACCAGCCACCAAGCATCCCCAGAGGGCGGTCGGCGTCGGGCGGGTAACCGCGAGACGTCGGCCGCCCTCTGGCGTCGCCGCGGTCACGCCCCGGTGGTCATCGCGTCCCGGACCTGGGCGGGTCCACGAACTGTTCGAAGCGGACGATCAGTCCGCCCCGTACGACGAAGTGGTGCGCGACGCGCACGTCGATCGGTTTGCCCGTGGCCTTGTTGAGGGCCGTGTAGCGGGCCAGGACGACCGGCCGCCTCCATCCGGTCCACCAGTCGTGTCGCCCCGCCGGTGCTGAGCACCTGCTCCTGGCTGATCGCCCGCATCGACAACCCGGGTTCGCCGGCCCGTCCCAGGATCAGCGGCACCTCGTACATCAGGTGGCTGATCCCGCACTCCTCCTCGATCTTCCGGCCCAGGATCCACTCCAGCCGGTTCGCGGCACCCTGCAACCGTCCGAAGGTCAGGACCAGCGCGTTGTCGGCCGCCTCCAGCGCGGTCGTGATCTCCCTCTGCTCGTCCTGCTCGTCCACGGCACCTCCGTATGTTCGTCCAGGCGGAACCTGTCGCGCCTGATCGCAGGTGGGAGGCTCGGTGCCTGTGGGGCGGGGGTCGTGCGTTGCGTTCCGGTTGCCGCGATGTTGCGCGAAGTCTTGACACGTTCTGTTTGACTGCGTAGATATGACACCGCAGTCATGACAGCGCAGTCATACAGTTGACCGCCCGGTTCCGGTCGGGTCAGCTGCGGGCAACGGGCCGTGACTGGCTAGGATCTGAGCCGCCGAACATCGGGAGACGCAATGACGCGAGTGGGAGGACGGGGCGGCAGCCCCGCCGCGCCGCGCAGCGTGGACGTGGCCCGGCTGGCCGGTGTCTCGCAGAAGACGGTGTCCCGGGTCTTCAACGGTGAGCGGTACGTGTCCGACGAGGTGCGTCGGCGCGTGCTCGAAGCCGCCGAGGAACTCGGCTACCGGATGAACAATGCGGCCCGGGCACTGGCCTCGGGGCGCTCCCGCACCATCGGCGTGGTCACGCTGGGAACCGCCCTGTACGGGCCCGCCACGCTGCTCATCGGCGTCGAGCGGGCCGCCCGGGACGCGGGTTATGCGATCCGGGTGGTCAACACCCTGGAGGGTGAGCCGGGAGGCGTCGCCGGGGCCGTGGAGTCACTGCTCGAGCAGGGTGTGGACGGCATCGTCGTATCCGAACCGATCGATGAGGGATCGGTCTCGCTCAGCGTCGATGTGCCGGTCCTCGTCCTCGGCGCGCCCGCGGTGTTCGGCGGTTCACGGACCGTGGCCGCGGGGGTCGGCGCCGAGTCGCTGGCCCGGGCGGCCACCGAACACCTGCTGGATCTCGGTCATATGACGGTCCATCATCTGGCCGGTCCGCAGGGGTGGTTCGCCGCCCGGGACCGTCTGGGGGGCTGGCGGGCGGCGTTGTCGGCACGCGGCAGGGAACAGCCGCCCGTGATCGAGGGCGACTGGTCGGCCGAATCCGGCTACGCGGCGGGCCGCGAGTTCGCCTCCGCCGGTGGCGTCACCGCCGTGTTCGCCGCCAACGACGACATGGCCATCGGTCTGATCCGCGCGCTGACGGAAGCCGGCCTGCGGGTGCCGGGCGATGTGAGTGTCGTCGGCTTCGACGACGTCCCCGTCGCGGCCTATGTCACTCCTCCACTGACCACGATGCGCCAGCCCTTCGACGCCGTGGCGAACGACGGGATCCGGCTCCTGGTGCAGGCCATCGAGAAACCGGACGCGGAGCCGGCGCCGGCGCACGATCCGCCGGTCGAACTCGTCGTCCGCGCCTCGACCGCACCCCCGCCGAGCCGGAAGATCCCGGCACGCGGGCGGCGCACGGCCTCCGGCTCGAGCGGCTCGGCACAGTTACCCCCGGCCGGGGACGGACCGCCCACTCCACCAACTGATCCGCTGATCCGCCCGCCCACCACCGACTGACCCGCGTTCATCGGCCTGGGCGGTACCCGCTCATGGCCGGGCGGTGCGCCGCCCGCGCTCACCGCCCTTCAAAACCCTTCCACAACCGTGGACTTCCGCAGTACGGCACGTGACGCGCGTGCCGGCCGCACCCCGCACGCGACGCAGACTCGAATATGGCGACCCCGATGCCCTGGTAGCGACGTCTGCGCCCCGCCCCACGTCATCCCTCCCCACGCCTCTCCCTTTCCCCATGCGCAGCGCCCACGCCAGGTGCTCCGTTCCTCTGCCCATTCGTCTGCCCTTCGGCGGGAGTTCGCCATGCCCCGATCATTCGTTCCCACGTCCTCCATGAGCCGTCGGCGGTTCCTCGCCGCGACCGGCGCGGTGTCCCTCGGAGCCGCACTCGCCGCGTGCAGCGGCGACAGCGACTCCGGCTCCTCCTCCGCCGAGCCGGTGAGCCAGGCCGACATCGACAAGGCGATGAAGACGCCGACCGAGCTGACGTTCTGGACCTGGGTCCCGGACATCCAGCAGGAGGTCGCGCTCTTCCAGAAGAAGTACCCCGCGATCAAGGTCAGGGTCGTCAACGCCGGCCAGGGCGTAGCCCACTACACCAAGCTGCGTACGGCGCTGAAGGCCGGAACCGGCGCCCCGGACATGGTGCAGATCGAGTACCAGGCGATCCCCACCTTCACGATCACCAACAGCCTCCTCAACCTCGCCCCGTACGGCGCCACGGCACTGAAGGACCAGTTCGTCGACTGGACTTGGGGACAGGTCAGCGGACCCGGCGGCGAGGTCTGGGCGATCCCTCAGGACACCGGACCCATGGGGATGCTCTACCGCAAGGACATCTTCGACAAGCACGGCATCCAGGTGCCCGAGACCTGGGACGAGTTCGCGGCCGCCGCACGCAAGCTCCACAAGGCGGACCCGGACGTCTACCTGACCAACCTCGCGGCGAACGCACCGGCCGCCTGGCACGGCCTGGTGTGGCAGGCGGGCGGCAAGCCGTACACGACCTCGGGCAAGAGCGCTCTGTCCATCAGCGTCGACGACACCGTCTCCAAGAAGCTCGGCGAGTACTGGGGCGGTCTCGCGAAGGAAGGCGTCATCAGCACCGACCCGGACTTCACCGACCCCTGGTACGCCGGGTTCAACAAGGGCAAGTACGCCACCTGGCTCACCGCGGCCTGGGGCCCGTCCTTCCTGTCCGGCTCGTCCAAGTCCACCTCGGGCAAGTGGCGGGCGGCGCCGCTGCCGCAGTGGGATGCCGCCAAGCCGGTTGCCGGCAACTGGGGCGGCTCCACGACCGCGGTCACCGCGGCCACCAAGAACAAGATCGCGGCGGCGCAGTTCGCCCAGTTCCTCAACAGCGACCCGGCGAGCGCCAAGATGTTCGTCACCCAGCAGTTCTTCTTCCCGGCGACCAAGGCCTTGCTCGCGGACGCGAGTTTCACCGGCAGCGCGCCCGAGTTCTACGGCGGTCAGAAGGTCAACCAGATCTTCGCCGACATCAGCGACACGGTCTCTCCCTCGTTCCAGTGGCCGCCGTTCTACGACCAGGCGGCGACCGACTGGACGGAGACCGTCGGCAAGTCCCTTGCCGCCAAGTCCGACACCGTCGCCGCGCTCGGTACGTGGCAGTCCCGGCTCACGGCGTACGCCAAGAAGCAGGGCTTCACGGTCAAGGGGACCTGACATGGCTGCCACGACCGCGGCCTACGCCAAGAAGCCGCGCCGAGCCGGACCGTCGCCACGTCGCCGGTCCGGCTCGGCAGGACCCCTGTTCGTAGCCCCCTTCCTGATCCTCTTCCTCCTGCTGTTCCTCGCCCCGCTCGGCTACGCCGCCTACCTGAGCCTCTTCCAGGAACAGCTCATCGGCGGCACGGTGTTCGTCGGCCTGGACAACTACGTCACCGCTCTCAAGGACCCTCAACTCCTCCACGGCGTCGGACGCGTGGCCCTGTTCTTCCTGGTCCAGGTGCCGCTGATGCTGCTGCTGGCCCTGCTGTTCGCCCTCGCGCTCGACAGTGGCCTGCTGTGGCTTGCGCGCGTGATCCGGCTGGGCATCTTCGTGCCGTACGCGGTCCCGAGTGTCGTCGCCACACTCATGTGGGGCTACCTCTACGGCCCCGACTTCGGCCCGTTCGCCCAGCTGAGCCGCAATCTCGACCTGCCGGCCCCGCAGTTCCTCAGCGAGGGCTGGATGCTCGGCAGCCTGGCGAACATCGTGACCTGGGAGTTCGTCGGCTACAACATGATCATCCTGTACGCGGCCCTGCGGACCATCCCGCACGACCTGTACGAGGCGGCCGCGATGGACGGCGCAGGAGCCTGGAGAGTCGCCTGGTCGATCAAGCTCCCGGCGCTGCGGCCCGCTCTTCTGCTGACCCTGCTGTTCTCGGTGATCGGCAGCTTCCAGCTGTTCAACGAACCGAGCCTGTTGATGAAGATCGCCCCGGACGTCATCAGCAGCTCCTACACCGCCAACCTCTACGCCTACTCCCTCGCCTTCACCGGCCAGCAGGTCAACTACGCGGCCACGGTGTCCTTCCTCCTGGGCCTGGTCATCGTCATCGCCTCCTACGCCGTGCTGCTCACCGCGAACCGCAGGAGGGAAAAGTGACGACCACCATGCCGAAGGCCACGACCGCACCGGCCGACGGCCCGGCCCCCACCGCACCGAAGCGGCGCCGGTCCGCGTCCCCCCGCCGCAGTACCCCGCTCACGATCGCCATGCTGGCGGCCCTGGCGTACTTCCTCCTCCCGCTGTTCTGGCTGCTGGTCGCCTCGACCAAGAGCACCCAGGACCTGTTCGACAGCTTCGGCCTGTGGTTCTCCGGCGCCCCGCAACTGCTCGAGAACATCAGTCAGACCTTCACCCAGGACGACGGCGTCTTCGTCGACTGGCTGCTCAACACCGCCGTGTACGCCGTCGTCAGCGCAGTCGGCGCGGCGATGATCGCGGCTGCCGCCGGCTACGGCTTCGCCAAGTTCCGCTTCCGCGGCGACCGGGCCGCCTTCAACCTCGTACTCGGCGCGATCATGGTCCCGGCCACCGCGCTGGCGATCCCGACCTACCTTCTGTTCGCCCAGGTCGGCCTGGTCAACACCCCCTGGGCGATCATCCTGCCCTCCCTCGTCAACCCCTTCGGCCTCTACCTCATGCGCGTCTACGCGGCCGACGCGGTCCCGGACAGCCTCCTGGAGGCCGCCCGCATCGACGGGGCGGGGGAGGCACGGATCTTCTTCCGGATCGCTCTCAGGCTGCTGGGACCCGGCCTGGTGACCGTCCTGCTCTTCACGCTCGTGACGACCTGGAACAACTACTTCCTGCCGCTGATCATGCTCAACGACCCGAGCCTCTACCCCATCACGGTCGGCCTCTCCTCCTGGGCCGCCCAGGCGCAGAACGGCGGGGGCGGCGCCAGCGGCGACATGCTCCCGCTCGTCGTGACCGGCTCCATGATCTCCATCGTGCCGCTCGTCATCGCCTTCCTCATGCTCCAGCGCTACTGGCAGAGCGGTCTGGCGACCGGAAGCGTCAAGCAGTAACGCCCCCTACACTCCCGGAGGTTCCTTCATGGCGGATCTGCCTGCCCGCGTCCTGTTCGGCGCCGCGTACTACCACGAGTACACACCCGCGTACGACCCCCAACTGCGGCCCGACGAACGGCTCAAGACCGACCTCGACCTGATGGCCGCGGCGAACTTCACCGTGATCCGGGTGGGCGAATCGGTCTGGTCGACCTGGGAGCCTACGAGCGGGCACTTCGACCTCGACTGGCTCCAGCCGGTCCTCGACGGCGCCCACGAGCGCGGCATCTCCGTCATCATCGGCACGCCGACGTACGCGGTGCCGCCGTGGCTGGCCCGACAGTACCCGGAGATCACCGGGGAGTACGCCACCGGTCAGCGTCTCGGCTGGGGAGCCCGCCAGGAGGTGGACTTCACCCACCCCGCCTTCCGTTTCCACGCCGAGCGGATCATCCGCAAGCTCGTCGCCCGGTACGCCGATCACCCGGCGGTCATCGGCTGGCAGGTCGACAACGAACCGGGACTGCACCTCTTCCACAACCAGGGTGTCTTCCAGCGCTTCGTCGACCATCTGCGCGACAAGTACGGAGACGTCGAGACCCTCAACCGCGAATGGGGCCTGGTGTATTGGTCCCACCGGCTGTCCACCTGGGCCGACCTGTGGACGCCGGACGGCAACGTCCAGCCGCAATACGACGTCGCCTGGCGGGAGTTCCAGGCGCGCCAGGTCACCGAGTTCATCGGCTGGCAGTCGGACATGGTGCGTGAGTACGTCCGCCCCGAGCAGTTCGTCACCACCTGTATCTCCTACACGCGCCAGGGAGTTCAGGACGACGAGCTGTCCGCCCGGCTCGACATCGCCTCCGGAAACCCGTACTACGACATGCAGGACGGTCTCCTGCTCCCCGACCCCACGCCCGACGACCACCAGCAGATCTGGAAGACCACCGGCGTCTGGTCGATGTACCAGACCGCGGACTGGATGTTCTCCTCCCGTCAGGAGCCGTTCCTGGTCACCGAGACCAACGCGAGCTCCATCGGCTTCGCGTGGGACAACCGCCCCGGCTACGACGGCCAGTGGCGGCAGACCGCGTGGGCGCACGTCGCGCGCGGGGCGCGGATGATCGAGTACTGGCAGTGGCAGACACTGCGCTTCGGTGCCGAGACCTACTGGGGTGGCGTCCTGCCGCACAGCGGACAGCCCGGCCGAGCGTACGCCGAAATCGCCCGCCTGGGCGCCGAGTTCGAGGCGGCCGGCCCGCTCGTGGCCGGGCTCGAGCCGGACGCCGACATCACGATGGTCTACTCGACGCCGAGCAAGTGGCTCATGCAGAAGTACCCCCCGCTCGCCACCCCCGACGGCGACTCCGACCCCGCCGCCTACCACCGCATCTTCGACCCCTTCTACCGCGGCGCCTTCGAGGCCGGCCGCCAGGTGCGGATCGTGCACGCGCGGCAGCTGCACGACCCGCGCGGTGAGCAGGAGGGTCTAGCGCCGGAGGAGGCCGCACTCCGTCACCCCGTGCTGGTCGTACCAGGGCTGTACATCGCCGCCGACGCGACCCTCGACTGGCTCGCGGCCTATGCCGACGCGGGCGGGCACCTGGTTCTCGGCCCGCGCACCGGATACGCCGATCACGAGGCCCGGGCCCGGCACGAAGCGGCACCCGGACGCCTCACCGAGGCCGCGGGCGTGATGTACGACGAGTTCAGCAATCTGTCGCGCGACGTCCCGGTCCACTCCCCGGACGGCAGCCCGCTGCGGCTGCCGTCGGAGGCGACGGCGACCCGCTGGGCCGATGCCCTGACCGTCACCGACGCCGAGGCGCTGGCCTCGTACGACCACCCCCACTTCGGCCAATGGCCCGCGATCACCACCCGCCGCCACGGCGATGGCCGCGTCACCTACGTCGGTACGGTCCCCGGCCGCGCCCTCGCCCGCGCCCTGGCGACCTGGCTGACACCCGCCGCACGCCACGGCTGGCGGGACCTGCCGGAATCGGTCACCGCCACGACCGGCACATCACCCGACGGGCGCCGCGTCCACATCGTCCACAACTGGAGCTGGGAGCCCGCCCGTGTCACCACCCCCGTGGCGTTGACCGACGTCCTGAACGGCACGTCCGTCCCCGCGGGTGAGGCGCTGGACCTCGGCGCCTGGGACGTACGCGTACTCGTCTCCTGATTCAACCTCTGATCCAACCTCCCGAGCATCACCATGACCATCCCCGATCCCCAAGGAGGGGCTGTGCAGAGAAGAAGACTCGGCAAAGCGCTGGGAACTTTCGTCGCGGGTTCAGCGATGCTGGGCCTGACCATGAGCAGCGCGCAGGCGTACAACCCGACGGGCGGGATTCTGTACCAGCTCGGCGATGAACCGTGCCTGAAGGGCCGGGGCAACTGCGCGATCTACGTCAAGTCGGCGCAGCTGGAGAGCGGACGTCTCGTCGCGGCATTCGAGAAGGCCACGGTCGTCCCGGAGACGGGAAGCGCCGACCGAGAGACGATGCCGGTCTACAAGAGCGACGACTACGGAACCTCGTGGCAGCCGCTGGCGGACGTCAAGGCCCCGGCGTACCTCTCCAAAGACCCCAAGTACGCGAAGTACAAGAGCAACTGGGCGAGCCCGTTCCTCTACACGCTTCCGCAGGACGTCGGCAAACTGAAGAAGGGCACGCTGCTCCTCGCGACCATCGTGACGGGCGACGACCACTACTACACGGAGCACAAGGCAGCCGACCCGAACTGGACGCCGTCCAATGACGGAGACCGCAGTGACATGGCGCTCGCCCTGTACTCCAGCACCGACGAGGGCGAGAGCTGGAAAGTCCTCAACGTGATCGCGACAGGCGGCTGGCAGGGCGGCAGCGCGGGCGCGATCGGCAAGAACGTCGCCAAGGCGAACACGTACAAGCAGGTGGATCCCCTCTGGGAGCCGTACCTGATGGTCCACAAGGGCCAACTCGTCTGCTACTACTCCGATGAGAACGACTACCTCGGCTTCGACCCGGTCACCGGTGTGCCGAAGCTGGATCCGGACAACGACACCGCCCGGGACTCGCACGGCCAGATCCTCGTCCACAAGACCTGGAACGGCCGCAGCGCGCAGTGGAGCGAGCCCGTCGTCGACGTCGCGGGTCTGACCCAGGACATGGGAGGCGGCAAGACGCAGATCGGAGGCGGCCGGCCGGGCATGACGACCGTCGTCCCGACGACGGACGGCAAGTGGCTTCTCCCGTACGAGTACTGGGGCGGCGGAACCAACACCCGGTACGTGATCGCCGACGACCCGCTGAAGTTCTACCGCGGCTCCACTGACAGTCCCGTCACCTCCCTGCCGGTCGACGAGGGTTCGCGTCGTCTCGCGGTGAACGGAAGCCCGGTCGTCATCAACCTCCCCGACGGGCGCCTGGTGTACAACGCCGCGGGCAGCGGCAACGTCTGGGTCAACGAGAGCGGACGCAGCGACGGCGTGTGGAAGGAGTACCAGACGAATGCGCCGGCCTCCTACAGCCGCAACCTGCAGTACGTCGAGGGCACGGGCCGCATCTCGATCCTCAACCACCAGGGCACCTCGACGCTTCGCTTCTCCGAGGTCGACCAGGGCCGCTCGGAGGGCGCCTACTACCAGCTCGTGAACCGCAAGACCGGGCAGGTGATCGGCACCGGCGGCAAGACCAACGACGCCAACATCGGCAACGGGGACGTTCCCGACGTCCGCCTGGAGGACGCCGGCTCGGCGGCGAACAGGGACACCCAGTACTGGCACCTGGCCACCAAGGCCGACGGCGCCAGGACACTGCTGAACAAGTCGGGCGGCCGTGCCGCCGGCATCTGGACGGCGAATCCGACGGTCGGCCAGCGGATCGGCCAGTGGGTCGACGACACGCCGGCGGGCCTGTGGAACCTCGTCAGGACCGACGACGGCTACTACAAGTTCCAGTCCGCCAAGAACACCAACGTGTACCTGACCGGTGCCTCCGCCGGTGCGCCGCTGACCCTCCAGAACGCGGTCGCGGACGGCTCGCAGGAGTGGGAGCTCGTCCAGCAGGCGCCGACCGCCGCGGCCCTGACGAAGGAGACGCGGTCGAAGCGTCTGACCGCGAGCACCGTCGGGAAGAATGCCACCCTGTCGCTGAACGCCGCCGCCTCGGACCCGGCGGGCACGGCCCTGCACGCGAACAAGACCGGCCAGGTCTACGTGTTCGCGGCCAACGGCAAGGTCACGGACCTCGGCCCGGTCTCCTTCGACGAGGCCCAGAAGGGCAGCGTGGCGCTCCCGGAAACCCTCGCGGCCGGGACACAGGTCAAGATCGCCGTGCAGTTCGACGACACGCCGCTGATGTGGGACACGGCCAAGGTCCGGTGATCTGCTCCCGGCCGGTGATCTGAGGGCCACAGGACATCACAGGGCTGAGGAGCGGGCTCACCGCTCCTCAGCCCTGCGCGGTCGTTCGGTTGCCGACCGCGTCGAACCCTCCGGCCGGTCTCAGGCCGCGAGTTCCTTCCTGATGCGGTCCAGCATGAACGCCGAGGAATCGCGGGCCCGTTCCTCCCAGGCGAAGACGCAGGACGTGGCGACGCCGCCGAAGTCCAGTTCGCGCAGGGTGGCGAAGAAGGTGTCCCAGTCGACCTCGCCCTGGCCGATGTCCAGGTGCTGGTGGATACGGGCCGGGGTGCCGGGCGGGTTGAGGATGTAGCGCAGGCCGCTGGAGCCCTTGTGGTTGAAGGAGTCCGCGATGTGCACGTGCTGGAGCTTGTCGCCGGCGTAACGCATCATCGCCGCGATGTCCGCTGTCGGATCCGCCCCCGACAGGTGGAAGGTGTGCGGGGCGCAGTAGAGGTAGTTCACCCAGGGCTTGTTGATCGCGCGGACCAGGTCGACCGCGGGGGTGTTCTCCTCGCAGAAGTCGTCCGGGTGGGCCTCCAGGTTCAGAGCGATGCCTTCGCGCTCGAACACCGGCAGCAGTTCCTCCAGCGAGCGCCAGAAGGCGGCTTCGCTCTCGGCGGCGCGCTCCGGACGGCCGTTGAACTCCGAGTTCATCAGCGGACATTCGAGGTCCGCGGTGATCTCGATCATCCGCTTCCAGTAGCGTACGGCGCTCTGCCGCTCGGTCTCGTCGGGCGAGGACCACTTGTACAGCGGCAGCACCGAGGACAGTTGAACGCCGTGCGTGCGCAGGGACTTCTTCAACGCCGCGACGCACTCGTCGTCCGCCCGCGGGTGCAGGAAGAACGGCATGAAGTCGTCGCGCGGGGACAACTCGATGTACTCGTAGCCGAGTTCGGCGACCGTGCGCACCATGTCGTCGAGCGGCAGGGCGCGGAACATATAGGGGTCGAGGGCGATTTTCACCTTGTTCCTTCCAGTAGGCCCGGTCGTCCGCCGGGAGGAATGGATCTCGAGCAAGCGGCGCGTGGCGCCGCAGTGTCTCCGGTATGATGGTTCGGTCGTTCCGTGAGCCCTTGAAGGCACGAACCGGCCTGGCTGGGGAGACGGTTGTACGTGGCGTCGACCGGATCGATGTCGCCAGGACTTCCTGGCGTGGGGTCTTGTCACCGGTCCTGCACCGCATGGTGGTCCGGTCGTCATGCGGTGGATGCGACCTGTGACCGTCCTGTCGTAGGGGGCAGTCGGGAGCGTGACGAGGTGTGGACGGCTGAGCGCACAAGCTCGGTCGCTTCACGGCTGAGAAGGTGACGCGGCACCTCCGTAGAACGCGGGGCGGGGCTTCATGTCGGCGGAGACGACCGTGCCGTCGGACTCCAGGGAGCGGACGGCGGCGTCGGTGATGACGGTGGCGGCGTAGCCGTCCCAGGCGGAGGGGCCGGTGGGCTCGGCGCCCGCCGCGACCGAGGCGATCCACTCGCGGAACTCGGTGTCGAAGGCCTCCGCGAAGCGGACCTTCCAGTCCTGCGTGACGGCCGTGGCGTGCCGGGCCGCGGTGCGGATGCCCACGGCGGCCGGGTCGGGCAGCCGGACCAGGCCGTCCTCTGCGACGACCTCGCATTGGATGTCGTAGCCGTACTGGCAGTTGACGAAGACCTCGAGGTCGATACGCACTCCGCTCACGGTCTCGAAGATCATGATCTGCGGGTCCTTGAGGTTCTCGAACCGTTTGCTCGTGGCGCGTGGCGTGACCACCTGGGCGGAGACGATCTCGTCGTCGAGCAGCCAGCGCAGTACGTCGATCTCGTGGACCGCCGTGTCCTGCGCCGCCATCGCGGAGTGGTACGCGTCGGGGACCGTCGGGTTGCGGTGGGCGCAGTGCACCATCAGCGGGACGCCGAGGGAGCCGGCCGCGAGGACCTCCTTCATCTGGCGGTAGCCGGGGTCGAAACGGCGCATGAAGCCGACCTGGACCAGACGGCTGCCATGCGCCCGCTCGGCCTCGACGATCCGCAGACAGTCCTCCGCGGTCGTCGCGAGGGGCTTCTCGCAGAACACGGGCTTGCCGGCCGCGATGGCGTTCAGGACATGCTCGGCGTGGGTCGGGCCCCAGGAGGTGACGAGGACGGCGTCCACGTCGGGTGAGTTGATCAGCTCGGCGCCGCCCGGCAGTACGGCCGCGCCTACGGTGGCGGCGACCTCGGCGGCCCGGGCCGCGTCGAGGTCGGTCACCGCGGTGACGGTGGCCCCGGTGACCACCTCGGTGAGGCGCCGGATGTGGTCCTGGCCGATCATTCCGGCGCCGATGACACCTACACGTACGGTCATGGCCGTTCGTTCCCTTCGAAGGGCTTGCGGGGCCGGGAGTCCATCAGCGGCCCGCGGGGGGAGGGGGTCAGGAGAAGCGGGCCTTGAGATCCGCTCCAGCGTCTCGAGCGTGCGGCCCTTTGTCTCGGGGACGTAGCGCTTCACGAAGGCGAGCGAGAACAGGCCCGCCACCACGAAGAGGAAGAAGGTGTTGGAGATCCCGATCCCGTCGACCAGGGACGGGAAGACGAGACCGATCACGAAGTTGGTCAGCCACAGCACCACGGCCGCGACACCCATCCCGAAGCCGCGCATCCGCATCGGGAAGATCTCGGACAGCATCAGCCAGGTCACCGGCGAGATCGCGCCCTGCTGGAAGGCGAGGAAGGTGACGGTCATGGCGAGCACGGCGTACGCCCGGCCGTCACCGGAGGGCAGCGCCAGGGAGAAGATGCCGATCAGCAGCAGAGCGGCGGTCGTGCCCATCTGGCCGGCCATGAGCATCGGGCGGCGCGCCACACGGCCCAGCAGCCAGATGCCGACGAAGGTCGCCAGCACCGAGATCACGCCGTTGGCGATGTTCGCCGTGAGCGCGCTGTCCGCGGCGAAGCCGGCGTCGGTGAGGATCTGCGTGCCGTAGTACATGATCGTGTTCACGCCGGTGATCTGCTGCACGATCGCGATACCGAAGCCGACGAACATCAGCTTGCGCACCCACGGCGTGCTCTTCATGTCCTGCCAGCCGCCGAGCTTCTCCTGCTCGTCCTTCACGGCCAGCGAGGACACCTCGGCGAGCTCGGCCTCGGCCCGCTGCTGGGAGCGCACCTGCTTGAGGACCTCCAGGGCCTCGCCGAAGCGGCTCTTGGAGGCCAGCCAGCGCGGGCTCTCCGGCATCACCAGCATGCCGAACCACAGCACGACGGCGGGGATGGTCGCGATGACGAGCATCCAGCGCCAGACGCCGCCGGACTCATCGCCCACCCGGGCGATGATCGCGTTCGAGGTGAAGGCGAGCAACTGCCCACTGACGATCATGAGTTCGTTACGGGTGACCAGCGCGCCGCGCCGCTCGGCGGGCGAGACCTCCGCGAGATAGACCGGCACGGTCACCGACGCGCCACCGACCGCGAGACCGAGCACGAACCGGGCGACGACCATGATCGCCGTGTTCGGTGCGAGCGTGCAGCCGAGCGCGCCGACGAAGAACACCACGGCGAGAACAAGGATGGTGCGGCGCCGGCCGCGCCCGTCCGACAGCCGCCCGCCCGTGACGGCGCCGAGCGCGGCACCCAGGAGAAGCGAGCTGGTGACCATGCCCTCGGTGAACGGGGTCAGGCCGAGGTCCTCGGTCATGTACGGCAGGGCGCCGTTGATGACGCCGGTGTCGTAACCGAAGAGCAGTCCGCCGAAGGTGGCGATGAGCGTGATGACCCGCAGTCGGCGCTTGACCGTGGGCGAGGCGTCGTCCGGGACGGCGGTGGCGGGAATGGGGTCCTGGGACGTGTCCTTGCTGACGTCCATGGTCACCCCTACTTGTCGTCGAGGACGGGGCGCCGGGTACCGGCCAACCCGCAGCCGGCCAGGTACTCACGCGTACTGACCGCGATGGCCTGCGGCACCTCGGGTGCGCACGGGTACAGGTCCTGCTCGACGATGACGAACAACTCGGCGTCCAGCTCCGCCAGTTCGGCGACCACGTCGTCCGGCTCCGGCACACCCGCCGGAGGCGACACGCACACACCGCGCTTGACGGCCTCGCCGAAGGAGAGGTTCTCGGCGGCCACCCGGGCGAGGATCTCCGGGTCCATCTGCTTGATGTGGACGTAGCCGACGCGCTCCCCGAACCGGCGGATCAGGTCGAGGTTGTCCCCGCCGCCGTAGGCCACGTGCCCCGTGTCCAGGCAGAGGTTGGTGTAGCGGGAGTCGGACTCGTTCAGCAGGCGCTCGATCTCCGGCTGCGTCTGGATGTGGCTGTCCGCGTGCGGGTGGATGACGAGGCGTACGTCGTACTCGTCGAGGAGCAGCTTCCCGAGCCGGTCCGCGGCCCGGCCGAAGCCCGCCCACTGCTCGGCGGTCAGCTCGGGCGACTCGGTGAAGCCGCCGGTCTTCTCGTCGCGGTACATGGGCGGGATGAAGACGAGGTGGTGGGCGCCCGCGGCGGCGGTCAGTGCGGCCACCTGCCGGACATGGGCGAGCATGTCGCCCCAGGCCTCCGGACGGTGCAGCGCGCCGAACGCGGTGCCGCCGGAGACCCGGAGCCCCCGGGCGTCGAGCTCCGCTTTCAGCCGCTGCGGGTCCGTGGGGAGATAGCCGTACGGGCCCAGCTCCAGCCACTGGTAACCGGCCGCGGCCAACTCGTCGAGGAAGCGGGTGTACGGAACCTGGTGCTCGTCCTCGGGAAACCAGACGCCCCAGGAGTCGGGGGCCGAGCCGAGGCACAGGTTGCCGACGACGGTGCGAAGGGGGGACGGCGTCGTTGCCATAGTGCACGTCCTTTGAAGAGGGAACGGGTGGGGGTATGGAAAGGCTCGGGGGAGTTGTCAGCAGGAGGACTGGACTGACGCGCTCTACTAGCGCGCGCTAGTGCGAGTACGATGGCGCCTGTTCAAATGTCATGTCAATAGCTTGTTGCCGGGAGATTTCAGGACTGCCCGTATGGTGGGCGCGTCGAAGGGTGGTTCACAGGTGAGTGCGTCGGGCAAACAGCGGCCCACGATGGTGGACGTTGCCGCGAAGGCGGGCGTGTCCAGGGCGCTCGTCTCGATCATCTTCCGCGACCAGCCGGGGGCGAGCCAGGAGACCCGCGAGCGTGTACTGCGCGTCGCCGACGAGATCGGCTACCGCCCCGACAACGCGGCGCGGCTGCTGGCCCGTGGCCGCAGCCGCACGCTGGGCGTGATGTTCACCGTCCACCAGACCTTCCACGCCGACCTCGTCGAGGGCATCTATCCCGAGGCCGAGCGGCTCGGCTACGAGGTGTTGCTCTCCGCCACCGGCCAGGGGAGGGGCGAGGCGAAGGCCGTCGAGGCCTTGTTGAGTCATCGCTGCGAGGCGGTGATCCTGCTGGGCCCGGACACGGTGGCTGCGGACCTCGACGCCCTTGGGCACCGTACGGTCGCCGTCTCCGTCGGACGCCGGGTGCCCCAGACCCGCGTCGACAGCGTGCACACCGCCGAGGGCAAGGGCGTACGGCAGGCCATGGACCACCTCTACGAGCTGGGGCACCGCCGGATCGTGCACATCGACGGCGGCCGGGGTCCTGGTTCGGCCGAGCGGCGGCGGGCGTATCGGGCCGCGATGCGCCGTCACGGTCTGCACTCGGAGCTGCGGGTGATCCCCGGGGATCACACCGAGGAGTCCGGCATCGAGACCGGCCGCCTGCTGCTGGCGGAACGCGAGCGAGGGGAGCCGCTGCCGACGGCGGTCCTCGCCGGGAACGACCGGTGCGCGATGGGCCTCTTGATGGCTCTGACACGGGCCGGCGTCGAGGTCCCGCGGGACCTGTCCGTCGTCGGCTACGACGACAGCCACCTGTCCCACCTGATGCCGATCGGCCTGACCACCGTCCGCCAGGACTCGCTCCTGATGGCGGAGTACGCGGTCCGGTTCGCCGTGGAACGCCTGGAGGACGGGGAATTGGAGCCGCGCGAGGCTGTCCTGGACCCGAAACTGGTGGTGCGGGGAACGAGCGGTCCGGCCCCGGAACAGGGGCCGGCCTGAAGGCTCGGTGAGGGCCGAGGACCCGCGACCGCCTGGTCATTACCGTGTGTCCTTTCGGCGAACTTGGCGATGGCGTCGACGTTCTCCCGATGACGAAAGCCGGACCGGTCAGGACCACCCGCGACGCCGGACGCCGGCACTGTGGGCCTCTGAGGCGGGATCGTCGCCGCAAGGGCATGCAGCGGTCGGCCGATGCGTGCGTTGCGCTGGAAACCGCCCCTGCCGAAGAGGGTCCAGATGGAGTGCCGGCGTGGCGGGCCTGGCCGAGCTCACTGCGCGTCGGCGCGGGTCAGCCGTGGCAGGGCGAGGGAGACTGTCGAGGCGGCGAGCAGGGCCGCCGCGCACGACGCCCCGTAGCCCGCTGGGGCCCCGGCCGCGTCGACCACCCACCCCGACGTGGCGTAGCCCAGAGCCACCCCGACGGAGAGGCCTGAGACGATCCAGGTGATGCTCTCGGTGAGCTGAGAGACCGGCGCCAGGCGGCCCACCAGCCCCATCGTGGTGATCAAGGTCGGCGCGATGGCCATGCCCGCCACGAAGAGCATCCCCGCCAGTGCCGCGAGACTCGGCGCGAACAACAGCGGTGCCACTGTCACCGCCATCGCCCAGACGCTGACCAGCAATCCCCGTGTGATCGCCCCCCGGGGCCTGACCGCGCCGAACACCGCGCCCGCCAGGCCCGAGCCGAGCGCGTACACGCCCAGGAGCAGGCCCGAGAGCGCCTTGTGGTGGTGTGTGTCGGCGAACGCCACCGTCACGACCTCAACCGAACCGAAGGACGCGCCCACCGACGTCACCGTCAGCACCAACAGGCCGAGTCCCGGGATGCGCAGCGCAGAGCCCCCGGCGCGTTGCGGCCGGGGGCGCACCGGCGGTTCCGTGCGCCGCTGGGCGGCGAACAGCAGGACGCCGACGGCGAGCAGGACCGCGGCCGCCAGCGGACCTGCCTCGGCGAAGACGCTGGTCGACAGCGCGATCGCCAGGACTGGGCCGACGACGTAGACCACCTCCTCGAGCACCGTCTCCAGCGAGTACGCGGTGTGCAGCAGTCGCGGCGACTCCCGGTGGACCTCCGACCAGCGGGACCTGACGAGCGCGGCCATGCTGGGCATGCAGCCCGCTACCGCCGCCGCGACGTACAACGTCCATTCCGGGGCGCCATACCGGGCGCACAGCAGCAGCGCACAGATGGCGGCGACCGTCACGGCCATCGCGGGGAGGACGACCCGGCGCTGGCCGTGACGGTCGATCAGCCGGGAGATCTGCGGGGCGATCGCCGCGGTGGCGAGCGCCTGCGTGGCGGAGACCGAGCCGGCGAGCCAGTATTCACCGCCGAGTTGCGACAGCATGGTGATGATGCCGACACCGATCATCGACATCGGTAGGCGTGAAACGAAGCCCGCGGCGGAGAAGAGCAGACTGCCCGCGGGAGAGAAGATTCGGCGGTAATCGGAGAGCATGGACTCCACGCTCCGTCAGGAGCCGATCGTCGCTCGGCGGATCCGGTCCGGTTACCGCGTCCTCCGTGTACTCCATTTTCACGCATGGCGCGGTATGCCGCGACGTGACGCGGTATCTCTCCCTGCACGTGCGGGAAATGGCGAGCCGAGTTAGCTTGAAGGAGACACGTCGATTTCTCGGCGAGAGGGAGCCCGTATACCGGCGACCGTGTAAACGGCGACCGCGTATCGACCGCGTACAGAGGCGATCGGTTCAGAGGCGACCGGGGCCGAGCCCCGGGCCAGGAGAATTCTCCTCCTTCGTCAGCCCGATCCCACGGGCTTCTCCGCCGTCGCCCAGTGCCGTTCGCCCAGCTCGTCCGCCCGACAAGTGGCCCTCCAAGGAGGTTAGCTGGGATGAACGCGCGACTGCGAAGCCGGGCCGCGATGGCTGCGGTCAGCACATGCATCGTCGTGCTGACCGTGTTCTACTACATATTCCCGGAACAGCGGCTGATCTTCGTCGCCATTGGAGCCACCGGCGTCATCGGGATTACCCTGGGTATCCTTGTCAATCGCCCCGCGCATCCACTTCCCTGGTTGTTGCTCGCCGCGGGAAATCTCGCATTCGCCGCTGGCCAGGCCACCCAGATCGTCCTCATCGAGTTGCTCCACGATGAGATTCCGTTCCCATCGATCGCGGACGGCTTCTATCTCGCGGCGTATCCGCTCTATGCGGCCGGGTTGCTGGGCTTCGTGCACTGGCGCACGAGTTGGCGCGACCGCGCGAGCCTCGTCGACGCGCTGACGCTGACAGTCGGCCTGGCGCTGCTGTCGTGGCTCTTCCTCATCGATCCGTACGCCCGCCTCGAGGGTCTCACCTGGGTGCAGAAGGCGTTCTCCATCGCGTATCCGCTCGGCGACATCCTCGTACTGGCGATGCTGCTGCGCCTGCTCGTCGGCCGTGGCGGCAAGAGCCGCTCGCTCATGCTGCTCACCGCGGGCACCGTCGGACTGCTCACCGCCGACGTGGCTTACGGCCTGATTCAACTGAACGGGACCTGGCGCACGGGTACCGCGGTCGATCTCGGCTGGGCCGTCCTGTACGGCGCCTGGGCGGCCGCCGCGCTCGATCCGACCATGCGGTCGCTGACCCAGCCGGTGGAATGGCGCGCCGAGACCGGCACGGGCCGGCTGAGCCTGCTCACCCTGGCGTCGCTGATCGCGCCGACCATCCTCCTGACGGAGGCGGTGCGCGGCGTGAATTCCAACACCGGCGTCATCGGGGTGTTCTCCGCGGTGCTCTTCCTCCTCGTGCTCTACCGCCTGGCGGGCGTGGTGGCGACGCACCGGCGGGCGGTCGGCCGGGAGAAGGTGCTGCGCAACGCGGTGTCGTCGCTGGGCGGAGCGGGCGATCTGCGGGATGTGGCCGCCGCCGTCCACTCGGCGGTGACGGAGCTGATACCGCACGGCCCGCCTCATTCCGCGCTGCTCACCGTGCCCGACGACACGCTCTGGGTGAACGGGGCGAACGGCGGCGCACACGGGCCGCTGTCTGCGCCGATGACCGCAGCCGTACGGGAACTGATCGCGTCCGGCGAGAACCGTCTGGTGGCTGTCGACGGTGCGGGGCCCGATCTTGTCGCCCGCCTCACGGGCTCGGTGGAGGAGCCGACCCTGACCGGCCACGCGCTGGTCTGCCCGCTCATCTCACAGGATCACCCCTCTGGCGATTCGCTGATCGGGGCACTGATCGTGGCCGGGGACGAGCACGACCTGCTCGTGTTCCGCGACACGCTGGCGACTCTCGCTGCACAGGCGGCACTTGCCGTGGCGAGGGTCGCCCTGGCCGAGGAAGTCAACCGTCGCAACAGCGAGATGTACTTCCGCACACTGGTGCAGAACGCCTCCGACGTCATCCTGATCCTCGACGACGACGACCGGGTCCGTTACGCCAGCCCCTCCGCCGACCAGGTGCTGGGCATTCCGAACCTGGAGGGCGCCCAGCTCATCGATCTGGTGCCGCCGCAGGACAGTCGCGCGGTGGTCGAGACGCTCGGCCGGATACGGAGCCGCGAGTACCAGACCATGCGCGAGCACTGGCGCATGGTCCGCACCGACCGGTCGATCATCGAGGTCGAGGTGAGGTGGAGCGACCTGCGTGAGGAGGCCACCGTCGGCGGGGTGGTGCTCACCCTGCGGGACGTGACCGAACAGCGCAAGCTCGAACGCGAACTCACCCACCAGGCGTTCCACGACTCGCTCACCGGCCTGGCCAACCGCGTGCTCTTCCAGGAGCGGATCAACCACGCCCTGATGCAGGCTCAGCGCGAGGGCACGGTGGTCGGCGTGCTCTTCGTCGACGTGGACGACTTCAAGGTCGTCAACGACATACACGGCCACAGTGTGGGCGACGAACTCCTGGTCGCGCTGTCACTCCGGCTGCAGACCACCGTCCGTGCCTCCGACACCGCCGCGCGCATCGGTGGTGACGAGTTCGCACTACTGGTCGAGGGCTCCATCGCGCCTGAGGGAGTGGAGCGGTTCACGGAACACGTGATGACCGTGTTCGCCGAGCCGTTCCGGCTCAGTGTGGGGCCGGTGAGCACATACGCCAGCGTCGGCGTCGCGACGACGGAGGACAGCATCGACTCGGTCGAACTGCTGACACACGCCGATCTCGCCCTGTACGCGGCGAAGACGGCGGGCAAGCGCCAGTGGCGCCGCTATCACCCCGAGCTGCAGAGCGGCATGGCGGAGCGTGCCAAATTGCAGGAGGGCCTGGACAGTTCGTCGATCGAGACGTCGTTCATGGTGCTCTACCAGCCCATCGTGGAGCTGACCAGCGGGCGGATCGCCGGCTTCGAGGCACTCGTTCGCTGGCCCCACTCCACGCGCGGCATGGTGCTGCCGGAGCAGTTCATCACGCTGGCCGAGGAGAGCGGGCAGATCGTCCCGCTCGGTGCCTGGGTACTTGACCAGGCCGCGGCCGAGGCCGTCCGGTGGGAGGACTCCGTGCTGCGCCACGGGACGGCCGACCGCAACGCACCTTACGTCAGCGTGAACGTGTCGCCGCGTCAGTTCCGGGACGACGAATTCCACGACGTGGTCCGGCGCGCCCTGCAACTCTCCGGCATCGAACCGTCGTCTCTGGTACTGGAACTGACCGAGAGTGTGCTGATGTACAACGACGAGCGCATCCTGGCAGAGATGAGTTCGCTCACCGACCTCGGGATCCGCTTCGCGATTGACGATTTCGGAACGGGTTACTCGTCGCTCAGCTATCTGCGTGAGTTCCCGATCTCGATACTCAAGATCGACAAGTCGTTCGTCGACCAACTCGGGCGCTCGCCCGAGCAGTACGCCCTGGTCGAGGGCATCACGCATCTCGCGGACACACTCGGCCTCACGGTGATCGCCGAAGGAGTGGAGGACGTGAGACAGCAGGAGTTGCTGATCTCCATGGGCTGCCGACTCGGCCAGGGGTATCTCTTCGCCGAGCCGGTCAGCGCCGAGGAGGCGGAGCACCTCGTCCTCGCGCCGCCGCTCGGCCGCCTGGCCGGAAGGCCTGCGGCGCCCGCGGAAGGGAAAGGGTGATGGCGGCGGCCCTCTCCCGCGAAACGCGCCGGTCATGCTCCGCAGGACGCCGCGCGAGGCAGGAGCCCCAAGGTGACGGAACGTGACCACCCGCCGGTAGAGTCGGTTGCGCTGTGCGTCGTGCTGCGCAACGACGAGGAGCAGTACGCGATCTGGCCCGCCGATCGCCGGATTCCGGCCGGGTGGCATCGGATCGGCGGACCGGAGTCCGCCGGGTGGTGCGGGAGCATGGTCGACCGCCTGTGGACCGATATGCGGCCCGCGAGCGCCCGCGCCGGGCGGCGGCCCCCGGAAACCGGGCCGAGCACCGTGCCCGAGCTGGTCCGGGAGCGGGCACGGCGTGACCCGTCCGCCCTCGCGGTGCTCTCGGACGAGGGCCGGCTCAGCTACGCCGAGCTGACCGGCCGCGCCGACCGGCTTGCCCACCAGCTTCGGGAGTGGGGCGTCGACGCGGAGTCCGTCGTCACCGTGTGCCTCGACCGCGTGCCCGAGCTGGTCGTCGCGCTGCTGGCGGTGCTGAACTCCGGCGGCGCGTTCCTGCCCCTCGACCCGGCGATGCCGCGGCAACGAATGGCCGGACTGGTCTCGGAGACCGGTTCACGCCTCATCGTCTCGAGCCGCGAGCACGCTCCGATGTTCGCCGGGTGCGAGGCGAGGATCGTCCACGTCGGGGATCAGGCCGCGCAGGCGCTGTCGGAGGGGCCGCGGCCGGCACGGGGTCCGCGGCCGGACGACCTCGCCTACGTGCTCTACACCTCCGGATCCACGGGGCCTCCCAAGGGAGTGATGATCAGCCACCGGTCGCTGGCCCATTCCCTCACCACGGTGGCCCGGGCCTACGAACTGACGCCCGGTGACCGGGTGCTGCACGCCGCGGCGCTCGGCTTCGACACCTCACTGGAGCAGATCTTCGCCACGCTGATCAGCGGCGCGACACTCGTCCTCGCGGGAACGCATACGTGGGCGCCCACCGACCTGCTGCACCGCCTCCCGGAGCACGGGATCACCGTCGCCGACCTGACCCCCGCCTACTGGCATCGGATCGTCTCCGCCCCGGACCGCCACGAGAGCCTCGCATCGCTGAGGCTCGTCATCGTCGGCGGTGAGATCATCACGGCGAAGGACTGCCGCGCCATTCTGCACCGGATCCCCGGCGCGCGGCTCGTCAACGCCTACGGGCTCACCGAGACCACCATCACCTCCACGCTCTGCGACCTGAACGAGGAGGTGCTCGCCCTACCGGACACCGCCGTCGCCCCGATCGGCAGGCCCCTGGAGGGGAACCACGTTCACGTGCTCGACGCCGAACTGCGCCCGGTGCCGCCCGGCGAGCGCGGCGAGATCTACATCGGCGGTCCGGCGCTGGCGCGCGGTATCTGGCGGCAACCCGTCCTGACCGCACAGCAGTTCCTGCCCGACCCGCACGGCTTGGCGCCGGGGGACCGGATGTACCGCACCGGCGATCTGGGCCGCCGGCGCTCGGACGGCAACCTCGAAGTCCTGGGCCGGATCGACGACCAGATGAAGATCCGCGGGTTCCGGGTCGACCCGGCCGAGGTCGAGGCCGCGCTCGTCTCCCAACCGGAGATCGGCCAGGCGATGGTCGTGGCCCGAACGCGCGCAAGCGGCGACCGGGACCTCGTCGCGTACTTCACGCCGACCTCGCCGCCGGCCGGCGGCGAGGAGGTGCTGCGCGCACGGCTGCGGTCGGCACTCGCCGAGGTCCTGCCGGGCTACATGATCCCGGCAGCGTTCCACGCGGTGGAGCGGTTGCCTGTCACACCTGGCGGAAAGCTCGACCGCAGGGCTGTACTGGAACCCCGGACCGCGGCGACGACGGCCGGCCCGGACGACCGTCCGGTGCCGCAGGGGATGGCCCAGCTGTGGGGCCAGATCCTGGATGTGGACTACGTCCGTCCGCACGACGACTTCTTCGAGCTCGGCGGCAACTCGCTGCTGGCCATGGAAATGCTCGCCCGGACCCGCGTCGTATTCGGTATCGGCATCACACAGATCCGCGACCTGACCCGTTCACTGCTGCGGTACCCGACGCTCGCCGCGTTCGCCGAGTCCGTGCGCCAGGCACGTGCCGGTACGCTGGCCCACCCGGACGGCGGAAGCGTCGACTTCGCCGCCGAGACCGGTCGGCGCGTTCCGGCAGTGGGGCATGACGCGCCGGCTCCGGACCCCCGGCGCCCCGGCGACGTCCTCCTCACCGGGGCGACCGGGTTCTGCGGCGCGCACATGATCGACGAGCTGCTGCGCAGGACGACGGGACGGATCCTCTGCCTGGTCAGGGCCTCCGACGAGCAGCACGGCATGGAGCGGATCCGCGCGAGCCATCAGAGGCACGTCCTCAGCGATCTGTCCAGCGAGCGTGTCCAGCCGGTCGTGGGCGACCTGGGCAAGCCAGGACTGGGGCTGTCCCCAAGCCGGTTCGAGGAGCTGGGATCGACCATCGACGCCGTCTACCACTTCGGCGGCCAGGTCAACTTCATCTACCCGTACCACGAGTTGCGTGCGGCCAACGTCGACGGAACATACGAGATCATCCGCCTCGCCGCCGGCCGGGCCGTCCCCGTCCACTTCACCTCCAGCATGGCGGTGCTCGCTGGATTCGGGCCGGCCGGGGTGCACGAGGTGACGGAGAGCACGCCACTGGACTTCCCCGAATATCTGTCGGTGGGATACGTGGAGACCAAATGGGTCGCCGAGGCGCTGCTGAAGAAGGCGTCCGACGCGGGCCTGCCGGTGGCCGTCTACCGCCTCATGGACATCACGGGCCGCAGCGGAACCGGCGTGATGAACACCAGCAGCGAGCTGGCCGCCCTCTTCGACTTCATCGCACGGACCGGGCTGTGCCCCGACGTCCCGCTGCCGCTGGACTTCCTCCCCGCCGACCACCTCGCCCGCGCCATCGGACACATCTCCACCCGCCATCCCGCTCGCGGCGAGGTCTACCACCTCACCAACCCCCGTCCCACGCTGCTGAATTCGCTCGCCGAGCGGCTGCGCCGACGGGGTTACCCGGTCCGGGAGATCCCGTACGCCGAATGGATCGCCGCTCTGGTGAAGTACGCGGCCGGGCATCCCACCGACGCGATCACCCCGTTCGTCCCGCTCTTCGTCGACCGGTGCGCCCGCGCCGACATCACCGTGAGCGAGATGTACTTCCAGGGCGTCTTCCCGGAGTTCACCCGCGGCAACGCGGAACGGGCCCTGGTGGACGCCGGGATCGACGTTCCGCCGGTGGACGCGGAGATGATGGACCGCTACATCGACTTCCTCCAACAGGCCGACGACGTCAGGCCGGTGAAGAGCCAAGGGCAGGGAGCGGCACGGTGGTGAGCAGATGCCCCCGCTGGGAGGCGCTGGACGTGCTGGAAGCGGCGCCCGACGGTCCGGTGGCCTTCGGCACCGACCTCAGCCCCGCCGGCCTCCTGGCTGCGTACCGCGCCGGGGTCTATCCGTTCCCGGCATCTGACGAGTACACCCGCGCCCTCAACGAGGTGGTCTTCGCCGATCAGGTCCAGGAGGGGCGCATCCGGCTCGTGGGGGAGGAATCGGCCGATCCCTACGCCGTCTCCTGGTGGTCGCCCGACCCCAGGCCGGTGCTGCCCGTCTCGGCCACCCACCTCAGCCGGAGCCTCGCCCGGCGGCTGCGCAACCGGCTGCCGTGGTCGACCAGCCTGGACCGGCGGTTCGAACAGGTCGTCCGCGAATGCCGCGCCGGCCGCGTCCCTCTGTGGCTCACCGACGAACTGATCGCAAGCCTGGTCCGCCTGCACGATCTGGGTCATGCGCACAGCGTCGAGGTGTGGGAGGACGGCGAGGACGGTGATCTCATCGGCGGCGTCTTCGGCATCCAGGTCGGATCGGTCTTCAGCATGGACTCGATGTTCTTCCACCGTCCCGGTGCCTCGAAGGTCGCGGTGACCGACCTCGCGGCGCGCTTCGCCCAGGCCGGCGGCGTGCTGCTCGACGCGCAGCGGGACAGCCCGCACGTCCACGACCTGGGCGGCATTCTCGTACCGCGAGAGCAGTACGTGCGTCACCTGCGCCGCAGCCTGCGCAACGGCCTCCCGATGCCCACCGCCCTCTTGCCCGCCCGCCGCCTTGCCCAGCCGACGGGAGCGCGCTGACCGCGTTCGTCGCGCTGTTCTGCATGCGGCCGGGGGAACGAGCGGGCCGGCCCCGGAGCAGGGGCCGGCCTGAAGGCTCGGTGAGGGCCGAGGACCCGCGACCGCCTGGTCGTTACCGTGTGCCCTTGTCGGCGAACTTGGCGATGGCGTCGACGTTCTCCTCGGTGACGAAGGCCGGACCGGTCAGGACCGGTGCGGTGCCGCCGCCGCTGAAGTTCCCGTTGTTCTTGTAGAGCCAGAGGCCGTCCACGGCGAGGTAGCCCTGCAGGTAGGGCTGCTGGTCGACGGCGAATTGGACGTTGCCCTCCTTGACGGCGTTCACCAGGTCCTTGTTGAGGTCGAAGGTGGCGACCTCGGCCTTGCTGCCCGCGTCGGCGACGGACTGGACGGCGGTCAGCGCGAACGGGGCGCCGAGCGTGACGACCTCGTCGATGGACGAGTCCTGCTTGAGCTTGGCGGTGATCGTCGACTTCACGGACGGCATGTCGGCGCCGTTGACGTAGAGGTTCTCGGTCTTGCCCTCGAACGCCTTCTTCAGGCCCGCGCAGCGAGCTTCCAGGGCGACGTGGCCCTGTTCCTGGACCACGCAGACGGCGTTCTTGGCGCCGATCTCGTTGAGGCGCTCGCCGAAGGCCTGGCCTGCGATGTTCTCGTCCTGGCCGAAGTATTCGAGCATGCCGAGGTCTTTCCAGTCGTCCAGGCCGGAGTTGAAGCCGACGACCGGGATACCGGCCGCCTTGGCCTTGGCCACGACGTCCTTCATGGCGTCCGGCTTGGCCGCGGTGAGCGCGATGCCGTCGACCTTCTGGTCGATCGCGTTCTGCACCAGGTTCGCCTGGTCGGCGGCGTTGGGGTTGCTGGAGTAGACGAGCCTGACGTTGTCCTTCTCGGCGGCAGCCTGGGCACCCTTGCGGATCAGGTCCCAGAAGGTGTCGCCGGGGGCCGCGTGGGTGATCATGGCGACGGTCATACGGGGCGTGCTCGCCTTGCCCGCCGCGGCTTCCGCACCGCCTTCCTCCGACTCCTTGCCACCGGAGCTGCTGGAGCAGCCGGCGGCGAGCAGGGTGCCTGCGAGGACGGTGGCGGCGAGAGCCGCGGTTCGGTGGTGTCTGTGCATGTCCCTTGCACCTCACTGTGCGGTCGGGGTGGATACGGGGAGAGGGTGGCTCGAAGTTCTTCAGGAACCCAGGAGTGGAGGACGCCCGGCCCAGGAGGCGGGTGTGCCGTGGGAGGGGGCTCGGGAGGCGGCGGGACCGTTGTCGCTTGTCCGCGGCGGTCTCATGGGTAGGACCACCCCGCCTTCCGTGACTAGAGCGCATCATTAGCGCGCTCTAGTGCTAGGTAACTATGGGGCTGACCCCTGGTGCTGTCAACAGGTTTGTCCGGATGTCCCGACAGGGGATGACGGGGAGGATTCCCGCGGGGGTCGAAGGACCCCGAAGCGCTGATGCGATGGCTGGTGCCGACCGTCGTCGCGGTGTCCTTCGTGCCCGCCTTCCTGCTCTTCGGTGAAGGCGGAGCGGCCGGCGTCGTGGCGTTGCTGCTGATGCACGTCGTGGTCGCGGTGGTCGCGGTGTTCGCCCACCGCACGGTGATGCCCTTGTCGTAAGAGCACGCGAAACGCGTCGGGCGGGCAGGGGCTGTGGTCCCTGCCCGCCCGACGCGTGGCTTGCTGCCGTTCAGGTGTCCTGCTGACGCAGGGCGTCCGAGATCGACTTGGCGCCGCCGTGTGCGGTGAGGCCGCCGTCGACGGGGATCTCGGCGCCGGTGATGAAGGCGGAGTCGTCGGAGAGGAGGAAGGTGACGAGCGGGGTGATGTCGTCGACGGTCCCGGTGCGGCCGAGCGGCGTCTCGCGCAGATTCGCGTCGCGGAACGCGGGCGCCGCGGAGGCGGTCATCGCGGTCTCGATGAAGCCGGGGTGGATGGTGTTGACGCGGATGCCGCGGGGCCCCAGTTCCATGGCGGCGGTCTTCGACAGGCCGCGCAGCGCCCATTTGCTGGAGGTGTATGCGACCGGATAGTGGGCGGTCAGTGCCGCCGACGAACCGACGTTCACGATCGACGCGCCCACGCCCATCAGCGGTACCAGGTGCTGGATGCCCAGGAGCGGGCCGGTGACGTTGACCGCGTGGACCCGGGCCATGTCCTCGGGGCGTACCTCGTCGATCCGGGCGCGCCAGGTGACGCCCGCGTTGTTGACCAGGCCGTGCACCTGCCCGTACGACTCCTTGAGCTCGGCGGCGAGATCCGCCCAGTCCTTCTCGCTGGTGACATCGAGGACACGACAGCCGGGCGCCTCGGCCACGTCGGTGGCGATCACCCGGGCGCCCTCGAGGGCCAGTGCCTCGGCCTCCGCGGCGCCCTGCCCGCCGGCCGCGCCCGTGACCACGACGACCTTGCCGAGGAGCCGCAAAGAACGGAAGCCGGAGGTCACGGCCGTTCCCGGGGACGTCGCCGGGCGAGCGGAACAGGCACCGGCTCCGGACCGGTCACCACGGTGTTGGAGACCGAGCCGAGGCCCTCGACGGTGAGCGTGACCGTGTCGCCCGGCTTCAGCGGCGGCGGTTCCTGCTTGCCTCGTACGCCCCAAAGTTCGGCGAGGCAGCCGCCGTTGCCGCAGGTGCCGGAACCGAGGACGTCGCCGGGGCGGACGACCGTACCGCGTGAGGCGTAGGCGACCATCTCCTCGAAGGTCCAGCTCATGTTGGACAGCAGGTCCCTGCCCACGACCTCCCCGTTGACCTCCGCCGTCAGCGCCAGGCGCAGGAAGCCGTCCGCGTCCCGGTACTGCTCCAGCTCGTCGGCGGTGACCAGGTACGGGCCCAGCGTGGTGGCGGTGTCCTTGCCCTTGCAGGGGCCGAGGCCGACCTTCATCTCGGCGGACTGCAGGTCACGCGCCGTCCAGTCGTTGAAGACGGTGTAGCCGACGATGTGGTCGCGGGCCTGCTCGGGGGTGAGGGCGCGGCCCTCCTTGCCGATCACGGCGGCGACCTCGAGCTCGAAGTCGAGCAGGCTCGACCCCGGGGGCACGGGGATGTCGTCGTGCGGGCCGTACACCGCGTAGGGGTTGGTGAAGTAGAAGGTCGGCGCCGCGTACCACCGCTCCGGCACCCCGGCGGCCCCGTCCACGGAGCGCCGTACGCCCTCGACGTGTTCCTCGAAGGTGACGAAGTCCCGCACGGTGGGCGGCTGGAGCGGCGGCAGCAGCCGCACTTCGGAGACATGGGGACCGGCCTGGGCGTCGAGCATCCTGGTGCCCGCGTCGAGCAGTTCCGGCATGCTGCCCGCCTCGGTGAGCAGTCCGGTCAGGGAGTGGACACCGGACAGGGGGCGGAGTGTGCCGTCCTTGTCGACGACGGCCACATGGTGTTGGTCGCGGTGTTCGTAAGTGGCGAAGCGCATGGGAGGGGGTCCAGTCGGCGTGGGGCGGGCAGGCACGGAGGAGCCGGGGAGCGCGGAGTGCAGTCACGGCAGGACAGCGGATCACCGCGCCCCCGGTGGCTGGAGGACCTTGCAGGCCGGGCGGTCAGACCGGCGGCGCGACGAACACGCCGCGGTCGACGTCGTTGAACGACTCCTTGACGATGAGTTCGTTCATCGGGTTCGCGGTGCCCCACTGGTCGGTGACCTCGGGCTGGGAGAAGTCGTAGACGTGGGGGTGCCAGGTGTCCTCGTCCAGTTCCTCCAGCTCGGTGGTGTACTCGACGGTGTTGCCGTGCGGGTCGAGGAAGTACGTGAAGGTGTTGTCGCCCGCCATGTGCCGGCCCGGGCCCCAGAGCTTGCGGGCGCCGGAGCGCATCACACGGCCCGAGCCGCGCATGTACTCGTCCAGGCCGCGCATCTCGAAGGAGACGTGGTGCAGGGAGGTGTGCGGGCCCTTGGCGATGGCCATCGAGTGGTGCTGGTTGCTGATCCGCATGAAGTGCATGACCTCGCCCATGTGCGGCGAGCCCAGCGTGTCGGAGAGACGGAAGCCGAGGTGCCGCTCGTACCACTCACGGGTCTTGTTCAGGTCGGGGGAGTTGAGCACCACGTGCGAGAGACGGACCGGGATCGCCTCCTTCTCCTCGATACGGCGGTGCTGCCTGGCCTCGACGTCGGCGGAGACCTCGATGGTGCGACCGTCGACGTCGAAGAAGCGGAAGGCGTAACCGCCGCCGGGAGTGTCCACCTTTCCCGGCTGGGAGATCAACTGCACGCCCTGGGAAAGGAGTTGATCGGCCAGCGTGTCGACGTCGGCCGGGCTGCCCGCCCCGTAGGAGACCAGGTCGAGGCGCTTCTCGTCGGCCTTGCGGAGCCGTACGACGTATTGTTCGGGGCTGCCCTCGGCGGCGAGGAAGGAGATCCCGGAGTCCTCGGAGACCTTGGTCAGGCCCCAGACGCCGGAGTAGAAGTCGAGTTGCTTGTCGTAGTCGGGCACGGCGAGGTCGACGTGCCGCAGGTGGGTGAGCAGGCGGTTGCTCATGGGGGTCCTCCTCAGGCGAGGTTGAGCAGTGCGGCGGCGTTTTCGCCGCGGATGGCGTTGAAGTCGGGGTCGGGCAGGTCGGCGGCGCGCAACGCGCCCAGCGGGTCGTCGGTGCCCATGTCGAAGGGGAAGTCGGAGCCGAGCAGGACCCGGTCCGGGCCTGCGGCGCGTATCAACTCCCGCAGTACGTACGGGTCGTGGACGAGGGAGTCGAAGTACAGCCGCTTCAGGTAGCTGCTCGGCTCCCGGGCGCAGTCCCGGGCGTCGGGGCGGGTCTTCCAGGCGTGGTCGGAGCGGCCGATGTGGGTGGGCAGGTAGCCGCCGCCGTGCGCCGCGATCAGCTTCAGGCCCGGATGGCGGTCAAGTACGCCGGAGAAGATCAGGTGCGAGAGCGCTACCGCGTTCTCGGTGGGCTGGCCGACCGTGTTGGACAGGTACCACTGGTCAAGGCGCTCGTCGAGCGTGCAGCCGAACGGGTGCAGGAAGATCAGGGCGCCGGTCTCCTCCGCGCGGGCCCAGAAGGGTGTGAGGCGAGGGTCGGAGAGTTCCACCGCTCGTGTCCCGCCCGGCCCTGGCGCGTGCGAGGACAGTTCCACGCCCCTCAGGCCCTGGTCCAGTGCGTGGTCGAGCAGGGAGACGGCGAGGCCGGGGTGTTGGAGGGGGACCAGCCCGAGGCCGTAAAGCCGGTCGGGGGCCTTGGCGCAGTGTGCTGCGGTCCCCTCGTTGGCCAGCCGGCAGACCTGCTCGGCCGGCCGGGGCTCGGCCCAGTAGTGGTAGTGCGACGGTGAGGGGCTCACCAGCTGCACGTCCACGCCGGCCGCGTCCATGGCCGCGAGGCGCACGGTGACGTCCGTCAGCTTCGGCACGCGCGCGCCGACCATGGGACCGTTCACGGCCAGGGCCGCCGACCCGTTGCGGCGGGCGTCGAGGTTGCGGGCCTCGGCGAGGCCGGGGTGACCGGCGACGGCCTCCTCGACCTCCGGGAGCAGGAGGTGGGCGTGGACGTCGATCGTCGGTGTCGGCAGGGGATCGGTCACGGGAGTTCCTTGAGTGCGTTCATGGTGCGGCCCACCAGTCCGGGCACGTCCGCGTCGCGCACCCCGTCGAGCAGCCACTGGCCGAGCTGGACGGAGGCGTCGACGACCATGCGTACGCGGGGCAGACGCCGTGCGTGGTAGTCGGTGAAGAGCCGGTCGTCCCAGTCGCTTCGGGTGGTGAGCAACTCGGTGAGGACGGAGGCGTCCTCCAGCGACATCGCCGCGCCCTGGGCGAAGGTCGGCGGACAGCAGTGGGCGGCGTCCCCGACCAGCACGACCCGGCCGCGGTGCCACGGGCCCTCCACGAGGTGGCGGTGGAACCAGGTGTAGTTGACCTTGGCCGGGTCGTCGATGTGTTTCGTGATCTCGGGCCAGAAACCGCCGTAGGCCTGGGCGAGCCGCCGCATCTCGTCCGCGTACGTGGCCGGGTCGATGGAGGCCCGGTCGCGGCCGGCCTCGACGACGTACGCGTAGATGGTCTTCTCGCTGGTGGGGCAGTAGCCCGCGATGTAGGCCGGGCCGCCGTACGCCAGGTCCGTGCGGTCAATGCCCTCGGGCCGTGGGGCCGCGATGCGCCAGATCGCCATGCCGGTGGGCTCGGGTCTGTCGGTGATGCCGACCGCGGCGCGGGTGGCGGAGTTCAGGCCGTCCGCGGCGATCACCAGGTCGTAGCGGCCCTCGGTGCCGTCACTGAAGCGGACCGAGACGCCGTCGGCGTCCTGCTCCAGGGTGTCGACGGTGGTGCCCAGGCGGACGGTGGCGCCCGAGGCGCGGACCGCGTCGATGAGGATCTGCTGGAGCCGCGGGCGCTGCATGCCGAGGGTGGCGGGCAGGTCGTCGCCGCCGGTCTGGAGGTCCTCGGCCACGAAGAGGACGGTGCCGTCGGGGGCGGCCACGCCCAGCGAGCCGAAGGCGAATCCCGAGGCGCTCACCTGCTCCCACACGCCCAGTTCGCGCAGGACGCGCAGGGCGTTGCCCTGGAGGGTGATACCGGAGCCGGTGGTGGCGTTCCAGTCGGGCCTGGCCTCGATCAGGTCCACGCTGACACCGGCACGGCGCAGCAGGATGGTGGCGGCGTTGCCGGAGGCGCCCCCGCCGATGACGAGGACGGTGGGGCTCCCCCCGCTCGAGCGAGGTCGAGAGTGGGTGAGGGTGTCAGCCATGTCGGGGAACCTCCCGGGGTTGGGCCGCGCGGCTTCGGGCGGCGGTGTGCGGCTCGCCCGCTGGGAGCGCGGGCCAGGGGTGGGGACGGGATGCGAGGTGGGGACGGTGTGCGGGGCCGGATGCGCCGCTGCTGTCAGGGGAGAATGGCGGCGCATCCGGCGGGTGAGCGGGTCGGCGCCGATGGCCGGCGGCCGAGCGGGTCGGCGGCCGGGTGCCGGGGCGGTCGGCGAGCGCCGGGTCGGCGGCCGGGCGCTGGGTGGCTGAGCGGGTCGTCGGCCGGGCGGGTTACTTGACGGCGATGGGGTTGACCGGGGAGCCGACGGCTCCGGTGATGGGCAGCGGTGCGGCGGTCAGCCAGAACTCGTACACGCCGTCGGCCGCGCAGTCCTCGGCGAGGGCGTCCAGGTCCCACATCTCGCCGATCAGCAGGCCCATGTTGGGGATGACGACCTGGTGCAGCGGCTGGAAGGCGTTGTCGAACTCGTTCGGCCGTACCTCGAAGCCCCAGGTGTCGGTGGCGATCCCGGCGATCTCGGTACGGTGCAGCCAGCCGGCGGTGGTGAACGACAGACCGGGCGCGGGGCCGCCAGCGTAGTCGCCCCAGCCGTCACGCCGGGCGCGGGCGAGGCGCCCGGTGCGGACGAGGACGATGTCGCCGCGTCCGACGCTCACGCCGTGGGCCTCGGCGGTCTCGGTCAGGTGTTCCGTGGTGATCGCGAAACCGTCGGGCAGTTCCGGCGTGCCGTCGTCGTCACCGATGACCCGGGCCACGTCCAGCAGTACGCCGCGGCCGGCGACGTACGGGGCCATGTGCTCGATCCCGGTGACCAGGTCGCCGGCGGAGGTGACGACCTTCTCGGCGTCACGTCCGTTCCAGGCCTTGCCGTGATCGAAGATGTGGCCGAGGCCGTCCCACTGGGTGGAGCACTGCAGCGGCATCGCGATCACGTCGTCCGCGCCGCCGATACCGTGCGGGAAGCCCTGGTTGCCCAGCACCGCGTCGGTGCCGGTGTCGAGCATGGTGTGCACCGGGTTGGTCCGCCGGCGCCAGCCCTTCTGCGGGCCGTCCATGTCGAACCGCTGCGAGAGGGAGAAGCTCACGCCCCGGCGCACCAGTGCCGCGCCTTCGCGCCGCTTGGCCTCGTCGAGGAAGTTCAGCGTGCCGAGCACGTCGTCCTCGCCCCAACGTCCCCAGTTGGAGTACGCCTTGGCGGCCTCGGCGATCGCACCCTCCGGGTCGTGGCGGTCCAGACTCATGACTTCTCCTCCACACAGCGGGTGCGCTGCGTACCCAGCCCGGTGATGGACCCCTCCATGACGTCACCGTCGCGCAGCAGCCGCCCCCAGTGGATGCCGTTGCCGGCCGGGCTTCCGGTCAGCACCAGGTCGCCGGGCAGGAGCCTGGAGGTCTGCGAGATGTACGACACCAGCCGCGCGACGCCGAAGAGCATGTCCTTGGTGGACTCGTCCTGCATGGTCTCGCCGTTCAGCTTCAGCGTCACCCGCAGGTCACCCGGGTCGGAGACGGACTCGGCGGGCACGATCCAGGGCCCGAGCGGGGTGAAGCCGGGGGCGTTCTTGCAGCGCAGCCAGTCGGTGCCGATCGCGGGCATGTCCCGCCGGAAGACGGTCGCGCGGTCGGTGAGGTCGTTGGCGATCGTGTAGCCGGCGACGTACTCCAGGGCCTCCTCGACGGAGACCCGGTAGGCGGACTTGGCGATGACCGCCGCCAGCTCCAGCTCCCAGTCCGGCTTCTTCGCCCAGGAAGGGAGTGCGACGTCGTCGTACGGGCCCGCGATGGTGCTGGGCAGCCCGATGAACACGTACGGCAGGTCCTCGGCGGCCCGGCGGTCCATGACCGCGGCGATCTCCGCGCGGGCCTCCTCCACGGTGCGCGGGTCGTCGGGGGAGCGGTGGGCGACCTCCAGGTCGATCACGTGCTGGCGGTAGTTGGCGCCGGACTGGAAGATCTGGCGGGGCTCCAGCGGGGCGTGCACGTGCAGGCCGTCCAGCCGCCGCCAGTCCAGGGCGTCGTCGTCCGCCAGGGCGTACAGGACGGGGAGGGTCTCCTCCCAGCGTTCCAGTACGGCACGCACGCCGGACGGTGCCCAGTCCAGGGCTTTGCCCAGATCGAGCACCCGCTCCTTGGCCAGGAGACCGGGAAACGGCTCCCCGTCCGGAACCGAGACCGTGCCGAGCGCAATCGGGCCGGCAGGTTGCACGAGCGTTGCCATCAGATTTCCTCCTGCTGGGTTGCGGTCTACTGTGGCCGCGATCGGCGGATCACGGAAATCGCTCCTATGGATGCGCCGAATCCATGACATGGATGGCTCTTGCTCGCCCAGGTGGTGCCCGATGAACCTGTCCCGACTCGACCTCAATCTGGTCCTCGCCCTGCGTGCGCTGCTGGAGGAGCGCAATGTGACCCGGGCCGGCGAGCGCGTCGGGCTGAGCCAGCCCGCCATGAGCGCGGCGCTGTCCCGGCTGCGCCGCCATTTCGACGACGAATTGCTCGCCCGCACCGGCAACAGCTACGAGCTGACACCGCTCGGTGTCGCCCTGCGCGACCGCAGCGCCACCGCGTGCGACCTGCTGGAGCGTGTCTTCTCCAGCCAGGCCGACTTCGACCCCGCCGCCGAGACCCGCGAGTTCACCCTGCTCGCCGCCGACTACGGCGCTGCCGTGTTCGGTGCCGCTCTCGCCCGCGCCCTGCACCAGGAGGCGCCCGGCCTCCGGCTCACCTTCCAGCACCCGGCGCCCTCCGTCACGGAGAACACCGCAGCCCTGCTGAGCACCGTCGACGGACTCCTGATGCCGCACGGCGTCATCGACGGCTTTCCCTGCGTCGACCTCCATCAGGACCGCTGGCTGTGCATGATCGCCGACGACCATCCCGAGATCGGCCACGAACTCACCCTCGACGAGCTGGCCCGCCTGCCCTGGGCCGTCTACCAGCGCCCCTACGACGCCCCGGCCGCCCGCCAGCTCAGCATGCTCGGCATCAGCCCCCGGGTGGAGGTGTCCGTGCCGACCTTCCAGCTGCTGCCCCACATGGTCGAGGGCACCCGCCGGATCGCGATGATCCAGGAGCGTCTGGCGCGCCGGGCGGTCCGTTCCGCCGCGGTGCGGGTCCTGCCCTGCCCGTTCGAGGCCGTGCCGGTGCAGGAGGCGATGTGGTGGCACCCGGTGCACACCCAGGACGCCGCCCACATCTGGCTGCGGCAGAAGGCCGCGGAGGTGGGCGCGACGCTGACGAGCCACGGCACGGCGGAGGCACCGTCCGCCGGACAGGGCGCCGGACCGACGCCGGGCCGGCTCTGATCACGGCCCGGGACCGACGCGCCCCGTCCCCACGGGAGGCCGTGGGGACGGGTTCCGCGGCGTGCGGCCGGTCCGCTGCCGCGTTGGCAGCGTCTGCAGCGTCTGTCGCGTCCGCTGTGTTCAGGCCGCCTGCTCCGGCAGCGGCTGGGGGGCGACGGCGTCCGCACGGCGGCGAGCCGCCGACAGTCCCGCCGCGACGAGGGCCGCGGCCAGCCCCAGCATGCCCACCGCACCGGCGAGAGAGCCGACCGCCGACTCCAGGGCGAGCAGCACCAGCGGGCAGACGAACGCACCGCCGAAGAAGGCCGACGTCCACAGCCCCGTGCCCCGGCCGCGGTCCTCGAACGCCAGCCGGGACATGGCACTCGTGAGGAGGGCGGGCAGCAGCATGCCCGTACCCAGACAGTTGACCACCGCCCCGACGACCAGCAGCGGGGCGCTGCCGGCGAGGAACATCACCCCGAAACCGGCGCCACAGACCGCGAAGACCGCGGGCAGCATCGGGTCCGGGGAGCGCTTCAGCCGGGCGAAGATCACCGCTCCGGCCACGGTGGCGGCACTCGCGATCGCCGTGGCCAGACCGATGACGCCGGGGTCCTCCACACCGAGGTCGTCGAGCAGGTACGCCATCTCCACCGGGACCGTGTAGAAGACCATCGCTCCGAAGAAGGTGAGGGCGCAGATCCCCGCCAGCGGCCGCCAGGGGAACGGACGGCCGGTCATGGCCACGGCCGGGGCCTCGTGGGTGGCCGCGCGGGCCGCCGGGTTGGGCAGAGCGGCGGCCATCAGCGGGGCGATCACCAGGGCCACGGCGTAGATCCAGAAGGGCACGCGCCAGCCCGCCGCGCCGACGGCGCCGCCGACCACGAAGAAGGCGGTGGCCGACGCGGAGGTACACACGGCCTGCAGCGCCAGGTACTTCACCCGCTGCCGGCCGCTGTAGTAGTCGCCGATCAGTGTGGTGCAGCAGGTCATGATGGCGGCCTCGGCGACACCGACCAGGGCGCGGCTGGCGATGATCGCGCCCAGCGAGTCCAGCCAGAGCGGCGCCGTTCCGAACACGGCGTACAGGACGGTCGCCACGATCAGCAGGCGCTTGCGGCCGAGCCGGTCCACGATCACCCCGGCGAAGGGTGCCAGCAGTGCCAGCGACAGCGCCGGAACCGTCAGCGCGAGGGGCACCAACGCCTTCGCCCCAGGCGTCGAGGCGAAGTGGTCCTGCATCCTCGGCAGCACCGGGGCGATCAGCACCGCACCCAGGACCGGCAGACAGCTGCCCGCCATCAGCAAGGTCAGGCGCACCACATGAGCGGGGCCCGACACGGCGACGGGTGACGGAGCACCGTCGTCGACCGCGGCGGAGGGCGGGGTCGGGGACACGGAACCGGGCATGGCGACTCCAGGGGACGGCGTACGAGGGCGGGCATGCCGTCATGGGCGCCGACGACGGCGCACGGCATGCGGGGGAAGGCCACACACCCGGTGCTGGTCCGGACAGCGGCGTGCGGTGGGCACGACTATGGGCTGTACGGAACCCCACCGCCATCCTCCGCGCGATCGGAATCCCGTATCCGGGTCATCCAGGCCATGGATGAGGCCGCCATGGATGAGGCCGCCATGAAGGAGACCTCCGCCTCCCTCCCACCCCGTGAAGGGACCCTCAGGAACGAAGCCGCCCCTTGCTCCGCATAGCGGCGCGCACGCGTTCCTCTGTCAGCCCGCGCCCCGCGATGTGCGGCGTGGTGGCACGGCGCCCGGCTTCTTCGAGGACGGTGACGGCGTTGGCGCGCAGCCGCTTGGAGATCGTCTCGAAGATGGTGGGCGTCTCGGGACGGAATCCGGAGTAGCGGGCGTCCATGGCGAAGGCGGCGGCCACGACGCCTCCGGCGTTGGCGACGAAGTCGGGCAGGACGGCGATTCCACGTTCGGCGAGGACGGCCTGGGCCTGCCCGGAGGTGGGGAGGTTGGCGCCCTCCACCACCAGCTTGGCCTTGATCTGGTGGGCGGCCTTCTCGTCGTGAGAAGCGACCTACTGAGGTCTTCGGATTGTTGTCGGTCGGTGGGTGAGCGTGAGTCCGGTGCCGGTGAGGCAGCCATCGATCAGGTCGGGGCGGAACTGAATG
>NZ_JBIAHS010000029.1:0-62895 GCF_042870755.1 Streptomyces sp. NPDC006365
TGCGCCGCGGCCACCCTCGTCTCCCTGCCCGTCCTCATCGCCGGCTTCGCCGCCCAGGACAAACTCGTCCGCGGCCTGTCCCTGGGAGCAGTCAAGTGAGGACCGCGTCACGCAAGAACCAGATCCAGCCCGCTCCCGTCACCGCGTGAAAGCCCGAACCGAACGGACCCCCATGACCGAGCAGATCCGCCGGGTACTCGTCCGCTCCCTGGACGACATCGCCATCGAGCAGGTGCCCGTACCCGTCCCCGGGGACGACGAACTCCTCATACGTACCACCGTTGTCGGCGTGTGCGGCTCCGACACCCATGCGGCGGCAGGCCACCATCCCTTCATCGACCTGCCCTATCGCCCAGGTCACGAGGCGGTCGGGGTGGTCGCCGCGGGAGGAAGGGGAGCCGAGGACTTCGCGCCCGGCGACCGGGTGATCATCGAACCCAACCTGTACTGCGGCCGGTGCCCCCAGTGCCGCTCCGGCCACTACAACATCTGCCAGGAACTGAGGGTCTTCGGCTGCCAGATGCCCGGCGCCATGACCGACCTGTTCACCATCCCAGCCGACCGTGTCCACCGCGTACCCGTCGGCATGACCGACGTCGAGGCCGCCCTCGTCGAGCCCTTGGCCACTCCGGTGCACGCCGTGGCGAAGGCCGGTGACCTCACCGGCCGTACGGTCGCCGTACTCGGCGCGGGGCCGATCGGTCTGCTCACCCTCCTCGCCGCCCGGCACGCGGGCGCCGGCCGGATCGCCGTCACCGACCTGCTGGCAGGCAAGCGGGAGCGGGCGCTGCGCCTCGGTGCCGACACGTCCCTGCCCGCCGACGCCGCCGACCTGGTCGAGCAGGTCCACGCGGCGCTCGGCGGTCCGGTCGACGTCGTCTTCGACTGTGTGGCCCAGGAGCGGTCCATGGCCCAGGCCACCGACCTGGTCGCCAAGGGCGGTCACATCGTCGTGGTGGGCGTGGGCGCCGCCGGCCCGACCCCGGTCCGTCTGGACCTGGTCCAGGACCGGGAGATCCGCATCGAGGGCACCCTGATGTACACCGGCGAGGACTACCGCACCGCGATGTCCCTGATCGCCTCGGGCGCCGTCGACACCACCGAGATCGTCACCGCCACGTACCCGCTGGAGGACGCCGCCAAGGCATTCGCCGCTTCCGTCGATCCCGAGCAGGTCAAGGTGCTGGTCACGGTGGACGGTCTGGTGGTCCCGTGAGCCGGACGGGCTCCGGCCTCCATCGGCCCGTGTGGGAAACTGCGAGACCGGATCGACCGGGAAGGAGGGGCGCTGTGGCCGCGCGTACGCGACTGTCGCAGACCGCCGTCGAGGAGCGGCGCCAGACCGTGCTGCGGTACGTCGCCGAGCACGGCGAGACCCGTATCGACGAGCTCGCCCGGCAGTTCGACGTCAGCCTGATGACGATGCACCGGGACCTGGACGACCTCGCCGGGCGCCATCTGCTGCGCAAGGAGCGCGGACGGGCCGTCGCCTTCCCCGCTCTCACCATGGAGACCGCCACCCGCTTCCGGGAGAACAGCGCCCTCGCGGCCAAGAACGCGCTGTGCGCAGCCGTCGCCGACCGGATCAGGCCGGGCAGCACGGTGCTCATGGACGACTCGACCACCCTGTTCCCCCTGGTCCCCGCGATGGCGGGGCTGGACCAACTGCACGTCGTCACCAACTCCGTCGGCCTCGCACAGCGCCTCGGGTCCGCGCCCGGCGTGAGCGTGACCCTGCTGGGCGGCCAGTACCGCGGCGACTTCAACTCCTGCACCGGTCCCACCGTCACCCGCGCCCTGTCCCGGATCCGGGCCGACCTCGCCCTGATGTCCGCCACCGCCGTCCTGGAGGGCCGCCTCTTCCACCCCCTGAGCGACTACGTCGAGGTGAAGCTGGCCATGCTCGCCTCCGCCGAACAGGCGCTGCTCCTCGCGGACCACTCGAAGTTCGGCAAGACCGCCACGTACACGTACGGCACCGTGGCCGACTACCACGCCGTCATCACCGACACCGGCACTCCCGACGCGGAACTCGCAGCCATACGCGACCTCGGAGTCCCCGTTGAGACGGTCGAGGTCGAGACGCCCGAACCCGAAGAGCCCTCCCTGTGATCCACACCCTGTTCGAAACACCGAGCGCCTACCGCCCCAGCGACGCCGAGATGGCCGCGCCTGTGCCTCCGGTCGAGGCCGTCCTCTTCGACTTCAGCAACACCATCTTCCAGATGATCGACCTGGAGACGTGGCTCCGCCGGGTCGGCGCCTCCTCCGGCCGCCTCGCCGCACTGAACGAGCCCGGCGCGGTGGCCGAGATCTCCGATCAGTTGCGCACCGCGTTCCGGCTACCCTCCGTCGTCGCCCTCCAGGAAGGCCGGGACCTCTCCTCCGAGCAGCACCGCCGCGCCATGCACGGATGGTGGGAGCAAGTGGACTTCCTGCGAGGCGTGGAGGAGGAGGCCTACCAGGAACTCACCGCGCCCGACGCCTGGTTCCCCTACCCCGACACCGAACCGGTCCTGCGCGCCCTGCGCGAACGCGGACTGCGCATCGCCATAGTCAGCGACTTCGCCTGGGACCTGCGCACCCACCTGTCACACCACGGCCTGGACGCCCTGATCGACACCTGCGTCATCTCCTACGAGCAGGCCCGCGAAAAGCCCGATCCCGAGTTGTTCCTCAAGGCCTGCGCCGGCCTCGGCACCGACCCCCGCGCCGCGCTCATGGTCGGCGACAACCCGGTCCGCGACGGCGGCGCGACGGCCTGCGGTCTGCGCACCTACATCCTGCCGGCGGAACACCGCACCGGTGAGCGCGGCCTGGGGGAAGTAGTGCGGCTAGTGGACTGAGTGGGGGTCCGGCCTCTGGGGGCGCCGTAGGAGCAGTCAGCCGGGCCAGGTGCCCGTCAGGCGGCGGGTGGCGACGGCGCCGCCTCGGTCGACGGCGGCTTTGACGCCGGCGAAGATCGCGCCCTGCACGACGGCTGCCGACACGACCTCGCGCCAGGTCCGGTGCTCGTCGGTCGCGTCGGGGCGTCCTCTTCATGGCCGAGCCTTTTCCAGACCTGCTTGAACACCGAACCGGCCAGGACGCCGCTGAGGGCGCCCATGGCCATGCCGACCGGCTTGTAGGCGAACTTCGAGGCTTTCATCGACACCTCCTGGAGCGGCGGATGAGCACCAGCGCGATGAGCGCGCCCGCCGCGGCGAGCAGCGGGGTGCGGTTGGCCCGCGCCGCCTGCATGCCCCTTCCGGCCTTCTCACGAACCGGCTCCGGAGCCTTCTCCCGGGCCAGCTCTCCGACGTGCGCCGCCTTGACTCGGACCTGTCCGGTGGCGGCGGCGGCCTTGTCGCGGACTTGCCCCGTGGCGGCGGCGGCCTTGTCACGCACCGGCTCCGGGGTCCTGTCGTGCACCACGTGGGCCGCGTGCGCCGCCTTGTCCCGCAGCTGGGCCCTGACCTGTGTGCTCTTCTGAGCGACCTGCTGCTTGACGGCCACCGTCTTCTCCTGGGCTCGAGTCCTGACGTCCGCCTTCGCCGCGAGGGCCTCGACGGTCTCGCCGAGCTCCTCACGAGTCGCCTCGACCTGCTCACGCAGTTCCTCCGAAGAGCGTGCTGCCTCATCACCCGTGGGCGGCTTGTCCTTGGTCATCGCTGTGCCTTCTCCTTGATCTCGGCCACGTCGGCCTTGAAGCTGTCCATGGCCTGCTCGGGCCTCGGCGGGGAGGTCGTGCCGACCTGCTGCCTGCCGAGAGTCGCCATCAGCGCGGTGATGACGGCCAGGACACCGCTGACGATCAGCGCCGCCGCCCACACGTCCAGTACGAGCGAGAGCGCGGCGATCGCGGTGGCCAGCAGTGCCTGCAGGGTGAAGACGCCCACCAGGCCGGCGCCGCCGAACAGGCCGCCGCCCTTGCCGAACCGCCTGCCCTTCTCGGTCATCTCCGCCTGCGCCAGGCGCATCTCGTCGCGGACCAGTTGCGACAGCTGCTGCGAGGCACGCTGCACCAGGTCACCGACCGGTTCCTGCGATCCGTTGCCGGTGCGAGGGGAGCCCCCTGCCGTCATGGGTGCTCACCTGTCCTTCGTCGGTCGGTCCTTCGTCGGTCGGTCCTTCGTCGGCCTTTCCGCGAAATCTGCGGCCTCCTGTTCCGCCGTCCGGTGGGCCCCGAGTACCCCCGCGACGGCGCATCACCACACGTCAGAGCACATGTCGCCACGGCAGTCGTGGGGCGGCGCGTACCAGGGCGGCTGCGGCCAGCCCGATCACGCCGCCGGCAGCCACGTCGGAGGGGTAGTGCGCACCGCTGTGCACGCGCTCCGCGGCCACCATCACCGCCGACATCCCACAGGCGGCACCTGCGGCCGGCCACACCGGCGTGACGGCTCCGGCGAAGGCGAAGCCGGCAGCCGTGTGCCCGGAGGGAAAGGAGGAGCTGGCCGGGCGGCCCCTGAGGTCCTCCGGCGGAACCCATTCCCGTGGCGGGCGGCGCCGCCGGGACACCTGCTTGACGACCGCGTTGGAGAGCACCTGTGCCGTCGCCATGGACGCCACGCCGGCGACGGCAGCCGTACGGCCGCGCCACCCGCCGACAGCGGCCATCAGCCCGGCCGCCGCCCACCACAACTTGGTGTGCTCGGCCGCCTCCTCCACCGCGGGCATGACCTTCCGCACCCAGGGTGGCCGCCACCCGATCGACCACCTGGCGAGCCGGCGATCCCCGCCACGCAGATCCGCCATCGTTCCCATGACCAACCCCATGACCGGCAGACTTCCTGTCCAGGGCCCTCTCACGCCAGCTCGCGGCGATGATCCACCACCTCAGGATTCAAGGCGGCGGCGGTCCTCCTCGTCCCACTTCCGGGTGTCGCGCGGCTGCACATACGGCTCCTTCTCGGCCGGGTAGCCGCCTGCGACGGCACGCTGGCGGGCCAGCTCCGCGTCGAACTCCAGGCCGAGCAGGATCGCCAGGTTGGTGATCCACAGCCACACCAGGAAAATGATCACGCCGGCGAGCGCGCCGTAGGTCCTGTTGTACGAGCCGAAGTTCGCCACGTACAACGCGAACCCCGCCGAAGCGATCATCCAGATCGCCAGCGCCAGGAAACTCCCCGGCGTGACCCAGCGGAAGCCGCGGACCCTCGCGTTCGGCGTCGCCCAGTACAGGATCGCGATCATGATCGTGACCAGGACCACCAGCACCGGCCACTTCGCGATCGACCACACCGTCAGGGCCGTGTCACCGACGCCCAGGGCGGTGCCGATCTGCCGGGCCAGACCGCCGGTCAACACGACGATCAGCGCACTGACCACGGCCATGAGCATCAGCACCACGGTCACGCCCACCCGCACCGGCAGCACCTTCCACACCGGACGGCCCTCGGGGACGTCGTAGACCGCGTTCGCGCTCCTGATGAACGCGGCGACATAGCCGGAAGCCGACCACACCGCGAGCACCAGCCCCACGATCGCCATGACGGAGCCGATCCCGGCGTTGCCCTGCAACTGCTGCACCGCGTTGCTCAGGACGTCCCGCGCCGCCCCCGGGGCGAGACTCCGGATGTTGTCCAGCACCTCCCGCGTCGCCGCCTGTCCGGCGATCCCGACCAGCGAGATCAATGCCAGCAGCCCCGGGAACAGCGCCAGGATCCCGTAGTACGTCAGCGCCGCGGCCCGGTCGGTCAGCTCGTCCTTCTTGAACTCCTTCAGAGTGCCTTTCAGCACAGCCGACCAGGAACGCTTGGGCAGATCCGTCGGGGTGTCCGGCGCCTGCCGCTCCACCTGCTCATCCGGCCCGACCTCGGTTGCCTGAGGTGCCTGCGGGGCCCGGACGGTCTCGGCCTTCTGGTCGGCCACACCGTTCCTGCCATGCCTTCCATGCCGTTTCAGTGTCCGTACCATCCGGCACGAGTATCCGGCCGAGCAGCGCCTATCCATACTTTTGCGGCATTCGAGTGATTGCTGAGGAACGGTGCAACCAACGGTGACCGGCCTGGCGACTTCAACGGGCAGACACACACCCGAGCAAGGGAGATCCGCGGTGACCGCATTCAGCGACACGCTCGTCCCGACCGAGGATGCCTGGGCCGACTGCGACCCCATCTGCGACCCATATGTCTCCTCAGCCGAATCCGGACACGATGCCCACCGCCCGACCCCGTACGGAGGAAGCGGAAGCAGCAGTGACCACCTGTTGCCGCCTCCCGATCCCGCTCAGCGTCTGAACATCGTCGCCCTCGGCGCCGCGGACCAGCGCCGGCTGGACCTGTATGCCGCGCTCACCGTTCGCGGTATCGCACCGCGCCCTGGCGACCGGTACGCCGTGGATGCCATCAGCTCCCTCGGCGACGCGGTCACCGATTCCGTCCTCCGCTGGGTCACCCACCGTTCCTGAGGACCGCGTAGTCCGGTCGTGGGAGTGAGCCACGGCCGGCACATCGCTCCGGGTGAAGAGTGGGCCACCCTCCGTGTTGCGGGGCATGCATGGAGATCCCGGCCGGATTCGGCCGAGTCGGCGGAGATGACCCACACCCTGGAGGCGCGTGATGAACGAAAGAGCCGATCGAGACGGTCGAGCTGGTCGATCCGGCCCGGCGGCCCATGAGGTCCCGGTGCTCATCGTCGGCGGTTCCCTGGTCGGCCTGTCGACCTCGCTGTTCCTCGGCCGGATGGGGGTGCGGCACACGCTGGTGGAGCGTCATGCCGGTACTTCCATCCATCCTCGCGGCCGGGGCAACAACGTACGCACGATGGAGCTGTTCCGGGTGGCCGGTGTCGAGCCGGCCATCCGGGAGGCCGCGGAAACCCTCTCCGACAACCACGGCATCCTGCAGACGCCCACGCTGGTCGGCGACGCGGGCGAGTGGCTGTTCAAGGAGATCGACCCGGGCGGCGGGCTGGCCCGCTTCAGCCCGAGCTCCTGGTGTCTGTGCAGCCAGGACGACCTGGAGCCGGTCCTGCTCGACCGTGCCACGGCACTCGGCGGCGACCTGCGGTTCTCCACCGAACTGATGTCTTTCGACGCCGACTCCTCCGGTGTCAGCGCGGTGGTCAAGAGCCGGCAGACGGGTGAACACACCACCATCCGCGCTGAGTACCTCGTCGCCGCCGACGGCCCCCGCAGCCCCGTACGGGAACAGCTCGGCATCGGCCAGAGTGGCCCCGGCGACCTGTTCCACAACATCAGCGTGACCTTCCGTTCCCACCGCCTCGCCAAGGTGGTGGGCGACCGTCGCTTCATCGTCTGCTACCTCACCAACCCGGACGCCGACGGCGCGCTGCTGCCGGTGGACAACCACGAGAACTGGGTCTTCCACGCCCCCTGGCACCCCGAACTCGGCGAAACACTCGAGGAGTTCACCGACGAGCGCTGTGCCGACCACATCCGCCGCGCGGTCGGGGACGCGGACCTCGACGTCCGTATCACCGGCAAGGCGCCCTGGCACGCCGCCCAGCGCGTGGCCCGCGGCTACGGGTCGGGACGGGTCTTCCTGGCCGGCGACTCGGCCCATGAAATGTCCCCGACCGGCGCCTTCGGCTCCAACACCGGTATCCAGGACGCCCACAACCTCGCCTGGAAACTGGCCGCGGTACTCGGCGGCTGGGCCGGGGACGGACTGCTGGACACGTACGACCTCGAACGGCGTCCGGTGGCGGAGGCGACCAGCGCCCGCGCCGCCGTACGGTCGGCCGAGCACAGCCACCCCGGATTCGCCCCGCCGCCCGGCGTCGGCGGCGGTCCGCGGCAGGGCATCCTCAATGTGGTCCTCGGTCACCGTTACCCGCGCGGCGCCGTCGTCGGCGCCGATCCCGCGGCCCCGGTCGTCCCGGAGAAACTCGCCCTGACCGGGGACCCCGGCAGCCGGGCACCCCACCTGTGGGTACGGCACCAGGGCAGGCGGATCTCCACCCTCGACCTCTACGAGCGATCCCTGGTGCTGCTCAGCGACGGCGACGCCGAGGACGCGAGCGGCTGGCACCAGGCCGCCGTCCGCCTTGCCGAGGAGTTGTCCGTGCCACTCGTCTCGTACCGGATCGGTACCGGAGCCGGCAGCGAGCTGGCGCCCGAGGACGATGCCGACTGGGCGGAACGCCACGGCACGACACGTACAGGCGCCGTACTCGTGCGGCCCGACGGGTTCGTCGCATGGCGATCGTCAGGTCCGGTACAGGATGTGGAATTGACGCTGCGCCAAGTCCTGACGACGGTCCTGGCACTGAGCTGAACCGGTAGCTGATCGGCGCGGCGTCACCCGGCTGAGCGCCCCGAGTGGTGGGCGAGGGACAAGTGACTGACGGTGGTTCACATCGGGGTCGGGTGACTCAGCTGACGAGGTGTCGGCTGCCCGGCCACGGCGGAAGGATCGTCAGATGCGCTCTGCTCGAATGCTCCTGGCCACCGGGGCTGCTGCGGCCGTCCTGGCTATCGGCGCTCCCGGCGCCTACGCGGGTGACTGGGACCAGCAGGACTCCTCCTCCAAGGGCGAGAACTCTTCCTCCTACGGCAAGGACCACGGCAAGGACCACGGCAAGGAAGGCAAGGACTGGAAGGGCAAGCACGACAAGCACGACTGGCCGCACGGCGGTGTGCACACCGGCGGTGGCGCGCTGACCGCGGTCGGCGAGGACCACTGGGGCAAGGACAAGGGGCACGGCAAGGACTGGAAGGACAAGCACGGCAAGCCGCACGGAGGCGTGCACACCGGCGGTGGCGCGCTGACCGCGGTCGGCCAGGACGACTGGGGCACCAAGAACGGCTCGGAGGGCCACAAGGACAAGGGGGACAAGGGGTACGGCAAGGACTGGAAGGACAAGCACGGCAAGCACGACAAGCCCCACGGCGGCGTGCACACCGGCGGCGGCGGGCTGGCCGAGCGGCCGATGACCGCGGGCGGTCTGGCCGTCCTGGCGGTCGCCGGAGCCGGCCTGTACGCGGTGCGCCGCAAGAAGAGCGTCGCGAGCGTGGCCTGACCCTGTGTCGTACGACATAGCCGCCGTGGCCGCCACTCGCACGTTGCCGTGTGGCGGCCCGGCCGGCCCTCCCCGAGCCCATCTCGCGGAGGACCGACCGCCGCGAGCCCCTCCACCCGCTGCCGCGTCCTAGTGAGGTGGTCCCCGATGGCAGCTCCCCCTTATCCCCCTCGTCCCACCTATCCACCCTCTCCCCCTTCTGCCTGTAACTCCCCTTACGCCAGCACCTCCCCCTCTCCCGGCCACGCCCCCTCCGGCGACGACGAGGCCCCGGCCGAGAACCGATTCCGTACGGCCCTGACCATGCTGTGCGCCGCGGCCTTCGTGGTCCTGGCGGCCACCCTGTACGGCGGCGAGGACTCGTCCTCCGGCACCGTCCAACGTTCCCTGCACCCGCCGACTGCCCAGCAGGTCCCGCCCGCCGCACCCCAGGCGGTGACGCCCCCGCCCAAGACGGAGCCGCCTGCGACAGCGGAGAAGCAGCTGCCCCGCTCGCAGCCAACCCTCCTGCACATCCCGAAGATCCTGGTCAAAGCTCCCTTCATCCCCCTCGCCCTCGACGCCAAGGGGCAGCTCGAAGCCCCGCCCGCCGACAACGTCAACCTCGTTGGCTGGTACGCCAAGGGCGCCTCCCCCGGCGAGCTGGGCACGTCGATCATCGCCGGGCACGTCGACACCACCACCTCCGCGGCCGTGTTCGCGCGCCTGCGCGAACTGAGGAAGGGCGATGTCTTCCACATCGCACGGGCCGACGGGATCAGGGCGTCCTTCGTGGTCGACAGTGCGGAGACCTTCAAGAAGGACAAGTTCCCCGACGATCGTGTCTACGCCGACACGAACCGGGCCGAGGTACGGCTCATCACCTGTGCGGGTGTCTACGACCGTTCGGCCAAGGACTACCCGGAGAACCTGGTGGTCTTCGCCCATCTCGTCTGAACCCCGGTATCCGAAGCCCCGGCCACCCCAGCGCAGTTGGGTGCCGGGGTTCCCTCATGGCCCATCACCCGCGTAGTCCATACGAGTCGCGCGCTCCCGGGGACGGGCACAGGATCGAGCCACGCCGATGTCGCAGCACCGCGGCCGACGTCCACCTCTGCCCGCGAAGGAGAAGTGAGCAGGATGACCACTACGTCCGCACCTGCTTCAGAACGGCTGACGCGCCATGTCTCGCAGCGTGTCTCCCAGTCCGTGTTCGACGGCTCCCGGCTTCGTGTCGTCCTGTTGGTGGACGTTCACGACGGAGCCCAGCAGCAGTTCCTGGAGGCGTACGAGCAACTGTGCAACCAGGTCGCGTCCGTTCCCGGGCATGTCAGCGACCAGTTGTGCCAGTCGATCGAGAACCCCTCGCAGTGGCTCATCACGAGTGAGTGGGAGAGCGCCCCGCCGTTCCTTGCCTGGGTGAACAGCGAGGAGCACGTCCAGATGGTGGAGCCGCTGCACAGCTGTGTCCGGGACACGAGGTCGCTTCGCTTCCATGTCGTACGCGAGACCGGTGGCCCGGCGGAAGCCACCCCCGCGAAGCGCCGTCTCCAGGCCTCGCCCCGGATCGGGGACGGCGTGATCCGCCACGCCCTCACCTTCACGGTCAAGCCGGGTAGTGAGGCTGCCGTCGCGAAGATCCTCGCCGACTACGCCTCGCCCGAACCACGGGTCGACGACACCACCCGGCTGTGCCGTACGTCCCTGTTCATGCACGGCAACCGGGTGGTGCGGGCCATCGAGGTGCGGGGCGACCTGCTCACCGCGCTGCGTCACGTCGCCCGGCAGCCCGAGGTACGAGCCGTGGAAGAGGCCATCAACCCCTATCTGGAGCAGGACCGGGATCTCGACGACCCCGAGTCCGCCCGGGTCTTCTTCACTCGGGCCGCGCTGCCCGCCGTACACCATGTGACGGCGGAGCAGGAGGACCCGCAGGCGGAGCGGCATGCCCTGTACTACCCGGCGCGGCCCGGCTGCGGCATGCGGCTGGCCGAACTGCTGGCCCGGCAGGACGAAGCGGCGGCGGGCAGCCCGTACAGCCCGGTGCTGCGCAGCACGATCTTCCAGCGCGACGACGTGGTCGTCCGGCTGATCGATGTGCGCGGCGGCCTCGACGCCGCCGACCCGGTGCTGGCCCTCGGCTTCCCGGACCCCGGCCCCGCGACCAAGCTGACGACGCTCCTGGACGAAGCCGGCGGTGCGGACCTTCCCCGCCTGCTCGGCCTCGCCCGCATGGACTTCGTCACCGACCGCCGCTCGCCCGAAGCCTGACTCGACCGAAGCCTGATCCGTCCACTACGCGGGTCGCGGCGACCACGGCCCTCATGCCGGCCGAACCCTCATGCCGGCACAGCACACGATCGGAGCAACGTCGTGATCAAACCCCGTCCCAGAATCGTGGATCTCAGCGAGGTTGAGCCCAACACCCGGCGCGGCGGCGATCTGCGCGCCATGCTCACCCCCGCCACGGTCGGCTCCACCAGCGGTTTCATGGGCGTGGCCATCGTGCAGCCCGGCGAGCGCATCGGTGAGCATTACCACCCGTACTCCGAGGAGTTCGTGTACGTCCTCTGCGGGGAGCTGGAGGTCGACCTGGATGGCGATCCTCTGCCGCTGCGGCCCGAGCAGGGGCTCATGATCCCCATCCGTATGCGGCACCGTTTCCGCAATGTCGGCAAGGCGGAGGCGCGCCTCGTCTTCCACCTCGGTCCGCTGGCGCCGAGCCCGCCGCTCGGTCACGTCGACACCGAGGGGACCGAGGCAGTCGCGGTCCCCTCGGAGGGAGCCGGCACGACTGGAGGCCGGACGGTCGACCGACGCAAGGTCGGTTCATGACCGGGCGCGTGGCGGTCACCGGCATAGGCGTCGTCGCCCCGGGCGGCATCGGTGTACCGGCTTTCTGGGACCTCCTGGCGGGCGGGCGTACGGCGACCCGGGGCATCACCTTCTTCGACCCGACCGGCCTGCGTTCGCGGATAGCCGCCGAGTGCGACTTCGATCCGGCGGCCCACGGGCTGGACGCGGAGCAGGTCGCACGCTCCGACCGGTACGTGCAGTTCGCCCTGGTCGCCGCGGAGGAAGCGATACGGAACGCAGGCCTGGACCTCGGCCGGGAGGACCCGTGGCGGGTCGGGGTCTCCCTCGGAACCGCGGTGGGTGGCACCACCCGCCTCGAGAACGACTACGTCCTGGTCAGCCAGCACGGACAGCGCTGGGACGTGGACCACCGGGAGGCCGGCCCGCATCTGCACCGCGCGTTCTCGCCGAGCACGCTCGCCTCGGCGGTGGCGGAGAGGTTCGGAGCGCGCGGGCCGGTGCAGACCGTGTCCACGGGCTGCACCTCGGGCCTCGACGCGGTCGGCTACGCCTTCCACACCATCGGGGAGGGCCGGGCCGATGTCTGCATAGCCGGCGCCTCGGACTCGCCGATATCGCCGATCACCATGGCGTGCTTCGACGCAATCAAAGCCACCTCCGCGAACAACGACGACCCCGCCCATGCCTCGCGTCCCTTCGACGCCAACCGTGACGGGTTCGTCATGGGCGAGGGCAGTGCCGTACTCGTCCTGGAGAAGCTCGAACACGCCCTGGCCCGCGGCACGCACGTGTACTGCGAGCTCAGCGGCTACGCCACCTTCGGCAACGCCTACCACATGACCGGTCTGACCAAGGAGGGCCTGGAGATGGCCCGGGCGATCGAGACGGCCCTCGGCCACGCCGGGCTCGCCGGCACAGCGATCGACTACGTCAACGCGCACGGCTCGGGCACCCAGCAGAACGACCGTCACGAGACCGCCGCGGTGAAACGGGCCCTGGGACAGCACGCCTACGACATCCCCATGAGCTCCATCAAGTCCATGGTGGGCCACTCCCTCGGCGCGATCGGGGCGATCGAACTCGTCGCCTGTGTGCTGGCCCTGACCCACCAGGTGGTACCGCCCACCGCGAACTACGAGACCCCGGACCCCGAGTGCGACCTGGACTACGTTCCGCGCGTCGCTCGCGAGCGGAGACTGAACAACGTGCTCTCCGTGGGCAGCGGGTTCGGCGGCTTCCAGTCCGCGGTGGTCCTGACCCGGCCAAGGGAGACGACGCTATGAGTGAACCGCATCCGCGGCGTGCCGCCGTCACCGGAATCGGCGTGATCGCGCCCAACGGACCCAGCACCGAGTCCTTCTGGAAGTCCACTCAGGAGGGCATCAGCGTCCTCGACCGGGTCACCCGCGAAGGCTGTGAGCACCTGCCACTGCGGGTGGCCGGCGAAGTACGGGGCTTCGAGGCCTCGGAGGCGGTCGAGGAGCGCCACCTCGTGCAGACCGACCGGTTCACGCACTTCGCGCTGGCCGCGTCCGACCTCGCATTGGACGACGCCCGCCTCGGCCAGGCCGACACCGACGACGCGCCGTTCTCCGTGGGCGTGGTCACCGCGGCGGGTTCCGGCGGCGGCGAGTTCGGGCAGCGCGAGCTGCAGCAACTGTGGGGGAAGGGCAGTCGCTACGTCGGCCCGTACCAGTCCATCGCCTGGTTCTACGCCGCCAGCACGGGCCAGATCTCCATCCGGCGCGGCTTCAAGGGTCCCTGCTCGGTCGTCGCCGCCGACGAGGCCGGCGGTCTGGACGCTCTCGCCCACGCGGCGCGCGCCGCGCGCCGCGGCACCGACGTGATCGTGGCCGGAGCGACCGAGGCACCGCTGGCCCCCTACTCGGTGGTCTGCCAGCTCGGCTACCGGGAACTGAGCACCGCCGATGACCCGGCGCACGCCTATCGCCCGTTCACCGCCGAAGCCTGCGGATTCGTGCCCGCCGAGGGCGGCGCCATGCTCGTCGTGGAGGACGAGCGCGCGGCTCGGGAGCGGGGCGCGAGCGTACGGGCCACCGTCGCCGGACACGCGGCCACGTTCACCGGCGCCTCCCGCTGGGCGGAGTCCAGGCAAGGGCTCGCCCGGGCCATCGGCGGCGCCCTGGAGGAGGCCGGCTGCGCTCCCGGGGAGATCGACGTGGTCTTCGCCGACGCTCTCGGCGTACCGGAGGCGGACCGTGCCGAGGCACTGGCGATCGCCGACGCCCTCGGCGCACACGGCGGCCGCGTACCCGTCACGGCCCCCAAGACGGGTATCGGCCGCGGCTACTGCGCGGCGTCCGTGCTGGACGCCGCGGCGGCCGTGCTCGCGATGGAGCACGGGCTGATCCCGCCCACCCCCAACGTCTTCGACGTCTGCCATGACCTCGATCTCGTGACCGGCCGGGCCCGTGCCGCAGAACTGCGCACGGCGCTCGTCCTCAGCCGGGGCCTCATGGGGGCGAACTCGGCGCTCGTGCTGCGGCGTGGAGCCCCGTAGGCGTGGGCGAACGACCGAAAGAACGTCTCGTTGCGAGGCGAGGGAGCAAAGGAGAGGAAGCGCATGAGTGAGCAAATCACCGTGGAAGAGCTGTCCGAACTCATGAAGAAGGCAGCCGGAGTCACCGTCGCCCCCGGCGAACTGCAGGAGCGCAGCGACTCCGGCTTCGACGCGCTCGGCATCGACTCGCTCGGTCTGCTCGGCGTCGTGGGCGAGTTGGAGCAGCGGTACGGTACGCCACTGCCTCCCGACGCGGAGCGCTGCAAGACCCCGCGGCAGTTCCTCGACCTCGTCAACGGTGCCCTCGTGGCAGGAGCGTGACATGACCGGACACACGGAGAACGACATCACCATCGCCGCCCCGCTGGACCTGGTCTGGGACATGACCAACGACGTGGCGAACTGGCCTCAGCTGTTCAGCGAGTACGCCTCGGTCGAGATCCTCTCCCGGGAGGGCAACAAGACCACCTTCCGGCTGACCATGAAGCCCGACGAGAACGGCACCGTCTGGAGCTGGGTCTCGGAGCGGGAAACGGACCGCGACGCGCTCACCGTGCGCGCCCGCCGCGTCGAGACGGGGCCCTTCGCGTACATGAACATCCGCTGGCAGTACGAGAAGGTGCCGGAGGGCACCCGGATGGTGTGGACGCAGGACTTCGCGATGAAGCCGGAGGCACCGGTCGACGACGCCTGGATGACGGACAACATCAACAAGAACTCCAAGGTCCAGATGGCCCTGATCCGGGACCGCATCGAACAGGCCGCCACGGAACAACGCCGTCCCGTGCCGTCCCTCACCGACTGACCCGGACGGAGAACAGGTCGATGCCTCAGTCCAAGTCCATGCACCAGAGTCTGATCGTCGCCCGGATGATGCCGGGTTCGGCGCCCGACATCGCCAAGGTGTTCGAGGAGTCCGACCGGGGCGAGCTGCCGCATCTCGTGGGAGTCGCCCGGCGCAGCCTCTTCCAGTTCGGCGAGGTGTACCTGCACCTCATCGAGTCCGAACAGGACCCCGGTCCGGCCATCGCCAAGATGGCCGGACACCCCGAGTTCCGGGACATCAGCGAGCGGCTGTCGGCGTATGTCACCGCGTACGACCCCGCGACCTGGCGATCCCCGAAGGACGCGATGGCCCACTGCTTCTACCGCTGGGAGCGGGATCCCGCGGCCTGAACCAGCGTTTGAAGCGCACAACGCCAACGGCCGCCGGGCCCACGACATTCAGTCGGGGGCCCGGCGGCCGTTGGTCTGCGAAACGCGCTGATCAGCCGGGCACGGTGCAGTCGAACGCGTGCAGATACGGATTGACCGGTCGTACGTCACCGATGACCAGCCCCGCGTCGGTCAGCCGCCGGGTCATGCTCTCGGTGGTGTGCTTGGCCCCGCCGACGTTGAGGAGCAGCAGCAGATCCATGGCGGTGCTGAACCGCATCGACGGGGTGTCGTCGACGAGATTCTCGATGACCACGACCCGAGCTCCGGGTCCGCCCGCCTCGATGACGTTGCGCAGGGTCCGGGCCGTACTGTCGTCGTCCCACTCCAGGATGTTCTTGATGATGTACGCATCTGCCCTGATCGGAACGGCCACCCGGCAGTCCCCGGCCACGATGCGCATCCGGTCCCCGAACTCGCCGCCCACACGAAGCCGTGGATCGGCGTTCTCCACCACCCGCGGCAGATCGAGCAGCGCACCGTGCATCGAGGGGTACTTCTCCAGCAGGCTCGCCACCACACGCCCCTGGCCGCCCCCGATGTCGGCGACCGATGAACTCCCCGACAGATCGAGGAAGTCGGCCACATCCCGCGCGGACTGCACGCTGGACGTCGTCATGGCGCGGTTGAAGACGTCGGCCGATTCCGGGGCGTCCTCATTGAGGTAGACGAAGAACTCCTTGCCGTACAGCTCCTCGACGACGTTCCGTCCGGTGCGCACCGCCTCGTCGAGGCGGGGCCACGCGTCCCACGTCCACGGCTCCGTACACCACAGCGAGATGTTGCGCAGACTGTGCGGGTCGTCCTCGCGCAGCAGCCGGGACATGTCGGTGTGCACGAACGTCCCGTCCGGCCGCTCGGCGAAGACGCCGTAACAGGACAGGGCTCTCAACAGCCGTCGCAGCGGCCGGGGTTCGGCCTTCACCGCGCCCGCGAGGTCCTCGACAGCCATGGGGCCGTCACCGAGAGCGTCGGCAACCCCCAGCCGGACGGCTGCGCGGAGGGCGGCGGCACATGCCGCTCCGAACACGAGCTCCCTCAGCCTCATGGACGGCGGTGGGGCAGTCTGTGCGGTCGTCATGTGCCGCGTTCCTTCCTTCACTGCTCTTGCTCCGCGGATGGATGCGATGGATGCGATGGATACGGCCGGCCGGTCAGCACAGTCCCGCGGGGCTGGACACTCCGCAGGAGTTGCCTTCGAAGGTGTTGCCCTTGCCGGTGTCCGTGTTGACGAGGTCGGCGGGGGCGTTGCCCTCCAGCCGGTTGTCGCTGATCCGGTTCCGCTCGCTGGTGACGCCCACCATGCTCTTGAACAGGACGACGCCGCCCGACAACGGCGACTTGCCGACGTTGTCCGTGATCTCGTTCCCGGTCACGAGAGTCCTCTCGGCACCGGTCAGGACGATGCCGGAGCCCTGCAGGAAGGGCAGCCGCTCGGTCTTCGGGCAGTACTCGTTGTTCCGCGCGATGTGGTTGTCCCGTACGGACAGGTCGCCGGCCCTCGGCTTGTTCTCGTCACCGACGACGAACACTCCGGCGCAGTTGCCGGTGACGTCGTTGCCCGCGACGCTGAGGTTCCGCAGGCGCCGGACGGTGACGCCGATGCGGTTGCCCTCCAGCCGGTTGTGCTCCACGACCGTTCCCCGGGCGTTCGCCGCGCCCTGCTCGGCCGTGACCGTGTTGGCGAGGAACAGGCCCGCGTCGCCGTTGTCCCGCGCGGTGTTCCACCGGAACACGCCGCGGACGGAGCCCTCCTGGGCGATGCCCCACACCCCGTTCTTCACCGCGGTCACGTTCCGCACCTTCAGGCCGTCGGTCCTCGCGCTGTAGACCCCGTTCTTGGCGAAGCCGGTCACCTTCAGGGAGGCGATGGTGACGCCCTCAACTCTGCGGTCCTTCGTCCCCACCACACAGATGCCGTTGCCGTCCGCGGCACAGCTGTTGGCGGCCCTCTTTGTGCCCGGCTTGATCACGACGCCGCGGTCCGCGCCGCGCAGTGTGAGCCCGGGCGTGCTCACGTTGACGCTCTCGCGGTAGGTGCCGCGGCGCAGGAGAACGCTGTCTCCCGGTTCGGCGGCGTCCACCGCCTTCTGGATCGACTCTCCCGGATGGACCACGTGGACCGTATGGCCTGCGGTCGGCGGTGCAGCCCCGAGCCCCGTCCCGATGACTGCTGCTGCGCACGCCAGATAGGCGATATTACGTTTCGTCATATTCTTCACTTTATGCACCAATTGCCGCCCTGCAGGCCGGATGCGCCATCCGGCGGCGTGTCCCAACGGGCAGAGGCACCGGCGGCGGAACTGCCAGTGGCCTGGATCACACGCGCCGGATTGAGTGGCGCACCCGGTGGTTGTCCGTATTGGGCTGTGACGGCCCAACAGCCGGTGCAAGGATGAAGTCTCCATGAGTGCTGGACGGAGTGTTCGTACGCTGAGGGCCGCGATGTTCGCGGTCGTCTGCGTGCTGTTCGCTGTCCAGGGACACGTGATGACGTCCGGTGTCGCGGTGCCCGGTTGGGCACTGGCCGCCGGAGCAGTGGCCGCGGGCGGTATGGCGTGGGGTCTGGCTGGCCGGGAACGCGGACTCTTCATGGTCGGTTCCCTCTCGCTCGCCACCCAGGTGGCCCTCCACGCGGTGTTCTCGCTCGCGCAGGCGGCCGTACGGCCGGGATCGGCGTCGCTCGCGCAGCGGTGGGTGCGCTATCTGCTGTGCACGCCGCCGGGGAGCGGTACGCACTCGGACGGCACGGCGACAACCGCGCACTCCATGAGCCACGGCATGGCAGGCATGTCCTCGATGGACGCCTCAGCCTCCACGGCCCAGGCGGGGCATCTTATGGGCGGCATGTCCCTCACCGGCATGCTCGCCGCCCACCTGGCCGCCGCCCTGCTGGGCGGCCTGTGGCTCGCCCACGGTGAGCGCGCCGCCTTCCGTATCCTGCGGGTTCTCGCCGGGTGGCTCGTCGCTCCCCTGCGGCTGCCGCTCCGGCCGCCCACGCCGCCGTACCGCCCGCGCGTCCGCGCCCCGAGGGGCCGTGCGGTTCGCGCGCTGCGGCAGCTCCTCCTCGTATACGCCATCACTTCTCGGGGTCCGCCCGCCGGGCCCGCTGTCCTCTGACGACAGCCGGAGCCAACAGTCACCGGAACCGCCGAGCTCTCTGCTCCGGCCTGGTTCCCGGACCCCGAGAAGGACACAGGTGTTCACTCCTGCCCTGCACAGCTCACCCTGCCCGCACGACGAGTCGATAACGTCCTGGGCGCTCGCCGCCCGTGGTGGTGACCTGGACGCCGTCGAGAAGTTCGTCCGCGCCCTCCACCGGGACGTCAGCCGCTACGTGACGTACCTCGGCGCCGATCCGCAAGCGGCCGACGACCTGACCCAGGACACCTTCCTGCGGGCCCTCGGCAGCCTGCACCGTTTCGAAGGCCGTTCCTCGGCGCGGAGTTGGCTGCTGGCCATCGCGCGTCGCGCGGTCATCGACAACATCCGGTACGCCTCCGCCCGGCCCCGCCTGTCGGACCGGGACAACTGGCAGTCCGCGGCCGAGCGCGCCCAGCCGCGCGGCCTGCCCGGCTTCGACGACGGCATCGCCCTGGCGGAACTGCTGGCCGCACTGCCCGACGACCGCCGCGAGGCCTTCGTACTGACCCAGATGCTGGGCCTGTCGTACGAGGAGGCAGCGCGGTTCAGCGGCTGCCCGATCGGCACGGTGCGCTCACGCGTGGCCCGCGCCCGCAGCTCACTGATCGAGTCACTGTGCGAGGCCGAAGGCCACCGACCGCCGGCCGCGGTGGCCGCCTGATATCGCGTACGACGCGTACGTCGCCGCCGCCCGGCTCACGGGCCGGGCGGCGGCGCTCCGGAAAACCCCGACTCAGCCCCCTTCACATCGACCATCGGTACGAGGAGTCCCTGTGCATCACCCGAGCCTTGCCCTTGCCCGCAGCCTGCGCCGTGTCGGCGCCCTCGGCGGCCTCACGGCAGCCGCGGTCGCGGTCGCCGTCGCCACCGCGGGACCGGCCGCCGCCCATGCGGACGTCGAGGCGGAGGGCGCCCGGGCCCTCGACCGGAACGTCGCACTGACCTTCCACGCGGAGTCCGAGTCCGGCTCGGCCGGCATCAGCAAGCTGGAGGTGGTCCTGCCGAAGGGCATCGCGCCCGGCGACGTCACCTACAAGGAGGGCCCGGACGGCTGGAAGCTCACCCCCACCGACCGGGGTTACACGGTCTCCGGACCGAAGCTCGCCGTCGGGGAGGACGCCGAATACGTCGTCACCGTACGGCAGTTGCCCGACGCCAAGTCGCTGGTCTTCAAGACCGTGCAGAGCTACAGCGACGGCAAGGTGGACCGCTGGATCGAAGTGGACGACACCAGCGGCTCGGACGGCCACGGCCACGGCAACCCCGCCCCGCGCCTGGACCTGAAACCCGCCGCCCCCGGCGCCGAACCCGTGAGCCCGAGCCCGACGGAGGAGCCCACGACGGCGGCCCCTTCGTCCGACGCAGCCGCGGGCGAGCCGAAGACGAGCACGTCGACACCGGCGGCGGAGCCGGTGTCGAACAACGCGGAGGGCGACGACGGCATGCCCATCGGCGTACCGGTCGGCATCGCCGCGTCCGTCCTGGTACTCGGCGGCGGGGCATGGTGGCTCCACAGCCGCCGCAGCGGAGCCTGAGGAACTGCGGCTCCGGGGCTGGGCGGCTCGTCAGCCGGTCGCGCGCGGCAGTTCCCGCCTGCGGCCGAAGCCGCCCAGCCACGCGGCGGACGGCTTGGGCGTACGCACAAAGGTGACCGGGTCGACCGCGATGAGGCCGAAGGTCGGCTTGTACGAGCCCCACTCGTAGTTGTCGAGGGCGCTCCACGCCAGGTAGCCCCGTACGTCGATGCCATCCTCGAGGGCGGCGGCGACCGAGTCGAGGGCGCCGGTGTAGTAGTCGATACGGCGACTGTCGTCGTCGGTCGCGATGCCGTTCTCGGTGACGATCAGCGGGACGTCGCCGACGATCTCGGCGGCATGCACCAATTCACCCGGCGTCACAACAGGTGACGCCGGGTAACTCGGGCCGAGCAGCCGAGCCAAGCCGATAATCCTCACTCGTACGGGCGGCACGGCTCAGAAGGGTCGGAACACCCGGCGTCAGACGAGCAGGTCGTCCACGTGTGCCTCGCCCTCGCGATACCTGCGCGCGATCTCCGCGCTGCAGTCGTCGGCCGTTCGCTGGAGCTGCCGGCGCCGGCGCGAGACCTGCTGCTCGTACCGTACGAGGCGCGCCATCGCGGTGTTCAGCTCCAGATCCGTGCGGGCCCCGAGATCGGACAGCTCCACCTCCGCGAGCATGTCAGCGGCCAGTCGCCGGTACTCCTCGCTGTGCGGCGTGCCGAGCGTGACGTGCCGGGCCGACGAACGCTGCCGTGCGGGCGCGTCCGTCAGGATCTCCGACAGCCGCTCCACAACGGAAGAGATGGATGAGCCGGCCGATTCTCCCTCGGCAACCGGTGCCGCGGCGGACGGCCGTGCCGGGGCGGGTTCTGCCCGTCGCCCGAGTTCCGCCCCCAGGATGTCGATCCGCCCCTGGACCAGCCGCCGTACATAGCTGAGGTCCGCCTCGTCCCGCTGGGCGCCGCGCCGCATCGTCCGCAGCTCGGGCAGCCCCAGCCCCGACAGATCGCGCTCGACCGGCGGGCTGTCCGTCCGCTGCGCGGGCGGACGCACCCCCACCGGAGGCGCCGTGATCGAAAGCCCCGTACCCGAATGTGCTGCTCCCCCAGCCCCCGCGATTCCCCCCGCCACCGCAGGTGGCGACTGCCCGATCCCCGACGTGCTCATGGTGCTCATATGCCTCAACCGTCCCCTCGACCGGCGTGTGGATGCATCGTGCCACCCCCACTGGCTGCTATGAGCCGGAGTGCATCCGATACGCCCCAGATGGAGGCTTAAGGAGTGATAAGAAGACCCCCTACAGAGGTCAAGCCGACGCACGGCATGATGGTCCGTATGCGTGCGGTGGTACAGAGGGTTGACGGCGCGAGTGTGGTCGTCGACGGCGAAACGGTCGGTGAGATCAACGGCGAAGGGCTGTGCGTCCTGGTGGGCGTCACCCACGAGGACACCAAGGAGAAGGCGGCCCAACTGGCCCGCAAACTCTGGTCGATCCGGATACTGGACGACGAGAAGTCGTGCAGCGACATCGACGCGCCACTGCTCGTCATCAGCCAGTTCACGCTCTACGGCGACGCCCGCAAGGGCCGCCGCCCCACCTGGAACGCCGCCGCCCCCGGCGATGTCGCCGAACCCCTCGTGGACGAGGTCGTCGCCCAGCTCCGTTCCCTGGGCGCGACGGTGGCGACGGGCCGTTTCGGCGCCAAGATGCGCGTATCGCTGACGAACGACGGCCCGTTCACGGTCCTGCTCGAGATGTAGCCCCCGCGACAGACCGCGCCCTACACCTCGACCACGGCCTCCTGGGAGGCGGCCGTCGCGTCCGCCATCAGCGGTGCGTCGAGCGGCACATTGCGCTTCACCAGAGCCAGGGCGATCGGGCCGAGCTCGTGATGGCGTACGGATGTCGTGATGAAACCGATCTTGCGCCCGTCCGGGCCCTCCTCCGCGAGCCGGATCTCCGTACCGTGCGGCGGCAGGTGCACCTCGCTGCCGTCCAGGTGGAGGAACACCAGCCGCCGCGGCGGCTTGCCCAGGTTCTGGACGCGGGCGACGGTCTCCTGCCCCCGATAGCAGCCCTTCTGAAGATGCACCGCCGAGCCGATCCAGCCCAGCTCGTGCGGAATCGTCCGGTGGTCGGTCTCGAAACCGAGCCGCGGCCGGTGATGCTCGACGCGCAGCGCCTCATACGCCAGCATCCCGGCGACCGGACCGTGCTTCTCACCGTCCGCCGCGTACGGCTCCAGGTCGCTGCGGGGCAGGAACAGATCACGCCCGTACGACGTCTCGCGTACGACGACGCCCTCGGGCACCTCGGCGATGGAACCGGCCGGCAGATGCACGACGGCGAACTCGCTCGTCCGGTCGGCGACTTCGACCCGGTAGAAGAACTTCATCGACTCCAGGTACGCGATCAGCGCGTCCTGGGTGCCGGGCTCCACGTGGGCCCAGGTGGTCGTCCCGTCGTCGACGAGATACAGCGCGTGCTCGATATGGCCGTGCGCGGAGAGGACCAGCGCCTCGGTGGCGTGGCCTGGCGGGAGATCGGAGACGTGCTGGGTGAGCAGGAGATGCAGCCAGCCGAGCCGGTCCTCACCGGAGACGGTGACGACGCCGCGGTGCGAGAGGTCGACGAAACCCGCGCCGTCGGCGAGGGCACGCTGTTCGCGGAACAGGTCGCCGTAGTGCGCGGCGACGCCTTCGTCCACGCCCTCGGCGGGCACGGCACCGGGCAGGGACAGCAGGGGGCTCTTCATGGGCATACAGCCTACGACCGAGTAGCTGCTTGTTTTATTTCCTGCTCGCGCTCTTGCCCGAGCAGTCCTTGCAGCGGCCGAAGATCGCGAAGTGCTTCATATCGGTGTCGAACCCGAAGCTCTCCCGCAGCTTCGCCGTGAACTCGGCGGCGACCGACACATCCGCCTCGATGACGTTCCGGCAGTCCCGGCACACCAGGTGAAGATGGTGATGACGGTCCGCGAGATGGTATGTGGGCGCCCCGTGCCCGAGGTGGGCGTGCGACACCAGCCCGAGCTCCTCCAGGAGCTCCAGCGTCCGGTACACGGTGGAGATGTTGACCCCCGACGCCGTCTTCCGCACTTCCACGAGGATGTCGTCGGGCGTCGCATGCTCCAGCGCGTCCACAGCCTCGAGCACAAGCTGCCGCTGCGGCGTCAGCCGATATCCGCGCTGCCGCAGATCACTCTTCCAGTCAGTGCCTTCGGCACTGCTTCCGGTGCTGCTTCGAGTGCTCACCACACCTGAAAGTCTAGAGCTACGTCAGCTACCCAGGAGCAGATCGCTGTCCCGGATTTGCAGCTCGGGTCATCGATGGCTTCGATGAGGCCCGGCCGCGTCCAGCCCTCATGCCACGAGCCTGAGGGCAGGGGCCACTGACCTGGCCCCGCGAACCCACATCCACCAGCCACGGGCGGCGATGTTGTGGGACGCGTTCAGATCCGCGTGCTCAACGAAGCCGCAAGATCTGCAGGCACGCCACGATGCACTTACTGATCTTGTGGTTGATGTCGCGGGCCCGGCGCGCTTCCTTGCCCGCATGCCTCTTCGCCCGCCGCTTGGCGGACTTGGTCCCCTTCCGCTGCAGTTTGCCACGCAGCTTCCGGTCCTGTTCGCGGCGACGGTTCAAACGCCGTCCACTGTGCCGCCGCCCGGTGGAGGTGGTGGCGATGTTCACGATCCCCAGATCCACTCCGACAAACCCGTCCGGCCTGCTGTTCTCCTCGACCTCGGGGATCTCGCAGGTCGCGATCAGATACCACTGCCCGTTCCGGCACAACAGATCCGACTCGCCGCGTCGGTAGCGGGCCAGCAGCTCCAACTGCTCCGGGTGCCCGGTAAAGGCGATTCTCTTCAGCCGCCCTCGGGTGGTCCAGATCGACACCGTGGCGGCGTCCATCTGCCAGGACAGGCAGCGATCATCGAACGGCTGAGCCGCCCCCGCTCGAAACGTGATCGACTTCGAAGTGGCTCTGACATACCGCTTCGAGCCCGGCTTGCCCGGATTTCCCACCCGCGCATGCGCCTTCAACGCGGAATACGCGTCGGCGACCTTGCGCAGCACATGTAGCGCAGCCTGCGACGACAGGCCTCGCGCACGTAGATCGGCGTATGCGAGGACCTGCAGCCCCGCGCGGGAAGTCACCCGCCGAGCGAATGCCTCGGACGACAGCCAGTTCGATGCCTCGTTGCAGGAACGCAGGGTCGCCTCAAGTGCCGTCGCCTGCTCAGGCGTTGGCAGGAGCTTGACCCGCACCACCAACTTCACGATCACGAAGTTGGACGGCGGCCGGTGTCACGTCCGGCCGAGCAGCACCCTTCACTCAAACAAGTGATGCTCGATGTGGAATCACTTGAAGAAGGCGATCCCGTCGTCCGGCATGTCGTCCGGGAGGGCCTTGGCCCAGCGTTCGACGTCCTCCGGGGACACGGCCTTCTTGAGCTGGGCGGACATGTAGGGGCGGAGCGGGACCTCGGGGGTCTGCTTCTCGCCGACCCACATGAGGTCGCTCTTGACGTAGCCGTACAGGCGCTTGCCGCCGCTGTACGGGCCCGAGGCCGCCGTGCGCGCGACCGCGTCCGTCACCAGGTCGATCTGGGGCTTCTTGTCGGCCAGCTCGCCGTACCAGACCTCGACGACGCCGTCGTCACGGACCATCACGACCTCGACCTTGCGGTCGGAGTCGATACGCCAGTAGCCGGTCTCGGTCTCCAGCGGCTTCACCTTGTTGCCCTCGGAGTCCAGGACCCACGTGCGCGAGTGGTACTCGAGGAAGTCCCGCCCGTCGTGGCTGAAGCTGACTTCCTGGCCGAAGTTGCACTTCTCGGCACCGGGGAAGTCGTGGACACCCGCGCCGGTCCAGTTACCGAGCAGGAAGGCGAGGGGGACCAGGTCCTTGTGGAGGTCCGACGGGATCTCGATCATGATCAGCTCAGAAGTCTCGTACGTGGGTGATGGGGGCGTCCGTGACGGCGCTCAGCGCTGGCCCTGGTACAGCTTCTTCACGGTCAGCCCGGCGAAGGCGATGACGCCGACGCAGACCAGGACCAGCAGAACCTCGAAGAAGATCTCAAGCACAGGGTGCTCCTTGGATGAGCGGGGTTGGGCGTAGGGCCGTACACGAAGCCGGGCTCCAGCTTACGCGGCCGTGGTCGGGCACTCCGTGCGAGGTCGCGCGTGAGGTACGCGACTACGATTCGACCATGGCGAAGAAGCTCGTGATCAAGGTGACGGCCGGGGCCGATGCTCCCGAGCGGTGCTCGCAGGCGTTCACGGTGGCGGCGGTCGCCGTGGCCAGCGGGGTGGACGTCTCACTCTGGCTGACCGGCGAGTCGGCGTGGTTCGCGCTGCCGGGCCGCGCCGCCGAGTTCGAGCTGCCGCACGCGGCTCCGCTCCCCGACCTGCTCGAATCGGTGCTGGCCGGTGGCCGGCTCACGCTGTGCACACAGTGCGCGGCCCGGCGCGACATCACGGAGAAGGACGTGCTGGAGGGCGTACGGATCGCGGGGGCGCAGGTCTTCGTGCAGGAGGCGCTGGCCGACGACACCCAGGCGCTCGTGTACTGATACGCCCTACTCCGGCGTCTCCACCCAGAGGCAGAACGGGTGACCCGACGGGTCCAGCAGCACCCGTACGTCGTCCTGTGGCTGATGGTCGGCGAGCGTGGCGCCCGCGGCGACGGCCCGCGCCGTCTCGCCCTCCAGGTCGTCGACCTCGATGTCGAGGTGCAGCATCATCTGCTGGTCGCCGGGCTTCCTGGTCGGCCAGACGGGCGGGACGTACTCGGGCTCGGTCTCGAAGGCGAGCGAGACGCCATCCCCGTCCACGGGCCCGACGAGCACCCAGTGCGGCTCGTCCGCGCGTACCTCGTACCCGAGCAACCGCACGTAGAAATCGGCCAGTTGATGCGCGTCGTGCGCATCGAGCACCACGGTGGACACCTTCGTACGCGTCATGGGGCCTGTTCTGGCGGCGGCGCTGCTCACCGTCCAGGCCGCCGCTTCTTGCCGTCCAGCTCGTCCCACCACTCGTCCGACTTCGGGTCTCCGGACGGATCGTCCCACCAGCGGTCCTCCGGCCCGCGCCGGTTGGCCACCATGGCCGCGAGGGGCGGAATCACCATCGCCACGACGCACATCCCGATGGCCACCGGCATCGACCACAGCCGCACGACACCCCAGGCCAGGACGAAGAGGCCGATGCACGTGCCCATCATGGCGAAGTAGGCGTGACGCCGTCGTGCGTACATACAAGCAGCGTAGATCCGGAAGGGGCCCTTCGGCACACCCCGCATGGGGTGTGCCGAAGGGCCCCTTCCACTCGAGGCGCCTCGCGCGGCCCAGCCGCACAAGTGGTGGCGTCCAACCGTTCCTTGGCAGTGAGCGAGAGTGAACTCCCACACTGGCACGCCCCGAACGGTCTTGGGCGCACTGGTCATCCACTTTCGCATCCGGGCGGCGACACGGATCGTGTCCGTGGTCCGGCCCCGGAAGGGCGGAGTCCCTCACGACTTGGCCACGTAGACGCGGCCAGAGGCGACGGGGAAGCCCTGAACCATCTCACTGGTGGAACAGGGGCCCCGCACGCTGGCACCACACCCGGCATCCCAAATCGCGCTGGTGACACTACCCGGCACCGCACCAGACCCCGCAAGCCTGAAAGCCGACCATCACACGATCGAGCTAAACGGCGATAGCGACCTCGGCCAGCCCGCCCGTCTGGGCGACGACCGTGCGGTCCGCCGTGCCGCCCGGAACCAGGGCGCGTACGGTCCACGTGCCCTCGGCCGCGTAGAAGCGGAACTGTCCGGTCGCAGAGGTCGGGACCTCGGCGGTGAACTCGCCGGTCGAGTCAAGGAGGCGGACGTAGCCGACCACGGGCTCGCCGTCCTTGGTCACCTGGCCCTGGATGGTGGTCTCACCGGGCTTGATCGTCGAGGCGTCGGGGCCGCCGGCCTTCGCTCCACACATGTGCTGCTCCTGAAGGGGTAGTTGAAAAGGTCGGGGCTTACTTGTTGGCGCCGAGCTCGATCGGCACGCCGACGAGGGAGCCGTACTCGGTCCAGGAACCGTCGTAGTTCTTGACGTTCTCGACGCCGAGCAGCTCGTGCAGGACGAACCAGGTCAGGGCCGAGCGCTCACCGATGCGGCAGTACGCGATGGTGTCCTTCGCCAGGTCGACCTGCTCCTCGGCGTAGAGCTCCTTGAGCTCGTCGTCCGACTTGAAGGTGCCGTCGTCGTTGGCGTTCTTGGACCACGGGATGTTGCGGGCGCTCGGCACGTGGCCGGGGCGCTGCGACTGCTCCTGCGGCAGGTGGGCCGGGGCGAGCAGCTTGCCGCTGAACTCGTCGGGCGAACGGACGTCGACCAGGTTCTGCGCGCCGATCGCGGCGACGACGTCGTCACGGAAGGCACGGATCGAGGTGTCCTGCGGCTTGGCCTTGTACTCGGTCTTCGCGCGGTCCGGCACCTGCGAGCCGTCGACCAGGTCGCGGGAGTCCAGCTCCCACTTCTTGCGGCCGCCGTCGAGGAGCTTGACGTTCTCGTGGCCGTACAGCTTGAAGTACCAGTACGCGTACGACGCGAACCAGTTGTTGTTGCCGCCGTAGAGAACGACGAGCGTGTCGTTCGCGATGCCCTTCTCCGACAGGAGCTTCTCGAAGCCCTCCTGGTCGATGAAGTCACGGCGGACCGGGTCCTGGAGGTCCTTGGTCCAGTCGATCCGGATGGCGTTCTTGATGTGGTTCTTCTCGTACGCCGATGTGTCCTCGTCGACCTCGACGATGGCGACCTTCGGGTCGTCCAGGTGCTCCTGGACCCAGTCGGCGTCTACCAGGACGTCGCTGCGGCTCATTCTGTTTCTCCTCCGGGGCAGTTACGGCGGGGGCGTGCGTCGATGAGTGGGTGCGGTACGCGCATGACAGCGGAGGCGTACGTGGCGCACGGGGTGGCCCTGACCTGGTGAGCGCGTCAAAGGGCCCGGGGATCGCGGAAGCCGGCGCTTCCGCTCAGAAGGTGCGACAGAGCATGGCGGCGACACGGCACAGGTCTACTGCCCGCCGCTTCGTCAGATCCGCCTGCTGTCGCTTCATGAGGTCGATCGTAGGGAGGGTGGGGCTGGCATGTCACCGGCGTGTCGGATGATGAGACGTGATTGTCCGCGATGTGGGACGAGAGAGCTGCGGAAGCCCCGTTCAGTCGCACTCATACGGACATTGCAGAGCCGTGGACTTCTTCACAGCTGCTTCGCGGACAGGGGCGTCTCGCCTTTCGGACAACGGCGCATCCGTCGTCAGCTCATCGGTCGTCGTACCCGCCTGCCCTCCTACCCGACGAGCGTGATGTCCGAACCCTTCACCGTGATGTCGACGCCGTTCGGTGCTGCCTCGACCTTGTCGAGCTTGATGCCGCCGGGGAGGCCGTCGATGCGCTGCTGGAAGTCGGTGACCGTGCGGGCCTTGTCCTCGGCGAGCTGGACGCCGAGGTTGGGGAGCGAGTCGGCGCGAGCCCTGACGACGTCGCCCTCGACGCTGACCGTGCTCAGTACGGATACGGGCTGGGGAAGCTTGGCGCCGAGCACGGTGGCCTCGACCTCGACCTTGATCTTTCCGTTGCCGCCGTCGGAGAGGCCGACGACCTCGGCGGTGACTCCACTCGCGAGTTGTACGGGTTCGGACTTGGCGGCCTTGAGGAGTTCGTCGTACGAGATCGTGGCGGTGCCGGTGGCCGAGGCGGCGGTGGCGGAGCTGTAGTTGCCGGAGAAGGCGACGCCGCGCATCTGGGCGGTGAGGTCGTCGATACGGATCTTGTCGGGGCCGGTGTTCTGCGCGGTGCCGCCGGTGTCCGCCTCGTAGTTCTGGATGGCGACCTCGATCTCGTCGAGTTCGCCGCCGACGACCTGGGTGAGGAAGGGGAAGCCCTTGATCGACACGTCGGGGGTGCTGGCCAGGCCCTCGCTGGTCTTCAGCTTGTCCGCTGCCTCGTCCTCGGCGAAGCCGACGGCTACGCGGTCGGCGATGACGAAGAGCCCGCCCAGGATGACGGCGACGATCAGAAGTATTCGCAGTGCGCGCATGTCTTGGTGTTCCCCCACCTCGGCATCGACGGCTTCCGGTGGCCGTCGAGCGAGGGTAACTCGGTTGGGAGGTTGGTCGGCGGGGATGGGGCGGGTTGTCGATCAGCTGTGACAGGTGGGGGTTGGGAGGCCTGGCGCGGACTCTGAGGTCTGCGCCCCCAACCCCCGCTCCTCAAACGCAGGAGGGGCTGATTTTTCGTGGCCGAATTTTGCCGGCGCAGGCCCGCATCAACCAGCCCGTCGGGCGTTTGAGGACGAGGCCGTTCAGGCCGATGGGGTCCGGCGCACAGCCCCAGGGATGGGACGGGTAGGGGCGGCGGGGCGAGAAAACTCCCGCCTCAGCCCAGCGCCCTGCCCAGCAAATAGACCGCCGGAGCCGCCGCCGCCAGCGGCAGGGCCACTCCCGCTGTGAAGTGGACGAAGCGGGACGGGTAGTCGTAGCTGGCGACCCGGTGGCCGATGAGGGCGCAGGCTCCGGCCGCGGCGCCGAGGAGGGCACCGCCCGTGCCAAGGCCTGTCACACCGCCGGCCGCAAGGCCCGCACCCCCTGCCGCCAGCAAGGCGACGAGCAGCGACGCCGGCGTCGGGAGGGGGAGCGCGCGCGCCAGGACCGCCGCCGCTACCGCCGCCCCGCCCACCGTCACCGCGTCCGAGGCCGCCGCGAGGTGGCCCGCCGCGAGGATGGCCAGCGCCGCCGAGGCGACCGTGGCCATCAGGCCGTACATGCGCTCGTCGGGTTCGGCGTGGCTGCGGAGTTGGAGGACCAGGGTGAGCAGGACCCAGACGCCGAGGGTGCCGAGGATGGCGGCGGGAGCGTTCTCGCGCCCGGCCGCCAGCAGCACGGCGTCCGCCGTGAGCGCGCCCGCGAAGGCCAGCGCGATGCCCTGCCGGGCGGGCCACATGCCGTTCAGCCGGAACCAGCCCGCCGCGGTCACCGCCTGCAGGATCACCAGCGGGACGACGAGTGCGTACTCGCCGATCGCCGCCGTTCCCGCGAGCAGCGATCCGAGTACCGCCGTCAGCACGGCCGGCTGCCCACCCGGTTCGATGATCGGCGAACGCCCCTCGGCACGGGCCCGCTGGGCGTCCGTGACCCGGGGGTTTCCGGTGAGGGTGGGCGGCCCGTACGCGGGGGTGGGGCCGGAGGCGGGGACAGCGGCAGCCTGCTCGTCAACTGCCGCCGAAGCGGGCGCAGTCGCGGGCATGGGCGAAGGTGCGGATGCAGCAGCGGACGCGGGCGCGAAGTCCCCGTACGCGGGCCCCTGTACGTACCCATGGCTCTGGCCTTGGTTCGCGTGACCCCGGGCCGGAGCCGGAGCCCCGTGCCCCTGAGACTGCTGGTCAGACGTCGGCGTCGGAGCCCCATACCCCTGGGACCGCTGGTCCGACACCGGCACCGGAGCCCCGTACCCCTGGGACTGCTGGTCCGACGCCGGCACCGGAGCCCCATACCCCGACGCCTGGGCCTGAGCCCCGTTCCCCTGAGCTCCGCGATCCCACCCCGAACCAGGAACCCCGTACCCATGCCCCGTCCCATACACCGGCTCAGCCGGAGCCGGAGCCGGCGTCGCAGCCGGATTCGGGTTCGGATTCGGGTTCGGGTTCGGGTTCGGAGCTGGGTTCGGCGCCGCAGCCGGAGGCACGACCCGCGCAGGCCGTGCATGCGTCTGCGTCTCCCACGTCTGCCCCTCCCACTGCTGGGTCTGATGCTGCGCGTCCTCGTCGGACGGCTGCTGCCCGGGCCAGCGGGGCTGCTGCTGATGGGAGTCGTGCCCGTCATGGGAGCCGTGGCCCTCGTGGGAGCCTCCACCACTCTCGGCTTCGCTCGAGCGGGGGGACCCCCACTGCTGGTTGCTCATGATGCCCGTCACCCTCCTGCGAACGGCGGGAGCACCTCGACCGTGCCGCCCTCGGCCAGCCGTACCGTCTCATGTCCGCGGGTGCCCACGGGGTCACCGTCGATGAGGAACGAGCATCGCCGCAGGACGCGGACGAGTTCGCCGGGGTGTCGTTCGCGCGCCGCGTCAAGCGCCTCGGCGAGAGTCTCCGCCTCGTACGGCTCCTCGGCCACGCCGGCGGCGGCCTTGGCGGCGGCCCAGTAACGCACCGTGCCCTGTGCCATCAGGTTCCTCGATCAATGCTTGTCATTGTTAACGGTCGACACGGCCAGGCTAGCCGGACGCCGAAGCCGCCCACGCACCGATCCGCCCCAGCAGCGCATCGTCCGCCGCGTGCTCCGCGTGCCCCATACCCGCCTCCAGCCACAGCTCGGCGTGGTCCTCGCCCGCCGCGTCGGCCAGCATCCGGGGGTGGTCCAGCGGGAAGTAGCCGTCCAGTTCGCCGTGGACGATCAGCAAGGGCGTGGGGGCGATCAGCGGGACCGACTCGACCGGGGAGAGGGGGACCGGGTCCCAGTCGCGGTGGTGGATCCGGGTGCGCAGGCCGTAGCGGCTGATCGTGCGGCCCAGCGGGCGGGTCACGACCCAGTGGAGTCGGCGCATGGGCTTCGTACCGCGGTAGTACCAGCGAGCGGGGGCGCTCACCGACACCACCGCGTCCGTATACGCTCCTGTGCGCCCCACCTGTTCCTGAGCGGGCCCCGGGCGGTGCATCGCCGCGTGCCGCAGGACCACGGATCCGCCCATCGAGAAGCCGACCGTGGCGACGCGGGTGTGGCCCAGCTCTCGTGCCCAGGCGACCGCCGCCGCCAGGTCGAGCACCTCCCGGTCGCCCACCGTGGAGAGCCCGCCGGAGGCCCCGTGGCCCCGGAAGGAGAACGTGACGACGGCCGCGTGCTCCGCGAGGATGCCTGCCACCCGGCGTACGTGTGGCCGGTCGAGATCCCCGGTGAAACCGTGTGCGATGACGATCGCGAGCTCGCCGGAAAGATCGGAAGAGGGCACGGACGTGCCCTTTCCGGGCTCGTACATGGCGTCGATCGTCACCCCGTCGACCGTGCGCAGAAATCTCCGACGCTCGGCTCGCCGGGCTGTCTCAGGTAGTGGACGATTAAAAGATCGCGTCACATGACCTGCCGGACCTTGGTTCATGTGGGCTATTCTGCTGGGCATGAGGACTCGGGCAGCGTAGCCCCCGGGTCCTTTTGCGCTTTCTGGAGCGATGTATACGAACGCTGTATACGACGCGAAAGCGCGAACCGCGGCACCCGGGGGCGCGGGAGCCGCAAAGAGTTCGAAGCAGTGCCGTAAACGTCCTCGCAGGGACCGAGGAGGAACCAGACGTTATGGGCGAGCGAACCATGCACAACCGTAGGACGACCCGGGTAGGTGGGACACGATGAGTTCTTTGCTGCTCCTGACCAATGCCCTTCAGCCGTCGACGGAGGTGCTTCCCGCTCTCGGCCTGCTTCTGCACAACGTGCGAGTGGCTCCGGCGGAAGGCCCCGCTCTCGTCGACACCCCTGGTGCCGACGTCATCCTCATCGACGGCCGCCGTGATCTGCCGCAGGTGCGCAGCCTGTGCCAGCTGCTGCGGTCGACCGGTCCTGGCTGTCCACTGATCCTCGTCGTGACGGAGGGCGGCCTCGCTGCCGTGACCGCCGACTGGGGCATCGACGACGTGCTGCTCGACACCGCCGGTCCGGCGGAGGTCGAGGCGCGGCTGCGGCTGGCCATGGGCCGCCAGCAGATCGTCAACGACGACTCCCCCATGGAGATTCGTAACGGCGACCTGTCCGTCGACGAGGCGACCTACAGCGCCAAGCTCAAGGGCCGGGTCCTGGACCTGACCTTCAAGGAGTTCGAGCTCCTGAAGTACCTCGCGCAGCACCCCGGTCGTGTCTTCACGCGCGCCCAGCTCCTGCAGGAGGTCTGGGGTTACGACTACTTCGGCGGCACCCGGACGGTCGACGTGCACGTCCGGCGACTGCGCGCGAAGCTCGGTCCGGAGCACGAGTCACTGATCGGGACCGTCCGGAACGTCGGTTATCGATTCGTTACGCCGGAGAAGCTGGACCGCACCGCGACCGAGGCGAAGGCCCCGGCAGACCGGCCAAAGCCGGATGATGCGGACGAGACGGCGCACCTTGACGCCACCTCGGACGCCGGGCTCACGACGGAGGCCGAGGAAGCCGCCGTACGCCCTGCCCAGAGGTAGGTCCATCCGCGTAGACTCCGCGCGTGGCCAAGGTGACTAGGGATGATGTGGCGCGACTTGCGGGTACTTCCACCGCCGTCGTCAGCTATGTCATCAACAACGGACCCCGGCCGGTCGCCCCGGCCACGCGCGAGCGCGTTCTCGCCGCGATCAAGGAGCTGGGGTACCGGCCCGACCGGGTCGCCCAGGCCATGGCCTCGCGGCGGACCGACCTCATAGGCCTGATCGTGCCGGACGCGCGCCAGCCGTTCTTCGGCGAGATGGCGCACGCGGTCGAAGAGGCCGCGTTCGAACGCGGAAAGATGGTGCTCGTCGGCAACTCGGACTACGTCGGCGAGCGCGAGGTCCACTATCTGCGGGCCTTCCTCGGGATGCGGGTCTCCGGCCTGATCCTCGTCAGCCACGCGCTGAACGATCTGGCCGCCGCCGAGATCGAGGCGTGGGACGCCCGGGTGGTGCTGCTGCACGAGCGGCCCGAGGCCATCGACGACGTCGCGGTCGTGACGGACGACATAGGCGGCGCCGAGCTCGTCACCCGCCATCTCCTGGAGCACGGCTACGACTACGTCGCCTGTCTGGGCGGCGTCGCGGAGACCCCCACGGTCGGTGACCCCGTCTCCGACCACGTCGAGGGCTGGCGGCGTGCGATGCACGAGGCCGGGAAGTCCACGGAGGGTCGCCTCTTCGAGGCGCTCTACAACCGGTACGACGCGTACCAGGTCGGGCTGAAGCTGCTGGCCGGTCCGCAGCGGCCGCCCGCGATCTTCTGCTCGACGGACGACCAGGCGGTCGGTGTGATGCGGGCGGCTCGTGAGCTGCGTATCGATGTACCGGGCGAGCTGGCGGTGGCCGGCTTCGACGACATCAAGGAAGCCGCACTGACTGATCCGCCGATGACGACGGTCGCCTCGGACCGCTCGGCCATGGCCCGTGCGGCGGTCGACCTGGTCCTCGACGACGGTGTGCGGGTCGGCTCTCGCCAGGAGCGGTTGAAGCTTTTCCCCTCACGGCTGGTGGTACGCCGGTCCTGCGGCTGCGAGTAGCTCCGCGGGAAGGGCTGTTCTTCGACCATCGCCGCCGCTTGCGTCACAGCACCGTGCCGTAACCCCTTGTTTCACCTTCACCGGCCCGCGGCTTTATATCGGGCAAACGCGGTTCTGGCGGGCTTCTCAGGGTGGACTCAGGGAGCTCTCATGCTTGCGGGCCAGGCTCTGAGTCATGACCGAGAGCTTCCGCCGCAACGGCGAGTACCCCGAGGGCGAACAGCAGCAGTCCGCGTACTCCCAGCAGGAGCACGCCACTTCACAGCAGGAGAACTCCTCTTTCGCGGGGTCCTCCGCGGGCTCCCCCATAAATCCGGAGTGGCCGCCTCCGCCGGCGTACGACCCGCCGGCGTACGAGCCGACGCACAACGCGGCGCCGGAACCCATGCACAACGCGGCGCAGGCACACGAGCCGACGCACACCGCGGCCCCGGCGCACGACCCGTCGCAGCAGGCCGCCGCCCCCACCGCTCTCCTCACGGAGCCTGTCTCGGCCGGCGCCACCCGCCGCAGGCGCGCCCGGGGTCCGCTGGCGCTGCTGGCCGCCGTGGCGATAGCCGCCGCGGCCGTGGGCGGTGGCACCGCGTACGCCTTCCAGGAGCTGAGCGGCGGCAACGACGTCGCCACGACCAGCACCACCACGAGCGTCGTGCCCACGAGCCAGAAGGGCACCGTCGCCGGGGTCGCCCAGGCGGTCAGCCCGAGCATCGTCGAGATCAACGCGACCTCCGCGGTGGGCGAGTCCACCGGGTCCGGCGTGATCATCACCAGCGACGGCGAGATCATCACCAACAACCACGTCGTCTCCGGCGCCGACTCGATCAAGGTGAGGACGAGCGACGGCAAGGCGTACTCCGCGGAGGTCGTCGGCACCGACAGCAAGAAGGACCTCGCGCTGATCAAACTCAAGGACGCCTCCGGGATGAAGGCCGCGACGCTCGGCAACTCCGACGGCGTCAAGGTGGGCGACGAGGTCGTGGCGATCGGCTCTCCCGAGGGCCTGACCGGCACCGTCACCAGCGGCATCGTCTCCGCGCTCGACCGCGACGTCACCGTCTCCACAGACGAGGACCAGGGGCAGGGTCAGGGCCAGGGCGGCGGCAACGACCAGTGGCCGTTCGGCTTCGGCGGCCAGGAGTTCAACGGTGACACCGGTTCGTCGACGACGACGTACAAGGCGCTCCAGACGGACGCCTCCCTCAACCCCGGGAACTCCGGCGGCGCGCTGATCGACATGAACGGCAACATCATCGGCATCAACTCCGCGATGTACTCGCCGGCTTCGGCCACTTCGGCGAGCGCGGGCAGCGCCGGCCTCGGCTTCGCCATCCCGATCAACACCGTCAAGTCCGACCTCGACACGCTGCGCGCGGGCGGCTCGGACAACTGAGCCACCCCACTGAGCTGCCACTCAGCAGCTCCGGACGACCTTGGAGGTCGCCATGACCAGGAACGTATCGATCAAGCAGGTGTCGCACGGCGCGGCAGGCGAGGCTGCCCTGCCCGCCATCACCGACCCCGCCGCCTTCGCCCTCGCCCTCGATGTGGCCCGCGCCCTGCACCCGCCGCTCGCCCGGGCGCCCGAGGTGGCCCCGGCGCCCGTCACCGCCGCCCGGCCCGCACGCAGGGCATCGGCCCGCCGCCTTGCCGTGCGGAGTTGAGCCGGTTTACGAGCTTGATCCGTACGACGCCGCAAACGTTCCCGGAAACGTGCGACGCTGAAGGCGGCTCGAACCGGCCCCCACCACCTATCCCACCCGAGGAACGAACTCCGATGAGCTCCGCCGAAGGCGACCGTGACATCCAGCGCATCCTGATCGTCGACGACGAGCCCGCGGTGCGTGAAGCACTCCAGCGCAGCCTCGCCTTCGAGGGATACGACACCGAGGTCGCCGTCGACGGTGCGGACGCGCTGGAGAAGGCGACCGCGTACCAGCCCGACCTGGTCGTCCTCGACATCCAGATGCCCCGCATGGACGGACTGACCGCCGCCCGCCGGATGCGCGGCGCCGGCACCACCACGCCCATCCTCATGCTCACCGCCCGCGACACGGTCGGCGACCGCGTGACCGGGCTCGACGCCGGCGCCGACGACTACCTGGTCAAGCCCTTCGAACTCGACGAGCTCTTCGCCCGTATCCGCGCCCTGCTGCGCCGCAGCTCGTACGCGGCGTCCGTGGCGGGCGCCGCTCAGGACAACGAGGCCCTCTCCTTCGCCGATCTCCGCATGGACCTCGCCACACGCGAGGTCACACGGGGCGGGCGGCAGGTGGAGCTGACCCGCACGGAGTTCACGCTGCTGGAGATGTTCATGGCGCACCCGCGCCAGGTCCTCACCCGCGAGCAGATCCTGAAGGCCGTCTGGGGCTTCGACTTCGAGCCCGCCTCCAACTCCCTTGATGTGTACGTCATGTACCTGCGCCGCAAGACCGAGGCGGGCGGCGAGCCGCGCCTCGTGCACACGGTGCGGGGCGTGGGGTATGTGTTGCGATCGGACGGCGCGGAGTGACGAAGGGAACGGCAAGGTTCGTACGGCGCGTCCGGTCGCTGCCGATTCGCTCGCGCCTGGCGTTGCTGGTGGCGGCGGCGGTGGCGTTCGCGGTGGCGGCGGTTTCGGTGGCTTGCTGGTTCGTTGTGCAGGGGAAGCTGTATGACGAGCTGAACGACGATCTGACGACGAAGGCGGAGAGGTCGCAGCCGCAGGACATTCGCACGGTCCAGTCGCTTCTCGACCACTGCACCGACACTCCGTCGGACACGCCGGGCTTCCCGCAGCGGAACGACTACTACTTCCAGTTGGTCACGTCGGACAACACCTCCTGCGTCTACTCGAACTCCGCGGGCAAAGTGACGGTCGCCGACAGTGACACCGACGTGATCGAGTCGGGAAAGGGGCAATTCCGTGACGGCACCGACAAGGACGGCAAACACGTACGAGTGCTGACGGTGCCCCTGGTGGTCACAGTGGGCCCCAGCACCCCGAGTGTGTCCGACGACGCCGCCCTCCTCATCGCCTACCCCCTCAACAGCACCGAGTCCACCCTCAACGAACTGGCCCTGCTCCTCCTCGCCGTCTCCGGTATCGGAGTGGTGGGCGCCGGAGTGGCCGGCCTCTGGGTCGCCCGCGCCGGTCTCCGCCCCGTGGACCAACTCACGGACGCGGTCGAGCACGTAGCCCGCACCGAAGACCTGACCATCCGCATCCCGGTGGAGGACGACAGCGAGGACGAGATCGCGCGCCTCTCGCGCTCGTTCAACTCGATGACGGCTTCGCTGGCTTCGTCCCGCGACCTGCAACAGCAACTGATCGCGGACGCCGGCCACGAACTGCGTACGCCCCTGACCTCACTCCGTACGAACATCGAACTCCTGAGCCGCAGCGAGGAGACGGGCCGGGCGATCCCGCCCGAGGACCGCAAGGCGCTCCTGAACTCCGTGAAGGCCCAGATGAGCGAACTGGCGTCCCTGATCGGCGACTTGCAGGAGCTGTCCCGCTCGGACTCGGGCCAGCAGGGTGACCGCGTCCAGATCCTGGACCTCCAGGAAACGGTGGAGTCGGCGCTGCGCCGCGCCCGCCTGCGTGGCCCGGAACTGACGATCACGGCGGACCTCCAGCCCTGGTACGTACGCGCCGAACCGACGGCATTGGAGCGGGCGATCGTGAACGTCCTCGACAACGCGGTGAAGTTCAGCCCGGACGGCGCCACGATCGACGTGAACCTCAAGGCCGGCGAACTGACGGTCCGGGACCACGGCCCCGGCATCCCCACCGAAGACCTCCCTCACGTCTTCGACCGCTTCTGGCGCTCCCCGTCAGCCCGCGCCCTGCCAGGCTCGGGCCTGGGCCTGTCGATCGTGGCACGTACGGTCCAACAGGCGGGCGGCGAGGTGACTTTGACGTCGGCCGAGGGCGGCGGAACGGTGGCGACCATCCGGTTGCCCGGCGCTCCGACACCGCCGCCCATGCTGGACTGAGGCGGGCCGGGTAGGGCCGGTCTCAGCCCGCCTGTGACGGTGTCTGCTTCATGCCGTCGACCACGGCGCGGTTCTTGATGGCCATGGTGAACATCACCGTGCCGGGCTTGATCAGGGCTTCCTCTCCCTTGAGCTGCTTCACCTGGACGCTGCGCGTGCCAAGGTAGACATGGGTCTTCTTGTCGAAGATCCACTCCTCGCGCTGCCCACTCGTCTCGTCCAGCCGGGCCACCGCCACCCCGTGCCGACCGGCCGCGTCCACCGCGTCGTCGACGACGACGACGCCCGGAATCCTGGCGGCGGCCTCGAACAGTGCCGAGTAGAGCTCCGGCGGCGGGTAGCTCTCACCGAGCAGGTCACCGATGGTGGTGAAGGCCTGCTGATCGGGGGAGTTCCCCTGCCCCTTGGTCTCCTTGTAGATCTTGGCCAGCAGTGCGTCGGGGTCGGTGGTCAGCTTGGCCAGGTAGTCGTACGACGGGCTGCCCAGATGCGCCTTCGGGGTGTTGCCCTGCTCGTCGGGCAGGCTCAGGGTCTCGCCCTCCGGGCTGTCGTTGACGGCGGGGTCGATCAGCCAGCCCTTGACGCCGTCCGGGGAGTTCCAGATCTGGCGGCGGTGCAGTTCGTGGCTGGCCAGGCTGGTCTTGTCGTCGACGGTCTTCAGGAAGGTGTCGGCCAGCACGGACTCGATGTAGATGTACTGGCCGGGCTTGACGGTCGGGTGGTCGCTCTCGGCCACCGCCAGTGAGATCTGGTCGATCAGCTGGGGCACTCCCTTCGTGGTCGCGGTACCGAGGTCGGTGGTCAGGGCCGGGCCGGTGGCGACGCCGCTCTCCCGCACCCCTTCGCCACCGCCGAGTGTCACCATCCCGGCGACGACCACCGCGGACAGGGCGGCCGCCATCGCGGGCAGCGTGATCGCCGGGCGCGGCAGCCGGAATCGCCGTGTCTTCCCGGGCGCCGCCGTGGCCCCCGTGCGCTCTTCCCGCTCTTCCCGCTCTTCCCGCTGGATCTGCTCGTGGATCTGGGCCATCAGACGCTCCTTGTGGAACTCGTGGCGGCCCGTCGGCAGGTCACGCGCCGTCTGGGAGAGGAGCTGTGCCTCCTGGTCCCACTCGGCAGGGTGCTGCCGGGACGTGTTCGCGTTCATCGGTTTCCTTCCTGTGCGGGCCGGATCGCGTTCATGTGATCGCCTCTTGTCTGTCGGGCGGGGCGGGGGCCTTCCCGTTTTCCACGAACTTTCTCGAGTGCGGTTTCGGGAGCGGGGCGACCCAAGTCGCTTTTGGGACGCGCCAGTTGGGCCTCGGCGATCGCGCGCAGCTTCTTGCGGGCCCGGGAGAGCCGGGAGGCGACGGTGCCCACCGGGATGCCCAGCGCCTCCGCCGCTGCCTCGTAGTCGAGTCCCTCCCCCAGGCAGAGCGCGATGACCTCGCGCTCGGGTCTACGCAGGGCCGCCAGCGCGGTGAGGGCGGTGGCGAGGCGGCGCCGGTCGTCGACGCGGTCGGCGACCTCCTCGGCATGGTCGGGCACGGAGAGTTCCGCCGCAGCGGCGGCGTTCGCGGCGCGGCGGTAGCGCCGGTTGCTGCGGTACTGGTTGCGCGCCGTGTTCGTGGCGATGCCCAGCAGCCAGGGCCGTAGGGAGCCGCCCTCGGGGTCGACTCCGTCCCGCAGCCGCCACGCCTCCATGAAGGTCGCGGCCATCACGTCCTCGGCCGTCGACCAGTCCGCGGTCAGCCGGAACGCGTGGTTGTAGACCGCGCGGGAGTACGTGTCGAAGAGCTCGGCGTAAGCGCTCGAATCCCCGGCCCGTACCCGGGTTCGCATATGAGTGGTCACCTCTATGAGCTGTACGGCAGGAGGTGCCGCCTTCCCGTGACGTGCGTCACAAGGTGGTTGGGGTGGTTGGGGTCTGGTGGGGAAGTACTGGTCATGGCCACCCGTTGAGGACTCGCTGGTGATCGCGCGACGGATGTCGCCCACCGGTCAGATCTGGTTCTCGCCGCCGTCGCACACCAAAGAGGGCGACGCCGTCCGGCATCGCCCTCAATGCCTCCCGGTCACAGAAAGCAGTAGTGCGGGGTGCTCATGAACGCCACGCCACGGTTCTCCGAGCTTCAACGCGCCTCGCGCCACCGCCGACATTATGAGATACGGCCCGGGCCCGGTGCACGAGACGATCGGGCGGCGAGGTGACGTTGCCACCGGCAGAGGGCCGCGGCACGGTGCGATGATCCGCTTGGCGGGGGCGTCCGCGGCCCCCGGCGTCGAAATCTGAGCCGGTCATGAAGGCTTGCGGAACTGTTCGATCAGCGCCGCGTAGCCGTTGTCGCGGTGTCCCTCGGCCGCTGCCCGGTCGGTCAGCGCCTTGATGAGCCTTGGGAGTTCGGCGTTGACGCCGAGGAACTCGCTCTCGTTGATGAGGTGGTCCATCGCGGCCAGTTGAGTGTCGATGGTGGCGTCGAGGGCTGGGTACGCGCCGTCGTCGATCTGTTGCGCGTAAGCGGGCAGCCAGTCGCTCACGGTCTCGATCCCCTTTTTCGCGAGCGGGGCGAACGTCCCGGCGTCGACCCCCGCCGCGCCGAGCAGGGCGGCACCTTGGAGGAAGCCGTTCCCGATGCTCCACATCAGGCTCAGCACAGCCACTTCATACACCGCCGACAGGCTGTGGTCGTCGCCGAGGTGCGTCGTTTCCGCGGCGAGGCTCTTCAGGGCCGACTCGTGCCGGTCGAAGGCAGCCCGCGGCCCGCTGCAGACGATGACGGCGTCCGCCGTGCCGATGGCCTCAGGTATGGCCATGATCGCGCCGTCGAGGTAGGTGCTCCCCTGCCGTGCCGCCCACTCGGCGGTCTCGCGGGCCTGTGCCGAGGTTCCCGAGGTCAGGTTCACCAGGACCCGGCCGTCGAGGACCTCGCCCACCGGATCGAGGAGTTCGTGCACGGCGTCGTAGTCCGAGACGCAGACGACCACGAGCGGACTGGCCGCGACAGCGTCACGGGCCGAGTCGGCGAGCCTCGCGCCCTTGGCGACAAGCTGGCCGGCCTTCGCCGCCGTGCGGTTCCACACGGTCGTGGGGTAGCCGTCGCGCAAGAACGCTCCGGCCAGCGCCTGGCCCATCAGCCCCAGGCCCATGACCGTCACGGAAGTGTGGCTTGCATCGCGATTCTTCATCATGTGCTCCCCTCCAAGTGGCTTGGCAGTCATGGAAGAATCCTCAACGTTCATACTGGTATGAAGGTCAAGGGGGATTGAGCGTGCTGATCGGGGAGTTGAGCCGGAAGACCGGGGTCCGCGCGCATCAACTGCGCTATTACGAGGCACAGGGCCTGCTCGAGCCGAGCCGCGGCGCCAGCGGCTACCGCGAGTACGCCGACAACGCCGTCCTGACCGTGGCGCAGATCAGGAAGCTGCTCGACGCCGGACTGTCGACCGAGGAAATCAGGTTCCTGCAGCCCTGTGTCACCGGCACGGCTCCTGACCTCGAGCCCTGCCCCGAGCTCCTGGAAGGCCTAAGAACACGCCTGCGCGCGCTGGACGAACAGATCGACACCCTCACCCGCTCCCGCCAGGCGCTCCGTGACTACGTCGAGGCCACCGAACGGCGGGTGCCACGGGACAGCCGTATGTCCGGAGCGGAGTGATCTCACCCCGCTCCGGACATGGATCCCGCCGCTGGACCAGGACGGACTGGTCCGCGCCCTGACGGGCGGGACGACGAGTGTCGTACGGGCTGGGACGCCTGCCGCGGTCCCGGCGACCTGACGCCGGAGCTCACCCCGCAGAAAGACCGCTGCCGACGCGATTTAGGCTGGGGCCTTGAACAGGGGGAGCGGGCAGTGCGAGTGGAGCGAATAGAGCGGCACCGGGTCGGTGAGGCGGCGGTCTCGGCCGTACGCGAGGACTTCACCAACCGCATCGGCTCGCAGGTCCGGTCGATGTCGAAGGCCGGCCCGGTGACGTCGTACGAGTGGTGGACGCTGGCCGAGGAGTTCGTCGACTACCTGGGTGCGCTCTCTGTCGAGACGCCTGATCTCCACACCCCGGAGGCGAAGGCGGTGCTGCAGGACGCCGCCGAGGCCGCCGCCGGAACCGTGGCGTACGCGGCGTACTACCCGCACAACCACTTCCAGGTCTTCCTCAACTACGTCAACTGGGGCATGGTCTACGACGCCGGGTCCGAGGGCAGCGCCGAGTCGGTCACCGCTGCTCAGTGGCTCGACGCCTTCTGCCTGGCCGTTCTCGCCGACAAGGCCCAATGGCACGGCGAGGCATTCCACTTCGCCCGGGAACAACCCCAGAAGGGCAACGCCGGATGCCCCGACGCCGAGCTGATCAACGGCTTCATGGCATACGTCATCGGCGACACCGGAGACGACGACACGAACCACCCCCCGTCCCGCGAGGAGAAGCTGGCCGCAATCAACGCGGCACTGGCCCGAATCTGGCTCCTGGACGCCGAGGTGACCGAAGACCTGCTCGACCGGCCACACACCACCGCGCTGTACGCCCTGCGGGCCCTCACCGTGGGCGACCAGGAAGCCTTCGGCACCGCGGTCGTGAGTCTCCTCCTTCCGCACGCCGCCCTCCCCGGCCAGAGCGCTTCCCCGAGCACCCTGCTGCCGCTTCTCCCCCTCGCCCTGACGGCCCTCGCCCACCGCCGCGAGGGCTGGCCGCTCCCCGTCGACACCGACTACCTCCCGCACGCGCTGGTCACCGGTTTCGAGACCGCGCCGCCGAGGGTGGGTCCGTACGGCCGTGACCGGCGCGCGGACGCGATCATCGAACTGGCCCACGGTGTGGTCGAGTTCGAACGTCCCGTGGATCCGCAGCCGCTGACCCTCGAGAGCGCGGCCCAGTTCGAGCGGTTCACCAGGGAGGCCTTCACGCCGGCGCCCGGCGAGCGGCTCGCCGTCTGGCAGTTGGCGCACGCGATGACCGACCAGGAGATCCTCTTCAAGACCCGCGCCTCGCACTCCGCCGACGTCACGGACCTCCAGCTCGGAAACCTGCGGCTCGCCGCGGAGTTGGGCGCCGCGCTCTTCCGTACGACCCTCGCGGAACCCGGCGCCGACGTCGAGCTGACGATCGACGGTACGACGGTGAGGTATCCCGCGGGCCTCGACGAGGAAGCCGCGCCGGACTCCTGGCACAAGGCCGTCGACTTCGCCCTGATCACGGGCCGCCGCGAGGACCTGGCACCGCTGGTCCTCGCCGGCCCGACGCGCGCCCGCAAGGACGGGTCCCTCTTCGCCTCGTACCGTGAGGCCCTGCACGACTACCTGCGCGGCGAGGACCCGGAACCCGCAACGGACCGCGCGCTACGGGACTACGAGAAGGCGAAGAACCAGACCTTCCTCCCGCCCCCGGCCGTCCTCTTTTCCCAACTCGTCGAGGGCGACGAGGAAAGCTTCAACCTCGCTCTTCTCGACGCTCTGGAAGCCCATCGCGACCACCACCGGGTCGCCGACCGCGCAACGGACTGCGACGCCGTGATCAACCTGGACATCCTGGCGCTGACCTGCCATGCGCGTCGTCGGGGCTGGAACATCCGGGTCACGTCCCCGTATCTGCCGACGCGGGTGCTGCTGGCGGCGGAGCCGTTCTAGAGCCCGTCGCGTGCCCGAGCGGAGGGGGTCGACGAGGTGGAACAGACGGTCAAGGCCATGGCCGAGGGCGGCACCGAGGGCACGGTCTTCCGCGACGGGGACGGCAACGCCTACGACGCCGACAACCAGCCGATCGATCTCGTGGCCCTCTGACGCCGCGAACCGGCCGCCCGGGCTCTCCCCCCTCGGGCCACCCAGTCGTCCGTATGTCCGGGGCGGAGTGAGATCACTCCGCCCCGGACATGCGTTCCCCCGTTCTCCCCCGGCAGAGGAACGAACGACACTCACGCTAGGCATCGCCGGCGATCCGTGCCACGTCACGTGTGCACGGTTACCGGGGGTCGCGCCCACCCGGTGCACGGGCGGCGCCCCTCACGCACAACCGGAGGGGCGAATTCGTCAGCCGTGCACAGGGCGGGACGGCAGGAGAGGGCGGCCCGTCGTGGCGTGGAGGGCGAAGGCCAACGGGCGCACTCCGCTCAGTACGTGTTCGTCGTCGTCCGGGAGGGTGTCGCCGTCCAGGTCCAAGGTGAGTTCGCGTTGGATGAGGGGGGCAGCGGTGCGGAGGTGAGCGCGTACCGTCGCGGGGGAGAGGTCCAGAGCCGTGGCCGTCGACTCCACGTGGGTGTCGTTCTCCAGCCAGGCGCGCAGGGTGCGTGGGAGGTCGCGGGGGTCGTCCTTCAGCGGGCGCAGGAACGACTCCGCCCAGGCCCGTACCTCGGGTACGGACACCATCGCCACGAAGTCGGCCTCCGGGTCGGTCGAGAGGTCGTCGTGGCCGTGCGCGATGACGATCTTGAGGGCTCCCGAGACCACGATCTGGTTCAGGACGCTGTCACGGTCGAGGCCCAGCAGGTCGAAGCAGGTGTTCATGCGGTGCGTCACCGTGTTGCGGTGGATGCCCAGCAGACGGCCGGCCGCCTTGTGCCGGACCTCCAGGCCCAGGTCCAGGGTGCGCAGCAGCTGATCGCGGCGGCTCATGGGCAGGGTCAGCAAGGGGTGCAACAGCGTTCCGGCCCAGCGGCGTGCCGTCTTCGGGGGCAGTACGTCCACGAGATGCATCCGGTCTTCGGCGAGCGCGACCCGGTCGGGCAGCCGGCTCGCCTGCGCGAGGGCGTTACGGGCCTCCTCGTAGGCGTCCGCGACGTCGCCCAGCTCCCGCACCCGGCTGCCGCCCATACGGTGGCTGGGCAGCGAGGTGACGATCCGTCGCAGTGCTTCGGCCGTCTCAGAAGTCGTCCCCGAAGGCGTCCCCGAAGCCATACCTGAAGGCATGTCCGAAGGGTCGTACGTGTTCCCGGGGGCGGCGTCGCGCGCCGGGTCCACCACGATCAGGTGGTTGAAGACCGGGCAGCGCACCAGCAACGCGTGGTCGGCGACCGCGCGTTCACCGAGCCGGGCGGTGATCTCCCGGTCCTCGTCCGCACAGTCGATCACGTACACCCGTACGGACTCCATGTCGAGCAGTCCCGGTGCGAGCGGCGCCATCACTCGCTGGGCGGCGGCCTCCTCGCCGATCATGAGCAGCTGGAAGGCGCTCAGCTTCAACTCCCGTACCGTGTCGGCCACTTGGTGGTGACGCCGGCCCGCCTGGTCGATCAGGCCCAGCACCTTGGCCGCGTGCCGCGTCAGATCGGTCCCGGCATCGTCGAACGGGCGGCGCGCGGTCACCGCAAGCACCGTGCCCGAACCCGCGCCGGCGAGCGGCACGAACCTCGTGTTCGGCGACGGGGCACCGGACGGCTCCACGCTCCGGGCCATCAGCAGCGGCGCGAACGTCACCGGCGCCGTCGTCGGCGCCGCGGCCAGCACACCCCGCTGCGGATCGCTGACCAGCACCTCCCCCTCCAGCGCCGCCGCCAGCCAGTCGGCGACCCGCTGCATCACCGCCACGTCCGCGTCGTCGAGCCGGTCCGGAAGCCGGTGCAGCAGGGCGGCGAGCTGTTCGGCCTGCCACTCCGCGTGCCGGCGGCGGTATTCACGCAGCCGCGGGGCCAGTTCGCTCCACTGCTGGAGCGACTTCGTCGTGGTCAGCAGCGGCAGGTTCAGCCGGGCCGCCGAAATGCGGATCGCCGCCGGAACGGACGCGGCCCCGTGCCGGTCGACGGCCACGACAAGGGCCGTGGCCCGCTGCCGTGCCAGCTCCCGCAGCAGCCGCTCGGCCGCCTGCTTGGCCTTGTCCTTGTCCTCGCCCGACTGCCGGTCGGCGGGCCCGTCCCCGAACGGGCGGATCACCACCAGCTCGTCGCCGACATCTCCGAGCGGATCCCGGTGCCATAAGGTCCCCCGCAGCACCCGTACGGCATCGACGACCCGGTCGGCGGCCGGCAGGCTGCCGTCGACGATGCGCAGCGAGAAGTCAGGCTCCGCGCACAGGTCGCCCAACGTGAGCATGACGTCCTCCCTCCGGGATGCCCGGTGGCCTCCGGCGGCCTTACGGTTCGCGAAGTCCCTTGGGCTTCGTGAAGTTGTGCGAAGGGTCATTGTCGCCGAGTCGACTTCAGGAAGCCACACGGGATCGGGACGCCCCGCACCTTTGCGCAGCCGCAGTCCCCTCACGGTGTCCACCGCCCTGGCCGTCACCGGCCTCGCGGCCACCGCCGGGCCCGTCGGCGCGGCCCGGGCGGCCCGAGCGGCCCGAGCGGCCCGAGCGGCCCGAGCGGCTCGTCCAACGTCTGGGGAGTGGACTCCGGCAACACGGACCTCATCCCCGACGGCACCCCGACGGCCGCGAGGACAAGATCCAGGAGAACCTGGCCCCGGCGAGTTGCGCCAAGTGACACAGCCTGCCGCCCTCCACAGCAGCGTGCCTCCGCCCGATCCTGAACTCGGGCGGAGGCACGCTCAGTTGATACCGGAGATCATCCTCCGACCGACAACCCCTCCCCCGTGACCCGCACCCGGATCCCGTCCTTCTGTACGCGTACGTCCTGCAGTCGTACGTCCCCGTCCGACGGTTTCGGGAGGCGGAAGCCGAGGGAGAGGCGGTCGACCAGGACCGGGCGGGTGAGCTGGGTGAGGCCGTCGAGGAGGGCCGGGTCGAAGCCGAGGCGCTTCAACAGCGCCGGGTTGTCCACCGCGGCGTCGATGAGGTTGAGGTTCATCGCCTCGCGGGCGAAGTCCGCGGAACCGGTGAGTTCGGCGAGCTTGGTGTCGTCGCGGAGTGCCTCCTGGACCGCCGACTGCGGTACGCCGAGGCGTTGGACGATCGCGGGGACCGAGAGCAGCGCCTTGGCCTTCTTGGTCTCCTTGGCCAGGCGCTCGGCCGACGTGGGCGTCAGATGCAGGCCCTCGGAGGAGCGGGAGCCGGGGCGGTAGGTCGCCAAGTTGCCGATGTCCAGGCGCATTCCGTCGATCTCGGTGGAGATCCCGCGGTCCCCGTCCCGCTGGATCCGCGCGTCGGCGCGCAGCCGCAGATCCTGCCCGGCGACGGGCAGCGTGCCGCGCGCCCGCACCTCGTCGGTGCCGTGACCGGTGAACGTGACCTGGGATGCGCCGAGTTCACGGTTCAGGTCCGCGAACGAGAGCAGCACCTCGCCCTGCAACCGGGGGATGGTGGCGCCGCGTATGGAGGTGGGGCCGCCCTCGATCCGTATGCCCGTGGCCGTGGCCGACACCTTGGCCAGGGAGACCCGGTCCGCCGCCACGTCCGGCACGGTCACCTTCACCGTGTCGACCCGGCTGTCGGCGAGCTGGGTGAGGAAGGGGAAGCCGCCGATCTCGACCTCGGGCGCGGCGCTCAGGTCGAGCTGGTCCTTGAGCTTGTCGGCCGCCGCGTGCTCGGCGTAGAGGAGGGCCCAGCGGTCGGCGAGGGTCAGGAACGCCGCGAGGACGACGAGCCCGATCACGGCCTTCAAGGCAAGTGGCAGGCCCGCGAAGCGGTTTCGGCGGCGACGGGTGCGGGCGCCCCGGCGGTGGTTGGGCGGGACCCAGTCCTCGCCGGTCTCATCGGAGTCCTCACGATCTTCGTAGTCGTCGTGCTCCTCATGCAGGAACTCCTCCAGTGGCCCGTCGTCCAGGGCGCCGAGCTCGTCGTACGGGTTCGTGTAGGGAGGCGTCGCTGCGGGATGCGTCTCTATGGGGTGGGGGGTACGCATCAGCTCATCTCACCATGCGTACCGACCCCACCCGCAAGCTGTACTGCTAGTAAGGGAGATTCCTCACGGTCGTCACTGCACCACCGTGATCCGGTTCGCCGCAGGCGGCGAAATCGGGTTCGTGGCCGAGGAGTTCGCTGTGAGGTACTTCTCCAGGGCCGTCAGGTCGTCGGAGCCGACCAGGTCGTTCGTGCCCTGGCCCAGCGTGGTGAAGCCGTCGCCGCCGCCCGCGAGGAAGCTGTTGGTCGCGACACGGTAGGTGGCGGCCGGGTCGATGGCGGCGCCGTTCAGCTTGACCGAGTCGGCGACGACACGGTCCGCGCCGGTCTTCGTCAGGTCCAGGGTGTACGTCAGGCCCGAGGAGACCTGGAGGACCTTCGGCGCGGCCGCGTTGACGCCGGTCACCTGCTCCTGGAGCACCTTGATGAGCTGCGCGCCCGTGAAGTCCTGCAGGTTCACCGTGTTGGCGAACGGCTGCACGGCGAAGCCCTCGGCGTACGTGACGACCCCGTCGCCCTCGGCACCCTTCGCCGCGTACGTCAGACCCGTCCGGATGCCGCCCGGATTCATCAGCGCGAGATCGGTCTCGGGGTCGAGCTCCTTGCCGTGCGCGAGCTGCGCGTCCGCGATCAGGTCGCCGAGCGGGGACTCGGTGCCGGTGCTGGGGATGTCGGCGGAGATGTGGCCGATGGCGCGGTTGCCGATCGGCGCCGCGAGGGTGTTCCACTTCTTGATCAGCTCGGTCATGTCGGCGGCCTTCGCGACATCCCGGGTGACCACGTGGTTCGCGGAGTCGACGGCCGTACGCGCGATGTCGCCGGTCCAGCGGTCGTACGTCAGCGTCGTGTCGGTGTAGAGCCGGCCGAAGGACGCGGCCGAGGTGACCGTACGCGGCTTGCCCGACGGGTCGTTGATCGTGCAGGCGTACGCGGTGTGCGTGTGGCCGGTGACCAGGGCGTCGACCTTCGGCGTGATGTTCTTCGCGATGTCCACGATCGGGCCGGAGATGCCGTCGCCGGCGCCCGGGGAGTCACAGTCGTAGTTGTACGCCGTGGACGCCGGGAAGCCGCCCTCGTGGATCAGCGCGACGACCGACTTGACGCCCTGCTTCTCCAGCAGTTTGGCGTACTTGTTGATCGTCTCGACCTCGTCCTTGAACTTCAGGCCCTTGACGCCCTCCGCGGAGACGATGCCCGGGGTGTCCTCCAGGGTCACGCCGATAAAGCCGACCTTGACGCCGTTCTGCTTCCACACCCAGTAGGGCTTGAGGATCGGCTTGCCGGTCTTCTCGCCCAGGACGTTCGCCGCGAGGTAGGGGAAGTTCGCGCCCTCGAAGGTCTCGCCGTCGTTGTAGCAGCCGTCGGTGGGGTGGCAGCCGCCGTTCTGGAGGCGGGCCAGTTCCTTGGCGCCCTCGTCGAACTCGTGGTTGCCGACGCTCGTCACGTCCAGGTCGAGCTGGTTCAGCGCCTCGATGGTGGGCTCGTCGTGGAAGAGCCCGGAGATCAGCGGGGAGGCGCCGACCATGTCGCCGCCGGCCGCGGTGATGGAGTAATTGTTGCCCTTACGGGCCTGGCGCAGATGCGTCGCCAGGTACTCGACACCACCGGCGTCGATCGTCTTCGTCGTCCCGTCCTCGTGCACCTCGGTGACCCGGCCGGAGGAACCGGCCGGCGGCTCCAGGTTGCCGTGCAGGTCGTTGAAGGACAGCAGCTGTACGTCCTGGTAGCGGCTCGGCTTCTGATAGCCGCCGGGCTTCTTGCTCTTGGTCTCGCCCGCTGCCGCCGGCATGGCGGCGAACAGTGCGCCGACGGTGGCGACTCCGGCGGCAGCCGCGATCAGACGCCTGGTCCGGCGTCTGCGTTGGTGCGGCTGGGGTTTGGCTGACATGTGCCCCCCTGTGGGTCGGCTGAGTTCTGGGCGCAGCCTAGAGTCAACGCGCGTAGCGCGAACAGGGGTTCAGGGTTACGGACTGGTTGCCATCGGGATCATTTCGACATGAAGGGGACGGGCTGCCACGCCCGGCGTCCCGTTTGAGGGGCGCGGGCCCGAAAGGAGCACGGGCCGAAAGGAGCGCGGGGCTGTGGCATATGCGGCTCCGCCGCGATGGGACCCGCTCATGGGGGTCCCCCGCTCGAGCGCAGCCGAGCGAGGGGGAGCGACCAGCCACAACGGACCCGCAGAGTCGAACCCGCACCTCCAGCGGAGCGCTTCGCTTCGCACCGCATATCCAGTGGGGGCGCGAGCCCCTTACTCTCGTACTCATGACCAGCGACGACACGGCACCGGCCGTCCCTATTCGCACCCTCGACACCCTCTCCGAGCTGACCCTCGAGCAGACCGAGGACGTGCTCGCGCTCCTCGCGGAAGCCGCCCGGACCGACGGTCAGCAGGCGGTGTCGGAACAGGGGCGGCTGCAGCTGACCGGAGGCCCGCGGGTGGGCGTAAGGCATCTGCTGCTGAGCGTCCAGGGGCAGCTCGTCGGGTACGCCCAGCTCGAGGACACCGACCCCGTCGAGGCCCCGGCCGCCGAGCTGGTCGTCCATCCGGCGCATCGCGGGCGCGGGCACGGACGCGCGCTGGGCAGCGCACTGCTCGGGGAGTCCGGCAAGCGACTGCGGGTCTGGGCCCACGGCGGTCACTCCGCCGCACGCCACCTCGCCCAGGTCCTCGGCCTCACCCTGTTCCGCGAACTGCGCCAGATGCGGCGCCCGTTGACCGACTTCGACCTGCCCGAGCCGAAGCTCCCCGAGGGGGTGAAGGTACGCCCCTTCGTCCCGGGCGCGGACGACGCGGCCTGGCTCACGGTGAATGCCGAAGCCTTCGCCCACCACCCCGAACAGGGCTCCCTCACCCAACGCGACCTCGACGACCGTAAGGCCCAGCCCTGGTTCGATCCTTCCGGCTTCTTCCTCGCCTTCCGCGGCGACGAGTTGATCGGCTTCCACTGGACGAAGGTCCACGCGGAGGAGGGCCTGGGCGAGGTGTACGTCCTGGGCGTACGCCCCGGCGCCCAGGGCGGCGGCCTGGGCAAGGCCCTCACCACGATCGGACTCCGTCATCTGGCGGCCCAGTCCCTGCCCACAGCGATGCTGTACGTCGACGCGGACAACACGGCCGCGGTGTCGGTGTATGAGCGGCTGGGGTTCGTGACGTACGAGGCGGATCTGATGTACCGCACGGAGTCCTGACCGGACCGACCGCACGCGTCCTAACCGGACGGGGTCCCGAAGGGCGCCGACCCCCGCAGCTTCCGCGCCCGTACGGGTTCCGTGCAGGCCATCACTCCTGCCAGGGCCGCCGCGGCCAGGAGCCCCGCCCACCGTTCGTGGGCGCTGTCCCAGCGCGGGTCGGCCGGGGCCACGAAGAGCGCCCAGTCGTCGGGCAGCAGCAGGGCCGCGGCGAGCGCGGTGAGCAGCAGTGCGGCCGATACCGCGGCTCCCGGCCGGCTCGCGTCGGTGTACCGCACGGCCGCGCTCGCCGCGGCGAGCGCGAACACGGCGGTGGCAGCCGCCTCCAGGGTGACGGCGCCGGCCGGGGGCCGCGCCTCCTCCGGTACGAGGAGCAGCGCGGCCGTCCAGCAGAGCGCGGCGAACGGGGCCACGAGGGCCACCCTCAGCCCGGTGCGCACCGGGCGCCGGGTCGGCACGGCGGAAGTGGTGTGCCGGGCCGGGTCGTCCAGCAGGAACGCCAGACCGAGGGCGAGAGCGAGCGCGGCGCCCCGCAGCAGGTAGAGGGAGAGCACCGGGTCGGGTTCGCCGGACTGCACCCGAGGGGTGCCGGCCATGACGAGCGCCAGGGCGCCGCCTGCCGTGAGCGCGCCCCAGGGCAGGGTGCGCCATACCGGCGGGACGAGGTCAACGGCCGGGAGGAGTGCGCGCCCCGCGGCGGCTACTCCTACTCCTGCTCCTCGCATGAGTCACCGTCCGCTCCCTTGTCCGCGGCCGGCACATCCAGCAGTTCCGCCACCCGTGCCATCGACGTCTTCGGGGAAGTGAGCTCCGTCCAGTGGGCCTTCACATTGCCGATGACGTCGTAACGCGGCATCTGGAGCAACTCCCGTACGATCCTGGTGTGTTCGGCACTCATGAACAGGGGTTCCGTGGGCGCCAGCACGGTGTCGGAGCCGGAGACGCTGTCGTCGAGACGGACGTTGCGGAACGCGGTCATCGGGTCGGGATCCGCGCCCAGCGCCAGCCACATGGCCGTGACCAGGCGTGCGTCGCACAGGGTGCTCGCGGCCTTCTCGTCGCCCGCCACCAGTACGGACGCGACGCCGACCGCGAATTCGGGGATCCGGTTGCCGCCCCAGGCCGTGAGCGCGGTCACGTGTCCGCGCTCGGTGGACGGGGCGAGGGCGGGGTCGTCGTCCAGCCCGTAGCGGGCGTCGATGCGCTGCCGTACGGTCAGCCGCTCGCCCCCGGCGGCACCACCCGCGAGGTTCTGGACGCGGTCGGCCACCGCGGCCCAGTCGGCGGTGCGGCCCGTCCACTCCGGGAAGGCGCAGTACGTCGACCGGTCGTGCTCGACGCACGTCTGGACCTTCTCCGGGGTGAGCGACACCCGTTCGCGGGCCGCGGTCACCTCGGGTGAGGGTGAGACGCCCCCGGACTGGGCGACCGCACCCAGCACCGCCAGGGCCAGCGCCCCGACGACGACCTGCTTGACGACGACCGCGCGCCCGCCGCTGACCAGCACCGCGAGAGCCGCCGCGAACAGGCCGAGCCCGAGGAGGTACAGGGCGTGCCAGGCTGCGGGGCGGCCCAGCAGGTCGGAGGGGAACGGAGTGCTGCCGCTCTCGGTGACGACCGGGGCCAGCCACGCCGTCCAGTCGTCGCCCGAAATCGCTCCGACGACGAAGAGCAGAAAGACGAGAAGGACAGGCCCGGCGAAGGAGGAGCGGATCACGCGAGCGACGAAGACGCCGAGCACGCCGAACAGCAGGACCGTCAGCGGGCCCACGGACAGTTCGGCGGGCGAACCGTGCCCGACCGCACCGGGCTTGAGCGCCTCCCAGGTGAACTGCCCGAGGACACACGCCGCGGTGAACAGGACCGCCGGGACCAGGGACAGCACATGGGCGATGGTGCGCCGCCACGGCTCGACGACCAGTACGTCGAAGTGGCGGTCCGTGTCGTGCCGATGGGAGCGCAGGACGGCACGGTTGACGACCAGCATGACCGCGAGGCCGAACAGCATCGGCATGCTCTGCGTGTCCCGGTCGACGTTCTGGAGCACCGGGTAGTCGTCGCCGTTCAGAACGATCCCCCACAAGATCCAGCCGACATACACGATCGCCACGGCGATGACGGAGATGTGCAGGCGCAGCTCACGCGCCTCGAAGCGGGCGAGGGCGAACGTGGCCGCCCAGGGGCGTGGCGGGTGCGCCGGCTCGACGGCCCGGGCGGGTGTCTCGAGTATCGTGCTCACGCCGCCGCCACCTCCGCGCCCGCCGCGCCGCCCGTGCCCTTGCCGCTCTCGCCGTCGAGGGTGAGCAAGTAGCCGTCCTCCAGGGTCGGTTCGACGAGTTCGGCCCCCTTGGGCGGGTCGCCGACGTTGCGGAAGGAGCCCGTGCCGGTACGCCAGCCGGCCAGCGCGGCCGGGTCACGTTCCGTGCTGCTCCACACCCGGCCCGCCGCCCGCGCGGTCAGCTCGGCCGGGGTGCCCTCGAAGCGGACGCTGCCGCGGGCCATCACGATCACGCGATGGCAGAGCATCGCCACGTCCTCGGTCTGGTGGGTGGACAGGAGCACCGTCCGCCCCTCCCCCGCCTGCGCGATCAACTCCCGGAACCGCATGCGCTGTTCGGGGTCGAGACCGACGGTCGGCTCGTCGAGGACGAGGAAACCGGGGTCGCCGACGAGCGCGGCGGCCAGCGCGACCCGCTGGCGCATACCGCCGGAGAGCTTCTTGATGCGCTTGTTCCGCACGTCGGACAGGTCGACGGCATCCAGCACGCGCCGCACCTCCCGGTGCCGGGCCCCGCGGTCCCACTGCTCCTTGAGGATCGCCACGTAGTCGACGAACTCGAAGGCCGAGAAGTCCGGGTGGAAGCCGGGCGATTGCGGCAGATACCCGAGGGCACGCCGGACGTCCAGCCTCCCGGCCGTCGTCCCCGGGTCGTTCCCGAGCACCGTGAAGGCACCCCGGTCGGGCGGCACGGCGGTGGCCAGCACCCGCAACAGCGTCGTCTTTCCTGCCCCGTTGGGGCCCAGCAGCCCGGTCACGCCCTCCGTCAGCCGCAGGGAGACGTCGTCGAGGGCGGCTGTGCCTCCATAGCGGAGGGTCAGCCCGGCGGCGGAGACCGTGGGGGCCGTAGGTGGGGCGGTCATGCGGGACTCCTGTGGAAGAGAACGAAGACGAAGGGAAGGAAGGAGAGGAGGGCGAAGAGGAAGTAGGCCCTCACCCGTCATCCCCGCCGCTGCTGGAGGATCCCCGGCCGCTGCCGGACCGCGTGAGAACGACAGCGGCGAAATGGAGCAGCTCGACAACGACCTTGGCGGCCATGAGCGCCCCGGCCTTGAGCAGCACGACCCACCTGCGGGAAGAGCTCGAAGTGGCAGCAGCGGACATCACACAACACCTCCGTCTGAGAAGCCCCCGAACGGCACATGCGCGGACGAGGAGTCGAATCGGTCCCGTACGAGATAGAGCAGCCCGGCGGCGAGGGCTGCGACCGCACCGGCGACGCCCTGCCCGGCCGCCGTGAACGGCGCGAGCGTCTCGTCGCGCGCGGCAGTCGCGTGCGCCACCGACAGCAGCGCGATCCAGGTCCCGCCGACCAGGGCGGGCGCGAGGACCGGGCCCAGCCGGGCCGTCAGCGCGAGCCCCGTCGCGGTGAGGGCGAGCGCGGGCAGCAGCCAGGCCAGGGCGCGCAGCCCGTACGCGGGCAGGGCGAGGGTCGCGAGCCCGTTGAGGAGGAGCCCGACGCTCAGGACGGCGACCGTCCGGATCATCAGCAGCCGGAAGCCGTGCAGCGGAGAGACGACGGCCATCTCGTACGTCGGGTCGAGCGAGGGCCCGTACGACAGCGCGACCCCCGCGAGCGGGAGCAGCGGCGCGAGCACCAGGAACAGCGTCGGCGAGGAGCCGGACTGTGCCGAGTAGGCCGCCGCCACCGTCATCAGCAGCACCGCGGCGATCGCCAGCAGCCAGGAACGGCGGAGCACGGGCGCGGCTGTCAGCAGCCGCGCCGTGTGGTCGGCGACACCGATCCGCACCAGCAGCGACTCCAGTAGCCCCGGCCGAGGCGCGTCCAGCTCGGCGTCCAGCCGCTCCCAGCTCTCGGCCAGCGCCACTGGGTCGCCGACCTCGGTCAGCACGGCCCGGCAATCGGCGCAGGCGGCGAGGTGCGTGTCGGCGGACCAGAGCGCGGGCGGCGCCAGTTCGCCTCGTACATAGGCACGGAGATCGTCCTTGGCTACATGCCAGCTCATGCCAACTCCTCCCGCAGCTGCTTGCGGGCCCGCAGCGCCCGCGTCTTGACCGTGCCGGGCGGAATGCCCAGCAGGACGGCCGCTTCCCGGGTGGTCAGCCCGTCGATGACCGTGGCCTGGAGAACGGCCCTGAGCTCGGGCGACAACCGAATCAGGGCGCCCGCGAGGTCCCCGTGCTCAACCCCCGCGAGCACGCGCTCCTCCGCGGACGCCTCGTCCCGGTGCCGCAGCCGGGCGAGCGCCTGCCGCAACCGGCCCCGTGCCCCGTCGCCCCGCAGCTCGTCGATCAGTCGCCGCGAGCCGATCCGCCACAGCCACCCCGCCACATCGCCGTCCTTCCGGTACCGGGCGCTGCCCCGCCACACGGCGAGGAACGTCTCCTGCACGACGTCGTCGACGACCCCGGCATCGGAGCACCGTCCGCGCAGCCGCGCGGTGAGCCACGGTGCGTACCTCCGATGCAGCTCTTCGAAGGCGCGCCGGTCCCCGTCCGCCGCGACCGCCCGCAGCAGCTCCCCGTCGCTTCTCGTTTCCCTCACGCCCCTTCATCGGACGAGCCCCGCCGATCGGTTCACGGGATTCCGGAAAACCTTGGCACCCGCGACCCGCCCTGTTCCGGTCCCGCCTTTTCCTTGACATGAACCCGCACCCTGCACCACCCTTTCACTACTCAATTAGTGAAAGGGTGGTTGTTGTGGTCGCGTACCGCATCGACCGGCGCAGCGGCGTCGCCACCTACGTGCAGATCGTTCAGCAGACCAAGCACGCGCTGCGCCTGGGCCTGCTCGAACCCGGCGACAAGCTCCCCACGGCCCGTGAGGTCGTGGAGGCCACCGCCATCAATCCGAACACCGTCCTGAAGGCATATCGCGAGCTGGAACGCGAGGGTCTGGTCGAGGCGCGGCGCGGCCTCGGCACGTTCGTACGACGCTCGCTGGGCGCCGCCCCGGCCGACTCACCACTGCGAGCGGAGCTGACCGCGTGGGCGTCCCGGGCCCGCGAGGCCGGGCTCGACCACGACGACGTGGCCGCACTCTTCGCCGCCGTACTCGACGAGCAGTTCAAGCACATAGAGGGAGAACGGACATGACGGACACCGCCATCGAGGCGGTCGCGCTGGGCAGGAAGTTCGGTCGGCGACAAGGGAAACGGGCGCTGCGCGACTGCGCCTTCCGGCTCCCGGCCGGACGGGTCTGCGCGCTCGTCGGCCCCAACGGCGCCGGCAAGTCGACCCTGCTCGCCATCGCCGCCGGACTGCTCGGCCCGACCGAGGGCGCGCTCACCGTGCTCGGCACCGGCCCCACCGAGGCCCGCACGCGTATCGCGTACGTCGCCCAGGACAAGCCCCTCCACCCCCAGCTCACCGTCGCGGCCACCCTGCGCCTCGGCCAGGAGCTCAACCCCGGTCGCTGGGACGCCACCGTGGCCGAACGGGTCGTCAGGCAAGGGGACCTGGACCCCAAGGCCCGCGTCCGCTCGCTCTCCGGCGGCCAGCGCACCCGCGTCGCGCTCGCCCTGGCGCTCGGCAAGCGGGCCGAACTCCTCCTCCTGGACGAGCCGATGGCCGACCTGGACCCGCTGGCCCGCCACGAACTGATGGGCACCCTGCTCGCCGAGGCCGCCGAGAACGGCACCACGGTGGTGATGTCCTCGCACGTCGTCGCCGAACTCGAGGGCTCCTGCGACTTCCTCCTGCTGCTCGGCGCCGGCCGGGTTCGCGTCGCGGGCCCCCTGGAGGACCTGCTCGCCGCGCACACCCTGATCACCGGCCCGGCCGACGCCCTCGCGGATCTCGCCCGGCACACCGTCGTCGAGTCCCGCACCTCTGGCCGCCAGACCACCGCCCTCGTCCGCCAGGCCGGCCCGCTCGACGGCCCCTGGCAGACCGCCGCGCCGTCCCTCGAAGAGCTGGTCCTCGCCCACCTCCGCAGTCCGGACGCCCCGGCGCTGCTCCTCGACCCCACCGCCGCCCAGGAGGCCACCGCATGACCGCCGTCGCCGCAGCCCCGGCGGCCGCCCGCCGCCGGGCACCGCTCACTCCGCACGGCCTGACCTGGGCGGTGCTGCGCCTGCACCGCACGGCGCTGTACGTCGCGGGCGCCTCACTCGTGGCCTTCGCGGCCGCCATGGTCTGGTTGTACGTCGTCGGGGACGACGCCCGTGCGGCCAACAGGGCCTGCGGGGCACCCCGCGCCTGGGTGCCCTCCTGCGAGCAGTTCACCGAGCTCGCCGACAGCTACGGCTCCGTCCTGTCGCTGACCACCACGGCCCTGTCGTACCTGATGTTCCCCGTCGCCGCCTGGGCGGGCGGCGCCCTCATCGGCCGGGAGCTGGAGAGCGGCACCGCGCTGCTGGCCTGGACCCAGTCGGTCACCCCGCTGCGCTGGCTCGCCGCCAAGCTCGCCGTCCCGGCGCTGCTGCTGACCGCAGGCACCACTGCGGCGGTCCTGCTGAACGTCTGGGCCCGGCAGGACGAAAACCCCGACCTGGCCAGGGACTGGTACTACCCCGACGTCTTCGTCTCCACCGGGCCGGTCGCCGTCACCTACGTCCTCGCGGGCCTGGCCCTCGGCGCACTCGCCGGGCTGGCCACGAGACGGGCCCTGCCCGCCGCCGGCGTGGGTTTCGTCCTCACCCTGTTCCTCTACAACATCCTGGAGCGCTCCCGGGAGGACCTGTGGCCCACCGTGGAGAAGACGAGCAACACCTTCGGTGGGCTGCCGCGCTCCGCTTTCCAGGTGGAGAACGGGATGGTGCTCGTCTCCGGCGAGCGGGTGACGGGCGGCCACGTCTGCTCCCGGATGCCTCCGGGCTATGACTGCGTACCGGACGCGGACATCGCCGGGTACTACCGCGCCTTCCACCCGCCGTCCCACTTCTGGCCCCTGCAGTTCGTGGACGCCGCCATCGCGCTGGCCGTCGCCGCGCTCGCCACCGCCACCGCCTTCTGGCTCCTGCGCCGCCGGACCGGCTGACCCCCTGCACCCTTGTCCCGTACGCCCCTTGCGGGGGTAAGGGCGTACCGGCCCCCGGACGTGTAGACGTCCGGGGGCCGCCCCCCGCTATCCCGCACGTCATGTCGCCGTAACCATCGATTCAGACAGAGTTGCGACGCTCGGCGAATGACCCCCTCCGTCCCCGAGCCTTCGCCTCCCCCGGAGAACGAGCCCTCGCCTGTGCAGGAGACCAGGAGCCTTCAGTTCGTCGCCGCGCTCCCGCCCGCTTCTTCTGACGCGCCCGTTCCGGTTCCGGCACGGAACAATGGGTTCATGACCCAGCACGAAGTCCAGGTTCAGCACGCTCAGCCCTCCGTCGGCTCCATCGCCGCGCACCGCCCGCACACCGTGGCGGCCGTGGTCTCCGACCTGGAGCCCGACCTCGACGCCGACCTCGACGCGTACGAGGAGGCCGACGGCGCCGGCGCCCAGCTCCCGCAGAACCGGTTCCTGGACCGGGAGCGCAGCTGGCTCGCGTTCAACGAGCGCGTTCTGGAGCTCGCCGAGGATCCGAGCACGCCCCTCCTGGAGCGGGCGAACTTCCTCGCGATCTTCGCCAGCAACCTTGACGAGTTCTTCATGGTCCGCGTGGCAGGCCTGAAGCGGCGTATCGCGACCGGCGTCGCGACCCGCTCGGCCTCCGGTCTGCAGCCGCGTGAAGTGCTGGAGATGATCTGGGCCCGCTCCCGCGAGCTCATGGCCCGGCACGCCGCCTGCTACCAGGAGGACGTCGCCCCCGCGCTCGCGGAGGAGGGCATCAACCTGGTCCGCTGGAACGAGCTGACGGAGAAGGAGCAGGCCCGTCTCTTCACGCTGTTCCGCAACCAGATCTTCCCGGTCCTGACCCCCCTCGCGGTCGACCCGGCGCACCCCTTCCCCTACATCTCGGGCCTGTCCCTCAACCTCGCGGTCGACCTCCGCAACCCGATCTCCGGTCACCGTCACTTCGCTCGCGTGAAGGTCCCGCCGCTGCTCTCCCGCTTCCTGGAGGCTTCCCCCGGCCGCTACGTCCCGCTGGAGGACGTGATCTCGGCACCCGCCCACCTCGAGGAGCTCTTCCCGGGGATGGAGGTCCTGGAGACCCACATGTTCCGGGTCACCCGCAACGAGGACCTGGAGGTCGAGGAGGACGACGCCGAGAACCTGCTCCAGGCCCTGGAGAAGGAGCTCATGCGGCGCCGCTTCGGGCCGCCGGTGCGCCTGGAGGTCGAGGAGTCCATCGACCCGTACGTCCTCAATCTCCTCAGGCGCGAGCTGAAGGTCTCCGAGGCCGAGGTGTACCCGCTGCCCGGCCCCCTGGACCTCACCGGCCTCTTCGGCATCAGCCGTCTCGACCGGCCCGAACTGAAGTACCCGAAGTTCGTCGCGGGCACCCATCGCGATCTCGCCGAGGTCGAGTCGGCGTCCGCGCCGGACATCTTCGCCGCCCTGCGGGAGCACGACGTCCTGCTGCACCACCCGTACGACTCCTTCTCCACCTCCGTGCAGGCCTTCCTGGAGCAGGCCGCGACGGACCCGGACGTGCTGGCGATCAAGCAGACGCTGTACCGCACCTCCGGCGACTCACCGATCGTGGACGCTCTCATAGACGCCGCCGAGTCCGGCAAGCAGGTCCTCGTCCTGGTCGAGATCAAGGCACGCTTCGACGAGCAGGCCAACATCAAGTGGGCCCGCAAGCTGGAGGAGGCGGGCTGCCATGTCGTGTACGGGCTCGTCGGCCTGAAGACGCACTGCAAGCTGTCGCTGGTGGTCCGCCAGGAGGGCGAGACGCTGGCCCGCTACTCCCATGTGGGCACGGGAAACTACCACCCGAAGACGGCCCGCCTGTACGAGGACATCGGCCTGCTGACCGCCGACGCCCAGGTCGGCGCGGACCTCTCCGACCTCTTCAACCGGCTCTCCGGCTACTCCCGCCGCGAGACCTACCGCCGCCTCCTCGTCGCCCCCAAGTCCCTGCGCGACGGCCTGATCGCACGGATCAACAAGGAGGCGCAGCACCATCGCGCCGGACGTCCCGCGTACGTGCGTATCAAGGTCAACTCGATGGTGGACGAGGCGGTCATCGACGCCCTCTACCGCGCCTCCCAGGCGGGCGTCCCGGTGGACGTGTGGGTGCGGGGCATCTGTGCGGTGCGGCCCGGCGTGCCCGATCTGTCCGAGAACATACGAGTACGTTCCGTCCTCGGTCGCTTCCTCGAACACTCCCGCATCTTCGCTTTCGGCAACGGCGGCGAGCCGGAGGTGTGGTTCGGCAGCGCCGACATGATGCACCGCAACCTCGACCGCCGGATCGAGGCCCTGGTCCGGGTCAAGGACCCGGCCCACCGGGCCTCGCTCAGCCGGCTCCTCGAGACCGGCATGTCCGACAAGACCTCCTCCTGGCACCTCGGCCCCGACGGCGAGTGGACTCGCCACGCGGCCGACGGCGACGGACAGCAGCTGCGCAATGTCCAGGAGATGCTCATAGACGCCCGGAGGCGCCGGCGTGGCAAAGCAACACCTTGACCCTGCGGCCGGCCCCGTGGCCGGGGACACCCTGGAGGCCTACCTTCAGGCCCAGGCCACGGAGTTCCTCCGCGCGCTGCGCCAGCACCGCGAGACCGGCGGCACGTCGTCCAACGGCGGCGGCAACGGCACGGAGGAGACCGTCGACGCGGCCCGCGCCCTGCGCCGCTCGGCCCGCCGCATCAGCGGCACGCTCCACACCTTCCGCCCGCTCCTGGACACGGACTGGTCGGAGGGCATGCGCCCCGAACTGGCGTGGTTGTCGGGCACGTTGGCGCGCGAGCATGCGTACGCGGCTCGCCTTGAGCGGCTGTTGGGGGCACTGAACCGGCTGTCCGGCTGCTCCCCGATCCCAGCACAGGCGGCGTCAGAACCGCGTCAGGAGAAGAGCACCCTCACCGTGGGCGCGGCAAAGGCGGGCGCCCTCCTGGAACGCCAGATGACCCTGGCCCGTACACGCGCCCACTCGGCGGCCCTGCAGGCACTCGGCTCCAGCCGCTTCCACGCCGTCGCGGACAGCGTCGCCGTGCTCGCCAGCGAGGTCCCGCTGACCCCCGCCGCGACCAGCGCCGACCTCAAGCCGCTCGCGGCAGCCGCGGAGGACCGCCTCACCGACGCCATCACCGGACTGCCTCTGGTCAGCGCGGGCCACCCGTACAACGCGGAAGCCCTCGTCCACGGCCTCTCCGCGGACCCGGCCCCGCATCCCCAGGACGCCCCCTGGCACCAGGTCCGCCTCCTGCTGCGCCTGCACCGCTACGCCCGCGAGGTCATGTACGGCTCGGAATCCCCCGTAGACGTACGCCTGTTGAACGCCGGCCAGGCCCTGGACCGGCACCGTGACGCGGCGGAAGCGGCCACGGCGGCGGCATCGGCGGCCCGCACCCCGCGGATTGCCCCGGCGACGGCGTACGCGCTCGGGGTGCTGCACGCGGATCAGCGACACGAGGTGGAAGCGGCCAGGTTCGCGTTCCGGCAGGCCTGGTTAAAGGAGACAGTCGGTACTTCGTGACCCAGGGAGGGACTGTGCAGACGACCAACGGCATCCCCGTCATCGCGGCGGGCTGCGTCCTGTGGCGCCGCTCGCCCGTCGACAGTGAAAGTGAACTGGAGATCTGCCTGGTCCACAGGCCGAAGTACGACGACTGGTCGCACCCCAAGGGCAAGCTGAAGCGCGGCGAAGACCCGCTCGCGGGAGCGGTACGGGAAGTCGAGGAGGAGACCGGCTTCGATTGCGTGCCCGGCCCCCGGCTGCCCACGGTGTGCTACTTGGCCAACGGCCGCCCCAAGGAAGTCAGTTACTGGGCGGCCGAGGCGACCGAGGGCCACTTCACACCCAACGACGAAGTGGACCGCCTCCGGTGGCTTCCTCCGGTCGCCGCCAAGGAGCGGCTGACGCAGCCTCGCGATCAAGTGTTGGTGGACGAGTTGCTGACCGTCCTGCGCCACGCGTAGCGCTCCGCTACCGGCGGCCGTCCTCAAGGGGACCGGGGCTAAGCCCCGAAGCGGGTCTGCGGGCGCAGCCCCTGCCGGGATCCTGGGGCGGAGCCCCGAAGGGGGTCCTGGGGCGGAGCCCCGAAGCCGGTCTGCGGGCGCATCCCCTGGCGGGATCCTGGAGCGGGGCGCCCAGCGGAAGCCTGGGGCGGAGCCCCAAAGGGGCCTGGAGCGGAGCCCCGAAGCCGGTCTGCGGGCGCAGCCCCTGCCGGGATCCTGGAGCGGGGCGCCCAGCGGGAGCCTGGGGCGGAGCCCCAAAGGGGCCTGGAGCGGAGCCCCGAAGCCGGTCTGCGGGCGCAGCCCCTGCCGGGATCCTGGGGCGGAGCCCCGAAGGGGGTCCTGGGGCGGAGCCCCGAAGCCGGTCTGCGGGCGCATCCCCTGG